>NZ_JBOIUB010000008.1:0-291974 GCF_050749885.1 Zooshikella sp. RANM57 | reverse complement strand
CCGGCTATTCTACTGCCTCGCCTTGTTTTGTCAAGCCGTGTTTTAAACTTTATTTTCAAGCTCAAACACACCTCAACTCGCCTCTCAGCGGCCGCGCATTCTAGCGCACTGGGTAACTTTGTCAACCCCTCCTTTTTTCCGTCATCTTGTTAAACGACGTTTGACGCGTATCAATCGCTAACCGCCTTTTAAACTAAGGGGTTAACTTGCTGCGTCGGAGGCTTGAAAACCGTTACCGCTGAAGTGGGGCGCAGTATAAGCTATTTGCAGACTATGTCAATTGAATTTTCAACAAATCTTACATAAGAAGGCAGGTGTAACATCATAATAGAAGTACACTCACCAGCAACTGTATAAAAAACGATCAAACAATAGATGCTCTATTACTTTTTATCCCAAAACAGCGTGGTAAGAAGTTACATCACGTATCGTTCACTGTCAGTTGCGTCTTTAAGCTTTTTGGCATGGGGATATTCCACTTATCATAAAGCGCTTGTAGTTTACCTACCTTGAACAGCTCTTCGATCCTTGTATTGAATATCTTTATCAGATAACGAGAATGATCCCGATTAACAAATGCAATAAAGGCATCCTGCTCACTTTCAAAGTCTGCCACCTCAAACCTTTCCTTATCCAACACCCCCGACTCAAACAGCTCCCGAATTTTATAAGACTTATCAATCAAGAAGTGAACCTTACCAGTATCAACCAACTCAATAGCTTCCTTGTTCGTTTTAAACTCTCGTAACCTAAAGTTTCTTTTATCTTTTTCAACAAAGTTCATACCGACTGGCCAGGTTACTATCCTATTTCTAAGTAAAGCCTTACCTGTCCATTTCCAAATGACCCGTTTCTTATATACAACACTCACCTTTTCTGTATGAGTGGCGTATTTGGGTAATAGCAGGTCATAACTCGTCAACTTAGGCTGGGCAATTAACCCATCAAGTAGCTGGTATTTCTGGTCAGCTATTTTAAGTGCTCGAGCGGAAGGCATACTAAGATGTTTTAACTCAATACCAAGTGGTTCGTATATAGTCTTTAGTAATTCCCAATAAAAACCCGAACCATCTTTACGACTAAATTTGTCTCTTTCAGGCGCGGCAACTGAAACTGATCTTAACGGTTGCTCTTTAACGATATTTACCAGCTCATTAGATTTTTGAGCAGCAAATGCCATTAGTGGCGCTGCGCCTAAAAGCATCAGAAGCCACTTTTTCATGATTTTTCCTCTAAGTCTAACCTTTACAAATAGACCTATTGCCTCATTAATAATTCATCCTTGATTAATAAGGTTATGCTCTGCATCACTAAACAAATTATTTTTTAATGTGAGAAAACTCAGTACTGTGCTATTTATTTAAAATCCATTGGTATTTGTAACAGACTGATACTTAGAGCTAAAATCATTAACGCTTTTTACTTAATGCCACCTTAACAAATAAGTCTTCGCGTTAACTTATTCTTCTATAAAAAAAGCTAATTATTAATAAGCCCCATTAAAAAATTTTAATGGGGCTTATATTCTTCGCGAGTTAATATTTTTTACAGCTTATTTTCCTATAATCAATAATGGCATTTTTTATAATCCATTATCCTATTTAATTCAGCTTATGGCTGATTCGATAAATGGTTTGTCCAGTTTACTTCCTCTTCAGTACGAATCGGGCTACGCCTCCTTGCTTCAGCTCGTCTCGCCAACCACCATGCAATGAAGGCAGCAAAAGACACAACCAGAATAAAAAGTGTGGCTAATGCATTTATTTTAGGGCTAACGCCAAGCCTAACCGATGAAAAAACCACCATAGGTAATGTTGTAGAGCCAGGACCAGAAACAAAACTTGCAATAACCAAGTCATCTAGAGAAAGAGTAAATGCCAGCAACCACCCTGCAGCGATTGCAGGTGCAATGACCGGGATAGTAATAAGGAAAAATGTTTTAAAGGGCGTTGCACCCAAATCCATTGCAGCCTCCTCAATGGAGGTATCAACTTCCCTTAAGCGTGACGAAACTACTACTGCAACATACGCCGAGGAAAAGGTTACATGGGCAATCCATATGGTTAACATGCCTCGCTCTGCAGGCCAGCCAATGAGTTGTGACATAGCAACAAAGAGTAATAGTAATGATAAACCAGTGATCACATCAGGCATAACGAGAGGGGCAGTAATCATTCCACTAAATAGAGGCTTACCTCGAAAACGATGGAAACGCGTCATCACAAAGGCCGCCATCGTGCCTAAAATGACGGCCATACATGAACTAAAAAATGCAATCCTCAAGCTCATCCAAACAGCGGACATAAGCTGGTCATCTGCAAAGAGTTCGACATACCATTTACCAGAGAATCCAGCCCAAACAGTAACAAGCTTAGAAGCATTAAAAGAATAAAGGACGAGAATAAACATGGGTAAGTAAAGAAATAACAACCCTAAGCATAACACCACATTAGAAAACGTCAGTTTGCGGCTAGCCATACTCATCCTTCCATCTCTTTTGCCTGGTGATGGTTAAAGTAAGCAATAGGAATACTCAAAATCACCAGCATAACAATGGCCAATGCTGCGGCAATGGGCCAATCACGATTATTAAAGAACTCTTGCCAAAGTACCTTACCAATCATTAACGACTCAGGCCCACCCAATAGCTCAGGAATCACAAACTCACCAACTACAGGAATAAAGACCAACATTGAGCCCGCGATGATGCCATTTCTGGAAAGTGGTAATGTCACCTCAAAGAAGACTTTCCATGGCTTGCAACCAAGATCTGAGGCAGCCTCCAGCAAACTATGATCAAGTTTGATGAGGTTTGCATAGAGTGGCAACACCATAAAAGGTAAGTAGGTGTATACGATACCTACATATACTGCAAAATTTGTATTTAACATTGGCAGTGGGCTATCAATCAGGCCGAGCCACATAAGCAGGTTATTAATGAGTCCATTATTTTTTAAAATGCCGATCCAGGCATACACTCGAATCAAAAATGATGTCCATGAGGGTAACAGGATCAATAACAACAGAATTGTTTGAGTACGCTGATTTGCTCGAGCCATGGCATAAGCCATAGGGTAGCCTATACACAAACAGATCAACGATGAAATAAACGCAATTTTGACTGAACTTAAATAAGCAGACCAGTAAAGCTCGTCCTCAGACAAAAAAACATAATTGCCTAAGTTCAACAAAATTCTCAATGTATCATCAGCAAACTGAAAAATTTCCGAGTAAGGAGGTATTGCCACTTCTGCTTCGGAAAAGCTGATTTTGAGAACAATAATAAATGGCACAAAGAAGAATAACAGCAACCAGAGAAATGGAACGCTGATCACCAGCGTTCTTCCTTTTGGCAGCATACGTAAAAGACACTTCATGACGTCAACACTACCCCACTACTGGATTCCCAACTGACATAAACGGATTCATCCCACGTTGGGCGTCCCATACTCCGCTCAGAGTTAGCCATCATAGACTGTACAATCATGCCTGATGGGAGTTTTACATAGTAAACGGAGTGCCCACCCAAATAAGCAATATCGTGAACGATACCTTTCGACCAGTTAAATTCCTGCTCAGGGTGTTCTTTGGTAATCAGAGTTTTCTCAGGTCGAACAGCCACATAAACGGTTCGCTCATCCAATGGCGCCATAATGCCGTGGTCGATGTGGATTGCATTATTCAACTCTGTCGAGTTAATAATGACATGATCAGCCTCTTCCTTAGTAATCACCCCATTGAAGATATTCACTGAACCAATAAACTCAGCGGTCATCCGACAGTTGGGTGTTTCATAAATATCAACGGGTGTACCGACTTGGACAATCCAACCATCATTCATAATGCCAATTCTTTCAGCCATGGTCATGGCTTCTTCCTGATCATGAGTCACCATAACGCAGGTCACGCCAACTTCTTCCAGAATAGTCACTACTTCCAGCTGCATTTGTGTACGCAGCTTTTTATCCAAAGCCCCCATGGGCTCATCCAGTAACAATAACTTTGGTCTTTTTGCCAGGCTTCTAGCTAAAGCAACGCGTTGCTTCTGACCACCTGACAGTTGATGTGGTTTGCGTTTAGCGTACTTTTCCATATGCACCAAACGCAATAGTTCCTGAACACGTGCTTTTATATCTGCCTTGGGCAATTTATCCTGCTTCAGACCAAACGCTATATTTTGCTCCACCGTCATATGAGGAAATAACGCATATGACTGAAACATCATATTGATGGGACGCTCATACGGAGGCAAAGATGTAATATCTTGACCATCCAAAAAAATGCGCCCTTCGGAAGGCATTTCAAATCCTGCCAACATTCTTAATAAAGTTGACTTACCAGAGCCTGAACCACCTAACAAGGCAAAAATTTCACCCTTTTTTATCGTCAAGCTGACATCATCAACTGCAACCGTATCACCAAACTTTTTTGTTAAGCGATCAAGCTTTACCAGGACTTCGTTGCGCTGGGCATGGTTACCATTGGTATATGTGTTACCAGATGCAATAGACATTGAACTCTCCATTGCTGGATTACTACATCCAAAATTAAGAAAGGAGAGCTGTGCTGGCTCTCCCCCTAAACGTGTCTCCCTATGCTTACTTGTTATTAAGCAGGAGACACATCAGCGTCCCGATTTCACTCTCGTCCAAGACCGAGTAATAATACGGTTGATTTTTTTGGGTAAGACGACCGTCTTATATAAGTTTTTTCTGATCGCGGGAGGAGGGTATATCCCAGGGTCATTCTTAATTTCTTCATCTACGTATTCATTCGCCACCAAATTGGGGTTGGCATAAGACACATAATTTGTGATTTGAGCAATGGCTTCAGGCTCAAGCAAATAATTCAAAAAAGCATAGGCTTCATCAACATGCTTGGCATCGGCTGGGATTGCGAGCATATCAAACCACAACTGTGCCCCCTCTTTAGGAATAACATACTGAATGTTTATCCCATTATTAGCTTCTTCTGCTCTATCCCGTGCTTGCAAAATATCACCAGAAAAACCTATAGCCACACAGGTGTCACCATTTGCCAGATCAGCAATATATTTTGATGAGTGAAAGTAGGTTACATAGGGACGAACAGCCAGAAGAAGTTCGGTTGCCTTGATATAATCAGCCTTATTTGTGCTATTGGGATCAAGGCTGAGGTATTTTAATGCAGCAGGAAGGATTTCTAAAGGTGCATCTAAAAAACTTACACCACAATGCGCCAGTTTTTTCATATATTTGGGGTTAAACACCAGACCCCAGCTATCTACAGGCACGTCCTTCCCTAACACTTCCTGAACTTTTTGGGGGTTATAACCAATACCTGTTGTGCCCCACAGATAAGGAATTCCATATTTATTACCTGGATCAGCGCTTTCGGCCACTTTTTCCAGTAAGGAAGGATCTAACTTTTTCCAATTAGGGAGCTTCGACTTATCCAAAGGCTGATAAGCTGATGCCTTGATTTGATTTGCAAAGAAAGGGTTATCTGAAGGCACAACAATATCAAAGCCTGAGCCCCCTGCTAATACTTTGGCTTCTAGCACTTCATTGCTGTCGTATACATCATATATAACTTTTACACCCGTTCGCTCTTCAAAGACAGAAATCGTGTTTTCTGCAATATAATCATTCCAGTTATATACGTGTAACCTTGACTTTTGCTGCTCTGCAGCAAAAAGGCTAAGGCTTTGTAATACTGTAACGCTACAAATCACTCCCCATGACACTAACTTCTTGACCATCAGCCGTCCTTATCTGGTTGAATGAACACAAACCTCAAAGTGTTTACTCGTAACACACCATTTAGGGGAAGGCTCGCTTTGCTTTGTAACCTCAGTGTAGAGTACGAAAAGACTCATTGCTTTTAATTGCTAATGTTAAGTTACTGACGCAACTCACCCCCAGTGTCGTGTGTAAAGAGTATTACCACAGCATAACATTTCATCATGGTTCGTTAACATACATTAAACAAATACTTAAACTGTCATTAGTAAATATTTACGCTCCCAAGAACTAATAATCCTCTTAAAGTTTTCGCTTTCTGCTTCTTTAACCGCGATATAAGCCCTGACAAACTTTTTACCTAACATCTCACACAGTGGCTGGCAGTCCTCCAACATCATCAGGGCATGCTCAAGACTCAAAGGTAAACGCATACTTTCTGAATGATAAGCACTTCCTTCAAAGGGTGCGGTAGGATGTAAGCCTTCAGTCATGCCCATATAGCCACATAACAACGACCCAGCAATGGCTAAATAAGGGTTTGCATCAGCCCCAGGTAAGCGGTTTTCAACACGTTTACTTTCCCCATCAGAATCAGGAACACGTAATGCCACAGTACGATTATCAACGCCCCACTCAACATTAACGGGTGCAGACTCTCCAGGCAAAAAGCGTCGATAAGAATTCACATTCGGTGCAAATAAAGGCATAGCAGAAGGCATATACTTTTGTAAGCCAGCAATATAGCCATAAAAATAATCTGTATTTTCTCCATTAGCACCCGTGAAGATATTTAGTGATGTTTTCTGCTCATGAATACTTTGATGCACATGCATTGCACTACCAGGCTCATCCGATATTGGCTTAGCCATAAAGGTAGCCGTCATATTGTGTTTTAAAGCCACTTCACGCACCGTGCGTTTGAACAGAAAAACCTGATCTGCTAGCTCAAGTGGACTACCATGACGGAAATTGATTTCCATCTGTGCCGTCCCCTCTTCATGGATGAGTGTATCCACATCTAACTGTTGAGCTTCACAGAAGTCATAAATATCTTCAAACAGAGGGTCAAACTCATTTACAGCATCAATGCTGTAAGACTGTCTACCCGTTTCCTGACGACCAGAGCGACCTACAGGTGGTTGTAATGGGTGGTCAGGATTGACATTAATTTGTGTAAGATAAAACTCCAGTTCTGGCGCTACAATGGGTTGCCAGCCTTTGCGATAGTAAAGCTTGAGTACTTTTTTTAATAAATTACGCGGTGATAACTCTATAGGGTTACCCTTTTTATCATAGACATCATGGATGATCTGAGCTGTTGGCTCCAGCGCCCATGGCACGAGGTAAACAGCAGACTCATCTGGACGAAGACGCACATCGACTTCCGCAGGATCGATGACATCGTAATAAGGCTCCTCATCAAGGTAGTCTCCTGTTACCGTTTGAATTAACACACTTTCAGGCAGACGAATCCCTTGCTCTTTACAGAACTTATCAGCAGGCATAATTTTTCCACGAGCAATACCAGTAAAATCTGATATAAGACACTCAACTTCCGTTATTTTATTTTTCTTTAACCATTGAATGACGGATTCCATACTTCAAGCCTATTTTATTAGAATACATAACACTTATAACTTAGCTTAATCTACTTCAAAGTGCAGTGAACAAATAATCCAAAGACTTATTACATGCCTGTTCTATATCTCCAAGCAAATAAGAAAAATACAGATACACACCCCTATTGACTTACCAGTCTCATAAACTGTTTTTGTTAGACAAATTTAAATGTATTTTTATCCAACCACTGCCCCAACAAAAGTTAATGTAGAAAAAACAGCTAACAAAAAAACCAGCCATAAGAGGCTGGTTTCAAATTTTTCATTATCATTTAGTTGTACGCATTTTTACAGCTACAAAAGCAAGTTCCGATCAGAACACATTTGGGAGTAGCAAAGGTAGGCGATAAAGTTGCTCTTTCTTAACTAAGATCCACTTTTGATTATTGCCGCCGTGAAAATCCCATAATCCGAACTCTAAAGAGCTGATAAAATAATCCAATACTAAGCTTCTATTCGCCAGGTTACGAATAAACTCATTTTCAACAGCCCAACGGTTACTATCATCTTCTACACATTTCGCAGCAAAAACAATCTGACCTCGATTTATTTCTGATACCTGCAAACAAACATCTTTATCCATTTTTGAACGTATAAATCCATTAGTTTCTACCGACCATAGCTGATTTTTATCTGCTTGGCAGTATACAGGTTTCACTGGATATTTATTTCCATCATCGGATTTTTCTAGTGTGACACATGCACCTAAAGCAGAGACAATCATGATATATTTTTTATCTGGTCCAGGATCATCATCCTTCACAGTCAATTTAAAAATGGCTGTAGTCTCTTCCCCCTGTTCATCTGATGCTCTTATAGTCACGTTAGCTACACCAATCATATCTTTAGCCGGTGCCATCACTATTAAGCGCTGACTTGGCGTATCGCCTTTATCAATTAAGATATTACTATCAGGCAGCAAAGCAAGGTTATCTGACTGCGCACCAATTTTTAAGTTATCCACACCACCATCGTCATAAAAATCAACCACTAAATCATAAACCTGATTTTTCTTAATTTCGGCACTACTGACCTTCATTTCTATTTTTGGTTTTTCATTGGTATCACTTGGATACATCCAATTAATCGTTTTTGCATCATATTTTGTTAAACCATCATAATTACCTAAATCTTCTAACGGAATATTGGGGTCTTTAGGTGAAATAGTAGGCTGGCTGCTGTTTTTCGCAAATGCCCAAGCATGATAGTGCATAACAGAGTAATAATCATAGGGAGTAGCAGAAGTATCAGTATCTGATTGTTTTTGAAAATTACCCTCCATACCACTCTGAATATTATTCCAATGAATAGTGACATACTGATCTCTATCTTTACGCGATTGCTCGTGATAAATCCCTAAAGCATGCATAAATTCGTGACCCACAATTGCTCGAATAACACAGCCGTTGGTACTTAACGATAATCTTTGGGCTCCTCCAAGCATACCAACATAAGACCAGCAACCAGAACCATTTTCGACAACGACTCTATTTCGTTGCTGGCTATTTTCGACAAATTTAACATTGGTCAGACCTTCAACATACGTTAAGGCATCCCTTACTCTTTGACGATATTGAGATGGATAACTGCTATTAAATGAGTAATATAAAACACCATTTGGCCAACGAAGCCTGGTATTGGTTGAAGGCGCACCTGATTGCGCATCTTCAGCATTAGACCAGGGTTTAACAATCCATGGCACAATACCATTTTTTTGAATATCTTCATGCTCACCAAGGATAATATCACCACCGTAAATCGCTAAACCATCAACAATATGATAAGTGACCGTTTCATCTGTTCCTTTAATAAACGATGTTGCGGTAGGTGCATTTTGCAGTACTAACTCATTTCGCTCAAACGCAAATAACGAAGATGAAAAGAGAATAAAGATAGCTGGAAGAATAAAACGCAGATAGCGTTTCAATGTTTTAGGCAACATAAACTGTCTCCCTGTTTAATTTAATCCTTATTAAAACCTTACTCGCTTACTACATTGCTGCAATCATCTATATAGAAAACATTTAAAATTTCATAATTCTTAAGTTTATAGTAAACCCTAAAATTGATTCACAAAGGATATAAATGTATAAAGTCGAATTACTTCTTCGACAGGTATCAGTATAGATAGGATTTAATTAAGTAAAATTGTTATGTTGCAATTGATAACAAGACAACTAAAGCGAATTGTTATATCTTGCTGGCATAGTTTTTAGACTAAATAACTATTTATAGTTATTCTATTTAAAATTATTTTTTTTATTATCTGTTCGACTAGCTTACAATATCCTCCTCTTAATGAAGTTTTAATGTCGTATAAACTTACTAATAAAAATTAGCTATAGGCATATTCCTATCGCAGCAATAATAAATTTGCCGTCACTATCTACAAAAACTATTACACACAAAATACAACTTATAGTTTTAAGCAAATGCTCGACCAGCAAAGATGACTGTACCTACAACTGAACATGAGCTTCCCTTCAATGGGATTATTTTCTCTGGCCAATCAGGGTTCAGTGGTTTCAAATACCGTTGTCCCCCCTCAATAATCAACTGCTTAAACGTAGCTTCATTATGGTCATCTAAACGAGCAATAATAAACGAGCCACTTCGGCACTCAACATTCGGATCAACAAAGATTAAGTCATCTTCGTGAAACATAGGTTCCATACTGATCCCTTGCACTCTCAGAACAAAGGTATCCACACTGCATTTAACTGGGCAGCACAGACGTTTTGCCTCATACAGTTCAACTTCATCAATAGGCTGCCATGCCCCCGCCTGAACCCAGCTTAGGAGTGGGTAACCTGTCTCAATATCATTAATAGCCTCTGTAGTATGTTGAGACTCTTTAAGCCAGGCCGGTGGATTGATGCCAAACTGTAGCCACTCAGGAGAAACCCTCAGGACTTCGGCAAGCTTACCTAGACATCGGGGGTTTTGAGTTAAGCCATCCTCAATCTTATAAATTGCAGTTTGAGAAATATTAATCGTACTTGCTAACTCATCTTGTGTCAGGGAAAAATGTTCCCGGGCCAGTTTCACTCTATCGCCAATCATAATCATATTGCCTAAAAAATGTTCAATACGTATTCTTCATGAATCTCTTTCTGTATCAATGCTATTGCTTGCTAAGCTCACGACTACAATCACTTCATACTCACGCCTCTAAAGCAAAATCAAGCCCTTATTAGAGTGCGTGCATAGTACACCACATGTCGATTTTGTGACAATCATGATGAACAACTTCCAGTTGATTATAACAACTTTTAGTTGTAAAATTGAAGACTTATAATGGTACTCAAGGAGGTAAGAAACATACTTACATGACATGGAGCCTATCTAAACCAAGTACACTCTTAGCAACGAGTATAAACGGCTAGAAGAAAACAAACGTTTAACCTTTAGCTAGTCAACACTTTCCTTTAATAATTGTTTAAAACACAGGAGGAATAATCATGTTTTGAATTAACGTATTAAACAACTTAAAAATGAACACATATAAGTAATACAAATGAATTGAACTATAAAAAATTTTGACCTAATAGTAATACCTAGTTTGTATACATAAAGTGCTGTAACACACAGATGTGAATTAATACACTTTTGCCTGCAATAATAGGTATATTTTTCCCTATAAGAATTTTTAGAACCATTCAGTGCTCTTCACAAAAAAACAAAATGACCTATTGAACATAATATTTCGAAGAGTTCACAAGATGGCGTACTTCTTTCCCATAGAGGAATCAAATCTCGCACTTGCACTTCCTTGAGGAGGTAGCAGTACAAAGAACAGCTTATAAAAGTTCTCAGCGAGTTTACATATTACAGAAGACTATCTTACTAGGAATAACAAATGAACACACAAAATATATACGAAACTGAACTACCAGGCTTTCTAAAAAGCGCTGCCACTATCATAGGACTAGATGCCACTCTTACGTTAGCACAACGTTTAGGAGGAGCCCGGGTTTACATACCTCATGATACAAGTCCTGATCACCCTATTTCACTGGCAATTGGCCATGAAAGCGCAAAACTTCTCAGTGAACATTTTTCAGGTGAAACTGTTGAGCTACCTCGTAAATCCATTTTTATACGCTCACGTAATGCACTGATTAAAAAATATCATGATGATGGTTATCCCATTGATAAACTAGCATTAACATTTGGTATTACACGGCGTCATGTCTACAATATTCTATTCGCAAGCCACAAAAAACACTAACCTCTTCCAGCCCTAAATCAATGTTGTCAGTCATGCTATGACTGACAACTAACATCATGCATGAAAAAATTGAAATTTTTCACCTACAAATCACTTTCAGTTTTGACTACTCTGCTAACGACTACACCTATAATGAAGTACTTAGGTATTAGCGAAAATTGTAAGACTATTTGGAGAAAAACATGCAGCCACATATTATACCGCATGGACACTGGCAGCTTGATAAAACCGTCAACATGACGCACATCATCAGTACCGTGACCGTTATTATTTCACTATTCGTTTGGGGGGGAACCATTGACAAGCGAATTGATCAAAATAGCCAAAATATCCAGCATATTACTGAGCTTATTGCGCTTGAAAAAAATAGAGTGAATGAAATCACAGAAGATATGAAAAATGATATTCGTTCACTGAACGATAAAACGGATCGGCTCATCCGTCCATAGCTTAATCCACTCAACTCAGTGTATTTCAAAAATGAAATAATATTAAATTAATCCACTACCTTGACCTCCTTTTTCATTGAGATGTTTAACAATTTGATTAATCACTGGCCAGCGATTATTACACCACTCTGGTGCTAATAAAGTTGGCCGCTTTGCCGTCGCGGATACGCGATGAAATACGATATCTTTCGGTGTTTGGCGGATCATTTCTGCGGCAATCGCTGCATATTCATCTGCAGTTAGTGTTGATAACAATCCATTTTTCCATTGTTTTGCCATTTGACTTCCCTTAACCACCATTAAAGGATGCAACTTTAATCCTTCGCAGCCTAAGTCAATCACTTTAGACAACGTATCAAAGCTCGTTTGTGCAGATTCACCTGGCAACCCCACGATCAAATGCGTACAAATATTAAGCTTATACTGTTGTATTCGTTTCACCGCGTCCACATAAGCGGCGAAATTATGTCCTCGATTAATGCGTATTAAAGTATCGTCATTTGCAGTTTGTAAGCCAAGCTCTAGCCAAACCTCATAACCTTGTTGTTGATAACTGGAAAGTAATGACAAAACACTTTCAGGCAGACAATCTGGACGTGTTCCAACACATAGGCCAACAATATTATTGCTCCGTAATGCTTCTTCATACATTTGCTGTAGCGCGGACACTTCAGCATAGGTATTCGTATAAGCTTGAAAATAGGCTAAATATTTTTTAGCTCGCACATTTACTTTTGCCGAGCTTAACTGTTCGCTTATGTTTTTATTGGTCTTTACTTCACTATTAAAGGAAGCATTATTACAAAATGTACAACCACCAATGCCCAAGGTGCCGTCACGGTTTGGACAGGTAAACCCGGCATGAATTGATAGTTTATGAACCTTCTCATTAAAACGCTGACGTAGATACTGGCCAAACGTATAAACGTACTGATCTAACTGCATGTAGTTTTTCCAAAGGCACCAAAGCCAAATAAAAAGACGCTATGATACAGAGAACCGTAAAATTTAGTTTGACCTAAAGCATTTTGAATAGACTATCTAAATAGGTAATATTTTATTTAACTAGATAGAATTAAGCTTATATTAAAGAGACCTAAAAACTAATAACTCATTGAATATCAATAAGTTACAAATATGGCATAGAATTAGCTGTATCATGCTTACACTTTTAACTGGCGACAATACTTTTACACAGTTAGTAATAGCACCTAACGTTCACAGAGTGGGTTAGGCCGTGCTCAAGATGTTTAATAAATGATAATTCGCTAATGACCACAATAATGACAGAAAAAGAAATACAAATACCTGAAGTTTCGTTAATTTTACTGGTAGGCACTTCAGGTGCAGGAAAAAGTACCTTTGCTCGCAAACATTTTTTATCGACAGAAATATTATCCTCAGATGTTTGCCGAGGCCTCGTCTCTGATGATGAAAATGCACAAGATGCCTCTGCAGATGCCTTTGATGTACTTCACCTCATTGCAGAGCGTAGATTACGTCGTGGACTGCTGACGGTAGTCGACGCTACAAACGTTCAAGAATCAGCGCGACGCTCTTTACTTCGAGTCGCTCGCAAACAGCATTGTTTTGCCCAGGCTATTGTTTTGGATATTGCTGAATCCACCTGTCTAGAACGTAACAAAACGCGTCCAGACCGTGATTTTGGTCCTCATGTTATTCGTAATCAAGCCCGTCAGTTGAGGCGTTCAATGCGCCAACTTAAACGGGAAGGTTTTTCACAGGTCCATATTTTAAAAAGTGAAGAAGAGATCAATCGGGTTAGTTTCAAACGCATTCCGCTGTGGACTGATAAACGAAACGAGACAGGTCCCTTTGACATTATTGGTGATATCCACGGTTGCTTTGATGAGTTAGTCACGCTCCTAACAAAGCTGGGATATCATGTGGATCAAAATACTGCAGATCCTGTTTATCCTTATTCAATTACTCCCCCCGCTCAACGCAAAGCTATTTTTGTCGGAGACCTTGTTGATCGTGGCCCAAAAAACCCTGAGGTTTTGCGCTTAGTCATGTCAATGGTTCACCAAGGACATGCGCTGTGTGTAAGTGGCAACCATGATGACAAGCTCAAACGTAAGCTGGAAGGCCGGCAAGTAAAAGTAAATCATGGTTTGGAGCAAACACTGGCCCAATTAGAAAACGAACCAGAAGCATTTATACAACAGGTTTCCAGCTTTTTAGATGGCTTAATAAGCCACTATGTACTGGACAATGGTCGTTTAGTGGCTGCTCACGCAGGCATGAAAGAACACTATCAAGGACGAGCCTCTGGGACTGTACGTGCTTTTGCCCTCTATGGTGAAACCACTGGAGAAACTGATGAGTATGGCTTACCTGTTCGTTATGAGTGGGCCAATGACTACCGGGGTAAAGCCCTTGTGGTCTATGGACACACCCCCACTATTGAGCCTGAGTTCTTCAATAATACGATCTGTATTGATACCGGATGTGTATTTGGTGGCAAGCTAACAGCGCTACGCTATCCGGAACGAGAGCTTGTCAGTGTTCCAGCGTCACAGGTTTATTACGAACCTTCTCGTCCTTTATTTGAAGAGCAAGATACACGCTCCCTTCAACATCGTCATGATGATGTACTGAACATCAGTGATGTACAGGGTAAGCGTTTTATTACCACTCCTCTGCGTAACAAAATTTGTATTGAAGAGCAGTACGCGGCTGCCGCGCTAGAAACCCTTAGCCGATTTACCATTAATCCTAAGTGGATAAACTACCTGCCCCCTACCATGTCACCAGCGCATGCGAGTGAAGAAGCTGAATTATTAGAGGATCCACAACAAGCGTTGGATTATTTCCAACAGATGGAAGTGGAAACTGTAATTTGCCAGGAAAAGCACATGGGATCGCGTGCGATTGTGCAAATTTGTAAAACACCCGATGTCTCTCGTCGGGTATTTGGTATTCAAAGTGAAGCTATTGGCTGTTGTTATACACGGACAGGACGGCGATTTTTTAATGATGACACTTTAGAGCAAGCATTTTTACTTGAGGTACAACAAGCCGTCACAGACGTAGGCCTGTGGGATACACTCAAGACTGACTGGTTGACCCTTGATTGTGAGCTGATGCCCTGGTCATTTAAAGCATCAGAATTAATCCGTCAGCAATATGCAGCCGTTGGTTGTGCAGGAAATAATGTTTTACCTGTTGCCAATCTGCTCCTTGAGCAAGCAGCATTAAGAGGTGTTGATTTAAATGACTTAAACCAACGCATTGCAACACACCATCAGCATATCAGTGGCTTTAGACAAGCTTATCAACAATATTGCTGGTCAGTAACTGAAGTGAATCAGCTAAAGCTGGCGCCTTTCCATATTATGGCCAGTGAAGGTGCAATGCATACCGATAAAAACCACCAATGGCACATGACGCATATCAGTGATCTGGCTAAAGCCAGTAAAGGCCTTATTCAAGCGACTGATTATCGTATTATTCATCCTGTAGAAGAACATGAATGCCAAGCAGTCAGCCAATGGTGGCAGAGCCTACTCGAAAAGGGATCAGAAGGTATTGTGATCAAACCCATGGACTTTGTCTGCCACACCAATGTGGGCTTAGCTCAACCTGCATTGAAAGTACGCGGCAAAGAGTATCTGCGTTTAATTTACGGTCCCAACTATGATGCACCTGAAAATTTAGCGCGTTTAAAAAAACGAGGATTAGGTAAAAAACGTCGTCTTGCAATTAAAGAGTTTTCATTAGGACTAGCAGCCTTACAACGCTTTGTGGGTCAAGAGCCTTTACGGCGTGTGCATGAATGTATTTTAGGTGTGATTGCATTGTCTGCAGAACCCGTTGACCCACGTTTATAAGCCTGTTGGAGCATTTACAATGTTATTAACCTTATCCTTACAAAATGATCCTGAAAACAATATTAATCCGACAGACTTGAGTTACCTGCTGCATAAGCATCCAGATCGTATCCACAGCTTTTCATTAAGTCACAGTACAGCGCATGTCTTCTATCCTCAGTATGATGAAAACCAATGCCAGGTCGCTCTTTTACTTGAGGTGGATGCTATTGGCTTAGTCCGGACATTTCGTGGACCGATGTCATCCAAACAGCTTACTCATTATTTAAATGATCGACCCTATACGGCTAATTCATTTATGAGTGTGGCCTTGGCTAGAGCCTTTCGTTCTGCCATAGGAGGTCGCTGCAAAGAACGTGAAGCGTTAGTGGACTGCAAACTTCCTTTAACAGTTCATATTCCGGTATTACCCTGTCGAGGAGGACAACCCGTTTTAGAAAAGTTGTTTTCTCCACTTGGTTATGAAATTTTTGCAGAACCCATTGCCCTCGATAATCAATTTTCAGAGTGGGGTCATAGTCATTATTATCAGGTCACATTAAAAAACAAATGTCGTTTAGTCGATTTACTCTCTCATTTGTATGTTTTAATGCCCGTGCTTGATAACGACAAACACTACTGGGTAAGTGCCGACGAAATTGAAAAATTATTATTACGCGGGGGTGATTGGTTAGCGCAACATCCCGCTAAAGAATTTATATCATTACGTTATTTAAAGCATAAAAAACATTATGCTCAAATTGCGTTAGCTGCATTGGCACCAGAACAAATTGATGCAGAGGAAAAAGCCGATTTAGCTGAAGCCGAACTTGAAAAATCACTAACATTAAATCAACAACGCCAGCAAAAAGTAATGGATACCTTACTTGCCCATCAGGTCCAATCCATTCTTGATTTAGGTTGTGGCGAAGGAAAATTAATGAAGTTACTGGCAAGCCATGCGCAATTTAAATCTATTATTGGTGTTGATGTTTCATCCCAAGCACTAGATCGTGCCAGTAGCCGACTTCGCCTAGAACATTGGTCCGAAAGACAACAGCATCGTATACAGCTTTGGCATGGTTCTGCATTCTACAGTGATTCCCGTTGGACTTCATTTGAGGGCATTTGCTGTATAGAAATGATTGAACATATGGATGAAGACCGACTGGAAGCATTTATTGAAAATGTCTTTAACATTGCACAACCCAAACTGGTTATCATCACCACCCCTAATCAGGAATATAATGTAGTATTTGGTTTAACAGAAACCCAACGAAGACATAGTGATCATCGCTTTGAGTGGACACGAGCAGAATTCACAACATGGTGTCAGCGCATTGTGGATAACTATGATTATCAGGTAACACTCGAAGGCATTGGCGCCAATGACCAAAACTACGGTCATCCAACACAAATGGCCGTATTTACACGTAGTACATAATTTACCCATAGCGAAGAGTCAGCTTATGAGCAGTACAACCCAGCAATTAATGAAAAAAAACCTGCTGCCGGGTATTCCTCCATTTTTAAGTGACGCAGTACATTACGAAGTCATCATGGGCTCCATGGCCTATGGTGTTTCAAATGATAGTTCAGATATGGATGTATATGGATTCGCGATTCCACCTAAATCAGACATATTTCCTCATTTACGAGGCGAAATTCCTGGTTTTGACTTAGCACAACCTAAGTTTCAACAGTATCAGCAACACCATATTTATGATTCATCCGCATTAGGTGGACGCGGTCGAGAATACGATATTACCATCTATTCTATTGCTAAATATTTCCGCTTACTTATGGATAACAACCCAAATATAGTGGATAGCTTGTATGTTCCAAGAAACTGTATTTTACATAGTACAGCCGTGGGCGAACGTGTTCGAGAACGACGCAAACTGTTTTTACACAAAGGGTGTTGGGCAAAATTTAAAGGTTACGCTTATGCACAAATGCATAAAATGAAAACTAAACAACCCGAAGGCAAACGAGCCAAAATGGTTGAGCAGTATGGTTACGATGTTAAATTTGCCTATCACGTTGTCCGCTTACTCTTAGAGGTAGAACAACTTCTTATCGAACAAGATATGGACTTAACCCTTCATAAAGAACAATTAAAAACAATTCGGCGTGGTGAGTGGGAAATACAACAAGTTGAAGAATTTTTTATTAAAAAAGAACAGCATTTAGAACAATGTTACGAACAAAGCGAGTTACCCTTTAAAGCTGATCAAAATGCTATTCGACAACTATTACTAGAATGTCTGGAAATGCATTATGGCAGCCTTAGTGAATGTATTAGCCAACCAGGTTTAGCCGAAGCCACGCTGGAACAAATACAACTGCTTATAAATCAGTATCAGCAGCGAATAAAATAAATCTGCTAGCTTTTTAACCCCCTCCTAACCTCCCCCTTCAACAAAGGGGAGGAACTGATGGTGCTTCGAAACAAAAGTTGTCTGCTGCTTGCACGAACTCCTCCCTCTCCTTGGTAAGGGGTGGGGTTTACTAAAAGGCTGGCACAAAAATTAGGGTATTAATATATTAAAAGATTATCCCTTATGATTTGGATTCGACGCTTCAATATCCTGTTCTGAGAAAAGTGGATACCCATCAGGTCGGTTATCATTTAACCTTGTTCTGAAGTTACTATCTTTTAAAGGAATGGTCGCTTTACCATAATCAAAGCTATTTAATTTATTGCGCATTTCTCGATTAACAATACCATCCCCCATTAATTCGTACCAACTCACTATAGTGGGTGTCACAAATTGACCATAGGGATTTTCAGCAATTTCATTCGACTTTGCAAAACGCATTGCATGTGTAGAAATACCATCTTTATGATAAACAAACTTCACATGAGTCCCTTCAAAAGGTACGTTTGAAGCTGGCTTTGTATATAATTTTCCATGTGCGCTGTAACTTGCATAGGTGATTTTACCGTTGGTCGTCCAAATAGCGACATGCTCCCAATCATGGCGATGACCAAAAACATCTATCCACGCAGCCACCTGATCTTTTTCAAAATATAATGCGTAAAAATGACCACAAAACTGATCCTTTCCTGAAGTTGTGCAAGCATATCGATGAAGTGTATTTGAAGTATTTAGAAAATTATTATCATCACAACCTTCTGCAAGCCCACCCGAATTTTTTAATCCTGGGTTTTTTCGTCCATCTCGACTTATACCTGCTGCAGGAAGACAGCCATCGGTATCAAAGTCAAAAACAGGCTCTTGAGTGTTTATAATATTATTAGCAGGGACTGCTTGATCAAGCTTATTAAAGTCATCCGCATGCGTCATTGTCACTAACAACGCACTCATTGCAACAGAAATATATGATGTAGCTTTAATCCTCATTTAAAAGGTTCCTTTGTAAACGATGAGCTATAATTCAAAGGGCTGTAGTTATTATTCTTATAAAAAAATAAAATTAATGGTACGTTTGTTGATAACAATTATGTTATCGTTTCAATGACTAAACTATATTATAGGTATATTTACAAACAAGTTATAAAGGGTATCAACATGTATATCTTTTAATAACTTATTTATGCCACACTTACTCAATCATTTTTATTGTAATAGCACAAATACATTTACAGTTTCATTAAGCCAAAATAGCAGTCATTACTTTTTATCATTTATACGGTTATTGTAAATAATTCAAAGTAACAATAATTATTACAACCGATTACTTAATCAAACCTAAAAAATAAAAAAACGAATAGTACCAGTAAATATAAGTCAGCATGTAACAATTTAATTACATAATAGTATTATTCTTTTATCACCTTCGTTACAAGGAACCAACTTTTGTGAAAACACAACTACAGTCCATACTAACAATATGCCTAACAAGTACATACATTGGTGCATGCGTTTCAAATGACTCACAGCAGATCAAAAAACCAGAAATTGAGTGTCATGCATCTCAACCTTCAGCACAAAGTACAGCACCTGTTAGTGGTTTAACGTTAATAGGAACATCAATCGCGGATGCTGATTTTGCTACCTCAGCAGCAGAAATTGTCAGCTATGATAGTTGTACAGACAAACTTTATGTAGTCAATGCCCAGGCCAAGCAAGTAGATATCATAAGCTTAAATGATCAAGGCAAGCCTTATTCTACAGGCGCGATTAATCTACAATCAGCAGGTAAGCATGCTGGCATTAAAATTGGTGCGGCAAATAGTGTTGCAACGCATCAAGGGCTTATTGCCGTTGCTATCGAAAATGAAAATAAGCAAGCACATGGCATTATAGGTTTATATCGCTCAGATACTCTAGCATTGATTAATACGTTTCCTGCTGGTTCGCTACCTGATATGGTCAGCTTTTCAAAAGACGGTCGCTATATTGCTACTGCAAATGAAGGGGAACCAAGTTCAAACTATCAAGTAGACCCTGAGGGTAGTATTACCCTTGTTGACTTAAGCCATGGAGCATTAAATGCTGAGGTCAAGCAAATAAACTTTAAAGCATTTAATGCAGGCAATTCTCGCCATCATGAGCTACCAAACACTGTTCGTATTTCTGGCCCGAATGCTACAGTTGCTCAAGACCTTGAACCAGAGTATTTAACATTTACTACCAACGGAAAGCTTTTTGCTTCATTACAGGAAAACAATGCACTGGCTAAAATTGATGTAAAATCTGCCCGAATTGATACTATTTTTGGCCTTGGAGGTAAATCATGGGCATCTTATGGGTTAGATGCATCTAATAAAGACAACGTCGCTGGTCATCTTAAATACTACCCACAGCTTGAAAGCCTATATATGCCTGACAGTATTGCCAGTTATACGGTTAATGGAAAAACGTATATTGTAACGGCCAACGAGGGTGATGGAAGAGAGTATGGTTTTACCACCACTCAACATATATGTGATCAATTAGGCTACTTTTGGGACAGTGACGATTTCAAAGGCACAAATGACTACACCACTAAACAAGGTTTTTGTATTGCTCACTCAGATGAAATACGTGGCAAAGAACTGAATATCGCGAAAGACCACCCTTTAGCAAAATCACTTAAAGATAAGAAAAAACTTGGCCGACTCAAGCTGGTTAAACCTAATAAAAAAATACCTGCAAACAAACCAGTAAAATTATTTGGCGCTCGTTCTTTTTCCATTTGGGATGAACATGGTCAGCTTGTTTATGATAGTGGTGATGACTTTGCAAAAATTGTTCTAACCAGCGAAAAACAACACTTTAATAGCACTAATGACAACAATGATAGCGGTGATGACCGTAGTGATGATAAAGGTGTCGAACCAGAGGCTATTGAAGTCGCTTATATTAATGGCCGCCACTACGCATTTATTGGTTTAGAACGCCAAGGGGGCATCATGGTTTACGATATTTCTGATCCTGCAATGGTTAAGTTCATTACTTATGTTAACCATCGGAACTACAATGAGAGTGTATGCACCAAAGTTAATAATGGTGAGTGCGATAACGGCATTTATAACCCTAAAGCCGGAGATCTTGGTCCAGAATCAATAGAATACTTCCAGCGCAATGGGCAACATTTTCTTTCCGTTGGTAACGAAGTAAGCGGTACTACCTCTGTTTACCAAATTAATTTTTAGTTTTTTATACCCAATACGAATGGTTTTTAGGTGCGGCCATCGAGTGATGAAGCCCCATGATCCTATATTAATAGGTGATTGGGGTGAGGAGTGAAGATAACAAAACCTAGAAATCATTCGTGAAGGGTATAACACAAATTTTAGTCTTTTTTGAATAAGAAAAATTTTATACACAAAACAAAAATGGGAGAAATAATATTATTTTCTCCCATAATAACCTATTTGGGATAACATAACCCCTGTTAGGGATAAGAAGTATTTTGAAATGACTTGTGCACGTAATTTTCTTTATATTATCAGCAGCATACTGATTATTTTTTCATCAAAAATAATAGCTAAAACCATAAATTCAAGCTTAGTAGGTAATGATTTACCAAAATGGCAAACTGGTTATTTAGATATTCATCATATTAATACAGGGCGTGGTGATGCCGCATTTATTGTCTTTCCTGACAGTACGACATTATTAATTGATGCAGGGGATATCTCTGAGTCTCGACCTCGAACCTTAACAGCAAGAAACGCAAAGCTTGTACCAGATGATTCAAAGACAGCTGGAGAGTGGATTATTGACTACATACGTCAGTTTCATCCAAAAAAGGAGACAGCCAACTTAGATTATGCTTTGATCACACATTTTCACGAAGATCATATGCGTGAAATTGATGAAACCTCAAAACGTTCTAAGCTAGGTGACTTCCAAGTTTCTGGTATAACAGAAGTTGCCGAGTCTATTCCTATAAAAACTTTGATTGATAGAGCCTATCCTGGTTATTCATTACCTGAATCCATGTTGTCGGAAGCTTACAAGAAGAAAATGTATTCTTCTCAAGACTTTGATGATCAGTCTTTTATAAAAACCATGAAAGCTTATTGGCAATTTATTGATTGTCATAAGACACAAGGTATGCAAGTACAAAGAATTGATGTCGGCTCTAAACAGCAAATCAAGCTGAAAAATCACCCCAATAATTACCCTGCATTCTCCGTTGCTAATATTCATGGCAATGGAAAGGCATGGACAGGATGGTACAATACGACATTTTCACTGTTTGATGATGATAAAATACCAGGTGAAAACAATCTCAGTATTGGCCTGCGTATCAGTTATGGAGCATTTGACTATTATACTGGAGGTGATATTTCAGGTAATGATGACTACGCTTCTCCTAACTTTTCCAGTGAAGAAGCTAAAGTAGCCCCTGTTATTGGTCCTGTCGATGTTGCTACGCTGAATCATCATGGTAATAGTGACTCTCAAAGCACCTTCTTTGTTCGAACTATTCGCCCTAAAGTCTGGATTCAGCAAAGCTGGTCATCTGATCACCCCAATGATGAAGTATTAAGCCGTATCTCATCAACATCACTTTATCCTGGAAAGCGTTATATTTGTGCAAACAACTTGTTAGCCGCAACGAAGAATGTCATTGGTTCTAAAGTAAGCAAAGCTTACACTTCAACCCAAGGACATATTGTTGTTAGAGTCTATGAAGCAGGAAAAAAATACCAAGTTATTCTATTAGATGATTCAACAATCGAACGGAAAGTAACTGCAGTGTTTGGGCCATTTGAGTCGAGATAATTTGCTGACTGTGATAACGATACCCTGCCAGTCTTATCCCATTAGACTCATACGTTATCCCAGCAAGCTTTTGTTTTATCCCAAAACCAATGACTTAATCCCAAACTATTAGATTTACCCTAGTCCGCAGGATAGAGTGGTAAACATATCGAAAAGCGATAATAACGTTTTTCTAAAGTAAGCTTCATTTTCAGGTTAATTATCGGACCTCATAAAATAGGGATAAATTTTATGAACAAAATACTTACGTTTACTGCTCTTGTCGCCTGTATTAGTACAGCAGCCACAGGTTACGCTAATAATGACCCAACAGCTAACTCCTTAGAAATAAAGTACGTCAACGAATATGACTTGGTATGGTGGGACAAAGGCTCTGGAGGAGATCATGATGGCAGCTATTATAGCCCTAAACCGCCAGCAGGATTTTATCGGCTAGGTCATTATGGGCATGGTGGATATGGCCATCCTACTGAAGCATCTGTTGTAGTGAAGGAATTGGTGCCAGGCTCACTCGTTAGACCCGTCAGCTATTCAAGAATTTGGAAAGACTCAGGTTCAGGGGCAGACTGGGACGGTTCTTTTTGGCAACCAAATCCACCCAATGGCTACAAATGCTTAGGTACCGTTGTTAGTCGACACCATGGTCAACCTTCCTTGGATGAGGTGCGCTGTGTCAAAAGCGATCTTGTTGTTTCAGGAAAGCTAGGGGGTTGGATTTGGGATGATAGTGGCACAGGTGCTGATGATGACTTTGGTTCTTGGAAAATTGTAGCAAAAGACTCAAATGGAATCAGTGTTAATTCTTTTGTGGGGAATAATAGTCACTCTGCTCCTGGTGGAAGTTCACTATTTAACGTACTTAAAAAAGCTTCAATATTAGCAGCTAAACTATCGCAGGCAGAAGTGACGGAGTTGGTTAAAAAGCATGGTCCCATTTTATACTTGCACCCAGATGAAAGATATAAACTAGACTCACCTTTTAGATACATCAATCAAGCTTATCTGGTTAACTCTAAAGGCAATAAAATAAAAACCACAACGGATACTTTTAAAGCCAATTATGACTACATAAAAGCTGCAGGTAACATTAATAGCGATGTTAACAATAATATCTGGCTAGAACCCGCTAATGATAGTGCCTCTAGACCTGGCGACCTAAATGCGGCAAAAGCCATCGTTCACATTAAGGATACTATCCCTGGTTATACAGACATCCAGTTTTGGTATTTTTACGCATACAATGGTCCAGGTACTGCTAAAGTGCGTTTCGGAGAGATTTATAATCATACTGGTGAACTAAAGCCATTTGGTGAACATACAGGTGACTGGGAACATGTAACACTTCGTTTTGATAATAGTAATAAGTCTCTCACTTCAGTCTATTTCTCTCAGCATAATTACGGAGAAAAAAGAGCACCTAATCAACTTGAATGGGATGGCACCCACATCGTTATTTATTCTTCAAAAAATGGGCATGCTAGCTATGCTAACCAGAGTGATAATAATCATAGAGTTATGCATAAGTGTATACAGGAAATCTTTGGGCAGTGTATTGGACACCTTGATGTTGATCTAAAGAACTACACAGCTAGAGGCAATCGTTTTAACAGTTACGAAGATGGTAAATACCATATTGTAAACTACAGCCCTGTTGACTGGGCAAAAATGGAATTCAGATGGGGACCTGTCAAAGATGTTCATATGACCATTGAACAAGCTGAAAAAGTAGCAAGAGACTTCTTTGGTCCTTTCATAGGAGGTTCTCCTGCTGCTTCAATTGGTGCTGCCCTATTCTCTAAATTCTATAAAGAAAACCAAGGTGGTCCAACCAACATTGGTACTAAAGGCGATTGGAACAATAATGAGTTTTAAACCATCCACTGAGTTATACACAATAGATAGTATAAAGTAGGTTAAACTGTCTCCGATATACCCTCTTAGTTACCTAGTAGTTAAGAGGGTTAAACATTTTACAGATCAGAAATGCTACACCAGCAAAGCACCTTTAAATTTTTCTGGATAGTGTTTTTTAAGCTCAGGTAAGTATTTCTTTGCTAATGGAACTTGCTGATCAAACTCCAGATAAATAGTTAGCTGGCTGCTACTAATGGATTTTATTCTACTAGGGCTGACTATATAGGATCGGTGAACCTGAAATAAAAGTTCACTCTCGATGAAAAAAAGAATCTTCTTAAGTGGAATTCGGATAATTTCTTCCTTTATATCATCGTTGATCAGTTTAACCACAACACAATAGTTTTTTTCAACCTTGATATAGAGAATGCTATGTAGAATGGGTGTGATATGCTTTTGGATAAGTGCATTATCTGGGTTTGCGCTTATACGACGTATTTGCTCAACGCTTCTTTGTGTTTGTAGTGCTATGTTACGTATCCACTCTTCAGAGGAAGACTTTGGAAAAGACGCAGCTAATGTGTAATAACTAGATATTTTAACAAACATCGCAACTGACTTATGACTAGTCTCAATGAATTCTGCTTCTTGTTCTAAGCATGATGGATAACGAGCTAGCAAGTTGTCAGTTGATGCACTATTACTGAGCGTTTTCCCTTCAAAAAATGTAGCTGCATCATCTATTAAGGGGTCATTAACCAGTAACTTATAAGTCGCCATCACCATTTCTTCATGAGACTTAAACTCACAAATATTATTTGAAAACTGATGCAACTGGCTCATACGCTTGCGATGCGTTAGTAGCTCTAATTGAATTTTAACCCTAGCTAACAGTTCATCTTTAAAGAATGGTTTAGTTAAGTAATCATTACCCCCCATATTAAAACCATGTACTAGATCTCTCAACTGATTACGAGCCGTTAGAAAGATGATGGGCAAATCATAACTTGTAAACTCCTCACGTAATATTTGGCAAACTTCATATCCATCCATTTCTGGCATCATAACATCTAATAACACAAGGTCTGGTTTTTTCTCCCTAACACAGATTAACGCTTCTTCCCCAGAATGGGCAGGAATAACCTGAAGACTACTTTCACTTAAGTGATTTAAAATAATATCCAGGTTAATCGGTTCGTCATCCACCGCTAATATAACAAAGTCTTTTACTTGACCTTGGTTTATTTGGGGAGATTCAAGTATCTCACTAAACTCAACAGGAGCCTCTAGGCTTGACTCCTGATATTGTGCTAAATCATGATTAATTTTTGGTAACTCATCACTGATAGAAAGAGTAAAAATAAAACGTGTTCCTTTTGCTGGTGTAGATTCTACTCGAATATTTCCACCATGAAGCTCCACAAGTTGCTTGGTTATCGCCAAACCTAAACCAGTACCACCATAACTACGATTAGCGCCAGAGTCAGTTTGTTCAAAAGCATCAAAAATACGCATTTGATCTTCTGGATTAATACCAATCCCAGTATCACTGACAATGATTTCTACAATATTTTTACTAGGCTTAGCAAATATTTTAACTTCGCCACTATTGGTAAATTTAATGGCATTGCCAATCAAGTTTTGAAATATTTGCTGCAGTCGATGTTGATCAGCACAAACACAAATGGTATTGGGCACCAAGTTAACTAAAGAAACTGGTTTTTTACCAATTAACGAAGCAGATATTGAAATATCTAAGTCAACAATTTGGCGAAGGTTTAATGGTTGTGTTTTTAATTGAATTTGTTTTTGTTTAAGCTTTGCTACATCAAGAATATCATTGACTAAGTTAGATAACCTGCGACCACTATTGATAATATTAACTAATGTTTTATTATAGCGGTCTGGTACACGGCCAACCAGCGACTCAGCCAAACCAATAATACCATTTAATGGTGTCTTTAACTCATGAGTTGTATTGGCTAGCAAATCATTTTTAAACTCATCAAGCTTTTTAAGTTCTATGTTTTGCTGCTCAATTTTATGTATTTTATCTGCAACTGCCTCTCTCATTGTAGCAAAACTACTCGCTAAACTACCAATTTCGTCCTTACGCTGTATATTTATTGCTTGCTGTAAGTTTCCTCCTGCTATTTTTTCTGCAATAGTGGTTAACGCAAGGATAGGCTTAGCAATAGTGCTTGCAGTTAAATAACCAATTAAAAAAATCACGCCAATGACAACAACTGCTATTAAAATAGCAAGTTGTTGCAATTGTTTAATCGTTGCAAATGCCTCTTTAGTGGTAACTTCTGCAACAAGCGCCCAACGCATATTAAATACATTGATAGGAGTATAAGCGCTTAATACCTCATCATCTAAATAAGATGTTGTAACTAAGATATCCGTTTTACCGTTCAATGCTTCATTAACAGCCACTGTTGATACTGAAGAAGTACTATTACCAGAAACGGTTGATTCAAGTGAATACCTATCAGGCGCGCGATATCCATTAGATCTCATGAAATGATCTTGTCCAACAAGATATGTTTCACCCGTACTACCCAGCCCAGTCCTGGCAGACATTACTTTGTCAACTTTTTCAAAAGGTAACTGAAAGATTACAGCCCCTTGAAACTTACGATATTCATAAAGTGGCACAGAAATAAATGATGATATTTTGGAGTCAATTTTATCAAAATCTATAAATATAATATTATTCTCTATATGTTTATTTACAGCCTGCTTTGCGCTTTTAAACGCTTTTCCTAAACCAGTATTAGAATATTCCCCACTCACTAAGTTTTGACCAAAACTTTTTTCTTTAATTACAGAATAAACAATATTTCCATTATTGGTAACCAAATATAAATTATCAAAGCCAAACTGATCGACTATTTTTTTTAAGAAAGGATGAATATCTTCATGCGTATAATCATAATAATCTCTATTTGCCTTTATGTCAGTTTTCTCAGATTCCGTACCGACTATAAACAACTTCTGTAAGACATTATAATCATCTTTATCAGCTTCTGCTAAAGGCTTTATATCTTCCCTAAAACTAGCCAAATAATTTAACATATAAGTATTACTTGTACTATCAAACTTACTATCAATGTTACCAACAAGATATTGTATTTGATCTTGGACTTGTTTAATGTACTCATCCAAGTGACTTTTTTTGACATCCCTTAATGATGATAGCTGATTAAATGCTTGCTGTTCTAGATTCTTTGTAAAGTAGCTCAGCATTAGAAAGGAAATGATGATAAAAGGTGCTATACTAATTACCAAATAGGTAAAAGTAAGCTTATTCTTCAAGCTTAAGTTATTGAAAAAATCTCGCAACATATTAATAAATCATTTAAGTAAAGGACGACTGTTCTAGTTTCTTAACACTCTTTTTTTATAAAGCTCAATCAGCCTACGGCGATTTTTCCCTGCCCATGCAAAATCATAGTCTATTAATTTATTAATATCAATTTCAGGTGCTTTAGAGTACTTTTGCATTTTTAAATGAACGGGTTTTTGATAGTTTGACTTGATAAATAGTTTTTGCCCTTCTTCAGAGAGAATAAAATCTATTAGTTTTTTTGCTGCAATTGGATTTGGCCCCTTTTTAATTAAACTGAGTCCACCTATTTCATGTCCTGTTCCTTCTTCAGGTACAATAATTTCTATATTTTTTCTAGGAAACTTATGTTTCTCTTCAACCCATTCATGCAGGAAGGTTATCGTTATCGCTAAGCGTCCTTGAGAGGTAAGTCTTGAGTGTGAGTTTATATACCCCGCAAGGTTATTATGAAGCTTTTTGAGATAGTTAAAAGCAACTTCTTCACCCATCATTTGAACTAATGTTGCTACTGTCGTATAGGCTGTTCCTGATACCATTGGGCTTTTCATACCCACTAAGCCATGGTACTGACTTTCAAGAAGTGATTGCCAAGTGCGAGGAACAGGCAGCTTATTTTCCTTTAATATATCTTTGTTTACTATAAAACCTAAGACCCCAGTATAAAGCCCTGTCACACAGTTATTGCCCAATGGGTTACGAAATTCGGGGTCAAGCTCTTCATAATTGTTTGGGCGATAACACTGAAGCAAGCTGCTATAAGCAGCTTGCGCATGAGCACCTATACTACCACCTATCCAAACATCTGCTTTGGGATGATCTCGCTCGCCTTCTAACCTTGCTAGTGTTGCACCACTGCCATTCATTCTATAAATATGCGCTTTAATTCCAGTCTTTTTTCTAAATGCTTTACTTACTTCGTTACTAAAACTTGTAACAGAGTAAACAACAACATGACTTTCCCTTTCTTGAGCTATTACTGATTCAGCTAAAACAAGGAGTAAACAAAACCACCAAGTACACTTCAATCTATTTGTCTTACTATTTTTCTGCTGGCTTTTACCTAACATAAAAACGATCAACCTGATAAATATCATGATTTGATTGAGTTCACTTAAAACCGCCGCTGTGACTATGAAAATGTTAGCTAATGCATTGATACTATGATACTTACACTTTAGTTGCCGTACATCATCGATCAAACCGCTATTGTAATTGCTCAACATTAGATGGCATTGATATTTATCCATCAAACGTGGCTGAGAGATATACAGATTTATTGTCCAAAATTTGTACCTTGCTCTGCCAAGTATATTGTTTCTTCTGGACTAGACAAACGCCCTAGCGTTTTATTTCGGTGAGGAAATCGACCAAATTGCTCAATGATCGCTAAGTGTTGCACCGCATAGTCATAGAATGAGTGTAACTGAGAGTATAAAGGAGATGAAGACTCAACTTCATCAGCAATCTCTTTGAACAGTCGCACAGCCTGTTGTTGATCAAGCAGACTTTCGGAGTGTTCAAATGGCATATAACAGAAAACACGCATTAAGTATGGAAGCTGTTTATGCTGTCCTGTCAGTACAGCCTGTTTAGCATGGTTAAGAGCAATTGTGTCATATTTAAATGCATTCGCTGTTGAGCGGTAAATATTTCTTGGGATTTGGTCTAACAAAATGATTAGCGCTAATCGCCCCTCTGCACTTTCCTCCCAGTTATTAAGCTTGCCATCCGCAGCTGCAAATACCCATGATTCAAACATGCTGCTTAATTCATCATCATGTTCAGCTGTTGCATTAAACCATTTGCTACGTATCTCTGAAGTGACAGTACCCTCTGAATCTAGTGCACCAAACCAAGTAGTAACCACTTCATTAGGTTGCTTTTCTTTCATGCATATCACTCCAGATAGTAGTAAATAGACGACTTGTTTGGCATTAGTACACAGCTTGCGAATGACTTTTTGTATTTGTATACAACGCTCTTCACTTTCGTCATTTATAACTGGTTTCTTTAATTAATTGACGTAGCCTCTACTAAGTCATTCGTTATAGGTATATTCTGCACGAAGGATATATAAATAACAGATATACAGGATAAAGCACATATCGTTAGTATGTTATAACGGACTATTAGGTGGTCAATTCGATGAATACTAGCAAAAAGTCACCTATTCTATACTGGCTTTTTGGCTTGCTGGTACTGAGTGGTGTATTAGGTTTGACCTATTATTCCTTCTACTATGCAAGTGCTCCTGCCTATTTTGCAATGGGTAATGGTCGCTTAGAAGCCAATGATGTTCATATTGCCAGCAAGCTTCCTGGCCGTATAGAACAAGTTACAGCCAAAGAGGGAGACCAAGTTGTTAAAAATCAGCTCGTTGTCAAAATGGATACCAAAACACTTGAAGCTCAACTTAAACAAGCAGAGTCTCAAGTACTAAAAGCAAAGGTCGAACGCCAACGAGCCATGGCAATCGTTGAAGAGCGGAACAGCGAGTGTAAATACGCCAAAAAACAACTGCAAAGAACACAAGACCTTATTCAGCGCAATTTTGCCTCGGAAGATGATTTAGACACCGCTCAACTTAAAGTGGAAACCACTCAAGCAGCCTGTGCCGCTGCAGAAGCCATGGTCGAAGTGGCTGATGCCTCAATACAGGCGGCACAAGCTTCTGCTGAGCGTCTTAAAGCCGATTTAGAAGACAGTAGCATTACTTCTCCTGTTTCAGGGAGAGTGCTCTATCGCATTGCAGAGCCTGGAGAAATCGTTGCAAGTGGCAGTAAAATTTTAACCATAATTGACTTGTCGGATGTTTATATGACTGTCTTCTTAAGTGAGACAGATGCCGGAAAGGTGATTGTTGGTAGTGATGCACGTATTGTTTTAGATGCAGTCCATGATTTACACATCCCTGCTAAGGTCAGTTTTATTTCCCCTCTGGCTCAGTTTACCCCAAAAGTTGTAGAAACCCGAGAAGAACGCAGTAAGTTGCGCTTTAGAATTAAAGTCAGTGTAAACGACGCTTTTTTAAAAGACCATATTGATCTAATCAAACCAGGTATGCCTGGTATGGCCTATATAAAGCTCAATCCTGAAGTAAAGTGGTCCGATATTCTTTGAATGCTGTCTTACAAAGTGCTCTTTATCGCGATGAAATAAAGGCTCTCTCATGAATAAGCCAGATGAAGTCGTATCAGTCAATCAAGTCACCCATTATTATAAGCAACAGTTAGCGCTATCTGACATTTCACTTAGTATCGACAAAGGGACTATCGCGGGTTTAATTGGTCCAGATGGGGTTGGCAAGTCAACATTATTAAGTTTAATTGCTGGTGTTAAAAAAATTCAACAGGGAAAAATTCACTTATTTTCTCAAGATATCAAGCTTAACCATGTTCGAAGCCAGTTATACCATCGTATAGCTTACATGCCACAAGGTCTTGGTAAAAATCTTTATGCAACATTATCGGTTTATGAAAATTTGCGTTTTTTTAGCCAGCTTTTTCGCCAGAATCACCAGCAGCGCAGACAGCATATTGAGGAATTATTAGCCGCTACAGGCTTAGCCCCTTTTGCTAATCGCCCTGCAGGTAAATTATCAGGTGGAATGAAGCAAAAACTTGGGCTTTGCTGTGCACTGATTCATGATCCCGATTTACTTATTTTAGATGAGCCTACAACAGGTGTTGATCCATTATCGCGTTTGCAGTTTTGGGAGTTAATTAACCGTATAAAAACACGAACACCCGATATGACTATTCTTGTTGCAACGGCTTATATGGAAGAAGCTGAGCGTTATGACTGGCTCGCCGCACTCTATAATGGCAAACTTTTAGCAACAGGAAGTCCTGAAGCACTTTGCCAACAAACTCAAACAGCAAATCTCGACGAAGCCTTTAAAGCACTACAGCCTGAGCACACACCTCAAACTATTTTAAGCATTCCTTCTTATCAACAAAACAGCAAACCAATTGCAATTGAAGCTAGCCAGTTAACAAAACGTTTTGGTGATTTTACCGCTGTTAATCAGGTTAATTTTCGTATCTATCAAGGTGAAATTTTTGGTTTTCTTGGCTCTAATGGCTGTGGGAAAACCACTACGATGAAAATGCTAACGGGCTTATTACCACCAACAGAAGGTAAAGCTACGTTATTTGGCGAACCAATGAATAGCAGAAGTCTTTCGCATCGCAAAAACATTGGCTTTATGTCCCAGAGCTTTTCTCTTTACCAAGAACTTACTGTTCAGCAAAACTTATTATTACATGCCCGTTTATTTCAACTGTCACATGATGAAACGAAAAGTCGGATAAATGAATTACTTTCGCGTATGTCATTAGCAAATGTGGCAGATGAGCTCACTGTAGACTTACCACTTGGTATTAAACAACGTTTGTCGTTAGCTGTTGCCATCATTCATCGTCCTAAAATTCTTATCCTTGATGAGCCGACCTCTGGCGTTGACCCAATAGCCAGAGATCAGTTTTGGCAATTACTGGCAGAACTATCACGAAAGGAAAACGTAACAATTTTTATTTCAACCCATTTTATGAATGAGGCTGAACGTTGCGATAGAATTTCACTGATGCACGCAGGAAAAGTGCTGGCAGCTGGTACGACAGAAATGCTTATCAGGGAAAAGCATGCAGCTAATTTAGAAGCAGCATTTATTCAATATCTACAAGAAAATGAGCACACAGAAGAGCCTCAAAAAGCACAACATATCAAATCAAGTGATATTAGCAATAAACCGTCTCCATCTACGTTAAGTAAACACTCACAAGCCTCTCTATTATCCTGGCAACGCTTATGGGCTTATGCTCAGCGTGAAACCATGGAAATTCAGCGTGATCCTATCCGTTTCTTATTTGCATTACTGGGTCCCATTTTTTTATTGATTGTTATGGGATACGGTATTTCTATGGATGTAAACCATATGAAGTATGCTGTATTAGATCGGGACCAAACCCAATACAGCCGCCACTACTTAGAAGCATTTGAAGGATCAAAGTATTTTCAACAGCAACTTTTTGTAAACGATGACCAACAAGCTGAACATGCACTTGCTAAGGGTGAAGTTGAGCTGGTGATTGAAATCCCTCCCCAATTTGGACGGCAAATACTCAAAAAGGAGTCTCCCGAAGTGGGGATATGGATTGATGGCGCGATGACATTTAGAGCAGAAACCATTCGCGGTTACGTGCAGGGTGTTCATCAAAACTACCTGCAACAGTTAAGCAAAATCAGTCCTCGCCAAACTTACCAACAGTTAAAGATTGAACCTCGTTTTCGTTATAATCAAAGCATTGAAAGTATCTATGCCATTGTGCCCGGTGTTATGGCAACACTCCTGACCTTTATTCCTGCCATGCTTATGGCAGTAGCCGTGGTGCGTGAGAAAGAGTTAGGCTCTATTACAAATTACTATGCAACCCCCACTACCCGTCTTGAGTTTTTATGGGGGAAACAACTGCCTTACATCTCACTTTCATTTATTAACTTTATATCATTGTTTCTTGTAACTTGGCTATTTTTTGGGGTTCCTGTTAAAGGTAGTTTCTGGTTGTTATTTATTGGTTCTGGACTATATGTTGTTGCAACCACCGCTTTAGGTTTACTCATTTCAACATTCACCACGACTCAAGTTGCAGCCTTGTTTGGTACTTTGATTATTACTATCATTCCATCAATTAATTTCTCAGGCTTAATAAGTCCTGTCGCCTCCCTTTCTGGAGGTGCTTCAGTGATGTCAACCTATTTCCCTGCCGCGTATTATCTAAACATCACAGTGGGTATTTTTACTAAAGCAGCTACTTGGGCTGATCTCAAACCAAATTTCCTCGCAATTATTGGTTTCTTCATCGTATTCACATTACTCAGTGCTTTATTTTTACCCAAACAGGAACAGTAATATGAAGTTTCTACAATCTGTTTTTTGGCTGGGTCTAAAAGAAATAGCCAGCTTGCGTCAAGATAAAGTCATGCTTTTTCTTATGACATTCGCATTTACTGTTTTTATTTATGTTCCTGCCAAAGAAACAGGATTGGAAATGCGTAATGCAGCGATAGCTGTTGTAGATGAAGATAATTCACCCCTATCCCGTCAATTATTTACTTCTCTTCTACCACCTTACTTTCAAAAACCACATATTATCCAGTTTAATGAAATTGACAAAACGATGAGCCAAGGTATTTATACCTTTGTCTTACTTATACCCAGCAAGTTTTCCCAAAATATTTCTCATGGAAATGAAGCCAACGTTCAAGTTTATATCGATGCAACCGCTATGAGCCAAGCCGTCATTGGTTTAGATTATATTAATCAAATAATAACTCACGAAGTTACGCAATTTTTTAACCAAGAAGCCTCAGAGCCAGATCTCATCAATTTGAATATTCGAGTTAGATTCAACGAAAACCTATATAGCAGTTGGTTTATGTCAGTAAACCAGTTTATTAATGTTATTGGTATGCTTGCTATCGTACTAACGGGTGCAGCACTCATTAGAGAAAGAGAGCATGGCACTATTGAACATCTATTAGTAATGCCTTTAACGCCAGCAGAAATTATGCTTGCTAAAATTTGGTCAAATGGGCTAGTCATTGTTGTAGCATCACTTCTATCTTTGAAATTAATTATTGGTGAAGCACTATCTATTCCTATTCGAGGTGAAATAGGGTTATTTATCATTGGCACATGCAGTTACTTGTTTGCTGTAACCTCATTAGGCATTTTTTTGGGTACAGTCGCAAACTCAATGCCTCAGCTTGGGTTACTGTTTCTACCCATCGTTGTTGTTATGAATGTACTATCTGGAGGTATCACACCTTTAGATAATATGCCTTTTGCAATTCAATACCTAATGAAAGTCTTCCCATCAACTCATTTTGTTGAATTCAGTAGTGCAGTCTTGTTTCGTCAGGCAGACTTAACTGTAGTTTGGAGTTCCTTACTCACGATCATTGTTATTGGCATAGTTTTCTTTTCAGTATCACTACAACGATTAAGAAAAACAGTTGGTAAAAACTTATCATGAATTTAATTTAACATTTCTTCATTTTATTACATTAAAAATACATAATATACGAATTGATTATCTTTTTATTTTTAGAACAGCTACAGCTTGCGAAAAAATCAGTCCATACATAAGAATAATATTTATTTAAAGAAACATTAACATTCAGCTGCTACTTTCCTTTTCGGTCACCAAGCAAAATGACAATAATAAAGGAAAATGTATGTCAGCCCTAAACCGTCGCAAGTTTATTGGCCTAATGAGTGCTGGATTAGCTTCACCTTATATAATTAGCTCCAGTCAAGCAAAAAGTCTACCGACTAATTTAGTTGCTCGCGATAGTGATTATCCATTGCCTGACAATAGCCTTATAAATATCAATAACGCCAACAAAATTTTCCCACAATCTATTGCATCAGGAGATCCAACGGACAGTGGTGTCATTCTTTGGACAAGAGTCAACCCTGCAGAGTACAGTGAATATGAACCAATAGTCTTTCAGGTTTGTCTTGATAATCGTTGCGAATCACTGTATTTACAAGGTGAAGTGCACCCTGAACAATTAAATTCTTTATTAGATTATACTGTAAAAATTGATCTGGATGGGCAGCTTGCGCCTAATCAAACTTATTATTATCGTTTTATTTATAAAAATACTTCAAGCAAAATTGGCCGATGTCGAACAACATCATCAGACCATAGCATTCAAAAAAGTTTAAAAATAGCTGTCTTAACCTGCCAAGATTTTACAAATGGTTATTATGGTGTATATAACTTTATTGCAAAAGACAGCTCAATTGATTTTGTAGTTCACTTAGGAGACTTTATTTACGAAAGTACTGGAGATAAAAGCTTTCAAGCCAATAAATACGAAGACAGAAAGATAAAGTTACCGAGCGAGGCGGGTTACGCGTCTAGCTTGGATGACTATAGACATATTTATCGCCGATATCGACAGGATGAACATTTAACCACTTGTTTAGAAGCACATACCTGGATAATGACCAGTGATGATCATGAAACCGCAAATGATTGTTATTGGGACTATGCTCGAGATACATTAGGTGCACCTGATCACCCATTTACTAAAGACAGTGAATTTGGTAATAATGTAGATTTATTACGTTCACTTAAATTATCAGCACAGCAGGCATGGTTTGAATACACACCTACGCGTGCAACACTCACTTACGATAAGACACATCCACACCAGTTTTTACGTATTTATCGTCATTTTACATTTGGTGATTTGGTCACCATTAATATGTTAGATACACGAAGCTATCGCACAGCTCCACCTTGTGGTAATAATCGGATATTTGAACGCTATTTTCCAATCGGCTGCACTGATCAGTATGATGCAGAAAATTCTATGTTAGGTTACCAACAAAAAGAGTGGCTTTTTAATAATTTAAGTAGTTCTAAAACAGTATGGAATGTTTTAGGTAACCAAACTTATATGGGAAGGTTAGCTGCAACTTTATTAGGCCAGGAATTAGCTTTACTTACAGTTGACTCATGGGATGGTTTTCAATATGAACGCCGCCAATTAGCTGAGTTTGTTCGAAATTATAATGTTGATAACTTTGTGGTACTTACGGGTGATCTACATTGTAATATATCCTCCTACTTAAAAGTTGATTATGAAAAATCGCTTAATACAGGATTAGATAATAACTTAGTAGGTGTTGAATTTATGACGCCATCTGTCACATCAACAACATTTTTAGATGGTATAGAACAACATCTTAAATACGAAGTTAAAAAGCCAGAGTTACTCCGTTTGTTTAGTGAAGGCGCTGTTCGTATTAATAATCCACATATTAAGACCTTTAATGCTAATGATCATGGTTATGCTACACTGGAGTTTTTCCGTGATCATTGTGAGTGGGTAGTTTACGGCGTTAGCAAAGAAAGCACAGGTAATGGATTGACTAAACGACCTATATCTCATGTACATAAATATACAGAACTACCTTGGTTATTTAAAAAATCTACTCGAAATATCAGCTAATTTAGCTGATATTTCGGTACAAAAAAAGGCTGCAACCAACAGCCTTTTTTTGTTTTTCATAATAAATCTTTTTTCAGCAAAGATATTTAATCTATTGGTCTAATACCAATACCATGGCGGATTTTTTGTAAAAATGGTTTGGCTTCAACTCGAGCTCTTTCAGCGCCTGCTTTTAACACTGTTTCTACATACTGAGGGTCATTCATAAGAGCTTCATAGCGCTCTCTTGGCCCTTGTAACTGTTCATTGAGGTATTCAAATAACTGTTGCTTCAGTTCCCCCCAACCTGCACCGTTATAGTATTGCTGACGCTTTTCTTCTACTTCACTGGGTGCCGCAAATGCAGAAAAGATTTGAAACAACGTACAGGTGTCAGGATCTTTTGGTTCACCAGGCTCAAGACAGTTTGTTTTAATTTTCATGATAAGCTTACGCAGCTTTTTCTCTGGTGCGAAAAGAGGGATAACATTATCGTAACTTTTACTCATTTTTCGCCCATCAAGCCCATTCAATACGGCCGTATTTTCATCCACAACGGCTTCAGGCAAGGCAAACTTAACCTTATAGTGGTGATTCATACGAGCGGCTATATCTCTTGCCATTTCCAAATGTTGAATCTGGTCTTTACCAACAGGTACCCTGTGTGCATTAAACATCAAAATATCTGCCGCCATTAGCACAGGATAAGAGAATAACCCCATTGTTATTCCTTTATCAGGATCAGCTTCTTCATCATCAATGTTTTGTTGAACAGCGGCTTTATAAGCATGCGCTCTGTTCATCAGACCCTTTGCAGTCATACAGTTCAAGATCCAACACAGCTCTGTAATTTCAGGAATATCAGACTGTCGATAAAAAGTGACTCGATCAACATCAAGACCTAGTGCCAACCAGGTAGCCGCAATCTCTCGAGTAGATTGATGGACTCTGATTGGATCTCGAGTTTTAATAATCGAATGATAATCCGCTAAGAAGAAAAATGACTCAACATTTTCTTTACGGCTATCTTCTATAGCAGGACGAATCGCTCCCACATAATTACCTAAATGTGGTGTCCCTGAGGTCGTAATACCAGTTAAAACACGGGTCTTTTTCATAACATATTCTTTTTGATGAAACCTGCTGGAAATCGATCTTTTATTCAGGCAGAGAATTATACCTAAACTGAAAAAGATATATGAGGCCTACAATGAAAACTCGTAGATTTTAAGAAATGTAAGTGGCCTCAAGGCCACCAAAAGAAAGGGATTTTAATCATTATTTGTGTATGATAGGTAGTTTCCACAATCAATTGGGTACATGTACGAATTTGTTGTTTGACTTGATAATCTATACTTATACCCAGTTAAGTTACTCGCTTGACTCCTAATTGGTACACTTTCATTGCCCTGATCCCCTCCAAATCGGTCAGGGCTTCTTTTTTGTTAGATTCGCGAACTATAACGCCAATTCTCTGACAGGTCTAGTCTTTTTTCTTCCTCAAAACAAACCTATCAATCAGTAGCTCCTATAACTGCTTGTAAAACAACGTTATTTTATTCAAACACATAATAATATTAGCCAGCATTTCAAATGCTTACTTTGACTTACAACTTAATATATTGATTAACTTCACGTAAGTAATGAAGCTGATCAGTACCAGCTTCATAAAATTGAGCGATCAAACTCCCATGCACCTTCACTAAAGCAAGCAATCGCAGGCCGCTGTAATTGTTGTACCTGTCCTGCATCATTTATTATTTCAACAGTGATACTGTAATTACGGCAACTCAATCCTTCACCATTTTGATATTTACTTCCAGCAGTGAATCCCATAGTCCCTAGTGTCTCATTCTTCCACTGACGATACTCACCATCTTTGAAACTATTAAAGGCATCTTGAATACTTTGTTCTTCCAGTTTTGATATTGCCGCCAGATCTACCTCGCTGTCATAACTCCACAGTGTCCATTTAACAATGTGTGTACGATCAAAGCTCCAGATATCTTGTACCTGATTTACTGCTTCAGGTTGATTCGTTACAGTCTCAGCATCATCTTTAGGCTTCACTTGAGTGCCAGTCTGACAACCTGCCAACAACACTGTAATGACAGCAGTATAGATGGCATAACTCAGTTTCATAGCATTATTTCCCCAAACATGGTCATATTATCCAACGCTTTTCTTACCCACAGTTTCTCAAACTTCTTTAACAGCTGGGCGTATACCCTTCACATCAGGTATATCTAAAATGAAAAGGTACTAAAAACATAGACCACAAATTACATAATTTGTCACAAAGTAACAGCTTAAGCTCGACTATAGCCGACAATCAAGTGTAAATGAGGAAAAGAACAGTCTCTTGGAGTATTTTTGTCTAAAAGCTGAAGCTTTAACAGGCTACTTTGTACACATCACACAAAATTCAGTAGCCTTTAAAATTATCGAGGTACTTCTTAGTATGTGCTATTTAGTAAATAGCACTTAAGTGAGTTCAATTAAACTACGCTCTTCTTCAACTTCTTTTGGGGGACAATGGAAACTACTGTGCACTTTATCATCTCTAATCGACTCTAAGTGAACATCAAAACCCCACAAGTTATGTACATGTTTCAGCATTTCAGCGGTTGTTTTTCCAAGAGGACGATGATCGTGCTGGTAATGCCTTAATGTTAAAGAGCGATCACCTCTCACATTCACATTGTAAACCTGAATATTGGGCTCGCGATTACCAATATTATACTGTGATGCCAAAGCTTCACGAACTAAACGATATCCTTCATCATCGTGAATAGCTGAAACTTCAAGGTAAGGTAGATTCTCATCATCAGCAATGGCAAATAACTTCAAGTCGCGCATGATTTTGGGTGACAAAAACTGCAAAATAAAACTTTCATCTTTGAAGTTTTCCATGGCAAACTTCAATGTTTCTAGCCAGTTTGATCCTGCTATATCAGGGAACCAACGCTTATCTTCTTCAGTTGGATCGACACAAATACGCTTGATATCCATCATCATATTAAAACCCAGTGTATAGGGGTTAATACCACTATAACGTGGATCATCAAAAGCGGGCTGAAAGACAACATTAGAATGAGAATGTAGCATTTCCATGATAAAACCATCTGTTACCAGACCTTCATCATACAAATGGTTAAGTAATGTATAGTGCCAAAAACATGCCCACCCTTCATTCATGACTTGTGTTTGCCGCTGTGGATAAAAGTACTGGGCAATTTTACGCACAATACGAATCATTTCCCGCTGCCATGTTTCAAGCAAAGGAGCATTCTTTTCGAAAAAATATAAAATATTTTCTTCAGGATCTTCTGGGAATTTCTTTTCTTCTACATCCTTATCTTTATCTAAATTCTTCGGAATGGTATTCCATAATTCATTTATTTGTCTCTGCCGATATTCTTCACGCTCAATTTGTCGTGCTTTTTCTTCTTCTGTTGAAATTGGAGCAGGCCGTTTATAGCGATTAACACCATAATTCATCAACGCATGACATGAATCTAACAGATCTTCTACAGCATCAATACCATACTTTTCTTCACATTGAGCTATATAATTTTTTGCGAAAAGCAGATAGTCAACAATTGATGTTGCATCAGTCCAGGTTTTAAATAAATAGTTACCCTTAAAAAATGAGTTGTGACCATAACAGGCATGGGCAATAACCAATGCTTGCATTGTCATGGTGTTCTCTTCCATTAAGTAAGCAATACATGGGCTTGAATTTATGACTATCTCATAAGCCAGACCCATATGACCACGACGATAGTTTTGTAGGGTATGTAAAAAATGCTTACCAAACGTCCAATGAGAGTACATGAGTGGCATGCCTGTAGAAGCATAAGCATCCATCATCTGCTCAGAGCTAATGATCTCAATTTGATTTGGGTAAGTGTCCAAACCATAGTGCTCAGCAACCCTGCCAATTTCTTTGTCATACCGCTCAACTTGTTCAAATGTCCACTCTGACCCCGTAGAAATAGGTTGCTTTTTTTTCATGCTTCCTTCCTTTCAAATAATCGACGGAAAACAGGATAAATATCACTTACCGTCTTAATTTGCTGCATAGCAAACGTTTCGTGAAAGGCTTCATAAACTGCTTCATACTCTCGCCATAAATTTTGGTGATGTCTGTCAGTAATTTCTACATAGGCGAAATACTGTACCAGAGGCATAATGCCATTAACGAGAATGTTACTACATATACTTGAGTCACCCTCCCAATTATCACCATCAGAGGCCTGGGCAATATAAATATTCCATTGTGCGGGAGAATAACGCTCCCTGATAATATCTCTTGATAATTCCAATGCACTGGAAACAATGGTACCACCCGTTTCTCTTGAGTAAAAAAAGTCATTTTCATCAACTTCTTTTGCTGATGTATGGTGCCGAATAAATACCACTTCAATTTCTTTGTATGTTCTGCACAAAAATAAATACAACAATATAAAAAAGCGCTTAGCGATATCTTTTATTTCTTGCGTCATTGAACCAGAGACATCCATTACACAAAACATAACGGCTTTTGTGCTAGGTACGGGTGTTTTAATGAAGTTATTATACTTCAAGTCAAATTCATCAATAAAAGGCAAACGTTTCAGCTTTGCATTGAGTTCTTTAATTCGCTCCCTTAAAAACTCAACACGCTCTTGATCTGCTTCTTCTGGGCTAACTTCCATTTCCCTCAGTTCACGCTTTAACTGCCTGATTTCTCTCCGCTCGGAACCACTGAGAGCTATTCGCCTTGCGTGGGCACTACGTAAAGAACGAATAATATTTAGTTTTTCTGGTGTCCCCTTACTTGAAAAACCTGCAAGTCTGAATTTGTATGCAATCGTTTCTTTTAATTGTTTCTTGACTAAATTAGGTAATTCGAGATCCTCGAACATATATTCAAGAAATTCTTCATGATTAATCTGAAAGGTGAATTCATCCATGCCTTCACCTTGATTACTCGCCTTACCACTACCTGGACCTTGACCAGCTCCTGCTTCCGGGCGCCTAATTTTATCACCCTTAACAAATTCCTTGTTGCCAGGATGAACAATATTATTAAAACCACCACGACCATGTTGAAAGTTTGGCTCTGACAGATCTTTATTAGGGATGGTAATCTGGCTACCGCTTTCAATATCAGTAATACTACGCTTATTAACAGCATCGGCTACAGCACGCTTGATATGCTTTTTGTAACGCCTTAGAAAACGCTGTCGGTTTACCGTACTTTTATTTTTACCATTTAAACGTCTGTCAATAATATGAGTCATGGTGGCACCCGTAATGGTCTAATTTTATTGTGATTTCCTTACGCGGATATACCATTCACACAATAGCCTTACTTGCTTCTCAGTATAACCACGCTCAATCATACGTTTAACGAATTCACCATGTTTCCGTTGATCATCATTTGATGCCTTCGCATTAAAAGAAATAACAGGTAATAAATCTTCTGTATTGGAAAACATCTTTTTCTCAATAACAGTACGCATTTTTTCATAGCTAAGCCATGATGGATTCTTCCCTTTGTTATTTGCTCTAGCACGAAGTACAAAGTTAACGATTTCATTCCGGAAATCTTTTGGATTTGCAATACTGGCTGGTTTCTCAATTTTCTCTAACTCATCATTGATAGCAGCCCTATCTAAGATATCTCCTGTTTCTGGATCACGATACTCTTGGTCCTGAATCCAGAAATCAGCATAAGTCACATAACGATCGAAGATATTTTGACCATATTCACTGTATGACTCGAGGTATGCTGTCTGAATTTCTTTACTTAAGAAGTCAATATACTTAGGTGCTAAGAACTCTTTAATAAAACGTAAATAACGTTCATGCACTTCAGGCGGATATTGTTGCTGTTCAATTTGCTGCTCTAAAACATACAGCAAATGTACTGGGTTAGCAGCGACTTCACTGGGGTCAAAGTTAAAGACTTTTGACAAGATTTTAAATGCAAAACGTGTTGATAGCCCTTCCATCCCCTCATCAACACCGGCTGCATCTTTATACTCTTGCAGTGATTTAGCATTAGGATCTGTGTCTTTCAGATTCTGTCCATCGTAAACACGCATCTTTGAAAAAATATTAGAATTTTCTGGTTCTTTTAGCCGCGAGAGTACAGAAAACTGTGCCAACATCCTAAGCGTATCAGGTGCACAAGGTGCTTCACGAAGAGAACTATGTAGTAATAGTTTCTCATAAATTTTAATTTCTTCAGTAACCCGCAAACAATAAGGCACTTTAACAATGTACACACGGTCTATAAATGCCTCATTTGTTTTATTATTTTTAAAACTTTGCCATTCAGATTCATTTGAGTGGGCAAGAATAATTCCTTCGAAAGGAATGCTCCCCATACCTTCAGTACTATTATAATTACCTTCCTGTGTTGCTGTTAATAATGGGTGCAGCACTTTAATGGGTGCTTTAAACATTTCCACAAATTCTAACAAGCCTTGGTTTGATCGACACAATCCCCCAGAAAAGCTATAGGCATCAGGATCATTCTGTGCGTATTCTTCTAACTGTCGAATATCTACTTTACCGACAAGGCTAGAAATGTCTTGGTTATTTTCATCTCCGGGTTCGGTTTTTGCGATAGCAACTTGATGTGCAAGAGAAGGATAAAGGCGTGCCACTCTAAATTTAGAAATATCTCCTCCATATTCTTTCAAACGTTTAACTGCCCATGGAGACATAGTCCCTTTAATATAACGCTTTGGAATACCATATTCTTCTTCTAATATTTGTCCATCTTCATCAGGATTAAATAATCCCAAAGGAGATTCAAATACAGGAGAACCTTTTATGGCATAAAAAGGTACTTTTTCCATTAAACGTTTGAGTTTTTCTGCAAGTGATGACTTACCACCACCAACAGGACCTAATAGATATAAAATCTGTTTCTTCTCTTCCAAACCTTGTGCCGCATGTTTAAAGTAAGAAACTATTTGTTCAATAGATTCTTCCATGCCATAAAACTCTTTAAAGGCTGGGTATTTTTTTATTAACTTATTAGAAAAAATTCGACTCAATCTTGAATCAAATGACGTATCAACTAATTCAGGCTCACCAATTGCATTTAACATGCGCTCAGCTGCATTTGCATACGCCATAGGATCCTTTTTACAAAATTCGAGATATTCATGTAATGACATCTCTTCCTGCTGGGTATTGATATACCTGCTTTTTACAGTATCAAAAATATCCATTGCACTCACCCACTGAAACCCTACTGATTAGAAATGACCTAGCTTCTCAACCCGTTAGACTAGTTTTTTAAAGAAATGTTGTTCTTAAATTAAGTATATATGTTTTTCGATTTTTCAGGACTCAAGATGCATTTTTATTGCATGCAGAAATCGCGCCGCTTCTCCCCCAGTAACTGCGCGGTGATCGAATGTTAAGGAAAGGGGTATAATTTTATGAATACTAACTTGATCGGCTACAACAACAGGCTCACGCCGAATTTTACCTGTTCCCAAAATACACACGGTTGGAGGAACAACTATAGGACTGGCATATCGTCCTGCAATGGTGCCAAAGTTGCTAAGAGTTAGTGTAGCACCTTGTAGCTCTGATGGAGGGATTGTTCTTGCTTTCACATCAGCACGTAATCTATTTAATCCTTCTCGCAAATCCTCTCGGCTTCGACCTGTAATATTCCTTAACACTGGTACAAAAAGCCCTTTTTCGGTATCTACCGCCACCCCCAAATCAATATGCTTATGGAGTACTCGTGTCATCCGTGCCCCATCAAACCAAGCATTTAAGCCAGATTCAGCCTCACATGCATGACCAATCGCTAAAACCAAGCGAATAGTGATATCTTCCTTTTCTTGCCAATGTTCAATGTCTGCATCGTCAAAAATAGTGACAGGTACGACTTCCTGATCAGCTTTGGCCATATTAATAGCCATCTGTCGTCTGACGCCTCGAACAGGCTCCCCGCCAATTGCCGTCGAAGCCGCTGCCGCTTCAACGTCAGCAGCAAGGATTTGCTGATTTGGCCCAGTGCCAGTTACTTGACGTAAATCCACGCCCATTTTTTTGGCAAATGCACGGATGGCAGGTGCGGCTCTTGGTGTTTGCTCAGATCGAGACTCTGGTGGCGCACCTATATAAAACTGTTCTTCCTCTTCTTGGTCACTAGCCTGTTCTATTTTGCCAACGACGGTTCCTGTGTCATCTTCTTCTACATTCGCAAACTCAACTAAAGGTTCTCCGGTATGAACCACATCCCCCTCTTTTGCAAAGAGTTTAGCTATTTGTCCCGACTGTGGTGAAGGCACCTCAACGATAGCTTTTGCTGTTTCTACTGATACAAGTGGCTGATCCTCCTCAATGGTGTCTCCAGGCTTAACATGCCAAGTTACTATTTCAGCTTCAGGAATGCCTTCTCCTAAATCTGGTAGTTTAAAAAATTTCATGCTTGCTCCATGCTTTGTTCAACAGCAGAAATAATGCGCTCAGTAGTTGGAATGTAATGCTTTTCCATTTGATAGTAAGGCATCGTGACATCATAACCTGTCACCCGTTTGACAGGTGCTAGCAAGTCAAAAAATGCCTGCTCATGAAGCTGAGCTACAATCTCAGCGCCCACTCCAAAACTCCTCGCCGCCTCATGAATAACAACACAGCGACCTGTTTTTTTTACTGAGTAAAGAATGGTGTCGATATCCAATGGTTTTATACAGGCAACATCAATGACCTCTGCCGAGATATCCTTTTCCTCCAGGCGTTTTGCCGCTTGCATAGTCTCCAATATTGAGGCCCCCCAGCTTACTAATGTCACGTCAGTTCCCTGCCGTAGAGTAAAGCAAGTATCGAGAGGTAAAGACTTACCATCATCAGGCACAGCTTGCTTAGTGGCTCTGTATATTCGCTTGGGCTCCATGAAAATCACAGGGTCTGGATTTTCTATTGCAGATAACAGTAAGCCATATGCGCGTCGTGGCGAAGAGGGAATCACCACCCTTAAACCTGGAACATGGGCAAACAGCGCCTCTGTACTTTCCGAGTGATGTTCTGGGGCATGAATTCCACCACCAAAGGGTACACGTACTACCATAGGACATGTTAATCGACCACGGGTACGATTACGCATTCTGGCCGCATGCGATACCAATTGCTCCATTGCTGCGTAGATAAAGCCAAGAAACTGAATCTCAGCGACTGGCTTTAATCCTTGTGATGCCATCCCAATACTAACACCCGCAATCAATGCTTCAGCTAATGGCGTATCCATAACACGCTTGATACCAAAACGATCCCGCAGGCCAACTGTTGCGCGAAATACACCTCCATTCACCGCAACATCTTCTCCTAGCACCACCACATTTTCATCTTTGCTCATAGCGCAGTGGAGTGCCTGATTCACAGCTTCTACCAGCGTAATTCGATTCTGCTCAGTCATTATTACCCCCTCAGCCCTACTTTTTCTTGTAACTGGTTTGCCATATCAGCTTCACTAAGCTGCTCTGCTAAGCCTGTAGGGAGCTCTTCATAGTGATAAAGAAAAAGATCATCTATGGACTGTTGTGGGGTTTGTAAATACTCATCAACGGCTTGCTGTACCTGATCAGCAACTTGCGCTTGCAAACGCTGCTCTTTACTTTCATCCCAATCTCCTCGTTGATGAAGGTAATGTTGCAACCGCTTAATGGGCTCTCTTTGCCAAGCATCTCTCAACTCTTCATTGGTTCTATATCGAGTTGCGTCATCTGCAGTCGTATGGTCACTAAGCCTATAGCTAATAGCCTCTATGACTGTAGCACCTTTATGTAATCTAGCCCGCTGCAAAGCCTCCGACACAACCTCATGCAGCGCAATGACATCATTGCCATCGACTTGCAACGCTGGAACACCTGCACCAATTCCTTTTTGAGCGAGCGTAGGTGCGCCACACTGAATCTTCCGAGGTACAGATATCGCCCACTGGTTATTATTAATAAGAAACACTATAGGTAGCTGCCATACACCCGCTAAATTGATGGCTTCGAGAAAATCACCTTTTGACGTGGCGCCATCTCCACAGGTACAGAGTACAGCACGTTGCTCACCCCGAATCTTAATAGCTGCAGCAACACCTGTCGCATGTGAAACTTGTGTAGCAATGGGTACACAGTAAGGTAAGTCCTTACCAACGTCAGGATTCGCACTGCCGCGTTCATCCCCTCCCCAATAGCGATAAACATCAGCCTGCTTCATGCCACGCATTACCATCGCGGTATGATCACGGTAATAGGGCACAAAGACATCGTCTTTATTAAGCACAGAACCAATAACCACGTTAATGGCTTCCTGGCCCAATATTGAAGGATAAGTACCAAGCTTACCGGTACGCTGTAAGCTGATCGCCTTTTGGTCTGCATGGCGAGCCATCACCATTTCACGATAATAGTGAAGAAGCTGGTTAGGTTGTTCAGCCCACTTAGGTATAGGTTTTGTTAACTCAGCTTTCTCATTCAAGTACTGCACATATTCAATGGCACATGCCGGGTTTCGCTTCATAAGCCAGCCCTCTTGTTATATAAGAAGCCAACGGTCTGTGGATAACTGACCATCAGCTATCATCCCAAAAACAAATGGGTAAATTGCTTTTGGGACAAACCATATTAATTGTTAATAACTGCGTTAAAATTATTAAATTTTAATTTCATAATAAACACTAAATTGATTGCCAGTTAAAATAACCAAGTTTAGTTACTACTTACTATCAATAAAGAAAACTAGAAAAATACATACATTAAAGCCTTATACGCAGAGATGTTGTAACCACCTCCATGCTTAGCTCCTTACGTAATAAATAAAATAAATAATAAAGAAATGTTAATTCTATATTGCTATTTCTTACTAGGCACTTAATGTTTTAGATTATTTTTTGGAAAGAATGTTTGGTTAAGGATAGATTTTTGAAAAGAAAAAGTTAAAGTTAAATTTTGGTGAACTATTTTTATAATACTAATGACAGGACTTTCATCATATGGCTCTAACGCACTCCCAAAGACATCGTCGCGAAGGACACCCCGTCACAGTCGAGAATGCTGATACTGGAGAGTATTTGGGTAGAATTCTAGACTTAAACATTGATCATTTTATGGTTTTGACCGATCATCAGCTTCAACCAAAGCAAACCATCAACTTGATTCTCCACATTCCTGAGCCAATGCTTTCGCATGATACCGTCTGCCTAAAGGCAGAATGCTTATGGTGTCAAAATTCTAATTTTTCCAGTAAGTTTGGCGCAAGCTTCCATATTGAACAAATTGATGATCAAAACTCGAAAACTTTGGACAGCTATATCAATGGCTATTAACCCAAATACCTAAACTTACCCCATATATTTTATGTGGACTTATCATTACCACTCCTCCTTGTTCAGACTAAACTATGCCTTTTAGTTTTGAATATTTAATCCATTCCTGTCACTTAAACATCATAAACAGGTATTATTAAAGTTTCTTTTACTTCTTCCATTACTATGTAGCTTTTTGACTCTCTTACTCCAGGTAGTTTTAATAAGATATCTCCAAGTAATTTCCGATAGGATGCCATTTCTGAAATTCTTGCTTTGATTAAATAGTCGTAGTCTCCTGATACTAAATGGCATTCCAAAACATGGGGTAGTTTGACTACCGCTCGTCGAAATTCATCAAAAATATCTGCCGACTTAGAATAAAGACTAATCTCAACAAAAACCAACAATCCAGCTTGTAGTAACTGTGGATTAACCTTTGCAGCATACCCCTGAATAAAACCTTCTCTTTCTAAGCGCTTCACCCGCTCCATACACGGTGTTGTACTTAGGCCAACTTGTTCCGCCAAATCCACATAAGAAATACGACCATCTTGTTGTAATATTTTGAGTATTTTTCTATCAATGCGATCGATTTGTCTTGTTGTTTCTTTCTTGTTACGCATTCTGTTTAAACTTTTCAGTCAACGGGAAGGAAACTCGTACTTCCACAATTAATATTCTCACTCGGCTAAATAATGCCTCTCTCCATTAAATGGCCCAGAAGACTTCATTACTGAGCGTTATTATACTCACAACAATAGGTATCATGTGGTGTTTGTTTGATATATTAAAACAAGTGATAACAACAACGACATATTTATATTGACCAACCCTTCGCATAGGGTTCCCTCTCAACGCAAAACGGATTAATGTATTGACTTTAACCTGTAAAACAGTGAAGTAGCATGACTCGCCCAATCCGCGCCACCATTGATCTCAATGCCTTACTGGCTAACTACCAATATGCAAAGCAAATGTCAGCCAATAACGCCCAAGCACTTGCTGTGATTAAGGCTGATGCTTATGGACATGGTGCGATTGCCGCAGCAAAGGCACTGGATGCGGAGGCTGATGGCTTTGCAGTCGCCAGTGTTGAAGAAGCGCTTCAACTCCGACAAGCCAATATAAAAAGCCCTATTGTGCTGCTAGAAGGCTTTTTCTCTGCCGAAGAGCTTGAGGCAATTAGTCATTACAATCTACAGCCGTTGATCCACTCCCAACAACAAATTGAAGTTCTACATAAACACCCACAAAACAAAGCGCTCACCGTATGGCTGAAACTTGACTCAGGTATGCATCGTTTAGGGTTTTCGCCAGAACAATTCATTACCGCTTTTACAGAGCTAACGCAGCGGCCATACATTAAAAACATTATTTGTACATCACATTTTGCCTGTGCTGATGAGCCCGATCATCCTTTGAATAAAAAGCAACTTGCCTGCTGTGCTCAAACCATTAAAACGCTAGGCAATCCACCGGCTAGTCTTGCCAACTCACCTGCCATATTGACTATGCCTGATAGTCATTACCAATGGTTACGACCTGGCATCATGCTGTATGGTTCATCACCCTTTGCATACCCACACCCCCAAGCCTCTGCGTTACAGCCAGTCATGACCCTTACTGCAGAACTCATTGCTACAAAAAATTTGGAGGCTGGAGAAACTGTTGGCTATGGTGCTTCATTCCAAGTTGGTAAGTCTTTACCTATGGGTGTTGTCAGCATTGGCTATGGCGATGGCTACCCACGTTATATCGCAGAAGGAGCGGCTGTGGTTATTCATGGTATTCGTTGCCCTATTATAGGGCGTGTTTCTATGGATATGATCACTGTAGACCTTACCCATTGTCCTCAAGCTAATATTGGCGATACCGTTGAGCTATGGGGTACTCAGCTATCCGTTAATGAGATCGCTGCACACGCCAATACCATCAGCTATGAGTTATTAACTAAAATTACCCAGCGTGTCCCCCGCCACTACATTGGAAACACAACAGGTGAGTAACGGGCTAAAACATAAAAAGTATTCAGCCAGTACATTAATAAGCATGTAAAGCTATAGTGAAGCGTATCCTTTGCAGTTAAAAGTCTCTCACCGACACAAAGGATACCGCACGATATGGAGATCGCTGTAAAAGACCCAATCTGTAATATATCTCCCATAACAGCGGGTAATCATATAAACCAGAAAAAGATTCTTATGAGCATACAAACTATTAATCCTTTCTCTAACGAAGTCATCGCCACTTATTCACTGTTACAACCCAGTCAACTGGAAGCAAAACTGCAACTGGCAGAGCAGACCTTTCATATGTGGTCAAAACGGACCATGGCTCAACGCGCCACTCCTATGCGGGCGCTTTGTGAACAGCTAAAACATCGTAAAAAGACGCTCGCAGGTGTCATTACTGAAGAAATGGGCAAGTTACATCATGAGGCGATTGCTGAAATAGAAAAATGTGCCTGGGTATGTGAACACTATGCAGAGCATGCTGAAAATTACCTTGCACCTCAAACAATCAACACAGAAGCACAGCGTAGCTATATCTGCTATCAGCCGTTAGGGCCTCTGTTAGCCATCATGCCCTGGAACTATCCCTTTTGGCAGGTATTTCGTGCCTTAGCACCCAACTTGATGGCGGGTAATACACTTCTGTTAAAACATGCCTCTAATGTGCCACAGTGCTCTCAAGCCATTGAACAACTTGTACAGGAATCCGGGTTCCCTGATGGCTGTATGCAATCACTACTTGTTAATTCAAAAACAGCCAATGAACTGATTAAAGATCAACGTATTCGTGGTGTGACCCTAACTGGAAGTGAATTTGCGGGACGAAGTGTGGGCTCGCTAGCAGGTCAACATTTAAAAAAATCAGTGCTTGAGCTGGGAGGCTCTGATCCTTTCATTGTCTGTGATGATGCTGATCTTCAACAAGCTGTAGACGCTGCAGTTACATCTCGCTGCATGAATGCCGGCCAAACATGTATTGCAGCTAAGCGTTTTTTTGTCATGCCTTCGGTTGCAGATGATTTTATCCAAGGGCTGATTAATCGTATGCAAAAACTCATGATTGGTGACCCTAGCGATGATCAAACCACCTTAGCACCACTGGCCAGAATAGATCTTAGAAATGATCTACACAACCAAGTACTCTGTGCACTCGATGAAGGCGCTAAGGATGTTATTGGTTGCCAAATTCCTGATCGTGATGGCAACTTCTATCTCCCTTCACTACTTGATAACGTCAGCCCTAATATGAGTGCCTTTCAGGAAGAACTATTTGGACCAGTCGCCAGTGTCATCCGTGTGAGAAATTCTGATGAAGCCATTCAGCTTGCCAACCAAAGCCATTATGGTTTAGGTGCAAGTATTTGGAGTAAAGACATTAATAAAGCTGAACAGATTGCCTCATGTATCGACGCAGGGTCATGTTTTATTAACAGTTTTGTAAAAAGCCATTGTGCTTTACCCTTTGGTGGCATAAAAAATTCAGGCTACGGGCGAGAGCTTGGAGCGCATGGTATACAAGAATTCACCAATATTAAAACGATCTGGATTCAGTAGCGTCACTTAGTGACTCTTCCATGAAAATAGGTGTTAGCTGTTTAAAATCAGCATGTTAAACACTAACACCTTAAACTAAAGTTAAATCGCTCGATCACTGCTAATCTCATAAAAAAGCGTGTTATGGAGATTAGCGCCTCATGATTAAAAGTGTCATCTCTGATCTGTTTGCCAAGTCCGCATTTGGTCCAATGCAGCAGCATATGAACATTGTATTATCCTGCGTTAATTTACTTGCGCCATTTTTCCAATGTGTGATGGAGAGAGATTGGGAAAAAGCTGAAAACTTCGAACAACAGATGGTTAATTTAGAGCACGAAGCAGATCTCTTAAAACGAGAAATTTTATCACGCTTGCCCTCTGGTATTTTAACGCCCGTTCCCCGAGAGGTTTTGTTTAATCTTATTTACCAGCAGGATGCTGCTGCGAATACAGCTGATGATATTGTGGGTCGAATAACTGCCAGGCAAGTGAATATTCCCAGTTCATTACAACCTTCAATTATGGCTTTGCTTAGTTTATGTATTGAGGCCGTTAAACTAACGCACCAAAGTGTTTCTGAGTTAGATGAACTACTAGAACTTGGATTTCGAGGCAAGGAGTCAGAGCTTGTCAAAAAAATTATAGACACACTTGAAGAGCATGAAGATAAAATTCGCTCTCAAGTAAGAAGCTCCCGTCGTATGACTCACAGCTTAGAGAATGAACTTTCAGCCTTAGATGCCATTACGTTGTATCAAATGATTGACCGCTTAGATGAGTTAGCCCGTACAGCCAGAAATATCGCTATGTGCTTAGAAGTAATGTTAGTTAAATTGTAAATTTAACAGTAGATTTTATCCTTGAAATGAAAACCACGTGGTTTTCATTTCAGTGTATTTATCAAACGCATGTAATGATTTATCTCGCCCTATTCCAGACTGTTTATATCCACCAAAAGGTGCCGTCATATCACCACCAAAATAATTGTTAATCCAAACTGAGCCGGCCTTTAATTGCTTCGCAATAAGATGCGCTTTATTTAAATCACGGGTCCATACCCCTGCCGCTAATCCGTATTGGCTATTGTTTGCTTGGCAGACTAGCTCGTTAATATCGGTAAATGTAATTCCTGCCAATACAGGCCCAAATATTTCATCCTGAGCAATACGCATTGTATTTTCAACGTTACCAAATAGTGCTGGCTGTATAAAAAAACCACCCAACTCTTGTCGTATTCTTTGACCACCTTGTAAGAGATCTGCACCTTCCTTTTGACCTAGCTCGATATATTGCTGTATTTTTTTAAGTTGTTGTGCATCAACAATAGCGCCCAGTGTTATCTCAGGATCAAGCGGATTACCTGGCTGCCACTTATCCATTGCCACTCGAACCGATGATAAAAACTCACTGGCGATAGACTTTTCCACAAATAACCTTGAACCGGCAGTGCACACTTCGCCCTGATTAAAGCAAATAGCACTCGCCGCAGCTTCTGCTGCATGTGTTAAGTCTGGCGCATCAGCAAAGACTATATTTGGGCTTTTCCCACCTGCTTCCAACCACACCCTCTTCATATTGGACTGCCCAGCGTATATTAATAACTGCTTGGCTACTGTGGTGGAGCCAGTAAATGCCAATGCATCAACATGTGGATGTAACGCCAGCGCTTTACCCACAGTATGCCCATAACCAGGTAGCACATTAAATACTCCTGGTGGAAAATCAGCTTCAGTGACTAATTCAGCGAGTTTAAGAGCAGTAAGGGGAGACTTTTCAGAAGGTTTTAAAATAACACTATTACCCGCAGCCAATGCAGGTGCTATTTTCCAGCAAGCCATTAATAATGGAAAATTCCAGGGGACGATCGCAGTCACTACGCCAATAGGTTCACGGGTAATAAGTCCTAACTGATCTTCTGCCGTTGGCGCAATTTCACCGTATATTTTATCAATTGCTTCAGCATACCAACGAACACAAGTTGCGGCAGAAGGAATATCGAGTAACCGGCTATCTTTTATAGGCTTACCCATATCCAGTGTTTCAAGTAGTGCTAACGTATCGGCATGTTTATCTATTAAATCAGCCAGCTTTAATAAACATTTTTTACGTTGGTGTGGTGATTGACGACACCAGTCTCCTTGTTGAAAAACAGTTGATGCACTGGTGACCGCTTTATGCACATCAGCCACATCACATAATGCCACCTCAGTCAGTAACTGATTATTTGCAGGGTTTATGCAAGAAAATGTTTGTTGGCTTTGGGAAGAAACAAACTCGCCGCCAATAAATGCTTGATTTGGAATACTGAGTTGCTTAGCAGCCAGCTCCCACACTTCTTGCGTACCTAACGCCATCAGTTCTCTCCTTTCTTCTAAAAAAATATCCTTGAAATAAAGCATTATCACAACGATATAGGGATATTTTTATTATAAGAGAATAAAAATGTGGCGTTAGCAAAGATTTAATTTACAGCTTAGGAAATAGTAACCGCATTCGCCGTCTTGGGCTCAGAAAACACTGTAAATGCCTCATTAACAGGTAAAATACTTAAAGCACTAAATCCAAGTTGAAACAAATAAGGTTTTAATTGAGTCACGGCTGGAGTATTGGCTGTAAACATTGCTTGATAGATACCAGCATGCTCAGGTTTAAGCTTTTTTTGTTGTTCTAATAGCGTTCTAACACGACGCGCAATGGCTGCACCTGAATCAACCCACTGCGTTGATACACTTGAAACCTGTTGTAATTCATCCACTAATAAAGGAAAGTGAGTACAACCAAGCACTATTGTATCTGGGTAAATGGATGCTTGTTCAAAAGGTAACATTTCTTGTTTAAGACAGCTCAAGTCAACCGCCTGGCCACGCAGCTTAGCTTCTGCTAAATCAACCAAAATACGTGAGCCCACCTTAATCACTTCACACTGCTTAGCAAAGCGAATAATTAAGTCTTCAGTGTAAGCTCTGGTCACAGTGCCAGGTGTCGCCAACAACCCAATAACACCATTTTTAGTCACCTGAGCAGCTGTTTTAATGGCAGGTACAACACCTACGACAGGTAATGAGAAATGGGCACGAAGCACAGGTAACACAACGGTACTCGCCGTATTACAGGCAACAACAACCATATCAGGCTGATGATACTGGACAAGTGTATCCAAACACGCTTTTACCCGGGTTTTCAAATAGCACTCACTCTTATCCCCATAGGGATAAGCAGCATTATCTGAAGCATAAACAACAGAGACTTCAGGCATCAATCTCACAAGCTCACTGAAAATACTGAGTCCGCCAACACCTGAATCAAAAATTACAACTTTAGCCACAGATACATCTGACCCTAACAAAGATGAACTAGAAGCCTGAAGTCACATATGCGTAGGATTATCTACTCATGCGCTTCCTGCTATTTTTAAGCAAGCATTTTAGCCTGAGCGATTGCTGATACCAATGGGTTGACATACTTATACTGACTAAATTTGACTCATTTCCGCCCAGCAACCATGAAACCCTATAGGGATATGAACTGGAATATCAATCGTTGCCAATGGGGGTGCTGTTAATTTCTTGGCGTCAAGGATAAGCAGCTTGCTTTGGTCTTGATGACAACTTGTTAAGATGGTCAAAACATAGCCATCATCTTCACTATTTGCATTATTTCTTGGTGCAAATACTGGCTCATTCCCTACATAGGGCTTTGACCACATAACAGTCTCAGTATACTCTCCCCAATAGTCGTACTTGATCAAACCTGAAAATAAGGGTAAATCCACGTCATCCAGTAAAACATGATAAGAATAGCGACTTGGCTGCCCCATATAGCGTTGATTTATCACAGGAAATTCACTAATACGACTATCCAGAGGCTGCTCTTCTACAGAGCCAGTCTTTAAATTGAAGCAATAGTAGTAATACTGCGCTGTTTTTAATGTTTTCCCCAGAAAGTTGATCATGCTATGCAGCGAATCACTTGCTTTATCTTCTAACGGAGGCACTGGATCTGTCACCCGACAAACCAGCATCTCTATTTTTGACTCCCGCTCCCACGCATTAATTACATGATAGATATAACAGGGTTCTGCCTCAAACCATTGAATATGCTGGGTACTACCCAAACGAGGGATAATGCCAAACCTTGCGGGTAAGGAACGATCGAAATGACTACGCAAACCTTTAGGCGCATGTATGTAATAAAGAGGTAAGTCCATAACTATGGAGTAGTGTGTCGTAATAGCAATATCATGCGGAAGACGTAAACCTGGCAGTTCAATAGGCGTCCAATGGCTGACCTTATGTTCCTCATTAATCACCCCATAAGACAAATAGGGTGGCTTCATACTAACACTGAATACTCTTAACTCATTGTGTAGAGGATCTACCTTTGCATGCGCAGAAATGGGGGCATGAAGTGTGTCTGAAAAGCTATCAATTCCCAGCGTTTCAAGTGTTACAGGGTCTAACGCATAAGGCATTCCACTTCTATACCAAAGTCCGTAGGCACGTTTATTAAAAACAATGATATCGGTATTGGCAGTATCTTTTGTTTCCGTTGGACTAACTGTTGAAAAAACACCCGGCAGCAAGCTTTTCCCCTGCTGCTGCTCCTTTATCAGCCCTTTAGTCTTAATCCAGCGATTTTTATACGTTAGCGTTCCATTCTGAAAATAAAAGCCATGCACCATACCATCACCATCAAACCAGTGATAAATACCTGCAGGATTGTATTTTGGGTTAGGTCCGTTGCGTAAATAAACACCTGCTAAGTCATCAGGAATTCGACCCGTTATGTTGAAGTTGGTTAAGACACATTCAGAAGAAACAGGCGCATAGGGTCCCTGTAAAAAAGGGTTATCATCGTGCCCGGTGAAAGTAAAACGTTCCATGTTTTATGTCCCCATCCATAGCCGTATTTTGAATTGGTAATCCCTCACTAAGTGCTAGATATATAAAACTGATAACATCCTCAAACTTGATGCTTACTGAACTACTTTACGAAACCTGTATAACAGATTAGGTTCACTGACAATATACAAGTTTTCTTCATCATCCAGTGTCACCCCCTCAGCTTGAGGTATATTACGGGACAAACCGCCATAACCATGGCGTAACTCCAACAAGCTAACAGTTTCACCAGAAGCATTCACCTCAGTCAGCCGTTTAGACTCATCACTGAGTAACAGCAAGTTACGTGTTTTATGGTCAAAGTGCAGACCAGATAAGTCAGCCATAAACAAAGAAGACCAGCGTAAGTTCTCAGGCATTTCAACCCGTAGACTGAAGTTACCTGTTTCTTCGTGCTTAAGACGGAAGATCTCGTATATTCTTAATGGAGATCGCTCCTTAACTACAATGATACGATTTGCAGACTGATCCGCAGCTATCCCCTCAAAGCCTTTATTGGTCTTTGGTCCAAAAACAAGCTGTATTTGTGGCTGGCTGTCTCGCTTAATCTTGTCAGTGTCGTTAGTAATCTCAACTAAGGTAATACGTTGCTCACGTTCTTCTGCGATCGCAAACTGATCATCACCAATATAGGCTATCGCTTCCGTATCATGGAAACCTTCAAGTGGTATCTTTCTGACAACCCCACCCTGCTTATCCACCTCAAGTACCGTTGGTGGCTGATTAACAATGACAAACAAGCTGTCTTGTTTTGATGAGTAAGTGATGCCTGAAACATTCTTATCCGCACCACTAAGCGGTAATGCTTCTATATCAACACTATAACTGGGTAACCATATGCTTTGTTGTTGCTCTTGTGTTGATGTTGTTAGCAATAACACGATTGACTGCAGTCTCGACCCCCAGCCAAATACATACTCTCCCGTCCAGCATAGAAATAGTGCTAATAGAATAATGATACTTCGCTTTAACAACCGCATAATGTCTTATTCCTGCTGACAACTAACACAGCAACAATGAGCTTGCATACTGGCAACATTACTCTCTACGATGGGTATATGTTTCACTGCAAACATCTCTTTACTATTACTTCAAAATAAAACTTGGTAGCAATTCACTATGCTTGCTTAGAGATTGTGCTAATCAGATAATTCCACACCTGAGCACTTTGCAGTCTCATTAGTGTTAACCAGCTCTATCTTCATTCATTTGTAAACTTTCAAGAGCGAAAAGAAAGAAGGGAGCATCTATCTGCTAACATCGTTAACTGAGGCTGTAATTGATTTACTTTTGACAGACTGGATATTCAATGCATAGTCCTATCACAGAATTACCTCCAGCCTTTTTGGAAAAGCTTTCCTTGCTTTTAGACGAGACACAACTTGAGCAAGTGCTGAATAGTTTTAGTGTGGATAAACCCACTACTTTTCGTATCAACACGTTAAAAGGAAGCATTCAGGATACCACTGATGAACTCCGCTCTGCACAGTTCAATCTCACCCCTGTCTCCTGGCTACCAACCGCATTTCATATACCTCCGGATCAGCGAAGAGCACTCACAGAAACAGATGCTTTCTACCAAGGACGTATTTATATTCAAAACCTATCCAGTATGGTTGCCCCTTTCCTTTTAGCACCTCAGCCTGGGGAAACTGTACTTGATCTGGCGGCTGCGCCAGGTGGGAAGACACTACAAATAGCAGCGATGATGGAAAACCAAGGTCGTCTATCTGCAGTAGAAGCGGTTAAAAATCGCTTTTTTAAGCTTAAAGCAAATCTTGATCAACAAGGTGCCAGTATGGTGAAAACCTATTTGGCTGATGGGCGTTCTGTTGGTAATAAGTGCCCTGAAATGTTTGATCGTGTATTACTGGATGCTCCTTGCTCATCTGAAGCCCGGTTTTCACTACGCGACGCTTCTAGCTGGGAACATTGGTCAACTCGAAAAGTTTCTGAAGTCGCCCACAAGCAAAAACGCTTACTACAGTCAGCCCTTACAAGTTTAAAAGTGGGTGGAGTCATGATTTATTGCACATGCTCATTTTCCCCTGAAGAAAATGAACATGTAGTGAATCATCTCCTCAAAAAATACAACTCATGTGTCAGTCTTGAACCTATCGAGCTACCTTTTTCCAATACCATGGCTGGTATCACTCATTGGCAGAATAAGACATATGCTGATGCTTTAACACACAGTCGAAGGATTCTACCTGACAACATCATGGATGGATTCTTTATTTGTAAGCTAAGAAAGCACACCTCTTGTTAACCTCAGCGCTATGCTAGATATAATGCAAATGGTAAATGAGTCAAACAACTATTGTTTGGCTCATTGGCAGCTCCTTTCCCAAGTAAAATAACCCTCACTTATAATATATAACACTTGTAATTTATTTCAGGAAAGACGTCACCCACAGCTTAGGATATCGCTCATAAGCAAAGTAGATAACGTTAATGTCCTTTACAATAAATATGTATCGCGAGGAATAAAACCTCACGTGCCGTTATTTTTTCACAATAGCTGTGTAGGATAGAAAACTAAACAATGGGAAAAAAAACGATGTTCAACTAATGGAGCAACCAGGAAAGAAAGTCGACCTATTCAAAATAGCCTTTGAAGTTATCAGTAACTAAATAGTCAATAACACAAGTAAAATCAATTTAATTAATATTAGTAACAAGTTAAAATAAATATTATGAATATTGGTAGACGAAAAAATGCAGGAGATCTACATCACCTGCATTATTAGCTATTAAAGTTTAGCTAAAATTCGTCTCGCTTTTGCAGTTAAATGAATTAACTTATAGCGCTTATCATCAGGATACTGTTTAACCCGAATTAACTTATCACCCGGATTACCAGCGCGACCTTCTTCTAAACGCCTTATTGTGGTGGCAACATTTTTTTCATTGACACCCATGTAGTGCGATAGCTCTGACACGGAGCAACCTTCATTTTCTCCGATAGCCATGAGTGTCGCTAACGTACGCACGGTAAGCCGTGGGTACTGATTGGACAGATTAATCAACTTTTTAGTGTTCATAGTGGTCTATCAGCTAATTGGTCAATGTTGTATTACTAGGTAATGCTTCGTTGGAGAAATGTACGCGGTTTAGACGTACAACAGTCCATGCCAGTAGCAATAACATAATTATTATAGTCTAATGACAAGGTCTAGTATGTATATTTTTGCAATGTGTTAAATGTACTTCAGATTAAAAATATGAAAGCAATTGTTAATTTCTGTAGATACTGTTGTTAAACGCAGTATTTATAACACGTTAAAGAAAATAGCTAAACGCTAGGCTCACTTTCTACCAACGTTTAAGGCCCTAATGAAATAGATAATACCTAACTATATAGCAAAACCTGATCTTTTCCGGTTTTATTCATCAGTTAAAACAGCTAGTGAACCCAATCTGTAATTAACAATCTTTACCCCAAGTTTGTGCTGTATGTTTAGTTGTACATTAATATTTGATCAAATCTTTTGCTTTTATATCAATAAGTTAGTTACATTTCAAATTATTTATTAGAAATCAGTTTATGTATAGCTTCAAAAAGGAGTAATTGGTAAATATTGCCGGTTATCTTTCCAACGTTGCTCCGAACAGATTTACAACTCATCATATCGAACCACAGCCAAGCCATATACATTCTGGGCTGGAAACCTTTCCAAACTTATAGAGCCAACAATAGGGAAAATAAAAGAGAAATCTTCTACGCAGAGTACTTACCAATAATGCTGATAATAGCGCCATAGAGCTGTATACTCTATACATGAAAAAACGCCATATCAACTTAGTCTATTAGTTCTTTACCAACATAAAATCATTTGTTAATATTTTTTTTATCAACTATTCATATTTGACTATTTATTTAAACAATGTGCCAATATACAAAATATGAATAATTGGTTCTTTTCGACAATCACTTCTTCTGACACTGGACCATGTTAAGTCAAATAATAATCACAACGTCTTGATTAGAATTATTGCAACTCTCTCGTGTTAATACGAATGAAAGATATCCCGTCAACTTTTACTGAAAATATCAAACATGTATAAACTAAGGATAGTATCGCTCATTATAAATAACGTGCTTTTAGAACAGTAACTTGGTGGGCTTTAACGAGCAACTTATATCAAATAATGTAAGGTTAATATAGTGCTTACTGTAGTTATTATAGACTACAGTTGACTTCTTTATAGCTATATTGAAATATACACCCAGAGCCCAAGGCAGCAACCACTTCATGGCAAGCATGAATTATTTGACTAAGTACAGATTCATCAACCTAAGCACTTGCCCCAGCTAGCGCTTATTAAATACTTAAGGTTGCTTAGCCCTCATGTATTCCTTATACACTGCGGTCTTCCGTGCAGTGCTTCCTTGCTCTCACAAAAAAATTACTATTTTTAGAGGCGTCTTAAATCTTAAGACACATGTCTTCTTTACCATACCTGGTCAATTACAGAAGTATATTTCAAGCAATATCAACTCTAACTAAGGTATACTGTCAATACGCTTGCAGTTGATGAGAGGACTACAGTTGATTATGCAACAACAATACGATGTTATCATTATTGGTGCGGGCATGGTCGGTACAACATTGGCACTTGCTTTAAGCAACAAAGGAATCAAAGTTGCTCTGGTTGAAAAGCATCCATGTCCAGCGTTTGATCCTCTATTACCTCCAGATATTCGAGTATCAGCCCTCAGCCAAGCCAGTATTTGTGTTCTTAAGCATGTTAAGGCATGGCATAACATCCTTGCCATGAGAGCATGCCCATACAAAGAAATGGCTGTTTGGGAGCAACTCTCTGCTCATGAGTTAAGCATCAACAACCATCGTCTAAATAAAACACTGTTCTCTGCCAACCAGGCTAAGCTATCAGCACTTGGCTATATTATCGAAAATAACATTATTCAACAGGCACTGCACTTACAAATACCTAAACAAGCAACGCTAGACCTGTACTGCCCCACTCAAATTCAACAGTTGACACTAGACAAGTCAAATCCAACAGTGACGTTAAATGATACAACTCAACTAACCGCACACCTGTTAGTTGGCGCAGATGGTGCGTCTTCTGCCGTTCGTCAAGCAGCTAATATTGGAATAACACAAAGTGATTATGAGCAACATGCTTTTGTCATTACTGTTGCTCTACAAAAAGGACCTCAGCAGCATATTACTTGGCAAGCCTTCACACCGACTGGACCTTTGGCATTTCTACCACTACCAAGCGTCAATGGTACCAACTACGCTTCACTTGTGTGGTATAACCACCCTGACACCATTGAGCAACTTAAACAGCTGAACACAAATCAGCTCCTGCATACAATCCAACAGTCTTTTCCAAAAGAACTACCAAAACTAGAACAAATAGTAGCAACTGGCAGCTTTCCACTCACTAAAAGACATGCTCAAACCTACTCCTCAAATAATACGGTTCTTATAGGAGACGCTGCACATACAATTAATCCCCTAGCAGGACAAGGTGCAAACTTGGGGTTTATGGATGCAGCCGTTTTAGCCGATATCATTATTAATGAGAAGGACAACCTTTCTAAATCAAACATCTCAAGGATGTTATCTACTTATGAAAAACGTCGGCGTCCAGAGAATACTCGAATGATGTATATTATGGATATGTTCTACTATCTTTTTAGCAATAACAAAGCACCTCTCAAGCTACTAAGAAATACTGGGCTTACCCTTGCCAATCTTGCAAGACCGTTCCATAAACCTGTTATTCAATATGCATCAGGTTTATCTCACCAGTTGCCAGATAGTTTTCAATGAAGCCATACCCATAACGAAGGGTTTTTATACCCCTAGGGCACAAGGGGTATAAAAATGATTCGTGAAAAATATATATTAAAAAAGCCCATTTATTCACACCTTACTCAATAATTTACGTCGTTTGTTTTCTATTTGCTTTTAGATAGCTTTCTGTAAAAAAATAATTCAAAAAGTAACAAATTATTACTTTTGTATTAAAGCTTGTTTCAGTTACATAAATGACTTGCATCAACGTTCAAGCAGTTACAAAATATATAATTATACTGATGGCTATTTATCCTAACAAAAAAAGAAGTCATAAATATGAAGTTAATCTACAGCACACCACCATAGTTTCTATAAGTTACTTAAATAAAAGCCTTTTCCTATATTTACTGTAATAGTAAAACAATAGCGGTAATGCATTTTTATATAAAATTGCCTTCAATTACCAGCCAAAATATTTTCAATTAAATATACATCACTGCAAGCATATATTTATCAACAAAAATTATTGGCATTTAGAATAATTACATCATATATACCTAGAGCAACTCAGCTTCAAGATTTGAAAAGCAGTAAGAGTATTCATTTATCACTTTAATCAGCAACCTACTGACGGGGGGTAATAGCAAAAGATTAAAATTAACACAGCCGCAATTCATTGCGCATTGTAAAAAAGTTTGTATAAGTATCACATAAAACTGCATAGTCTTTTAAATCGATACAAAATATAAAAATAACTATAGCTAAAACTATTTATATAAAAACAAAGATGGCAATTTGAGAGGAATTAATGATGACAAGCCTAAAAAAAAAGGCGTTAACACTTGTTATTGCAAGCATTACGAGTGGCCTTGCCTGGAGTAACAGTGGTCTTGCACCTGGAGCCCCTGGCATTGACCACCATTGGAGTTCTGCCAGTAAAACAGGAATTGGAACAGCCAATAGTAAACAATCAAAAGTTTGGTTTAGTTTAGTCGATGGTATTGTTTCTGAAGTATACTGGCCACAAATCGATATGGCTCAAATTACTGACTTACAATTCATGGTCAGTGATGGTAAGACTTTTTTTGATGAAGAAAAAAAACATACAGAACATGAAATACGTCCTTTAAATAAAAAAACACTGGCTTATGAACAAGTAAATATTGATCAGGAAAGAAAGTACGAAATTCATAAGCAGGTAATTACCGACCCAACAACAAATACATTACTACTAAAAGTTACCTTCAAAGCCTACGAAGATAATTTGGGTTTATTTATTTTACTCAACCCTGCCGTAAGTAATACAGGTTTATATGACTATGGCGAAGCAACAAAAGACACTTTATATGCTTGGGATGATCGAGCTCAGTATGATAATGGTACCAACCATGTGGCTCAATACCAAGCACTGACAGCAAGCATACCATTTAAGCAAACCTCAGTGGGTTTTGTGGGTAGAAGTGATGGCTGGCAAGATTTAAACGACAACTATCGTATGGATTGGAGTTATCAATATGCTAGAAATGGTAACATTGCTCTTACTGGACAGCTAGATTTACCCAAAAAAGCGGGAGAATATACCTTTACAGTAGCCATTGGATTTGCAGAAGATAAAGGCAAAGCTCAACAAACCGCTAAAAATAGCGTGAAAAAATCATTTGATAACGTACTCTCACTCTATAACCAGCAGTGGAATAATTATTGTAATGGTTTAGAAGATCTAAGTGCGGAATCTTTTGACAATGGAGCCTTATATTATACTTCAGCCATGGTGCTCAAAGCCCACGAGGATAAAACTTACAATGGCGCTATGATCGCTTCATTAAGCGTGCCTTGGGGTCAAAGTCAATTTGATAAGGACTCTGGAGACCAACGCGGTATTTTGCCAGGTTCAAAAGCGGATGGCTATAAAGATGGCCCAATAGGTTATCATGTTGTTTGGCCCAGAGATTTATATCAAGTTGCCACTGCTTTTCTTGCCGCAGGGGACCAGCATACCGCCAAAGAAGCATTAAGCTACCTAAAAGAAGTACAGTTCCAAGCTGATGATGGTGACTGGCAACTATGTGGATCTTCCGTTAATAAAAAGGGATCATTTCCTCAAAACTTCTGGCTTTCTGGACAAGGTCACTGGCAAGGCATGCAGCTTGATGAAACAGCCATGCCTATAGTATTAGCATGGCGCTTATGGAAAGAAGGCGCTATTAATCCAAGCAACTATTACACCTCATTTGTCAAACCTGCAGCGGATTTTGTTGCTAAAGTAGGCCCTTGGACTCATCAAGAAAGATGGGAAGAAACGAGCGGTATTTCTCCTTCAACACTTTCAGCAGCGATTGCAGGACTAATAGCAGCAGCTGATTTTGCAGACCACCAAGGTGATAAAGCAGCTGCCCGTTCCTATCGTTTAAAAGCTGATTTATGGGCTGATGGCATTGCCGACTGGTCATTTACACACCAAGGTGAATTAGGTGATGGGCAATACTATCAACGTATAGAAGGTGCAGATTATTGCCATTCAAGTTACAACCCAAATGATGATAGTGTCTTATATATTGCGAATGGTGGTGGCCAACACTTAGAACGTAATGTGATGGATGGTGGTTTTCTTGAACTTGTTCGTTTCGGTGTGAAAAGTCCGTTTGATACATCAATAACGAATACGTTGAAGAACTACGAACAATCCATAAAAGTCGAGACACCTAATGGCCCAGGTTTTTACCGATACAATCATGATGGCTACGGAGAAAAGCTAGGTGGTAGTGACTATACTGGCGAAGGAAAAGGTCGTTTATGGCCACTGCTTACAGGTGAGCGGGCCCAGCTGGAAATAGCTAAAAAGCAAAGTGTTGATCGGTATATCCAAACAATGGAAAAATTTGCTAACGAAGGCAATATGCTTCCAGAACAAGTTTGGGATAAAGCTGAAGGACCATACCAGTTTGGTGAAGGTACCGGTGGTGCAACACCTCTTGCCTGGTCCCATGCAGAATACATTAAACTGTTAAAATCAAAACGTGAACAACGTATTATTGATACGCCTGATATTGTAGCAAAACGCTATCAAGGTTGTATGACTACAGTAAATGTACATTATAATGCTGGTTGGGGTAATCATATTGCTGTCAGAGGAGACGCAACACTACTTAATTGGAAAGAAGGGGCACCAGCTCGCTGGACAGAAGGCAATGTATGGCGTTTAACTCTTCCACAGCAAACATCGGCATTTGAAGTGAAAGCCCTAATCAACGATAAAACCTGGCAAAAACAAGAGAACTTTAAAGTTAAACCTTGTGAAGATAACCATTTCTGGCCACGTTTTTAATTAAAAACAACCCTAATACTTTTATAAAATCAACCCAACTCACGTTGGGTTGATTTTATTGGGGTTAGGCTTTTTTAGCTACTTTTACTACTTTCGTTCCTGCAATAAAGTCATGGATACAACGTTTCTCTTTATTAAAAATAAATAGAGGATCAATCAATGTAGCAATCATACCAACATAAGGAATCATCAAAGCAACCCAAAGAGGTAAATAGCGTAGCGCCAAGACATTTCCTAAACTTAGAATAGTGTCATTTCGATATGACACGATTGAAAGTCCAAGGATTTTTTTCCCTATTGTTTGGCCACTTTTTGCCAAAAAGTACCCATGCAAAATAATAAAAAGAACAAGACTAAATAACATCGCCATTGCTTGACTAGTAAAACTAGGCTGTTGTCCACTCAATACGCCATCAAAATAACCTACAGCATACAACACTGGCATACTTATTATATTTAGAATAAAAGCATCAATGAGAGAGGCTCCTAATCGACTCCAACGACTCGCAAGTTCTCCCCCTTCTAATTCTTGAATTTCTGCTTCCAAATCTGAAGATGGTGTTTTATATACATTATGACTACCAGACATACCACTATTCACCTTAAATGCTCATAACTAACATTAATAACAAAATAGAGTTTACCTGCATATTTTATTTTATGTATATTATAATGCCGCAAATTGAAATTATATCTGTTGTACTTAGGTATTCATAGTGTTTATAATACAAGGTGAATACACACAGCGGGTGTAGTTCAATGGTAGAACATCAGCTTCCCAAGCTGAATACGTGGGTTCGATTCCCATCACCCGCTCCATGGTTTAAAACCCATTCATAGTAGTTCATTTTAGAACCCTCCTATCATCTAATTACGTATCTCTAGATTATTGTACTTTATCTCTTATCAGTGAATCTTGCTTCGTGCAACATTAGGCAGTAACGCCTTCTTTTAGAGAACACCTGTTGTCATTTGTTTGTTACATAACGTCTTCATGATTATATTATGACAGACAAACAAAAAAGCTTAAAATACAGATCTAAACGCTGAGTATAGATGTAAGCATCAGTCCTAAGGACAATTGCTAAAGATTAAGCTTCCAAACGGAAATGAAATCAGTTCATCTTTACATTAACTAGGATGGTTAATATGGCAAATAATGCAGAATTAGCACTGGAAATACTTAAAGGACATATCAATCAAGCGGAGGGAGCAGGAGATTGGCTTAATGTTGACCAAGATAGAATCAATCTCTTTGCTGATGCAACATTAGATCACCAGTTTATTCATACTGATCCCGAAAAAGCAGCAAAACTTTCACCCTTTAAAACAACCATTGCTCATGGTTACTTAACATTATCATTAATACCACACTTGACTGAATCAATTACAGCACCTTATCAGGAGGCATTCAAAAACCTGAAAATGATGGTAAACTATGGTTTGGATAAATTAAGGTTTATGAATCCTGTACCCGTGAATTCAAAGGTTCGTGCGCAAAGAACCTTACTTGAAGCCGAGCTAAAAGATGAACGTACTATACAACTTAAACAACAAGTAACTGTTGAAATAGAGGGGCAATCCAAGCCTGCTTGTGTTGCTGAAGTTTTGGTGCGTTTAATCTATTAAGCTAGTATATGAGGTCACATTTCATAGCATAAAATGTAATGTGGCCTTAGTCATTTACTCAATAACTTCATTACTTACACTAGGTGAAACAGTTTCCAGAGGGAGTGGGCTGGTTAATCGTCGTTTATTGTCTGTTAAAAAATCTCTGACAATAGGTGCTATTTCTTTGGTCTTTGTCAGCAGGAATAAATGCCCACAACGTATTATACGCAATTCTGCATTAGGAATTCGTTTTGCCATTAATTTCGCATTGGCAATAGGGATAATTGGGTCATCATCTCCAGCTAAAATCAAAGTAGGTTGCTTAATATTATGCAACCAGTGAAAACTGGTCCAACCAGCTCCCGCTAATAACTGGTAATAATAGCCAATCCCGCTGGGTGAACGAATTTTTAATGAATGTTTTTTAATTAAATTATCATTTCTCCGAAAGGCTCCACCATAGATAGAGGCTGCAATACGTTGCATGTAACTTGGTTGAACATACCGTCTTGGACTTGCCAATTTCAAAAGTACTGAAAGCTTAGCTGGAACAGCAACTGATCCCATTGAAGTCGCAGCAAGAATAAGACGCCGGCAGCGGTGTGGATGATCATAGGCAAACTGTTGTGCCAACGCTCCTCCCCAAGAAACACCTAATACATTAATTTGTCCGTAATTCAGTTCATCTAGCATTTTTCCAATGATTCGTGATAAGCCAGAAAAACGATAAGGAAATGTAGGTGTTGATGATCCTCCCGTTCCAGGTGCATCAAACGCTATTATTTCAACACCTTGTAACTCGTCTGCAAATGGTTTAATTAACTCTAAATTCGCACCAATACCATTAAATACTAATAAAGGCAATATGGGTTCATTACCCGGCCTGATAGCTGCACGTATTATTTGGCCATTTATATTAAGTGTTTTAAAGCGAACCCTCATGGGTTCGCGAATATTCGTTGAAAATGTTGTTTCCAATGGATCACCTAATCATGTACATATAAACCAGGTGCTGGTTCTAGAGGTGGATATTGTTCATTGCCCAAACATGGTGGTGCATCTTTTTGTTCACCAGAATGAGTAATGATCCATTTTTGCCAGTATTCCCACCAACTACCATTATTACGCGTTGCACCTTGATACCAGTCGCTAGGTTCTTCTGTACGATCTTTATTTGTAAAAAAGTGCGCTTTTGGATTTCCTGGAGGATTAAGAATACTTTGAATGTGTCCACTGTTGCTCAAAACAAACTCACACTGACCTCCCAATAACAGTGTAGACCGATAACAAGCGTCCCACAGCGTAATATGATCAGTGAGTCCTGCAACTGCGAATACATCTTGTTTTAAAGCTTTAGCATCAACGGGTTGACCCGCAATTCTTAGCTTATTAGGATGCATCAAGCTATTTTCTTTATAAATATCTATAAATTCTGCATGGAGTTTAGCTGGAAGTCTAGTCGAGTCATTATTCCAATATAAAATATCAAATGCAGGAGGCTCTTTCCCTAATAAATAGTTATTAACCCAATAATTCCAAATAAGGTCAGTTGGCCTCATCCATGCAAACGCACGTGCCATATCTCTACCTTCTAAAACACCTTTAGCTGCAGATGTTTGTTTGGCAGTTTCTAATGTTTTTTCAGTAACAAAAAGTGCTATATCAGAATTAACTTGCGTATCAATAATACTGACTAATTGCGTAATTGAATTTACTATTGGCTTATCCATGCTTTGTAAATAGCTGGATAACAGTACAGAAGTTAAACCTCCTGAACAAGCACCTAAAATATTTATAGTATCAACTTCAGCAATTTCATGGATAACATGAACAGCTTCACTTAACCCCAAAATATATTGATCAAGCCCCCAATTACGATGCTCTGGTGTTGGATTTCGCCAACTGACAATAAATACTTGCAAACCAATAGAGGTACAGAAGCGAATAAAGCTTTTCTCTGGGCTTAAGTCAAAAGCATAAAATTTATTAATTTGTGGTGGAATTATAAACAGAGGAATTTTAAATACTTTTTCAGATGTTGGTTTATATTGAATAAGCTCTAAAATATCACATCTGAAAACCACGTTACCTTCTGAAGTAGCAATATTTTTTCCTACGGAAAATGCGGACTTATCAACTTGTGCCGGCATTCCACCATTATGTCGAATATCATCAAGTAAGTGCAATAAGCCTTTTTCCAGGCTAAGACCACCTGTTTCAAAAAATCGTTTTATAACGGCGGGATTTATCAATGAATTTGAAGGAGCAACCGCTTCAGCAAAAAGATAGATAATGAATTTAGCGCGACGACTATCATCATTATCAAACTCGGCATCATCAACCCAATCATTAAGATGTTTATACCATGCAAAATATGCCTGCATATAACGACGATAAACTGGATTTTCCAACCATGTCGGATCGCTAAAACGACGATCATTTCGTTTTGGTAAAAACTCTGAGGTTCCCAATATTACTTGAGACATATCTTTACCAAATTCCAGTAGCTGCTTTAATCCCGCCTTTGGATGAGAAACAGCTTGTTTGACAATCGTTCCTGCAGTAGAAAATAAATCTTTACTATGTAACCTTACAATGGGTGTTCCCATCGCAGCATGATCAGGATTTGACCGCCCATTCGTTTTATTAGGCTGGTGTTCCGTGCCTAACTCATTCTGTAATGCTTTTTTCAACCGTTCAGCTGCTCTTCTATCTGTTTTCTCTAACCGCTGAATAGTCTCTCTTAATACTTCTATGCGTTGGCTAATGTCATTTATCGCAGCTTCGTTCTTCATGGATATCTATTTCCCTGTGCTGTGTTTACCAACCATGGCTTGTTACATTTTTGTTAAAGCCAATCATCTCAAAAGTATCAAATTTTGATGACAGAATAATGGTTTTATAAACTTTAACTATATAAATCAAGTGATTTATATAGTTTACAATGAACTAACACAACACAATAACTACTTCTAGAATGCTTATAACAATGACATTAAAAGCACAACTAAGTAACAATTTTTTGCCTCCTTTTGACTATTGTAATTGGCAAATTTAGTATGTTCATTCTAATTTTCATTGCTATAGTCGAGCTATTGAAGAAAAGTGAACTGTAGAAGTGTTATATATCCTTAGCTTATAAAGTTGACATTTACAGTAAAGTACTTCTTTAGTAGTAAAATACTTAGTGTTAAGTAATAAAGCTGAGGTTTAGCCCCCAAAACACATCGTAAAGGGTTACCCAGCCCAAGCAACGAGGACGCTACAATGTCAGATGCTAAAAAAACCGATAAAACAACTGATAAAGAAAAATCATTACTTACAGGAATTCGTGATTCTGCTCATAAAATCTGGCTGGCAGGATTAGGAGCCTACGCTCAGTATGAAAAACTGGGTCAAGAAGGTATTCGCTTATTTGAAAACCTAGTTAAAGACGGTGAAGAAGTACAAGCCCGTACACAAACTAAAGTAGACGAAGTAAAGGAAAAAATAAAATCTAAAACAACTGATCGTTTAGAAAGCAGAATAAAACAGTTGAAAGATAAACTATCAAGTGGATCACGTGATGAACTAAAAGAGCTAAGTCATCAAATTGAAGAGTTAAGCCAAGCGGTAAAATCCTTAACCTCAGATAGAGGCATTAGCAGTAAAAGCTCAACATCATCCAGTACTACCAGCGCTTCTTCTAAAACTTCAACCTCATCAACGGCGAAAAAACCTGCCGCTGTATAATATATACCTTCGAGGTTAAACCCTTCGTGTGATAAAGCATTTCACGAAGGGTATATTTTATGCAGGAAAGCCAACAGATGACTTGTAAATGAGGCTTCGTTTCTCTAGTATTTCGCGCTGCTCATCAATCATGTAGGGTTTAACCAAACAAATAACTTGATAAATCCCCTGATTTATATAACGCGTATCGTACTCTTTCTTGGTACGCATAACCTCATAATTTAGCCAAAAAGTAGCAATAACAGTTGCATTATCAGCTAATACTGCAATATCATCATCACTTGCAACCAAGTATTCTGCATTCCTTAAGTATTCACATATTTCGATAAATGTTTTTCTTTTCTTACTCAGAACGCGTGTAAAACGAGGTTTTATTTTTTGATTTTTCGCTAATAAATCTAATAAATCTCTATATAAAAACCGATAACTATGTATTGTTTCAAATATTAAATGTAAATATAACCAGTAATCATCAATCGCTAATGAGTGCCTGCTAGGTGAATCTAAGAGTTCAATAATTTCACTTTCATACCTGAGGTAAAGTTCTGTGATAATTTCTTCTTTGCCCTGAAAGTGGTAGTAAAGATTACCTGGGCTGATATCCATTTCATTTGATATGTCAATCGTTGTTATATTAGGCTCACCATTACTATTGAATAACTCTAGACTTGTTATTAAAATCCGCTCCCTGGTTTTCATCTAAACAGCCTTGTTAGGTTAAAAAATCAGAATCCCTATTTTTTAGGGATCAGTCCGGCTTGTAACAGCGATCATTTTACACTGTTCCTAATGGGTTCTGTAGCTTGCCGTCAATATATTCATTTAAATAACGACCATAACGGCAAGCATTATTAAAATGATCAAGAAACTCTAAATGAGCTGCTATTTTATCATTTTATCTAAACGCTGATTTATCTGTTGCTCAATGGTACCTTTAAATGCTTTCATAATAGCATTGAGCTTCACATCAATCTCAACAAGTTCTTCACTTACTTTAATGGAACCCTGAACACCAGTTTGTTTAAAGGTTAGGTGATAATCACTATCCCACTGGCATGTTAACCCCATAGAAGACTGCATTTCATCCGCAATTTTCTGTACAGTTTGTTTTGCCTTCTCAATACTGGTGCCATGTGTGCGTTTAATTTCAATATTAGCCATTGACCGAATAGATCCTCAAATACGACATAAACCACGTTGTTAATGCTAGGGCTAATACCCTTCGCCTTTATAGCAAAGAGTATACAAGGCTATTTCATGATTCAACTATAACGCTCTTGTTTCATAGTAAGCTTGTTCTGAAATTTTGTGGTAATCCTTTACTTGCTTGGCAAACTGAACAAATGATGTGTAAATCCGCTTTGTGAGCTCATTAGTTTCAGCTATTTCATTCACAACTACTTCTGATGTCTCTTTAAGCTTTTTTAAGACATCATCAGGTAAGCGAAGCAAGGTAACGTTATACTTATTAACTAATTGTTCTAATGCACTATTATTCCTGGCGGTATACTCATCAAGCATGTCTTGATTTGAAGCACGCACAGCTTGTTTGACAATTTCCTGTAAATCCGTCGGCAATGATTCAAGTGCTTTTTGATTGATAATGACTTCTAGTGTCGTCCCTGGCTCGTGCCATCCTGGGTAATAATAATATTTAGCTGCTTTATATAAGCCAAATGCCAGGTCATTATAAGGACCAACCCATTCTGTTGCATCAATTGCACCTGTTTGTAATGCAGTAAATAACTCGCCTCCTGGAATATTAACAGGTACTCCTCCTAATCTTTTTAATACTTCCCCTCCAAGACCAGGAATGCGCATTTTCAAGCCTTTTAGATCCTCTGTTGATTCAATTTTTTTATTGAACCAACCTGCCATTTGCACACCAGTGTTGCCTCCGGCAAAGGGCTTAAGGTTAAATGGGGCATATACTTCATCCCATAACGCTTGCCCACCTCCATAGTGCAGCCAACTATTCATTTCCTGAGCATTAAAGCCAAAAGGTACTGCCGCAAAAAACTGTGCAGCAGCTGATTTTCCTTTCCAATAATAGGCTGCACCATGGCCCATTTCTGCTGTGCCATTGGAGACCGCATCAAACACTTCTAACGCAGGCACCAGCTCACCCGCTCCATATACTTTGATTTCCAGGCGCCCGTTACTCATAATTTTTACATTTTTAGCGAAACGTTCAGGTGCAGTGCCCAAACCGGGGAAATTTTTTGGCCAGGTTGTCACCATTTTCCAATGTATCGTGCTTTTTTCTTCGGGTTTAACTACTTGGCTGCATTCTTTTTCAGACTGCTGAGAACACCCAGCAACAGCAACCCCGACTGCACCTAAGCTGGCTGCAGTCATAAAATCACGACGTTTCATTTTTATGACTCCCTACACTTTGCTCATTTCATACCCTCAGCAGATGGATTTATTATTGTTATATCAGCTTGGGTACCCTCTTTTATTCTTATTTGGTCTTCTTTTTATTTTTAACCACTGAAACTTAAACATATCACCCCTTTACTGTGGCTAAGCTTTTGTCATAAGTGTTTTATATCTCCATCCGTTGGAGATATATACCTATAACGAAGGGGTAACTATATATTAATGTACCTCAATGTTAATGTACCTTGCTCATTACTGAACGTGAAGCAGTAATTTAATGAAGTGATAATTATTCGCTAAATAACCTCTAGCTTTGCATAAGAGACTACTAGCCATTTTACGCCCTCATGATCGAAGTTTACTTGTACACGTGCTTGAGCGCCTTGACCTTCATAATTCAAAATAATCCCTTCACCAAAAATACTATGCTGTACGCGTTGCCCAAGCGCCAACCCCGTATCCGGTATTGAGGCTTTCATAGACTTTGTCGTTAACGAGACAGGGCGAGAAATCTTAGTCGTCAGACGTACTTCCTGTAGCAAATCTTTAGGTATTTCTTTCAAAAAACGAGATGGTCTATTCAGGTTCTCAGTGCCATGCAGGCGACGAGTTTCAGCATATGTGAGATACAACTGTTGCATAGCGCGTGTAATTCCCACATAACATAACCGTCGCTCTTCTTCCATTCCATCAGGTGTTTCCAGCGACATGGCGTGTGGAAAAAGGCCTTGTTCCAACCCCGCCATAAACACTAACGGGAACTCAAGCCCCTTAGCAGAGTGAAAGGTCATCATCTGCACGCTGTCTTCATATTGAGCTGCTTGTGTTTCTCCTGCCTCTAATGCCGCATGATCAAGAAACAGTGCAAGAGGGCTCAACTCATCCTCACTATCAGGAATAGCCTCCACAGGATCAAACTCACGAGTTGCAGTCACTAACTCCTCTAAGTTTTCAATTCTCGCTCGGCCCTTCTCACCTTTTTCTTTACGATGATGTTCAATCAAACCACTCACAGCGATCACATGGTCTGTTAGCTCATGTAAAGGCAAGCCCTTTGTTGCCTGCTGCATCGTTTGAATAAGTGTATAAAACTGTTGAAGTGCATTGAGTGCACGTGCAGGCAACAGCTTACGTGTAATAACCTCTTGACCAGATTGCCACAAAGACAACTGTTGCTCTCGAGCAAAATCTCGGAGTACTTGCACCGTTCTTTCACCAATCCCCCGAGCAGGCACATTGATAACACGCTCAACAGCCGTATCATCAGAAGGATTGCTCAATAGTCTAAGGTAAGCCAGTGCATTTTTAATTTCAGCACGCTCAAAAAAGCGCTGACCACCATATATGCGGTAGGGGATACTTGAACGCAATAATGCTTCTTCCAGAACCCGAGACTGGGCATTTGAACGATACAGGATGGCAATATCTTTATAACTGCCATGCTCATCAACCCTGGCCTGGATCTGCTCACTGATAAAGCGTGCTTCATCAACTTCATTATAAGCAGCGTATACCTTTATTTTGTCACCGCCGTCACCTGCAGTCCAAAGCTCTTTGCCAAGACGATCATTATTATGAGCAATCAATGCATTAGCTGCTTTTAATATAGTGCTAGTAGAGCGGTAATTTTGCTCCAGACGAATGGTGACAGCATTTGGAAAGTCACTACTGAACTGCCGTATGTTTTCAATTTTTGCACCACGCCAGCCGTAAATTGACTGATCATCATCACCCACAGCCATAACACTTGCCTGTTGGCCAGCCAATACTCTCAGCCATGCATACTGTACAGCATTAGTATCCTGAAACTCGTCTACAAGAATATGAGAGAAGCGTTGCTGATAATGCTTCAGTAGTTCTGGCTGTTTTAGCCAAAGCTCATGAGATCGTAATAATAATTCTGCGAAATCAACAAGCCCTCCCGCTCTACACGCAGCTTCATAAGCGGTATATATTTTCAGCCATGTGCGGGTTTGTAGGTCACCATAATCCTCAATATTCTCTGGACGCAACCCGTCGTCTTTTTTGTTATTGATAAACCACTGCGCTTGTCGTGGGGGCCATTTGCTATCATCTAACCCCATCTCTTTCATCAGTCGTTTAATCAAACGCAGTTGATCATCACTGTCCATGATTTGAAATTGCTCAGGTAAACCTGCTAGCTGCCAATGCGCCCGTAATAAACGGTGTGCAATACCATGAAAGGTGCCAACCCACATGCCTCTTGCTGGAATATTAAGTAATGACTCAATCCGTGAACGCATTTCTGCGGCCGCTTTATTGGTGAATGTCACTGCTAACACGCTGTGTGCAGAGATACCAACAGCTTGCACTAACCAGGCAATCCGGTGCACTAGTACACGTGTCTTACCACTCCCTGCTCCCGCTAATACCAGTGCAGTATCTGCTGTAGTGGTAACAGCTTCGCGTTGTGCGTCATTTAAGTCATTCAATATATGAGAAATATCCATAAGCAGTGGAAAAAACCTTTAGCTATGTCGCTTAAATCGCCAGAAATCAGCCCATTTTCGCTTCTTTTGATCATATTGACCAGTTTCTTCTCGTAAAGAGTGCAACATGACACGTAGCGTGATAACTGTCGTTTAATACAAGAATTTTGTAGTATTACTACATTGTTAATAGGAATGAGTTTGATAATGCAGTCGAGCAGCCTACTCAATCAAATCAGACAACAGTTTTCAGCGTTAAGAAAGTCTGAACAAAAAGTCGCTACATATGTACTAAAACATCCATCTGCTGCGATCCATCTGAGTATTGCTGATCTTGCATTGGCAACAGAGGTGAGTGAACCTACTGTTGTACGCTTCTGCAGAGCAATTGGTTGTAAAGGCTTCCAGGATTTTAAACTACAGTTAGCCCAAAACCTGGCGCAACATAGTAATTTTGGTGCCTATCGTCTCCAACAAACGTACACACCCGCTACATTAGAGACCGTTTTCGATAACACCATTGAAAGTTTGCTAAAAGCTAAAAATACTGTTTCTCCCGCAGTAGCTGAACAAGCAATTATCAGATTGGCAAGCAGTGAGCGTGTTGAGTTTTATGGCTTTGGTGCATCTGGTATTGTTGCGCAAGATGCACAACATAAACTTTTTCGTCTGATTAAACACTGTGCAGCCTACACTGACCCCCATATGCAGGCGATGTCTGCAGCCACACTTAGCGCTGATGACACCGTGGTGGTTATTTCTCAAACGGGAAGAACAGATGCGTTATTACAAATAACACAGTTAGTAAAACAGACATCTGCCAAAGTAATTGGCTTATGCCCAGAACATAGCCCTCTTGCACTACTTGCTGACTGGGTATTAGACATTGGTATTCAGGAAGATACAGACCGCTATACTCCCTTGTTATCTCGAATTGCTCACTTGGTTGTCATCGATATGTTAGCGATGGGTGTCGCATTAACAAAAGAACCAGACATCAATAATCAACTAAAACAAATTAAAGAAAACTTAAGAACACTACGCTTAAATAAAAAAGAGAAATAACTCACACTATCAAGATACTTTTCTAAGAAGTAGTATTAAACATTGATATTTACCACTTTTCTTCTTGAGGTTGTCACTTTAATTTCATAATTTCGTCATTTGAATATTGCATCTTACCAATAACGATACAACAGAAAGGTGCGGCTATGCGTATTGAAGCAACTGAAACCAACAACAATAATAATCAATTTTCAACGCAACACGCTGTTAAATCCAACCGAGAAAAATCTTCTCAGCGTTCTCTATTAGCACGGAGGGCCATTGAAGACTACTTTGAAAACAAACGACTGAATTCGCTCATTGGTGACGACTACTGGGGAAAAGGTAATTAGAAATCAAAATTGAACATAGTACACAAACTTATCCAGTATACCCATCGCGAAAACTTGTAGGGTGCGCTAAATGCTAAATTGAAGAAGCTTATAAAAAATAAGTGACAAAATTTTAACGAATGCGAACTTCCCCTAAAAGTCATTCGCATATGGGTATAACAATAGATGCCTATAGAGCAACTATTGTTATTAATACTTTTAAGCTACACTATTAAGTAAAACACCATTGCCTGTAATGCGGACTTTTTCCCAATAATTCAAGATAGCCTGACTTAAAATAGTGCCTTCTGCACTAATTGGAGTCAAAAATTCTACTAAACTATTTATGTAACCCAGCTCAATAAGTGACTCACTATCAACAGTACTTGATGATTTTTTTAATTTATTAAAAAGCATTATTGTCTTGCTCATCATTCCCTCGTCCAACTCATTTTGAAAATTATTTTGTATAGACCACGTTAGTGCATAAGTTAAAGCCTGACTGATCAACATTGAAAACTGTTGACGGCTAATAACAAGGGAAGTTCTGGTTTCATAAATATCAGCATTTTGACTATCCTTAGCTAAGTCAAAAAGCTCATCAGTCATTAAATCTGCACCAATTAACCGTGTAGCTGGACCTATTAACTGATTAAGTTGGTAACACGCTAATGTACGACTCAATAATCTCAATAATGTAGGGTTATAATACCGAATATGTACCCAATGTTTATTTGGTAAAATAAACTCCAATACACGTTGTAAGTGCACAAAATAAGCAGCGATATTTTCTGAACAAAAAGCAAAAAAGCCTAGTGGCTCCTGACAAGACTTATTAAGAACCCACTCATACAGCATACTATCAGGTTCTAACTTAATTAAGTAAGGTGCTTGTGCAAATAAGTCTTCTGCAGGTGTTCCTCTAAATAATGATTCACACTGAGGATTGAAGTTATCATCAAGCTCCCATATTTTATCAGGTAATTCAGCCTCGCAAGCTGAATCTAATACAAAATATAGGTTGTCTGCCCCCTCTTCTTCTATTGCTGCAGACATCTTCTCCCGATAGGCAACGAGCAGCATCACTCCCTCCATTGGCATATTATGCGTGTTTGCTTTTATTTGATCATGTTATCTGCAAACAGAACTGGTTTGATCCCTTTTACTTCTATTATTGATCTTTACTTATATACACGTCATGCCGTACAGCATACGATCCATCTTAAACTTCCTAACCTTGAATAGCGTAGCACAACTTATAAACTATGCCACGTCAAGTAGTGAGCCCAAGCTAAACAACAGTTTTACATCACTTATAGAGTATTAGGTTTACCCTTTTATCCTGGCCGTTAACAACAATGTTACTCCCCATGTAAACTCTTGTACTTTTTCTATATTAATCAACAGGTTTTCAATACTTTTTATTATATTTGTATGATATAAAACCACTTAATGTATCTTACATAACAACATCTACCATCAACATATCTCAATATGTAAAACGTTTCCCAATACCTCGCATGCACTTTTACCTCTTTGCATAAGCATAGCTATATTTTATATATAAGACATTATACGTATATTATAAAAATATACTACTCAGATAAAAGGTATATTATGCTGGATTAACTATTAGGGCACCTCAAAAATAGTGATTTTAAGTACCAGCAAAGCCGTGCATATTCTCACTATGATAGCGCTATAACATAAAAGTCAATATGACAGGATATTAATTATAAAAGTACTATGCATATTCAGTGCAATGGGGATACTTTTCCCTTGGCAAATACACACGAAAATCGCAACTCTAGTCAGTATAGAGCCCTAAAATCTTTACAATATACTTTTGTAATTTTATCAAAGTGCTAGAGAACAAAAATACAGCATATGTTTTATTTCTGTTCTCTAAGGTTTTGCTTTAACGATTAACCTAAAAAACACTATTTTAAAAATCATTTTTACTTCATACATGTAACACACGTTATCACATATTACCCTGTTGCAATCAAGCCTGGAGCACCATACCAATAACCATTACATTCATCTTCAGCTAATTCATTAAAAGCTTCACTGCTCTCCAAAGCTTGTTGAGCAACATGTATTACTTCAAACGAGCCTTCACGTTGAGGCGTTATTCTAACCACATCAACACCAACCTCACTTAATGCCCCCATCAACGGTAATAGATTACATTTTTTACCAGACAGCGTTTGAATACCATTAAGCGTAAACAGTTGATCCTTTTCTCTGGTTTGGACTTTTAGCCCTTCTGGATCATCTAAACAATTACGCTGACAGTTATCTTTTTGAACACCTTTTGCTCTTGAAGAAAAACATCTAGCAGAAAAAGCTAAGGGTAACCATCCATAACTGAAAACTTCAACTTCAGGGCGCTCTTGCTGTGTATTATCAAGCTCAATCAATGTTTCTTTAATTTGTTGACCTGACATTTCAACAGGTGGAACCCACCGAATAAGTCCTTTATCAAGCAATACAGATAAACTGAGATGGTTATAAATATTAATACTACTACCTACAACAAAAGGCACTTGCATTTCACATAACAAGGAGACCGCAGACATATCATTCGCTTCAACCGTCATGCCAGCGTTACAAACACGCTCAATCAACTTATAGTCACTCTTTGCACAAACCAGTGCTAAGCTAGATAAGTAAACTTGCTTACCAGCCTCTTGCAGATCTTTAGCAATGACCAACCAATCCTCTAACGACAACTCATTACGCTTAGCACATACAGTTTCACCAAGATAAATATAATCCACGGCACTTGTAGCAACTTGCTCATAAAAATGAGCAACATCCCCTTTTGGCCAGTAAAATGGTATTGCAGACAAAGACAGTTTCATATCATTTCTCATTGCCATGGCCGTGAATAAGCACCTAATGTTGTTTGTACTCCCTCAGACAGCTTACACAGCTGTTGAGCCCACTGCTCCTGAACAAGAAACGCTTCTGGATTCGCTTTAAGTTGATCAATCGCTTCGCGCCAAATACGTACAACATTAGCCACATAGGCAGGACTACGCTGACGTCCTTCAATTTTTACCGCTTTCACCCCCATTTGATACAACTCAGGTAACAAGCTTAATGTATTTAAACTGGTTGGCTCCTCTAATACATGAAATGTTTCCTGGTTAACCTGAAAGCGTCCTTTACACAATGTCGGATAACCTGCAGGTTCATTTGGCTGGTAACGATCAATAAGCACACCATTCAAACGTACATCAAGGTGCTGCTCCTGTGGTTCCCAACGTACATACTGTGCAGGTGAGCAAGCACCATTTTTGTTAGGCGACTCACCCGTCAAATAAGACGACAAGTGACAACGTCCTTCAGCCATAATACATAAGCTACCAAATGCGAACACTTCAATATCAACGGTTGAATTGGCTACTACTTGTGCAACCTGCTTGGCCGATAAGACTCTTGGTAAAACAGCCCGTTTAACGCCAAATGTCTTCTGGTAAAAATGCAATGCTTGAGGATGTGTTGCTGAACCTTGTACTGACAGATGAAGTGGTAAGTGAGGATAATGCTGATGTGCATAAGCCATAAGTCCTAAATCAGCAATGATTAAAGCATCCACGTTCATTGACGCCGCATTATCTATTGCCTGTAACCAAGGCCTAATTTGTGCTCCTTGTGGATAAGTATTTAATGCTAGAAAGACTTTGGTACCCTGCCGCTTGGCAAATTGAATACCTTCGTCCAACTTTTCTGCAGAAAAGTTCAAACCCGGAAAGTGACGTGCATTGGTTTGATCTCGAAACCCAACATAAACAGCATCAGCCCCGTGAGTAACTGCTGCTTTTAAAGCAGGCAAATTACCCGCAGGACACACAAGTTCTAACATATGGACACCTCAAGCAGCAGGAAAATGTCCAGCAAAGTAACATAGTCTGCCTACACTACCGTTGATTGATATCAACGCAAATCTTTTACAGGTTTCCTAGATTGCACTACTACTGATGACAACGAAGATAGCTATTATCCCATGAACTTATTGCTTACAGCGCTTGAGAAACATGCAGCACTTTTAACCAAACCTGTGCACTTATGCCCAGCCATTTTACAAACACATGTATTGGAGAAGCTTCTCAATCACTTATTGTGCTCTGTAGTAAATGATGGGGAACTTGATTTTCTTGAAGACCAGTGGATAGAACTAAAACTCTTGGATTGTGATTTAAGCTATTTTTTAAGCTATAACCCACAAACACAGCGTTGTATTGTACAAGAAAAAGGAGAGCCTGACGCCAGTATCAGTTGTAAGTTAACCGATGCCATTGCATTAATCACTCAACAAGTTGATCCTGATACATTATTTTTCCAACGCCGACTGTTATTGGAAGGTAATACAGCTCTGAGTCATGGCTTCAAAAATATACTTGATACGGTTGAGCTAGATAAACTTGGCTTTCCACTTGGACATATCATTCGCCTGCTGTCTACTACTTTTCCATTACCACAGACTTAATAGCGCCTCTAAAAATTAACTTTAATTAACATTAACTTAATTCTTAGGTTAAACCAATAAAAAACTGTAGCCCATTCACTCCCAAAACGAGCTTGGGCTAATATAATACTTGGAATCATTCCTAAAATTACTATACCTAAATAACTACTCATTAAGTCATAGTATGAAAAAGTTCTATAAATGATATGTTGTTGGGCAAATTCAGCATATGTTGCATAAATAGCCGTTATCATTGAAATTAGAATAACACAGAAAATACGATACTGTTTTAAAACACCTAAAGCATTGGCTACAAGTGTTAAAACAATAAAACCCATCGCTAAAAAATGGCCTAATTTATCCCCGCCAGGAAATTTGTAGATACGATATAAAACATACGGCAATGTACCTTGTTCTGCACAATATAGTATCCAAACAATTAAACAAGAGATTACAAAAAAAATGAGCCTAATCATGAATATCTATTATTGAATACCAAATCAAATCAGGAGGAAAAATATCTATGAAAACAGATATAATTCGAAGAATAGATACGCACTCTGGAAATAACAATTAAACTGTCATTTAATTTTTAACTATTACGCAAGGTTAAACTTCCCAAAATCATAACTACACATTAAACTGCCTTCCAACCCACAGGAATAATAACAGACCGACTTTATGAGCTTATTTGACGTTAATGCAATACGACAAGATTTTCCTGGACTGCTCCATTCAGTGCATGGATACCCTTTGGTGTATTTTGATAATGCTGCAACAACCCATAAGCCAACTTCAGTTATACAAGCCGAAGTCGATGTATATCAACAGTGCAATGCCAATGTTCACCGTGCTAGCCATTTCTTAAGTAGTGTCGCCACCCAACGCTTTGAAAATGCTCGAAATAAGGTTCAACACTTTATTAATGCTACTCGATCAGAAGAAATTATCTGGACCAAAGGAGCCACAGAAAGCTTAAATCTGATTGCTCAAAGCTATGGGCTCTCAACCTTACAAAAAGACGATGAGATACTTATATCACCTCTTGAGCATCATGCGAATATTGTTCCCTGGCAAATAGTTGCTCAACAAACCGGCGCTAAGCTTAAAGTCTTACCACTTAATAATGCGCTACATATTGACCCCGAGATAGTGCCACAACACCTCTCTGACAAGACTCGTCTACTTATTTTAACGCATGTATCTAATGCGCTTGGTGTAATCAATGACATTTCAACACTTTGTAAGCTCGCTGCACAACATAAAATCACTACCATTGTCGATGGTGCTCAAGCGGTAGGCCATTTTCCCATTGATGTACAACAATTAGGGTGTGATTTTTACGTTTTTTCTGGCCACAAGATGTACGGTCCAACAGGTATTGGCGTGTTGTATGGACGTTATGATTTACTTGAGGCGATGCCCCCCTGGCAAACAGGTGGAGAAATGATTCAACATGTTAGCTTTAAAAAAACAACCTATAATCAACTTCCCTTCAAGTTTGAACCAGGAACACCTAATATCGCCGGTGCAATTGGTTTAGGTGCCGCCATTGATTATCTTGAAACGGTTGATCGTAGACAGCTCATAACCTACGAACATCAATTAATGAATTATCTGCAAGAGGCACTGAGCACAATCCCAGGTATCAACCTCATCTGTCCAACACATTCAATAGATCAACCTAATAAAATTCCCATCGCAGCACTGACCTTTTCCCATGAACATATTCAAGATATTGGTATGTTACTTGATCAAAAAGGCATTGCCGTTCGCGTAGGTCATCACTGCACAATGCCACTTATGGAATATTTGAGCTTGACGGGAACACTACGAATTTCTCTTTCTTTTTATAATACCCAGCAAGAAATTGATTGGTTAATTGAGTCTCTTCATAGCATTTTAAAACACTCAGAAGACAAACCCTCTGAAGCTTTGAGTCATCACTCAAAGGATTTACCCCCCCTGTCATTAGACAGCCAGCAAATAACCTCCAAAATTATTGCACAGAAAAACTGGGACAATCGCTATCGTCTTATTATGCAAAATAGCAAACTGTTACCCCCATTACCTACAGAATATAAAATTGAAGAAAATCGAGTATCTGGATGCGAGAGCGAAGTATGGCTGGTTTCTGACTTTGATGAGCAAAATAAAACACTGCTGTTTTGGGCTGATAGTAATGCGCGAATTTTAAGAGGCTTACTTACCTTAGTCATAAGCCTCGCAAATAATAAAACGCCTGAAGATATTCTTGCCACTGATTTCCAAGCGCTATTTTCTAACCTAAATTTAGCTCATCATTTAAGTCCATCAAGAAGCAATGGTTTAAACAGTATTGTGCATTCTATTCAGCATATAGCACAAGAATATCAAACAATTAACAGTTAAAATAACTATTAAAGTTTGCTATATATTGTTTGCTTTTTTTAAAACCTTTTCTATTGCGCGCGCTGCGGCAGTTAACCCAAAAGCCGCAGTGACCATCGTCACTGCGCCAAAACCACTTGCGCAATCTAGGCGGGTACTACCCTCTTGTAAGGACTTTTGTTGACAAACAGAACCATCTGCCTGTGGATAAACGAGTTGTTCAGTAGAATAAACGCATTCAATACTAAAACGTCGTTTTGGATTTTGGCTAAAATTGTAGTTTCTTCTTAGTAAAGAGCGCACTTTTGCAGAAAGCGGATCATTATACGTTTTACTTAAATCACCGTAGGTAATTTGAGTAGGATCTTTTTGCCCTCCCGCACCACCAGTCACAATGATAGGAATCTTGCGCCTTTTGCAAAAAGCGATAAGTGCCGCTTTCGCTTTAACACTATCAATGGCATCAATGACTACAGAGAAATCGGTTGAGATATACTCTTCAAGGGTATCCTCAGTAATAAAGTCATCCACTTCTTCAACCAGACACTCAGGATTGATCTGTCGTATACGTTCCGCCATTACTGCAACTTTACTATGGCCTACAGTACTCTGCAAAGTGTGTACTTGGCGATTGGTATTAGTAACGCAAATATCGTCTAAATCAATTAAGGTAAGCTTGCCAACACCTGTTCGAGCTAATGCTTCTGCAGCCCAGGAACCAACACCGCCAATGCCAATGACACAGATATGTGCATTAACAATGCTGTTAGTTGCTTGCTCGCCATACAAGCGTGTTATACCTGAAAATCTTTGCTCAAATACGTCTCTATTCATTGTACAGTGTGTGCTAATTATCCGGCTGCTGATTATACCGTCATCCCTGACGATTGATACCCGCAGTTACCTTCCTGAGACGTCTGGATCAAGTTGTAGGATGGCCGTGATTAACTGCTCCAGCTCAGCACTTGTATTATATATGTGAGGGGAAACCCTCACACCAAAACGCGGACGATAATCTACTGCAATATTTTTTTGCTTTAGGCTATCAACCGCTACTTCTGGCTGAGCCATAGCAATACAAATAGTCCCTCCTCTTTGTTCCATAGCTTTTGGTGTAATGACCTTCAATTTATTAGCCTGCATTGCTTCAATGAGTACATCGCCCAAATACAGGTTATGCGCCCTTATTTTTAACAGGCCAATAGCCGTTAATTGACGTATTGCTGATGCAGCAACAGCAAACGATTGAATACTTGGCGTTCCTCCCATAAATCGCAACGCATCATTTGCATAAGCAAAATGAGTAATATCAAACTCAAAGGGGTCCTGATGGGAAAACCAACCTACATCCGTTGGCTCAAGAAGTGAAAGGCGATCATGCTTAAGAATTAAGTAGCCACAGCCAGGACCACCACACAACCATTTTACACATGAACCAATGACAGCATCAGGTTGCCATTGTTTAAAATCAATAGGTACGATACCTGCTGATTGCGCAACATCAACCACAGACCAAATGTCTTTTTCACGAGCAAGCTTGGTGAGCTGCTCAACAGGCTGTTGATAGCTATTACCATAAAAAACATGGGTAAATAACACTAACTGGACCTGCTCATCCATGTGTTGTTGCCAGTCTTCAACAGAAATCACTCCATCTTTGGCTGGAACAAGCTTTACATTATAGCCAAATGTAGCCGCTTGCTTTGCGATGAACCCCATTGAAGGAAAATCTAATTCAGAGAGCAGCAATACATTGCGTCCAGCGCGCCGAGGTAAAGCACCAATTAACTTACTTAACCCAGCACTTACATTGGGTTGTGGACAAACTTCATGAGACTCACAGTTAAATAGTTCGGCTACTGCATCACGAAATCCCTGTAGGCTCACTAACCAAGGACCCCATGCCCCGTTTCCCAGTTCACGCCATTGCTGACTAAATTCCTGTTCAGCTAAATCACTTGCTTTTGTCTTTGCTCCAACTGAGTGATTAAGAAAATAGAGGCCTTCAGGTACATAAAATGACTTTCGGTAACTCATTAACTTTCACCATCGCTAATTGAAGGTCGCTTAACACCATATTCACCTCCCCAGGAATCCGTCATCTGATTACGAATTTCCCATAACGCAGGATAAAAATAGTGTTGCACACCTTTTTCCAGCAAACCAACAGAACGTCCTTTCAATGACTTAGCTCCCAGACCAATACTTCGCTCAATCAGTAATAAATGGCGAAATCGAAATAATCTAAACTGTTCATCAAACTCTGCGAGCGCTTCTGCAACAACATATGTATCGTCATGACAATAAGCAGAGTCATAAACTTGTTCAATTGATAGGCCATTAGCTTTTAAATAGTGCTGTTCATAGCTTTTCCATAGCTGGGGTGCCATCTTCAATAAGCTGCGGAAACCAGGTGACTCTTGCCCACTACCATTACCCAGCTGTAATCGAATAACCTGATATTCTTTTGGTGACATGGTCTCTAAAATAGACAAACCATTGATCATTTGTTGTTGTAACTGGTAAACCCGTCCAAAGAGCGTTATCACTCGGTTGGTGTGTTTTTGAGCAAGATAGTCATCAATTTCTAACAGTGTAAATCCAATAAGCTTCATCCATAACTCTTGAACTTGATGAACTATCTGGAACATCAACTCATCGCGGTTACAGAACTCATCATAGGGCTTTTGGCATGTCAGTAACCGTTGAGTTTGTAGGTAAACCTCATAATCTAACTCACCCTCGCCTTGCATCAACTGATAATAGTGTTGACGATCCATATACAAACCTCCAAAACCTTAATTTTTATATGTTTAATAGTTATTTTTTGGTAAGTGCTTTTTGCGAGTGGAATGGAGGAGTTAGGGGAAAAAAAGAACTAATGCAGGGTCAATGGTTACCCAAAGAGAGGATGTATTAGGTAAGAGGCTTTGGCTACTTGCCTCAGCAAGTGTATAACCACACGTTACACTCATAAGGGGCTCATCTCATTAGATGTTCTTTATCTTTATTATTGTGTTAAACCACGAAAACACTCTAGATAAAAAGCCCCAAGCATGCAAATAAGACAATAACAAAAACGTGGTTGTATTGTTTCTAACACCTTAGATTAACAGATCTAGGGTCACTCTTACGGAGCCCTTAGAACAAGGTGTTTGCAATAACCACAACAATAAGCAATGGGCATACCACGCGAACATACCATGGCCATACTTTCCAGAAAAAGCCTGTCATTAACTCCGGATAGCCTTGCTTCAGTTCAGCAATGACTTGCTGTCTATTCCACAGCCAAGCCCCTAAAATACAGGTAATCAAGGCAGTCAGTGGCTGCATATATTCTGTAGATATAGCAATCACAAGGCCAAACAGTTGCTTAAAGTTAAAAATTATCAAGGTACTGACCAATAATGCCAGCAAACCAAGCCCCCAAGTGATATAGCTTCGTTTTTGTTGAGTTTTTTCTTGAATCAGTGCGACAGGTACTTCAAGCATGGATATAGATGATGTCAGGGCTGCTAGGGTCATTAATAAGAAGAATGCAACAGCCAATAAACTACCAATACTACCCATTGTTTCAAAGAGTGCAGGGAGTACCGCAAAAACCAAAGTGTCTGAACTTAATAACTCGCCTTGATCACCATAAATCTGTACCCCATGATTCATCGCCACAAACATCGCAGGAAGAATTAACAAGCCAGCTATAAAAGCAACTGAGGTATCAATGGCGGTAACTTGCAAAGCCATATTGGGAATATGCTCTTTTTTTGCAAGGTAAGAACCATAAACCATCATGGACCCTCCCCCTATTGTGAGAGAGAAAAAAGCCTGTCCCATAGCGCTGATTAAAAGCTCTGAGTCCCATAGTTTATCGGTATCAGGGATGAGATACATCGCCAACCCCTGATATGCACCAGGCAATGTCAGCAAATACGCAATAAGTGCAGCAAACAAGAGAAATAAAGCAGGCATCAGGCGTTGCGACCATTTCTCAACCCCGTTACGAACACCACTTTGAACAATAGCAATTGTCAAAATATAAAAAACGGCTGCTGAAACCAGGTTCCGTGAAATGCTAAAACCAGTCAACCATTCAGCAAATGAGGTTAACTGAAACATGTTGGCAATTGGAGCCAGCATAAAACATAAGAACCAACCAGCGACTATGCAGTAAAACGTCATTACTAACGTAGGCACAAGGATAGTTCCTAAACCCGCCAAGCTTGAAAGCCACAAGCTAATACGACGACGATCTAACATTCGTAAGCTATCCCAGGGGTTAGAACGTCCAAAACGACCTATTGTAATTTCAACCACCAGCATAGGGTATGCAAGTACTGCAATTAGCACGACATACGCCAGCAAAAATGCTGCCCCTCCATTTTCAGCTGCTCGTGTTGGAAAACCCCAAATATTACCTAAGCCAACTGCTGCACCGGCTGCAGACATGACAAACCCGAACCGGCTTTTAAACTGTTCGCGCACTTCACCCACAACTTCAACCCTATATGCAATGAAAGTATATGCTAACAATTAACCATTGAAAGACGTGGCAAGTTACCATGTAACCAACAAAAAGCAATGACATACGTTTATAGATGCTTGGTAACTGTACTAAATAGCTTAATGAGATTGAATGGAGTAACTGCTAATTAAGGATCAAATGTTGAGAGAGCCAATGAGAACACCACATTACACACAACTTTTCAACAAATTATCCACAGCTTAATCACACAAGAGTGCTTAGTGGAAATATAACATTATGATGAGCAGTCACTAAAAAAGGGGGGGAGTAGAAGAGACCCCCTTACACTTCAATGGAATATAAGGGGGATATTTACGCTTAATTTTGAAGCAAAAATAAACCTTATAAATAGCTATTTATTATTTTTTCAATGCTTCCATTTTGCTCCATGCGCTTTAAAGATGCATTCAATTGATTAATTGTTTCATCATCTGTAAATTTATTCATCGCTAACCAAAGGCCACTACTATTAAAAGTATAAACAACAACCAAATCATCTAATTTATGGCGTTTAGCAATGAATGGACCTGATAATGAACTTGTTGCCCAAGCATCAATCTTGTTAAGTTTAATTTTAGTCGCATTAACTACATCATTTTGTGCCTTTTCTACGTTAACGCCTTTATTTTCCAAAAATGCAGAAATTGCATCATTCTCGTAGCTACCAATACGGTATTTTTTCATATCTTGTAAATTAGCTACTTTAATACCAGAGTCTTTAGGCGCTAATAAGATCCACTCTTCTTTAAACAAAGGACCAACCCATTTAAAATCTTTTTCTCTGTCAGGCGTACGGAAAGCAGAGTAAATACCATAATTTGTTTTCTTAACTGCTTTTTTATAGCCACGATCCCAGTTAGAGTATAAGGTCAGTTCCATATCAACATTTGCACGATTGAACATTTCTCGAACAATCTCTGTGGCAAAACCTGTTACTTTTTCGTTCTTGCCAAACGTACTGTATGTAACAGTCATATTTAATGGAGGGAATGGCTCTGTAACTAATTGAATAGTCTGCGCATTGCTTATTCCACTAAACAAAACCAGTAAACTTAGTGCTATTACTTTTGTTCGCATATCTTAGTCCCACATACTACCGCGCCAACAACATTAAATTTGATAAGCATTGACTTACCAAAATTAAACCCACATATCATTGACCATAAAATACTCACTAACGTGTTCCCATGTGAGACATCGTATGTTCAAAGACATTGAAAAAGGTGGATACCCCTTATAAGGGTAGAGAGCTTCACCGGCATTAATGCTTTGCAACCTGCAAAGCTGATGAAATTATCTACTCATTTTTTCTGGCGCCTATTTTTACCAGAAACAGTTCACATTTAAATGAGCAAGGCCCGTGATTTAATTATGTAATTTCCGAAATGAAAACGGTTGACCACGCAGGAAAACCAATATATGTGACAAACATCACATTAAAATTTGTTTTTATATAACAATTGGCGATATAAACAGCAATGAAGTTTTTAAAGAGGTCAGTCCCACTAAGAATATTTAAATGAGGATATAACAATCAGTGGGTAGAATTCGCATTAGTCAAGTTATTAAGCTAATTAATCACCCAGTCTTTCTGAAAGCTTTTGGGGCAAACATCACTGACCAGAGGTGTTCCAACTTTTTTCCCCATGACATCATTCTGCTCATGAAAGAGTTTATAGATGAGCCTCAGTATCTGTGCCGCCTGGGGGTTTGACTTGGAAACAATGATATGTAAGTAGCTACGTTGGTAAGGCTTCGCGTGAAAGGTTATCTTTTCCGCATCCTGTTTTGAGTAATACCTTTCCAGAATAGACATGGCATTTTCCACATTAAGTGGTACAACATTGACTCGCTTTTTCAATAATAAATTGAATACTAATCGTTCAATTCTTACCTTTTTCAATTCCAAAGAATATTTTTTTACTGCATCAGCAAACTCGTTACCATAGTCATATCCTGTTGTAATACCAAATGGTTGATGAGCTTTTAAATCCTCATAGCTATTCCAATCAAACGGATATTCTTTCAAATGGAAGAAATATTGGTCAATAACACTTATGGGAAACGAGAAATAATAGTCTTTTGCTCGCTCTTCATTACAAATCCAACCAGCAGAAATATCAAATTTTCCTGCCAGAGTTTGGTTATACACAGCAACCCAGTTATTCAACCAAATAAATGTGTGTTTAATGTGTTGACGGTTCAATACATCAGAAATACGCTTCTGTTGTATGCTGTCATTGATATTGTTTTTTGAATAGTAAGGTGGCCATTCTGCGACAGCAATAGACAAAGCATAAGCCTGTGTCTCTACACTGAAAATTGTGCAGAATAAACAAAGGGCAGCAAGGAGTTTCATAATTGGAGATTAGCTCGTCAATACTATCAACTTATATACCCACCCACTGTATTCGATACCATCAAATAGACACTAACAGATTACCTTTTAATGCTAGTATAATTTTTCATCCCTCATAACAAAAAACCCGCTTAACAGCGGGTTTTTTATGTAACATCAGTTCAAATTTTATTTCTTTTTCCTAAGGGACATTCCAAGCAAACCTAACCCTAAAAGTACTACAGGGGCTGGAGCAGGTACTGGCTTAGGAGGCTTTGGTGGTTTAGGCGGTTTTGGTGGATTAGGACAATTGTAGGCAACAGCAGTCACCTTCAAAATCATATCATCGTAGTCACGATCGATACTTCCACCATCATCATTCAAACCGATGTAATAACTGTCTTGTCCTGCATAGGCAACAAAGAAGGATGGCTTAAAGGAACCGGCACCATTATTAGAACCATTTTTCACAGTTCCTTTTGGTGTTGTGAAGTTGAAATTCAACCACCCAGCATCAGATAAAACTTCTGAAATTTCTGTCCCTTTTGCGGTTGTTTTGTTTACAAACTGCCCACCAATAGAGCCAAATAAATTACGCCACGACGCTTCATAGCCAAGATACGTATAAGTCAGTTTAACTGCTGCAGTTGCTTTTATATTAGCTCCCTGAATAACTGTCATTCCAGGTCTGGTTTCTCCAGTATTAGGATTATGGCTACCCGGTAAACGTGTAGTTACCCCACCATTAACAGAGAGTAAACTAGCATGTGCACTTCCAATACAGCATGCAGCTAAAGCAACTGCACTCACGATTTTTTTCATGATTATTCCTTGTTTACTGCTTAAAACTACTTAATCTACTGTTTAGTATTTAATCAAATAAGTAGTAGATTTCTCATTGCCATTTCTAATTAGCAATCTAAATGCCATATTTATGAATATTGATTAAAAAAATGGCTGACTTTCAGAATAATCACTTGTGAATACACAACACGTTGATTTTATTGTAAAAAAATAAACCTTACGACTAACTTTATTTACACACTATTAGAAAGCACTTCACTTTTAACAATCACTACTGAAAACTGTATCAAAACTGTAAAATTAGAACATAAATTTACACTAATATAAGCTGCACTATTTCGTTACACCTATCACAAAAATCTTTATAAACAAACTAAACCATCTCTTTTTGATTAAATTTTAAACAGATCGTATATTTTATACCTGTAAAATATACCAACACCCATTCTTAGCCCAAACGATGATTTACAAACATAAACGCTTTACTAAACAAGGTTTTCATCGCTTTGCACCATCACGAATGTAATATTATTTACTTGTATAGCCCCCTTACATAAATAATCAATAATTTGTTAATAGTTCTCATTTAATGTAATTTATCATTGGCACGTTTTTTAAGTTGTAAGCCAATAATAATGGAAGCATAAAATAAACAACTTACACCCCTTATTTAGGAGGCCCTTATTGCGTAATTTCACTCCCTACAACTGTTTACAATTTAATCAAAATTAAAGTATACCCTATAAACTAACCTATTTTCATAACTAACAATAACGACATAAATATAACGATATGAAAAAACTAATACACTTCCTGCTTATTTCTACCGCAATCGTATTTTTAAATCCTGTACTCGCAACGCAACAAACGATTAGCCGTATTGTCGTTTTTGGAGACAGCTTAAGTGATACAGGGAAAATGTTTGGGAAGTCACTAAAATGGATTCCCTCTAGCCCACCTTATCATGATGGCCGGTTCTCTGATGGCCCTGTCTGGGTTGACCACCTAAAAAGCAAACTAATGCAAGACAATATTCCAATATCTATTATTAATGAAGCAGAAGGAGGTGCAACTGCAGCTGCATACGACATTACAAATAGTCCTGTAACCTTGTTCATCAATACATTAAGTAATGAATTAACCCAATTTCTCAATAAAGATTATTTTCGATCTGGAGATTTAGTCATAGTCTGGGCGGGTGGTAATGACTACTTAAACCAAAAACAAGAAAGTGTTAGTACTGTGTTATCTGCTATCGATAACTTACTGAACCAGGCTGTGAATAGTAATGCTAGCCAGGTTATTGCGTTTAACTTACCACGACTGGATACTACACCACATGCCAAAAAAAAATTTCCAGGCAAGTTAAGCCAATTGGCTAAGATAACCAAAGAGCATAATAGCCGTTTACTTCAACTCATAAAAAAATACGATAGTGAAAAGGTGAAAGTATTTGATGTAGAATCATTATTAGCACATATGATGACTAATCCTGTGCAATACGCATTAACTAATACAACGCAAGCATGTTACACAAAAGGATATCTATGGAGACCTTTCATCAAAGGTAAAAAAGCTATGCCCTACATTGATGATTATCACGCAGAGTATTTAGCATTAAAGCCAATTGATCAAATGACGCCTCAAGAGCTTGCACTGCTGTTTCAAAACCCAGCATTCACTAACAACGCCATGCTACAAGATGCATTACCACGTATACAAAGCAAAAAATCAGGTCCTCAAAGAATTGAACCTGCAGGTGATGCACCAGAAAACTGTGATGGCTACTTATTTTGGGATAAAATTCATCCAACCACAACAACACACAAAGTGTTAGCAAACAAATTTTACGGGTACTTATTCGAGCAATCAATGCTTTAAAGCATAACAGCACAAAGTCCTTTTGCTTATATAAATAGACTTATACTCCTATCTCTTACAACATTGTAACGTACCACTTGCAAACCTAGCTGTACGGGTTTGCTTCTGAACAGTTTCCTCTTATGGGCCACCCTTGATTGTAATAACAACACCGTGCTCAACTAACATTACTATTTAACTTTTGGTGTTACTCTACACAGTTGAAACAAAATTAGTTTTAGCTAATTTTCTTGCTTGAATTAAACTGTAGATAATAGCAGTATTAAATATATCTTTCTATACACCGCCTCTATAATTTTAAATCAACTTAGATTGCCGAATAAGATAATTTGTTTTTATTGAAGTGGATTTCATTTTATAAATTTCAACAAGTTTAGATATTCTTTTTTTCATGCAATTAAATTAGTCTTCCGATTTATTCAATAGGTATTCTGATTGCTCAAATCATGTAAGCACACATAGTATCTACAAAGAAAACCTATAGCCCCATGCAATCAACATAAATTGCTTACAGTTTCAATGACATTTAACGAACTACCTATTTACGCTACAACTAACTTTTTAAAGTAAACTTTATCATGAAAATAAAAACAAACATCATGTTGCCACACATTTATATAATTAAAAACAGAATGCTACATTTCAAATATTTACTGGGATGCTTTTTATTCCTTGTTAGTTTTTATGCACAAGCAGGGTTAACATTCGATCGTATTATCATATTTGGAGACAGTTTAAGTGATACCGGGAAAATGTATCAAAAGTCTAAAGGATGGTTACCTTCTAGCCCACCTTACCATGAAGGTCGATTTTCGGATGGTCCAATCTGGGTGGACTACTTAAAAGAAAAGCTGCAGAAAAAGTATACTCATCAGGTAACAGTTATCAATGAAGCAGAAGGTGGCGCAACCGCAGCCGCTTATGAAAAAGAGTCATGGAATCCTACCTACCAAGTTATTAACAATCTTGATTTTGAGTTCAATCAATATTCGAAAGACTATCAATTTAAACCTAATGATTTAGTCGTCATATGGGCAGGTGCTAATGATTATATGACAAATGGCTGGCGCGACAGCGACACCGTTATGCTTGCAATCGACCAGCTTATTACCAAAGTCTTATTGGCTGGAGCTAATAATGTATTAGTTTTTAACCTACCCTTATTGAGTACTACTCCTTTTGCAATTCACTATGAGCCAGAAAAACTTAATGAGCTTAAAGAAATTACTGAAGAACACAATAATAAACTACGTCGATTAATTAAAACTCGAAATTACAAGCATGTCAGGTTGTATGATATTGCTTATGAATTTTCAAATATAATGAAAACCCCCACTTACTATGGTTTTCATCACATAGATCAAGCCTGTTATAAAAAAGGTTACATTTGGCGACCTTTTCTAAATGAATATTACCAACCACAACAGATGGTTGCTAAGGAGGTTACCTTTTCAGCAGAAAACAATCAGACAAGGTCTCTAGATGAAATGAGTGCAAAAGAAGTCTATCAATTGCTCATGAACTCACCTCTCGCGAATAACCCAATGATGCAAGATGCACTTCCATCTCAGCAGGTTTATTACTCTCAAGATAGACGAGTAGAACAAGACCTTGAGTTAGCTGGTGATAAACCCGAAAGCTGTGAAGGTTATTTATTTTGGGACAAAGTGCACCCAACATCTGCGGCGCATAAGATTTTAGCTGATAAAATTTTCAAGTTTCTCCAACAACGCTATGTTAATTACAATAGCTCATACTAATGCGTTACTGTAAACAGTTGTTTTTTACTGATAGGCGCTTTAATAGAATCAAGCTATAGTAACAGCTTCCTTTAGTCAGTATTTCTAACATGAGTAACTCTAAGGAAGAATATGCATAAGCTTATTTTAATCACAGGTGCCAGTCGTGGTATAGGAGCAGCAACTGCACTACTTGCTGCTTCAAAAGGCTACAATGTAATCATCAATTATAAGTCTCAAAAAGATAAAGCAACCCGCTTAAAGGAACAAATTCAAGCGCATGGTGGTAATGCCTCAATAATCCAGGCAGATGTAAGTTGTCCAAACCAAGTGATTCATATGTTTAATGAAATTGATTCATTAGGTATACTGACAGCATTGGTTAATAACGCAGGTGTTGTGGATTTACAATCCTCGTTTGTTGATGTTAGCCCTGATCGCTTACAACGTATTTTTAATACTAACGTGATTGGTGCTATGTTATGCGCTCAACAGGCTATTAGACGAATGTCTACTCGTCATGGGGGTAATGGTGGTAGTATCATCAATGTCAGCTCAAGCTCAGTGATTACTGGCAGCCCAAATGTATATGTTGATTATGCCTCAAGTAAAGGTGCGCTTGATGTTTTCACCAAAGGATTAGCCAAGGAGGTTGCTCAGGAAGGTATCCGGGTCAATGCTGTTCGTCCTGGCTTTATAAGCACAGAGATTCATGCCGATACAGGAAATACAGATCGCTTTAACAACGCAAATAAAATTATTCCACTTGGAAGATGCGGGAGTTCTGAAGAAATTGCAGAAGCAATCTTATGGCTCTTATCAGAAAAAGCTTCTTACTGCGTTGGAAGTTTTTTGAATTTAACAGGCGGTTTGTAATTGTTGATAATAAGTAGCAGTGTCAGACAATTTAAATAACAGTACTATCTAATATGATGACAAGCTGAAAGTGCCATAAAACACACTCAAAGGAGTTACTTAATCCACTCTATGGAAAGAGGGATCATCCGTGATTATTAAAAATAACCATCCGCTTATAAAAGCGTCAACATATATGCCTCAATGGCAAATACGTCACTTTAGCTGGCTACCTATTAATCAGATAGTTTACAATTATGTGCATTATGATTATGGCATTGCTAGCTTCGGAACGGATATTGATTGGTTTAGAGCGTACTGGGAGTATGGGTTACAAAACAAAGTCATTGGTAGGCTTAAGCCTGGGTTTCATAGTTGGACACTGAATAATCATCTTCGAGCTGAAACCAGACTCGCCCATAAAAGCGGACTAAAATACAAGCTCGATATCGTTATCCAACATGAAAACTATTGTCAATTGTTTAGCATTGGTAGTCTCATGCCTGCTCAAGTTGTACTAGATAACATTCTAAGCAATTACCAATTATTTCAAGAAAAACTGCAGACTCTAGCAAATAGCCTACACAACATTATTGATGAGACTGGCTCTAAAATCTATCTAGAGCCAGATATTTCACTACGTGATCAGCTGGTTATTAATAATAAAATTCAGCAACCAGCAGACAGTTTAAACCTTACCCACATAGAAAAGCAGTGCCTGGATTTGCTTAACCTTAAATACTCCACCAAGGAAATGGCTAATTCATTAGGACTAAGCGAAATTGGTATAAAAGCGATTATTTACCGTATCAATGCAAAATTAAAAGAAGACCATCCCGCTTACTTTCAGTTTAAGGAAAAAAGTCAGTCTATTGGATTAATGAAAGCTTAGTTTTACTATATCCTACAATAAGTTTTATAGGGATTCAGGCTTAAACATTGTAGGTTTGCTGAACATTGTAGGTTTGCTGAACATTGTATGTTTTCTTCAAGGCGGTTTCCTATAAAGCATTATGCTGAAGAAACTCAATCAACCAAATGCCTTGTATTATGGTAATTATTCAGATTCTCATCAGCAGTGAATACGCTTTAAACATTAAAGCTGGGGACAAGGAAGGATAAGAAGTATATGTCAATTTCAAAAAGACAAATAGCACTGGTTATTGCTGGAAATGCTTTCGAATGGCTTGATTTTGTTGTCTATGCAAGCCTATCCAGTGTGCTGACTAAGTTGTTTTTTCCCAATACAGATTTTAATTCTGGCTTACTAATGACATTAGCCATTTTTTCAATGTCATTTTTAGCACGCCCCATTGGTGGTTTAATATTTGGACATTTAGGAGATGCTTATGGGCGACGACTTGCTTTGTATACTTCAGGGGGTATTTTAGCGTTTACATCAATAGCAATTGCACTCATGCCAACCTATGAAACACTGGGTATTGCTGCCCCTATAATTTTACTGTTAGTACGAGTCATACAGTCCATTGCTATTGGGGGAGAATACCCAGCACTCGTAACCTACTTAATAGAATCGAGTCCAACTGGAAAACGGGGGCTTTACGGTACCTTTGTTCAAATATCAACCACTGGTGGTGTTTTACTGGCAACATTAGCTATGATGGGCCTTAATAGTTGGTTAACGGATGAACAAATTATTGCCTGGGGTTGGCGTTTACCATTTGGCATTGGCTTCATTACATTACTAATATGTCTGTATTATCGATTCAAATTACTAGAAACTCCTGAGTTTCAAGCTGCACGCAAGAAACTCACGCATTTTACGAAAGCCCCCGTCAAAGAGGCTTTAACCCAGCATTATCGTAGCATCATTTTTATCTTTATTATGATTATGGCACCTGCTGTTGTTTTTTATACTTATAATATTTCAGGGCAAATGTTAGTAAAGCGACTGCCAGTATCAGACCAAGTCAAACTGTGGTTGCCTGTTTTCAATGCAATATTACTAACAGGACTTATGCCCGTTTGTGGCCTATTAATTGATCGCCTAGGCTGGCAAAAAGTGATGGGTACTGGTTTTATTCTGGCCATTATTGCCGCAACACCCATCTATTATATTATGCAGCAACCAGGCTTATTCGCTTTACTATCAGCACAACTACTGTGGGCAATTATTGCTGCGCTCATTCTTTCTTGTGTGCCTATCTCACTTGTTGATAGCACAGAAGTCAGTACCCGAACTACAGTATTAGCCATTAGCTATAACTTATGCTTGGTACTCTTTGGGGGATTTACACCAACCATTAATCTTATGTTAAGCAACTATAACCCGGTGTTTCCAGGTGTTTATATCTCCGTAGTATCACTTATATCACTACTGTGTATTGCAAAGTTCAGTCCCCAAGCATATGCACAACAACTACAACGAGCTTAATTACCGCTACTCCCTGTGTATTGAATATAAGTTAAAAAATTATAAAGCCGGAATCATGTCCGGCTTTTTATTTCACATTAATATTTAACTTAATCCATTAAAGAGTCGGGTTTGGTTCAATAAAAAAATCATGTTCTAGCATTAACTGCAACAAAGAACCATTTTTTTGCATTTTTTCAAGGCTACTATTAAATACTTTAACAAGCGCTTCATTTTCTTTACTAAAAGCTACGTGTAATTTATTCTCAGATAATACTTTAGGTAAAAATTTTACCTCTTTTAATAGTAAAGGGGATATTTTCTTTATTTCATGTCGAGCAACAAGTTCATCCTCAAGTGTTAAGTCTATTCGATGGTGTAACAATTTATAAAAATTTATAACGAAAGTTCGCTCAGAAATTTTTGCTATTTCTTTAGATATATCAAATTCTTTATTATAGGCATAATCACGAACAACACCTATTCGATAAGATTTTAGATCAGAAAATTTATTATATGTAATATCACTATTAGTACGCTTAATAAACTTTATCCGATTATACATATAAGGATCAGAAAAATTCAGTTTTTGAGCTCGCTCCTCAGAATACCAAACATCAAGCAAACCATCATAATCTCCTTCTATGGTTCCTTTGAGAGCCCTGGCCCAGGGCAAAATATGCACCTGAACTTCATATTCATTGCTACTAAAAATTTTTCTAATTAATTGTGGTGAAAAACCATTACCTTTTAAATTTGCTCCACTATAAGGGGGCCATTCAGTCGCAGCAAACTTAAGTTCTTTACTGTAAGCGTGAGACAGCACAATCACAAAGGAAAACAAAATAGCAAATAAACCACTTACCACTGAGTTGTTCAGCTTAGTTACCATGAACAATTCTCTGCTGTAGGATTATCCATTTAGTGTAAATACAATAACTTGGTTATCAAACTAACTTAACACTAGCATTGGACAGTTTAGCTTTCCAATACAGCCAACATATTGAAATAACATCCATGCTGTCATATAAATTGATAAACTTTCATGGTTTACCAACAAATAGGTAGATAGACATGATTATTTAGGATTTTATCAATAATAAGTAATAAAAAAGCCGGAAATCATTCCAGCTTTTTTATTACTGAGTTGACTACTAATGAAATTATTCAACCGTCACTGATTTTGCTAAGTTACGTGGTTGGTCAACATCAGTACCTTTGATAATAGCTACATAGTAAGACAGCAACTGGAGAGGTACAGTGAAAATAATTGGGGCAACCACCTCATGTACATGCTCAATGTACATGACTTTTACCCCATCTCCACCTTTAATTTGAGTCGCTTGGTCCGCAAATACATAGAGTTGGCCACCCCGTGCACGCACTTCTTCCATATTTGACTTAAGTTTTTCCAATAAATCGTTATTCGGTGCGACAACAACGACAGGCATATCGGTATCAATTAACGCAAGAGGTCCATGTTTTAACTCTCCTGCTGCATAAGCTTCAGCGTGAATATATGATATTTCCTTTAATTTTAATGCACCTTCCATTGCAATGGGATACTGGTTTCCACGCCCTAAAAATAAGCTATGGTGCTTTTCTGAAAAGTCTTCAGCAAGGTCTTCAATATCACCAGCTAGCTGCAAAACATGATTAAGATGATTAGGTAGTTCTTTTAATGCTTTAACTATTTCAGCTTCTGTTTCTGCGGACATGCCACGATAACGACCAATCGCAGCAACCAGCATTAAGAAGGATACCAGCTGAGTTGTGAATGCTTTAGTTGATGCAACACCTATTTCTGCACCGGCTCGGGTCATAAACGACAGGTCAGATTCACGTACAAGTGATGAACCAGGAACATTACAAATAGCCAGTGATGCCATGAATCCCTGCTCTTTTGCCAAACGCAATGCCGCTAAGGTATCTGCCGTTTCACCTGACTGAGAAATGGTTACAAATAAACAGTTTTTGGGGACAACTGATTTGCGATAGCGAAATTCAGAGGCAATCTCAACATTACACTGCACCCCTGCGATACTCTCAAACCAGTAACGGGCAACAAGTCCAGCATGATAGCTTGTGCCACAGGCAATAATCTGGACTGACTCAACTTTACTGAAAATATCATGCGCTTCATGACCAAAGCTTGCTTCAATCACTTGCTTATCCGTAAGCCGTCCTTCTAGCGTATTGATAATAGCATCAGGTTGCTCATGAATTTCCTTTAACATGTAGTGTCGGAACTTGCCTTTATCACTAGCGTCATGAGTGACTGTACTTTCAGATTCTTCACGCTGGACGGGCTTGCCAGCTTGATCATAAATATCAATGCTGTCACGCGTTATCTCAGCAACATCACCTTCCTCAAGATAAATAAAGCGCCGTGTTACTGGCAATAAAGCCAACTGATCAGAAGCAAAGAAGCGCTCACCAATACCGACCCCTATCACTAAGGGGCTACCAGAACGAGCACCAATCAATCGGCTAGGATCACGACGATCCATGGCAACCATTCCATACGCCCCTTCCAGTTGCTCAACAGCCCGCTGCACAGCTTCAAGTAAGCTATTTGTATGCTGTATTTCCGCGTGAATCAGATGAACAATAACTTCGGTATCTGTTTCCGAGATAAATTCATAGCCCTGTTTTATTAGTTTTTCCCGTAATAGTTCGTGATTTTCAATAATACCATTGTGGACTACCGCTATATCACCGCGAGAAACATGAGGGTGCGCATTACGTTCGCTGGGCTCTCCATGCGTTGCCCATCGGGTATGAGCGATTCCTGTACCACCTTGCAAGGGCTCAAGCTTAAGTGCATCAGCCAACTCAGCCACTTTGCCTAGACGACGCAACCGATTCAGCTCGCCAGCTTGATTAACGACAGCCATACCAGCCGAGTCATAACCCCGATATTCCAGACGACGAAGCCCTTCAAGCAAAATCTCAGCGACATCCCGTTGAGCTACAGCACCCACAATTCCACACATAACCACGTTCCTTATACTTAAAAACCAGCTTTACAGGTAACACGTCTTATTTACGTGCTGCATTATCTTGCTATTTCTTTTTTGGTCGTTGCCAACCATCAATATTCGTTTGTTTTCCACGAGCTACCGCAAGCTGTTCAGCTGAAACGGCTCGAGTAATAGTTGAACCAGCACCAATAGTGGCTCCTTGAGCAATAGTTATTGGAGCAACCAACGAACTATTGGAGCCTATAAATACATTATCCTCTATTACGGTTTTGTGCTTATTTACGCCATCATAGTTACAGGTAATGGTACCTGCACCTACGTTTACACCTGAGCCAATGTCTGCATCGCCCACATACGTCAAGTGGTTTATTTTACTCCCTACACCCACATTTACTTTTTTGGTTTCAACAAAGTTACCCACTTTAGCTTTTTTAGCCAAAACGGTGGCGGGTCGTAAACGTGCAAAAGGTCCAACTTCAGCGGCAATACCCACCTCAGCAGACTCCAGCATTGAATTTGCTTTAATAACCGCATTATCCGCTATGACACTATCAGAAATAACACAGTTAGGTCCTATTACTACGTTATCACCAATAGTCACAGCACCTTCAAAAACGACATTGACGTCAATAAATACATCCTGCCCAACCGTTACATTTCCACGAACATCCAAACGATTTGGGTCAGCAATGGTTGCTCCTGCAAGCATTAACCGCTTAGCTTGTTCGAACTGAAACCATCGCTCTAGTTCAGCCAACTGTACACGGTTATTAACACCTTGAACTTCCTGCTCACAACTAGGATGAACACCATTAACCGTCATTCCATCAGCAACTGCCATGGCGACAATATCCGTTAAATAGTATTCTCCTTGGGCATTATCATTACTCAGTTTAGGTAGCCACTGTTTTAGTTTTTCAGTTTTTACCGCCATGATGCCTGTATTGATTTCTTTAATGGTTAGCTGCTCTGGGCTTGCATCTTTATGTTCAACTATTGCCCTAATATTCTGTTTGGCATCACGTACAATACGTCCATAACCTGTGGCATCAGCTAACTCAACAGTTAACAAAGCAAAACCACTCTGCTTTGCTGCAATTAATAAGTCATGCAGTGTATTCGTCTGTATTAATGGCACGTCACCATACAAAATAAGTACAACATCTGACTCATCAATATGGGAAACAGCTTGAGCAACAGCGTGCCCCGTACCCAACTGTTGAGCTTGGGTTATCCAATTTACAGCATAATGGTTAAGTCGGTGCTTTACAGTATCCCCACCATGGCCAACAACGACATGCAATTGCCGTTGATCCTGTTGCTGCATGGCGTGCTGAGCTGCCAACATGACATGCTCTAACATGGGTTTACCTGCCAAAGAATGAATAACTTTTGGCAGCTTGGATTTCATTCGTGTGCCTTGGCCTGCAGCCAAGATGACAATATCAACATTCATGATTAGTCGTGAGGTACTTGTTGGTAATTTTTACAGATAGGGATTAGCAGTAATCCCAACTTTTTGAAAAACCGTACAATTAAAACGAACTATTAAGGTGGCAATAGTTGCTTTGCAAATCCTACACCATCGTAAAAATTAAAAAAGCGTCTATAGCGAGAGTTCAATCATAAAAAAAGGGTAGCATAGCTACCCTTTTTCAAATCAGCTCGTATCTTATCAACGCTTTTGCCGAATATGTTGCAAAGTACGAAGTTTTGCTGCCGCTTCTGCTAACTGGCTAGCTGCACGAGAATAATCAAACTCACCACTTTGATTAGCCAGAGCCTGCTCTGCTTCTTGTTTAGCACGAACAGCTGCCGCCTCATCAACATCACTGGCGCGTAATGCAGTATCAGCAAGCACAGTGATTGAATTCGGTTGAACCTCAAGGAAGCCACCAGAAACATAAAATATTTCTTCTTTGCCACCTTGTTTCACGACACGAACAGGACCAGGTTTAAGGTCAGTCAACAGGGGAGCATGGCCAGGGGCAATACCCAGGTCACCCAAGTTACCTGTTGCAATAACCATCTCAACCAAGCCTGAGTAGATCTCCTGCTCTGCGCTGACGATGTCACAATGTACTGTAATTGCCATCGCGGTATGCCTCGCTGCGGCCTAAGCCGGTACCTGTAAACCTGCTACCGGCTGAAGGCTCATTAAAGTTTCTTGGCCTTTTCAATAGCCTCGTCAATACTTCCCACCATATAGAAAGCCTGCTCTGGTAGGTCATCATATTCACCTTCCAGAATGCCTTTGAAACTACTGATAGTTTCTTTAAGTGGTACATATTTGCCTGATGAACCAGTAAAGACTTCAGCAACGAAGAACGGCTGAGACAAGAAACGCTCAATCTTACGTGCACGGTTAACAACAGTCTTATCTTCTTCTGAAAGCTCATCCATACCCAGAATGGCAATGATATCTTTCAGTTCTTTATAACGCTGGAGAACAGACTGGACACCTCGTGCAACGTCGTAGTGCTCTTGACCAATAACCAAAGGATCAAGCTGACGTGATGTTGAGTCTAGCGGATCAACTGCAGGGTAAATACCTTTTGCCGCGATATCACGAGACAATACAACAGTAGCATCCAAGTGCGAGAAGGTTGTTGCGGGCGATGGGTCAGTCAAGTCATCCGCAGGTACGTAAACGGCCTGAATTGATGTAATCGAACCGGTTTTCGTTGACGTAATCCGCTCTTGCAGTACACCCATCTCTTCTGCCAGTGTTGGCTGATAACCTACCGCAGATGGCATACGACCTAACAGTGCAGATACCTCAGTTCCCGCCAAGGTGTAACGATAAATATTGTCAACAAACAACAGTACGTCACGACCTTCATCACGGAATTTCTCAGCCATGGTCAAACCTGTCAGAGCCACACGTAAACGGTTTCCAGGTGGTTCATTCATCTGACCATATACTAGAGATACTTTGTCCAGTACATTTGATTCCTGCATTTCGTGGTAGAAGTCATTACCTTCACGTGTCCGCTCACCTACACCAGCAAACACAGAATAACCACTGTGCTCGATGGCGATGTTACGGATAAGCTCCATCATGTTGACAGTCTTACCAACGCCTGCACCACCGAACAGACCTACTTTACCCCCTTTCGCAAAAGGACAAACCAAGTCGATTACTTTAATACCTGTTTCAAGCAGCTCATTGGCAGCCGCTTGCTCATCGAAAGAGGGTGCTTCACGGTGAATAGAGTAACGCTCTTCCTCACCAATAGGCCCTTTTTCATCAATTGGATTACCCAACACGTCCATAATACGGCCCAGGGTTTCTTTACCCACTGGCACTTTAATTGGCTCGTTAGTGTTCTTAACATCCAAACCACGGCTCACACCTTCAGTTGAACCCATGGCGATTGACCGCACCACGCCATCACCCAGCTGCTGCTGTACTTCAAGGGTTAAGTCTCTGCTCTCAACTAAAAGAGCATCATAAACCTTGGGTACAGAATCGCGGGGAAACTCTACGTCGACCACGGCACCGATAATTTGTACGATACGTCCGCTACTCATCGATGGTTCCTCATATTCAATAACCTGAACCTGTTCAAACCATTAAACAGCGGCAGCGCCGCCAACGATTTCTGAAATTTCCTGAGTGATTGCTGACTGACGGGCCTTGTTATAAACCAGCTGTAGCTCATCAATCAGATTACCCGCATTATCCGTTGCACTCTTCATTGCAACCATTCGGGCAGCCTGTTCACAGGCATTGTTCTCAACAACGGCCTGATAAACCTGAGACTCAACATAACGAACCAGTAAGCCATCAAGTAACTGTTTGGCATCAGGTTCATATAAGTAGTCCCAGTGATGTTTCAATGTTTTGTCATCACTGGCTTGCAAGGGGAGCAACTGCTCACTGTTAGACTCTTGCGTCATAGTATTCACAAAACGGTTGAACACCAGATACAGGCGATCAATTCGACCTTCTTCATAGGCATCAAGCATTACCTTAACGCCACCAATCAGGTCAGCAATGGAAGGCTCATCACCCAAACCATTGATAGCTGCTACCGCATTACCACCATAGTGGCGGAAGAAGGCACCAGCTTTGCTGCCAACGAGGCAAAGATCGATCTCTGCACCTTTGTCAGCCCACTGTTTCATTTCAGTAATGGTTTTCTTGAACAGGTTAATGTTCAAGCCGCCGCACAGACCGCGATCAGACGACACGACGATAAAACCAACCCGCTTGACCTCTCTTTCGGTCATGTAGGTGTGGCGATACTCAGGGGTTGAGTTGGCAATGTGACCAACCACCTCACGAATGCGCTCCGCATAAGGACGGCTGTGCTGCATACGATCCTGCGCCTTACGCATTTTACTCGCCGCCACCAACTGCATAGCACTGGTGATCTTTTGTGTGTTTTTAATAGTCGCAATCTGTGTGCGAATTTCTTTTCCGACTGCCATGTAGCACCCTTTCAGGTTGAAAACATTACTGATGCCAGTAATGCAGCAGCGGATCAGTCAATGACCTAAGTCCCTGACTGATACCTTACTTACCAGGTTTGAGTTGCTTTAAACTTCTCAATACCTTGTTTGATACCTGCTTCAATTTCGTCGTTGTAGCTGCCAGACTCATTAATCTTACTCATCAGCTCAGCGTATTGGCTGTTCATGAATGAAATTAATGCAGCTTCAAAGTCAACGATCTTCTTCAGCTCAACGTCTTCCAGGTACCCTTTATCTGCTGCGTAAATACTGACGGACATTTCAGCCACACTCAGCGGCGAGTATTGTTTCTGTTTCATCAATTCAGTTACGCGCTGGCCATGCTCCAACTGCTTACGTGTTGCTTCATCCAAATCTGAAGCAAACTGTGAGAAAGCAGCCAGTTCACGATACTGAGCTAAAGCAGTACGGATACCACCTGACAGTTTTTTCATAATTTTCGTCTGCGCAGCACCACCTACCCGAGATACTGAAATACCAGGGTTAATCGCAGGACGTATGCCAGAGTTAAACAAGTTCGTTTCCAAGAAAATCTGACCATCCGTAATCGAAATTACGTTTGTAGGTACGAATGCAGAAACGTCACCTGCCTGAGTCTCTATGATTGGCAATGCAGTCAGAGAACCCGTTTTGCCTTTAACTTCACCATTGGTAAACGCTTCTACATAGTCAGCATTTACCCGGGCGGCACGCTCTAACAAGCGAGAATGTAGATAAAATACGTCCCCAGGATAAGCCTCACGGCCAGGTGGGCGACGTAATAGCAAGGAAATTTGACGGTAAGCCCATGCCTGTTTGGTCAAATCATCATAGATGATTAATGCATCTTGACCACGGTCACGGAAGTACTCACCCATTGAACAGCCCGCAAAGGGTGCCAGGAACTGCATCGGTGCAGGATCAGCAGCACCTGCTGCAACCACAATGGTATGCTCCATGGCACCATGTTCTTCAAGCTTACGTACAACGTTAGCAATAGAAGACTGCTTCTGACCAATCGCTACGTAGATACATTTAATACCAGTACCTTTCTGGTTGATAATGGTATCAATCGCTACTGCAGATTTACCTACCTGGCGGTCACCGATGATCAACTCCCGCTGACCACGACCGATTGGAATCATGGAGTCAATTGCTTTCAAACCCGTTTGTACTGGCTGATCAACTGACTTACGTGCAATTACCCCAGGTGCTACTTTTTCAACAGGTGCAGTCAGTTCAGCATCAATAGGCCCTTTGCCATCAATAGGATTACCCAATGCGTCAACTACACGGCCTAAAAGCTTTTCACCAACAGGTACTTCCAGAATACGACCCGTACATTTTGCTGTTTGACCTTCAGCCAAACCTTTGTAATCACCTAGAACAACGGCACCGACTGAGTCACGTTCCAGGTTCAGCGCCATACCGAATACGCCGCCGGAAAACTCAATCATTTCTCCGTACATTACGTCAGCCAGTCCATGGATACGAACAATACCATCAGATACGCTGACGATCGTGCCCTCATTACGGGCTTCACTTGCGATATCAAGCTTTTCTATTCGCTGCTTGATAATATCGCTGATTTCAGATGGATTCAGTTGCTGCATGCTATGCCCCTTTAACTCAGGATCTCATCGCGTCGGCCAATTGATCAAGCTTGGCACGGATACTGCCATCAATTACCAGATCGCCAGCTTTGATGATAAGACCACCTAACAGGCTCTTATCAACCTTATTCTCAACATTAATTTCACGACCGAAACGCGAGCTGAGTGATTTTGCCAGTTTATCCTGCTGTTCAGCTGTCAGTTCAAAAGCTGAAGTTACTTGTACGTCAACTTTCTTCTCTTCTTCAGCCTTTAACTGCTCAAACAGGCCAGCGATGTATGGCAGCAAGGTTAAACGTTTATTGCTTGCTAGAGCGTGAATGAAGTTTGCTCCGTGGCTATCAATTTCATCACCACACACATCTAAAAAAACGGCTGCCCGGGTCTCTCCATTTACATCAGGAGAGGACAGCAACTGTTGTACCTTTGGCTGCACGGAAATTGCAGCACCCAGATTTAACATTGCTGACCATTTTGACAGGCTTTTTTTAGCCACTGCAAACTCAAACGCTGCTTTTGCATAGGGTCGAGCTAAGGTGGTCAGTTCCATTTGGCTAACCCCTGTTATAGCTCAGCGGCAAGCTGGTTTACGAGTTTGCTTTGCGCTTTCTCATCAACCGCTTCACCAAGAATTTTTTCTGCCCCGGCAATCGCTAAAGTTGCTACCTGAGCACGAAGTGCTTCACGTGCGCGGTTAACTTCTTGCTCGATTTCTGCCTGAGCTGCAACCTTTATCCGCTCACCTTCAGTTCTTGCTTGCTCTTTAGCTTCTTCAATAATCTGAGATGAACGTTTATTAGCCTGCTCGATAATATCAGCAGCTTGTTGTTTTGCTTCACGTAATTGCTTGCCAGCTTTATCTTGAGCCAGCTCTAAATCACGCTTCGCGCGATCCGCAGCCTCTAAACCATCAGCAATTTTCTTTTGTCTCTGCTTCAGTGCTTGCATGACTGGAGGCCATACATACTTCATACAGAAGATAACGAAAATCGCGAAGGCCAGTGACTGTCCTATAAGGGTCGCATTGAGATTCATGCCAACACCTCTCGCTGTATTTTTATAGGACAACTAATGCACAAACGACTGGCACTAGCCGTTATTTGCATAAATGACCTACTTACCAACCAAATCAAGGAAGGGGTTAGCGAAAGTGAAGAACAACGCAATACCCACACCGATCATAGTAACCGCGTCCAATAGACCCGCTACGATGAACATTTTAATTTGTAGCATTGGTACCATTTCAGGTTGACGAGCAGCACCTTCAAGGAATTTACCACCCAACAATCCAAAACCAATCGCAGTACCTAAAGCACCCATTCCGATTAAAAGAGCTACTGCGATCGCTGTTAAACCAACTACAGTTTCCATTTATTTCCTCCCGACAGTCGTCGTCTTTAGTTAAAGAAAAGTGATGACAAAAACCGATAGATTAATGGTCTTCATGAGCCATACTTAAGTACACAATAGTCAGCATCATGAAAATAAACGCCTGCAGTACAATGATCAAAATATGGAAAATTGCCCATGGTACTGAAAGGAACCACTGCGCCCACCAAACAGGTATCAGCGCTATAAGAATAAATATCAGCTCACCAGCGTACAGGTTCCCAAATAGACGTAAAGCCAGAGAAACAGGCTTAGCCAGCAACCCAACGAACTCTAGTAAGAAATTAAAAGGAATCAGAGACCAGTGGTTGAAAGGATGCAGCGTTAACTCGCTAACAAAGCCACCTACACCTTTAACCTTAATGCTGTAGTAAATAATTAACCCAAACACAGCCAACGCCATTGCTATTGTGGCATTAGGGTCCGTGGTAGGTACTACCTTCATATATGGAATGCCAATATTTGTCGCAATGAGAGGCAACCAATCGACAGGTACCAGGTCCATGAGGTTCATTAAAAAGACCCAGACAAAAATAGTCAGCGCAAGGGGAGCAATCAACGCATTCCGACCATGGAAGGTATCTTTAACGTTGGTGTCTACAAACTCTACCATCAACTCGACAAAGTTTTGCAAAGCACCTGGTACGCCACTTGTTGCATAAATAGCTGCTTTTCTGAACAGGTATAAAAATACTACCCCCAGAAAGATCGACCAACCAAGTGTATCTAAATGAAATGCCCAAAAGCCCATTGCTTTGGCTTCTGCAGCATTATGCGCAATCGTCCATGCCGAGTCGGTTAACGTCTCAACCACCTTACCATGATGATCAACCCGCTCAAACCCTTCTGGCAGCTGGCCAAATGTTAAATTCTGTAAATGGTGCTGAATATACTCAGCAGATGTTTGGTTTTCAGTCGCCATGGTATGCTCTCGCAGTAATCCAATAAGCTAAAACTTTATTATCCAGGCAGTAAACCAGTTCACCATCTGAACAACAATAAAGATCCCAAACAAGGCGAAGACATTAAGTGGTTTTACGAAAATAAAAACCAACGCAAAAATTATTGCGGTCAAAATAAGTTTTCCAGCTTCACCTTTGTAAAACGATCTGGCTATTTTTTGTGCAGCACGAGCACCTGAGTATGCAAACGCATTGCTAACCAAATAGGCATTAGGCAACAAAGAAGCTAACCCACCCAGCAATGCCGAATAGGCGACAACTGTACTATGCAGCCATAAAACCAATGCGGCCAATACCGTAATTAAGAGTTGTATAATTATTACACGGTATATGGGCGGCTTTTTTAAGTGGGGTGCAATCATGTAGCAAAAGCCTTTGCTACTATAACAAACAACACCACCAACCAACTGACGTGTGCTACTCGCCTACAACTGTCCAACAAGGCCCCCTCGAGCTTACAAAAGGCCCCCTCGAGACCTCAAAACATTTTCAGTTAATTTTTGGGGCTTGAAGTATATTGGGAATGGCTCGAGTGTTCAACACTCATGCAGCTTAATGAACCAGGCTCATTAGTCAAATACACAAAACTTCGCAGATAACCTGCTGAAAAAGCTATCTTATTTAATGTGATCTAATACACCATCTAATTCATCAAGACTGTTGTATTTGATGATGAGCTTTCCTTTTCCTTTAGCTGTATGTTGGATGACAACAGGTGCACCCAACTTCTCACCTAAATCATCTTCCAACTTTTTAATATCAGGATCAATAGGCGTACTTTTATTGTCTTTTACTTTTTTATCTGCCTGAATATGACGCACTAAAGATTCAGTTTGTCTGACAGAAAGTCCTTTTGCAACAACACTTTTTGCTGTTTCTGTTTGAGTAGACTTGGGTAAGCCTAAAAGCGCTTTAGCATGGCCCATATCCAGATCACCATGCTCCAACATCGTTTTGATGTCATCACTTAACGTCATCAAACGAAGCAAGTTTGTGATGGCAACACGAGATTTACCAACGGCATCAGCCACCTGCTGCTGAGTCAATCCAAACTCTTGCTGCAGACGCTGTAAAGCAATGGCTTCTTCAATGGGATTTAAGTCCTCACGCTGAATATTTTCAATCAGCGCCATCGCAATAGCCGCTTCATCTGGCACTTCACGTACCACTGCAGGTATGGTATCTAAACCCGCTAACTGGCTCGCACGCCAGCGCCGCTCCCCAGCAATAATCTCATATTGATCAGTACCCATTGGCCTTACAACAATAGGTTGCATCACCCCCTGGGCTTTAATAGAACTTGCCAGTTCCTCTAAGGCATCAGGGTGCATATCCCGCCGAGGCTGGTAACGCCCCCGCTGAATAAATTCAACAGGAAGATGCATAAGCTCTTTTTCTTGTTGCTCGCTACTTTGATCAGGCTCGTTATAAGATGAACCTCCCAGCAGAGCATCTAGGCCTCGGCCCAAACCACGCTTTTTAGCTGCCATAGGAAATAATCAACTTTGTCCAAGGGTTAGAATACTTATGCAGACTCTTGTTTAAGCGGTGTTTCCTGGCGTCGAAGCATTTCCCCAGCCAAGGCAAGATAAGCAACCGCCCCACGAGATGCTTTGTCATACGCCAGTGCGGGCATACCAAAACTAGGCGCTTCCGCCAAGCGAATATTACGAGGTATTACTGTGCGATAAACTTTATCACCAAAATGATTAACCAGCTGTGATGATACTTCATTTGCCAAACTTGTACGCGGGTCATACATAGTACGTAACAAGCCTTCTATTTTTAGATTGGCATTTAAAACACGACTAATTCGTTGAATCGTATCAAGTAAAGCGGTTAGCCCTTCCAACGCATAATACTCACACTGCATAGGAATAATAACACCATTAGCCGCAGCCAGGGCATTGACGGTTAACATATTCAATGATGGAGGACAGTCAATAATGATATAGTCGTATTTAGACGCAGCCTTTGCCAATGCATAGCTGAGTCGCTTTTCTTTATTCGGAAGCTCCAACAGTTGTACTTCAGCAGCAGTCAAATCACCATTCGCGGGTAATAAGTCAAATCCACCAGATTCACTTTTTACCAGTGCATCCACCACTTCTTTTTGCCCTGTTAACACATCATAAACAGATGCCGACAGTGTTTGTTTATTAACCCCACTGCCCATGGTTGCATTTCCCTGGGGGTCAAGATCAACGAGAAGTACACGGCGTTTGGTGGCTACTAAAGATGCAGCCAGATTGACGCAAGTGGTTGTCTTACCCACCCCGCCCTTTTGGTTGGTCACTGCAAGTATTTTCGCCACCTTGGATGTCCCTCAGCTGACTTAATTAAATAGGTTTATTGCTTATTTTAATGAGGTGACGCTGCGCATCACACCCAGGGACAGACAATTGATAAGCTTCAATTTGTTCTGCCATTTTAGAATCAAGTTGTGCTATTTCTGCCTCCGGGTAGAGTCCTTTCATCGCTAAAAAACAACCCTCATCGGCACATAAATGATGTGTATTTTGTAACATATCACATAGTGAGGCAAAAGCCCGTGACACAATTATGTCAAATGTCTGCTCCACCTCAAACTCTTCTGCTCTAGACTGCACAACTATAACGTTATCCAATTCTAACTGAATTTTTGCCTGGGTTAAAAAACGGGTTTTTTTACCATTGCTATCCAATAATGTGAACTGCTTTTCAGGAAAAAAAAGCGCTAGCGGTATACCTGGTAAACCTGGGCCAGTTCCTACATCAAGAATGTGATCTTTATCGATATACGGTGTAACACTTAGGCTATCCAACAAGTGTCGCTTAACCATGGTGTTGGGGTCACGAATTGCTGTGAGGTTGTAAGCCTGATTCCATTTGACGAGTAACCCCAAGTACGTCATCAACGCATCAATTTGATCCGTCGCCAGCGTCAAGCCCATCTGTTTTATACCATTGACCAGGAGTAAACGTTGTGATTCCACCATACTCATATTACTTATCATTAAATGGGTTTTACATAATACAGCAACTTAAAACTGAGAAGGTTAAAAGTAAAACCAAGACTGTTACCAAAATATTGATAACAGCCTTAACCTCTCGTAAAAGTCAAATGAAGGATAGATATAGTGATTAAGCTGACTTCTCGTTCAGCAATGAGCGCTTCTTTAGATGCACAATCAGTAAAGAAACAGCTGCAGGCGTAACACCTGATATACGTGATGCCTGCCCAAGCGTTTCAGGCTTATGTGTAATCAGCTTTTGCTTTATTTCATTTGATAGACCAGAAATATTGTCATAATCCAAGTCAGCAGGTAAACGCGTCTCTTCATGACGACGCAATTTAGTTATTTCGTTTTCCTGGCGAGCGATATAACCTTCATACTTAACTTGAATTTCAACTTGCTCTGCAACCTGGCCGTCACTGGATACAGGCTCACCTACAAGACCAGCAATTTGCTCATAACTCACTTCAGGCCGACGCAACAGCTCAAGCAAATTGTACTCATGAGTGATCGGACTGGTAATGATTTTATTAAGCTGCTCAGCGACAACAGAACCTGGTTGTACCCACGAAGTTTTTAATCGTTCCTGCTCTTTTGCAATAGCTTCTTGCTTAGCAGAAAAAACTTCCCAACGATGGTCATCCACGAGTCCTAGCTCACGCCCTTTTTCTGTTAACCGTAAATCAGCATTATCTTCTCGTAAAATGAGTCGATATTCAGCTCGACTCGTAAACATTCGATAGGGCTCACGGGTTCCATGAGTGATTAGGTCATCCACAAGCACCCCAATATAAGCCTCATCTCGACGTGGACACCATGCTTCTTTTTCTTGAGCTCTGCGTGCCGCATTCAACCCCGCTAAAAGCCCTTGAGCAGCCGCTTCTTCATAACCTGTAGTGCCGTTGATCTGCCCAGCAAAGAACAACCCTTGGATAAACTTGGTTTCTAAAGAGCTCTGCAAATCTCTTGGATCAAAGAAGTCATACTCGATGGCGTAGCCAGGGCGGGTAATATGTGCATTTTCAAAGCCTTTGATTGAACGAACTAAAGCAAGCTGCACATCAAAGGGCAAGCTGGTAGAAATACCATTCGGGTAAAGTTCATGGGTGGTCAGTCCTTCAGGCTCAACAAATACCTGATGAGAAGACTTATCCGCAAAACGCATAATTTTATCTTCGATTGAAGGACAATAACGTGGCCCAATCCCTTCGATGACACCGGTATACATCGGTGAACGATCCAACCCGCTCCGAATAATTTCATGGGTTTGCTCATTTGTATGCGCAATAAAGCAGTTAACTTGCTGTGGATGGTCAGTGACGTTGCCCAAAAATGACATGACTGGCAATGGCGTATCACCAGGCTGTGGCGTCATGACAGAAAAATCAACTGAACGTGCATCAATACGAGGGGGTGTCCCTGTTTTCAGACGCTCTACGCGGAAAGGTAATGCCCTTAAACGCTTTGCCAAAGCAATGGAGGGTTGATCACCAGCTCTACCACCAGAATGGTTTTCCAGACCAATGTGAATAACGCCACCTAAAAAGGTACCCGCTGTAATGACCACGCTAGGCGCATAAAACTTCAGCCCCATCTGGGTAATCACACCTTCCACTTTCTCTTGATGAACAATAAGGTCATCAACCGCTTGTTGGAAAATATCAAGGTTGGGCTGGTTTTCCAGCATATGTCTAATGGCAGCTTTATAAAGAATACGATCGGCTTGTGCACGTGTAGCCCGAACAGCTGGCCCTTTTCGGGAGTTAAGAATACGAAATTGAATCCCTGCCCGATCGGTTGCTTGAGCCATTGCTCCACCCAGGGCATCCACTTCTTTTACCAGGTGACTTTTCCCAATGCCCCCAATGGCGGGATTACAGGACATTTGTCCCAGTGTCTCAATATTGTGTGTTAACAGTAATGTTTTAACGCCCATGCGTGCCGCAGCCAATGCAGCTTCAGTACCTGCATGACCACCACCCACTACAATCACATCATAGCGTGTCGGAAAATCCACAATCTCTAACCTCGATCTTTAGCAACATTAACTGCTAGCAAGAACTATATAGCACATGGACCCTTCGCAATCTTCAGCGTGTCATGCCAACACTTTACACACTAATAAGGCCAAACCAGTGCTTGCTGCAAAATCCGCTAATTATAAAAGGAAACCGTAGAAAAATAACTAGATATTTAGCGAGGAAAGCACCTTTTATCATTCTCTCTATGATGATTTTGCTATAAGTTAAAAAGGCTTAATCAGCTTTTGCTGGCTACAGTTTGCTTTTGTAGTTACTCTGCTTTGAAACGAATTAAGCAAGAAAAGCTTACTTTGGTCTTGGAATACTGATCACTTTACCCATAACAGCATACTCACTACTCCCTAAACGAGCTAAAGGGTCAACTCGAAGCGCATCAATCTTACTACGCCCCTTTGCATCTTTTGACATGACTTCATCACTGACAAAAAGCTGATGAACCTCTGCATAGATCACTCTTTGTTGATTTTGACCCAGCTCATGCACCTGATAAAAGCTGCACGCCATTGCTATGTCACAACACGCTAATCTAGGAATATCGAAGCCCTCAAACGCTACAAGCTCCAACCCTAACTCATCAACTTCAGAAGTTTCTGCTGGAAGGGTTTTTGAAGAGGCGGTAACCAGTTGTGCCAAATGACTGTTAGCAATGTGAATCACAAACTTTTTGCGAGCCAGTAAATTCGTACTGGTATCTTTATGTTCACCATCAGGTTTTTTACCTACAGATAACATGACAAGCGGTGGATCACTACAAATCGCATTAAAATAAGAAAAAGGAGCCAGGTTGTAACCTCCCGACTCACTCACAGAAAGTACCCACGCAATAGGCCTTGGTACAATACTCTGTGTCATCCACTGATAAGTTTGATTTGGTGTTAGGGTTGAAAAGTCAATCAGCATTGTGTCCCTCTTCTACATCTAATCATCTCGTTTACATCAACTGTTTTACATCACTCTTAGACCGTGAATAACCAAAAATCATAAAGACCACAGGTGTCAAAAATATCCACATTACTCGCCAGCTTAACCCATTATGTGACGAGGTAAATATCTCCTGTCTTATTTTTTGTCATTATTAAAACTCAAATATGCTTGTCCCCCATTCAACTCGCTTACCTTCATTTAGAACCAAGCGTGTTGAAAATGGAAAAGAAGAAAACAATTTTTATAACGTTAATTTTCAGTAAAAGTTTCAATGCGTTTGTCAGTTATGCCAAATGACTATGCCGGTACTGCCGGGCAATTTACTTTATTTAAACGGTTATAAGTCGACGTAAAAGGGTAATAGACGTTACCAACTTAAGTAGAACTAAAACACACAAAAACCGTTAGTAAACCTCATCTGTTGGCATAGATGGTAAACACCTGAGGAGTAAACATGAGCCGAAATAGCCTTAAAATTATGTTGTGTGCTGGCGCTATCAGCTCACTTGCTGCATTTCCACTAACAGCGTTAGCCGCACAAATTGTCAATCTGGAACAAGAAACCGAATTTCAGGCATTTCGAACAATAGCCCCCCTTCATGAAGTTTTAAGTCTTAGATCTGAAAAAGACATCAAGCCTGTTGCCAGTATGAAGCTGGCTAATGGGGCTACAAAAACTAAGTACCAGCAGTTATATCAAGGTGTACCTGTTTATGGTCAGTCTTTTGTTGCAGCAAAAAATAAGCAGGAGATTTATAGTGACTTAAGTGGTTTCATTGTCCAAGGTCTTTCGAACGATAACCTAAATACGTCACCTAGCTTATCAAGTGAAGATGCGTTGCAAATTGCACTCAATGCCAAAGGTTTCAGCCAAAGCAATACTCAAGTTGAGCATCATAACAGCCAACTGTATGTGTATGCAGAAAACCCAGATCAACCCCGCTTAGTTTATGAAATCTCATATTTCACCCATAATTCAGAAGGTCCAACACGCCCTTTTTACATCATTGATGCACATACTGGAGAAGTTATTGAGCAATGGGAAGGCTTGAACTTTCAGAAAGCAACGGGTCCAGGGGGCAACCCAAATACGGGTAAATACCAGTATGGTACTGACTACCCGAATCTAGAAGTAGATAGCCAGTGCCGTATGAGTACAGAGTATGTCGAAACCCAGGATATGGGTAATAGACAAAGTGGAGGTCGTGTTCATCAATTCAACTGCCCTGAAAATACAGCACGAGAATCAAATGGTGGTTACTCCCCACTAAATGACGCTCATCACTTTGGACATATCGTGTTCCGCATGTACCAAGATTGGTATCAAACCAAACCACTACCCTTTAAATTAACCATGCGCGCTCATTACGGACGTAATTATGACAATGCCTTCTGGGATGGCCGTGCCATGACATTTGGTGATGGTGGCAGTGTATTTTACCCACTGACAACACTTGATATCGCAGCTCACGAAGTAAGCCATGGCGTCACATCAAATAACTCAAATCTCGCCTATCGAAGCCAATCTGGAGGCATTAATGAAGCATTCTCTGACATGGCAGGAGAAACAGCAGAATACTACAACTTTAAAAAAGTAGACTGGATCATTGGTGCTCAAGCAACCAAAAACAAACGCGGCATTCGTAACTTCAAAAAGCCAAGTGATCATCGAGGCTCCATTGATCATGCAAAAGACTATCGTGAAGGAATGGATGTACACAACTCCTCAGGTGTATATAACCGTGCTTTTTATAACTTGGCGACAACAGATGGCTGGAACATTAAACATGCCTTTGAAATCTTTTTAATTGCCAACAAAATGTATTGGAAATCGAACACTAATTTTGAACAGGGTTCATGTGATGTTATGCGGGCCGCAAAAGATAAAAACTGGTCAGTTGGCGATGTAAAAGCTGCCTTTAAAGTTGTTGGTTTAGGTAATAACTGTAATGTAGCAGATGGTGGTGATAAGCCTGATGATTCAAGCAATCCTAATCCAAACCCTAACCCAAATCCCAATCCTAACCCCAATCCAAACCCAGGTAGTGACTACAAGGTACTTGCTAATGCTCAAGATGCATGTCTAAGTTCAAGTAGCGATATTGTTAATGCGCCTTCTTGTAGCTCAAACAGTGCAAAATGGCTTATTGACAACAACGGGTTAGTTCATCCATCCACAGCACCAGAAAAATGTTTACAAATGCCTTCTTGGTATAGTGGTAAAAACCAAGCCAAAATTGGTAACTGTGATGCCAAGCAACTAAACCAACGCTGGGTCTTATCCGCAGGAAAAATTAAAAACCTAGCTTACCCTACTTTATTTATCACACACTTTGAAAAATACGGTGAATGGGTAGGTGTTTGGAATAATGAGTCAGAGTGGAAAGGACAACAGTGGAACTGGAAAAACAAATAACCCTTTCTGCTAATTAATACATCTGATTAAGCCCGCTTTCTTGCGGGCTTTTTATTCAGAATATTTTACACTTAGCGCTTTCGCCCAAACCCAACTTATTGATTATTAGCAATTATTCCAAATTGGCACTGGTTTTGTACTTTAAATAGAACGATCTTATCAATGCGTGGAGGACAGGCTGGTGCAAAATCCAAAATTTTTTCAATACTCCCGAAGCCCTCACGATCAACAAGAAATTATTCTGGAAGATTTCTTAGGAAATAAACAAATCTTTGAGATAAGTTCATTCTCATTCAGTTGCGAATGCACCGACCAGGACTTTGCTGCAAACACATTCGACTTAACCATTAGACAATTTTTTATTCAAGCAGAATTACGCTCTTCTGACGTATTCTCTCTCGGCGAGATAATGGTGATTACACTGCATCCAGCGCATAGAATGCTAACTATTTATCCAGAACAGTTGCATAATTTCTCCATACCAAATTATATTTGGTTAAATCTAAACTTACAGTTACCCACTTCTCCCAGTCAATCTGAACGACACGGTTATTTAATTGCCACGACCATTGATAATATTCATTCTACACCTTTAACATCTATGCTAATGGTGCGTAATAATGGAAAATTACTGTTAGTTAAAAGTCGTCAGCGTAATTGGATTTCTACAAACTAATCACTTTACTGATGTAAAAGCTATTATTAGAAAACACCGTAGTTGATCTAATATCAGCTATAAACAACTAAGAAATTAAAATTTTATTTTAAGTTACGCATTACATAAACAATCTAAACCTATTAATGACTTGGAGCAATAAAATAAGCAAATACAATTGCATAGTATAGTTATACTTCAAGTCTAGTTATTTATTAAATCACCCCATTGCACAGCCAGTTCTTATGGTATCAGTAACTGCAAGCGCAAAGGTACCATATATCTTCACTTAGCCCACTGTTTAATACTAGCTACCTATAAGCTACCACAGACAGAAGCAAGCAGTTATTTATATCTACTCCCCCCTTCTAATTAATATCTTCTATGGAACTTTTGTTTGAAATATCACCATTCTTATGATAAAAACTGCACACAATACATTTAGGCTATATTGACAACCTCTATTTAAAAAGAGTGAGTAAACAAACATAAACTGTTTACTAATTCTCTTATAACACTTAGCTCCATGAGCAGTAATCAATCATGACCAACTCTCTTCAAGATGCCATTAAGCAATACATTGGATACTTATCTTATGATCCAAATAATACGCTTATTATGCGGAAGTTAGTGGAGCTTTACCTTGAAGCAAATACCCCTCAGAAAGCACAAGAAATTATAAGCACTATCACTGAAAGTGAAGACATCCACTTAATAATTGCAAAGGCAGCACTCGCCTCCTATCAAGGTCATGATGAACAGGTTGTGGCTCTACTGCAACAACACCAAGATGTCCATGAAGAAGCTGTTATTTATTTGCTTGCTTTAGCTTATATTCGCCTTAACCAAGGTGACAATGCGCTTATTACACTGCAAGTAATGCCTGTAGAACAAATGAGCACGCATACGCGTTTATTATTTGCCAGAGCATTACATAATCAAGGTGAAGTACAAAAGGCAATCTCTGTGCTTGCAGAGGACAACACAAATGCAGAATGCGTGGGTTACTTAGCACTTCTATATTGGGATATTGAAGACTTTGAAACCGCCTATTCACTTGCTGACACAGCCCTTACGATTAACCCTAAGCAGCTTGAAGCGAATATTGTAAAAGGGTTCCAGCTTTTATCAGCTGATAAACTATTAGATGCCCAAGCAACGTTTAACCAAGTACTAAAACTCAAACCAAAAAGTGGAAGGGCATGGCTTGGTACTGGGCTTATTTGTATGCAACAAAATGACCTTAATCAAGCAATAACAGCGCTCCGCAATACAACTCAGTATATGCCTAATCACCCTGGAAGTTGGAATACGCTTACATGGTGCTTAATCATCAATAACCAAATTGATGAAGCAGAGCAAGCAGCACATGAAGGATTGGCTATCTCGCCCGCTTTTTCTGAGTCCCAAGGTATGATGGCTATCGTACTTTGTTTTCAAAATCGTTTTGATGAAGCTAAAACTTACTATCGAAAAGCGCTGTTACTGAATGCAGACTCACTCGCAGGCCTTTATGCAAAATACTTAATTTTGGCGCGCTTAAATCCTGAAGAAGCAAAAGACACGCTCGACCAGTTAATGAATATTTCTATTACTGAGCAAGTTACGGTTGGTTCTGTTCTGAAAAAAAATATAAACCGCCAACAAAAGCACTAAACAAAATACTCCTTTTTTTAAAAAGATGTAAACCACCTAAACTCATTGTGTTAGGTATTGCACTAATACAAACCCAGTATAGATAATTTTAAGTCCATGAATCTTGATATAGCAAACTCGTTATTGGATAGCATGCTATGGAACACCGCAAAAGTAGCTGCACCCGTTCTGATAACCAGCTTAGTGGTTGGCTTAATAATAAGTATTTTTCAAGTAATTACCCAAATTCAGGAAATGACACTGACATTTGTGCCTAAAATGCTTGCAATCTTAGGTGTTCTTTTTATTTTTGGCCCATGGATATTAACAACTATATCAAGTTATGCAACAGCCCTATTTAGTGAAATACCAAGTTACATAGGCTAGAAATACGATTCTGTAAAAAATGGTAATTAACTTTGATGTTACTTGGCTATATGCCTTAATACTGACAACAACAAGAATTGGGATTGTATTATTTTCACTTTTTCATGCTGGAGGTATAAAGCTACCTTGGCTAATCAAAGGTATTCTGGCGATTACCCTTGGTTTTATTCTATTACCATTTGTTGATCAATCTGTTCAACTGGACCATTTAGAAATTATTTTTCTAACGCTTCTTGTTATTAAAGAAGTGATTCTTGGTATACTGTTAGCAACAGGGATATATTTTGTTTTCGGAGCCATTAACCTGGCAGGTCGGGTTATTGATACTCAAACAGGTATTAATGCTATGGCAGCATTTGATCCTCATTCTCAATCAATGTCAGGATTTGCTTCTCAATTACTTCGCCTCCTGGCATTAGCGGTCTTCTTTTTTACAAATCAACATCATAACCTGTTATATATGTTGGCTTTTTCTTTACAAAAACTAAATCCACTTCAGTTTTATGAAATAAATGTAGCTCACGCGGTTCAATTTCTGCCAAATATATTCTTATTCGGTATAAGACTCGCAGCACCTATTATTGCACTTATATTTATTGGGGATATAATATTCAGTTTGTTATCGAAAACAATGCCGCAACTTAACGTATACTTTCTTACACTCCCAATCAAAATCTTACTAGGACTAATGTTGCTGATCTATCTTCTACCATCACTCACAAATCTAAATATAGATATTTTAGGTTCACTCGTTGATTTTTGGCAGTCACTACTTAGTTAAACTTCATGTCTAGCAGCACTTCTGAAAAAACAGAACAACCTACCCAGTTTCGCCTTCAAGAAGCAAGGAAAAAAGGTCAGTTAGCAAAAAGTATGGAGGTAACAGGTTTAGTCGTTATATCCGTATTTGTCTTAGTAATCAGCAGCTATGGAATTAAAAGTATAATAGAAATAGCAAAGTTAACACAAAATACTCTTGATCTAGCAGAATTTGCCTCAGATAAAAAAGTTGTACTTGATGGAATTAAAGATTCGTTCACTTTAATGTGTAGTATGCTTTTCACGTTAAGTGCCATTGCAGTAATATCAGGTATACTTGGCAATGTATTACAAACAGGCATAGTCTTTTCTTCTGAGCCACTTAAGTGGGATATACAAAAAATAAATCCTATAAAAGGTTTCAAAAAGCTATTTTCAATTAAGAGTTTATTTGATCTGTTAAAGTCAGTCATAAAGATAGTCATTCTCATTATCGTTCTTTATTTATACAGCGAAGACATTGTAAGCACTGTCATTAGGTTACATCATCAAGAGTTATTTCAAGGAATGATTTCAGTACTGCAGATATTATCCAAGGTATGTATCACTGTTATATCCTTGCTTTTAGCATTATCTTTGCTTGACTACCTGTTCACTCGAAAACAATACATCAAACAACTTAAAATGACGAAACAAGAAGTTAAGGATGAATATAAACGACGCGAAGGTGACCCTTTAATCAAGCAAAAGCGTAAAGAAATCCAAAACAAACTTCGCCAACAAACTGATGGCTTAAATAACGTCAAAAGCAGCGATGTAGTGATTACAAATCCAACCCATATTGCAGTTGCAATCAGCTACCAACGTAATAAAATGGACGCCCCTAAAGTGGTCGCAATGGGAGCAGATCATCTTGCAAAACAAATTCGCTACGAAGCAGCAAAGGCTAATGTTCCAATTATTGAAAAACCTTCCCTTGCTCGCACTTTATACAAAAAAGCCGTCATTAATAGTACAATCCCAGAGTCAACATTTTTAGATATTGCAATTATACTCCACAAAATTTATCAGCAAAGAAGTTCCCTTGCCAAGGCTGAATATAACGAATGAAGTCAATAACAATTAAAGATTTGTTAGGTTCACAAAGTGAACTACTGCTTGTGGTTGCTGTTGTTGGCATCCTTCTTGTGCTTTTTACTCCAGTTCCAGCTGTTGTTCTTGATATACTACTTATTACTAATTTCAGCTTTGCACTCCTTATCCTATTAGTTACTTTTTATATTGATCGGCCAGTAGACTTTTCAACCTTTCCATCACTACTGCTAATAGCAACACTATTTCGATTAGCATTAAATATATCAGCAACCCGCCTCATTTTAAGTGATGGAGATGCCGGACAAGTCATTAATGCAATAGGAGAATATGTCGTTGGTGGTAACTATATTATTGGTTTAGTCATATTTTTTATTCTGATTGTTGTGCAATATGTCGTAGTCACTAATGGTGCTCAACGTGTTGCAGAAGTTGCTGCTCGTTTTACACTTGACAGTTTACCAGGGAAGCAAATGAGTATTGATGCTGAACTGAACATGGGCATTATTAGTGAGCAAGAAGCGAGAAAAAAGCGCTCTGACTTAGAAAGAGAAGCAAACTTTTATGGTGCAATGGATGGTGCCAGTAAGTTCGTAAAAGGAGACGCTATTGCAGGGATTATCATCGTTTTGATTGACATTATTGGCGGATTATCCGTAGGTATTGGCCAAAATGGTTTATCCTGGTCTGCAGCATTACATACCTATACATTAATGACGGTAGGTGATGGGCTTGTAACACAAATACCTGCTTTAATCCTTTCCACAGGAACAGGGATTATTGTTACACGCGCAGCAAGTGATTCTTTTCTTGGCCAGGAAGTTAGCCGACAAGTCACACGTTATCCAAAAAGTTTAATTCTGGTTGCATTAGCACTATTTTGCATTATGTTCACCAAAGGAATTCCTTGGTTGCCTGTATTTGCTGTGCTGATTGTGGTCTGCTTATTAATTTATAAAGCGCTTAATGCGCATCGCCAAAATGAAGCAGAAGAAAATATAGCTCAACAAGATAATCAGCAAAGTGAAGGCGACACTTTATATAACCAACTCGCTATAAGCCCTATTGAACTCTCTTTGGGAAAGCATCTTGCTGATCGTTTTAGTACAGAAAACAGCCTGTTATCAGAAAAAATCAAATCGTTCAGAAAGCAATATGCCATGGAAAGTGGCCTTGTGATTCCGAAAGTGAAAATGATTGCAGACAGCAAGCTCACAGAGAATCACTACGAAATTAGAATTCATGGATCAAGGGTTGATAGTAATAACTGTTACTTAGATAGATATTTAGCTATTTCTACACAATCAGATATAGCATTAGAAGGCATAAAAGATAAAGACCCTTCTTATCAACTTCCTGCGGTGTGGATAACTCATGATCAAACAAGTATTGCTAAACAGCAAATGTGTACTGTTGTTGACTCAACAACAGTTATATTTACGCACTTTTGTGAGGTTATAAGAAGACATGCAGATGAATTACTGACTCGAAGTGAGGTTGAGAAGCTATTAATGCCCATAAAACAGCTTCATACCTCTCTCTATGAAGAAGTCATTCCTAACATGCTTTCCCTCACAGATGTTCAGAAAGTATTACAGCGTCTTGTTAAAGAAAGTGTAAGCATAAGAAATATGGAGCTTATTTTAGAAGCGTTAGCAGATCATGGTAAAGTAACAAAAGATCCCGTATTTCTAAGTGAGTCTATCAGACAAAATATGGGGAGAAACATTTGTGAGTCTTTTCTTGATGATAATAATACCCTACATGTGATGTCACTATCACCGAAGCTAGAGCAACAGCTTGTTTCACAACTTCAACCCAACACTGAGCAGACAACAAATATTCATCTTGATCCACTGTTAACTGAAAGACTCGTTATAGCAATTGCAAATACTGCAGAACAAATGGCGATGAATAATTTAAAACCCGTACTGTTATGTTCTGCCGTATTAAGGCCACATTTAAAACTACTCACTGAGAGAACACTAAAACATTTAACGATACTCTCTATACAAGAAATACCTTCTGTCATTGCAATCACATCTTTTTCAACCGTGAGTATTCAAGAGTCATCGTAAGTGATTTGATTATATTTATTTTCATGCAGTGCTTTGAATGAGCATAGTTTTGTAAAAGGTTTAAACATGTCAGATTTGATGAGTGTCCTCAATATTTCAGCCAGTCAGGATCTACAATCACTAAACAATATTACTCATAACCTGGCTAATACGAATACCAATGCCTATAAACGGTGGGTAAATGTCAACAAAGGCCTTACATCAACAAATGCATCTTCAATGGACTTATCAACAGGAAGTCTTCACCGTACTAACCGTTATAAAGACATTGCATTAAAAGGAAGTGGGTTCTTCATTGTAAAGCAAAATGGCCAAACTTACTTAACCCGTCGAGGTGAGTTAGAAGTCAGTAAAGAAGGATATTTAACATTATCTTCAGGTGAACGTCTTCAGGGACAAAGTGGTGATATTATACTAGAGCCTAAAAATTTCAGTGTTGATCAACATGGCAACATCATTCAAGATAATGTAGTTAAAGATTCAATCCAAGTAGTTAATGCAAAATTGACTGGAGATCATTATCTTGGTAATGGCTTATTTCGTAATGAAAATACGACTCCAGTACAGCAACAAGATAAAGATATTATCCAACAACATTTAGAGTCGTCTAATGCAGTAGCAATGGATGAAATGGTTAACCTTATAAATTTAAATAGACATTATGAATCTATTTTTCAGGTGGCCAACGGTTACAACAGCTTACTCGAAAAAACAATTTCTGATTTGGGCGACTTTTAATATAAGTTTTTTATTAGGTGTAAGGTAATGATTGACGCAATACATATTGCTGCCAGTGGTATGCACGCAGAGCAAAAAGCGCTGGATGTTATTGCAAATAACTTAGCTAACTTAAATACAACGGCATACAAAAAAGGACGTTTGACATTTAATGAAGTGATGCAACTTCAACAAGTTGATCAATACACCCACCAACCAATACGTCAAGGCGCAGGTGTAACCTTCAACCAAGCATCAGTACAGTTTGATAGTGGAGACCTAAAACCAACAAATCGTGATCTTGATGTTGCGATTGCAGGAGACGGTTTTTTGGAGGTGGAATTAACGAGTGGTGAGTTAGCGTATACTCGAAATGGTTCATTAAGATTAGATCAAGACGGCTTCTTAATCAGTCAACAAGGTAATTTACTTGCAGACAGAATTCAAGTGCCAACGGATGCCAAAAGTCTTACTATTAATGAAGCAGGCGAAGTAAGTGCGCAAGTTGGATATGAAAGTATCCCTCTAGGCTCCATACAAGTAGTTAAGTTTGCCAATCCAGAAGCATTAGATGCTGTTGGAAACAGTATATACCTTGCAAATGAACAGTCAGGAACACCCTTTTATCTTACTGCGGGAGAAAGTGGCGCAGGAAAAATCCAACAAGGGTTTTTAGAGTCATCAAATGTAGATCTCACAGAAGAACTAATGCAGCTTACCCTGGCACAACGCGGTTATGAGGTTAAAGCGCAAATTATTCGTGCCGCTGACGATATTATGCGAATTACCAATAGTTTAAGATCCTAGAGTATGACAAAGAATAAGCTACTATCTGTAGTTATTATTATTCTACTGATACGACCTATTCTTGCTAGAGAAGCATTAGGAGGTACAATATTTGAGTTACCTCCTGCAGTTACTGTACAAAATACAAATCCAACTCTCGGTGAAATAGTTAAACTTACATCCACTACAGAATCACCAAAAAAGATAGCCAAAGCTTTAAATCAGAAAATTATCTTAGGGTTAGAGCCTGCTGATGACAAAGTACTGACTAAAAATCTATTAGAGCGTAACTTAGCTTTAGTGTTAAATGAGTTTTATATTCGAGGCTTTGACTCAGTAAAAGTTACTCGTAAAGGCTATATTGTGCCTATAAAAAAACTCCTAACCCAAACTAAGCACTTTCTGAAGCTTCAGCTATCTCCACTTGCTGAAGAAGTCATCATCAAACCAGTTAGTGATATACCTGAGGTATATATAAATGCACAGCACTATCATTTAAGCTTTAAAAGAAATAGTGCCAGCCAATTCCTAAAGCGTACTTGTGTATGGGTAACTATTAAAACCAATACAAGTATAAAATCCGTTCCTATCTGGTTTGATGTAACTTTAAAACAACATGCTTGGGTTTTATCTCAATCACAACAAGCAAATAGTCACTTCCATCACTCCCAAGTTACTTCTCAACGCATTGACATAGCGAAATACCCTATTACAAAGTTGGTAAAAAATCCGCAAAAGCTTAAACACCGATATAAACGTAACTTACCTACAGGAACTGTATTACTGACAACTCACATTGAGGAGTTACCTACAGTTGAAAAAAATGCAGTAATAATAGCGCAAGTTACGCATAACGGTATAACCATCAGAACTCAGGTCAAAGCGCTTCAAGATGGTAATATTAATCAAAGAATTAAATTACAATCATTGAGTTCAGGTGAGTTTTTTTATGGTATAGTAGCCAACACTAACATGATTCATGTAACAAACTAAAAATGAGAAAGCTTACACTTATACTATTAACGAGTTGTATTGTTTATGGACAAGCGACTGCCACGTCTCTTTATTCTGAAGAAACATATCAGTCGTTAATCGAAGACCCTATTGCCAAAAAAGTAGGTGATAGTGTAACGGTTTTAATTGTTGAAAAATCTTCAGCGGCAACTAACAATCAAAGCAATAATGATCAACGCTTAAATGTAGGTGGCAAGTTTTCCACTTCAACACGAGATGAAAAAGCTAATCTAGGACTAAATTTCGGGTATGACGGTACAGATACTTCAACTCGTTACGGTAAGCTTCAAGCACAAATAACAGTAGATATTATCGAAAAAGATAGACTAGGTAGATTAAGACTGGAAGGTAAACAAAAAATTTTGATCGATGGCGAAGAACAGTTTATATCTGTTAAAGGTTGGGTTAGACCTGAACACATAGACCAAAATAATAATATCTTATCTACTCGAATTAGCCAGGCTGATATTGAATACACTGGCTTCGATAACGATGAGCCCGGCTTTTTCACTCGATTTTTTTCATGGTTAGGCTTTTAAATGAAGCAGTTTGTAATCGTCCTTACAATGCTACTTGCATTAACAGCACATGCTACCCCTATTCAACTTAAAAATCTTGTTAGAATTGAAGGTATTCGTGAAAATGCTTTAACTGGCTATGGCATTGTAGTTGGGCTAGCAGGTACTGGTGATAGTAGACGCAGTCAAGCCACTGTCCATTCTATTGCAAATGCCTTACTTCGCTTTGGCATACGTGTTAGTGATTCCGACATAAGTAGCCGTAATGTTGCCGCCGTTATGGTAACCACCAAGCTTCCAGCCTTTGCGAATAAAGGTGATAAATTAGATGTCAACATATCTTCAATAGGAGATGCAAGAAGTCTGGTTGGTGGAACTTTATTACTTGCACCTTTAAGAGGGGCTGATAGTAAAATTTATGGTTTAGCCCAAGGCCCTGTTTCAGTAGGTGGTTTTAAATATGATCTATACGGCAATGTCATTCAAAAAAATCACCCAACGGTAGCAAGCATTCCTGATGGACTTACCGTTGAAAAAGCGGTAGCAAACAACATTGTCAATCATAATGGAGAAATTACTCTTTTACTCAAAGAGCCAGACTTTACAACTGCTGCTCGCATAAAACAAAAACTAAGAAAACAACTAAAGGGGGTTCAGGTTAGAGCGATCAGTCCAGGTAAAATTATTATTAGTCAGAATAACCAGTATGATTATGTTGATCTAATCGCTACAATAGAACACCTTACAATTATTCCCGATAATGTTGCAAAAATTATCGTTAATGAGCGAACAGGTACAGTGGTATCTGGAAGTAATGTTGTAATTGATAGTGTTACTGTATCTCATGGTAACATTGAGCTTTCAATTACTACCGATTATATAACGTCACAACCTAATATAAATATTCAAGCTAACATCAATTCATCTTCTGGTATAAATACTACCGTTGTGCCTGATACTCAAATTGAAGTTAGAGAAGATGTTGTCACAGCTATTTCAATGCCATCAGGTACAACGGTTGGCAATTTAGTTTCAGCATTACGTAAAATACGTGTTAGTACACGGGACTTAATATCTATCTTGCAAGCAATTAAGTCTTCTGGTGCTTTACATGCCGAACTTGTCATAAAATAGCGGAGCAAATATTTTATGAGTTTCTTACTAGAAACAACGACTGTAGGCCTTCTTAATAAGTTTTTAGAAGGAACACTGTTCGAGCACAAGCTAATTGCAAACAATATTGCTAATATTGATACCCAAGGTTATAAAACACAAACTATTAAGACCAATAATAAGTTTACTGCGCTTATTGATAGCTTAGAGAATACGCAATCATCAGCAAGTACGATAAATACTATTAAAAACTGGGTTCCGGAACAAAATATACAAACAGACGCTACTGCGAACAAAATAGAGCTTGAAAAAGAACTTGCGAAACTGTCTAAAAATGTTATTCACTATCAAGCCATTCTTTCAGCCAAAAGTAAACTAAACAATATGCTAACGCTGGCAATAAAGGAAGGTAAATCATAATGGATAGCTTCTCCTTAAGCGAAGTAGGTATGTCACTACAAAAACAGCAATTAAATCTTATTGCACAAAACATTGCTCATGCAAATACTGTCGCCAAACCAGGAGAAAGCTATAGAGCTTTAGAGCTAGTAGTGAGCAATCCATCACAACCATTGAATATAGGCCCAGCGCAAATAAAAGAAATAAAAGCACAACCTATAAGAACATTTGATCCAAACCACCCCTTAGCAAATAGGGATGGTTTTATAGAGCGGCCAAATATTAATATGGCTGATCAAATGATGAAAATGATGATGGCAACACGTGCTTATGAAGCAAACTTAAGTGTTTTTAATGCCAGTAAAAAAATGGCACAACTTGTACTAGAAAGGTAGCCTGTGGATATTGAAGCAATAGAGGCTATTAACAGCCTTCATCATAGTCAACGTCATCAAGCTAAAACAGTCAGTGGCTTTGATACTATTATGGAACAAATTAATGCATTAGATCAGCAATACAAGACTGCTGAGTCAAGTGCGCTTAATATGGCATCAGGTGATATCGACAATCTACATCAAGTTATGCAACAGCTGGATAAAGCAACTCGTAATCTGAACTTGGCTATTCAAGTCAGAAACAAGTGTATTGAAGGGTTGCAAGAAATAATGCGTTTACAAGTTTAAATTAATGAACAATTTTATGAATATCTGGCATAGCATCAGCCAAAAACATCGAGCATCATTTATTATAATTTTAGTAGCTGTTCTTTTACTTACAGCTATATCTATTTTTTTCTTATTTTCAAATAATTACACGCTACTCTTTAGTAATTTATCTCAGCAAGAACAAGGTCTAATTGTTAAAGAACTGAATAGATCAAATATTGATTATACCATTGATGATCAAAGCAATTTATATGTTGACCCTAGCCAGCTACATAAAGCTCGGTTAGCCATTGCTAATAGTGGATTAGAACAAAATCAACTACCAGGATTTGAGCTTTTTGATCAAGCAGACTACGGCATTTCTAAATTTGCACAAAAAATTAACTATCAACGCGCTCTACAAGGCGAACTTGTTCGAACGATTAACACCCTTGCGGAAGTAAAATTTTCAAGAGTACATATAGTATTACCAGAAACCAGTGCATTTAGAACCAACGCTTCTAAAGCAAAAGCATCAGTCACATTAGCTTTGCACCCAGGAAAAAAACTAAATGCACAGCAAATAGAGGGGTTACGTACTCTTGTGGCTTCTGCTGTTCCAGGTTTAATAACTAATCAAGTAATGGTCATAGATCAAAAAGGACAACAGCTATCAACTGACGTCAATAAATATTCTGCTTTCAGTTCAATCAATCAAAAGCGGGATTTAGAGTTATTTTATCAAAAGAAAGTTGAACGTTTATTAAATAGAGTCGTCGACACTGATCAGTACACTGTTAATATAGATATTGAATTAAATCAAGTCAGTGAGTCAATTCATCAAGAACGATCTATTCCAGTCAGTGAAAATGGCAAAGCCATTATTAAGCAAGCCATAGAAGACAAAAAATATCATGTTTCAAATGATAAACAAAGTGATATGACGTTAACCGAAAGGCTAACAGATGAACATATAATAAGAGAGTTTGTTTTCTCAAAAGAAACAAGAACAAAAAAACAACCAGCAGGTACTATTAACTCTATTACTGTCGCGGTACTACTTTCTTCAAATTTAGATACTACCGCACAAAACAAACTTACAGATCTCATTGCAAAATCAGTAGGTTTACAGCCAAATCGAGGTGATAGCATTTCAGTCAGTGTTATTCCTGCAGTACATCTATCAGAATCCAAAAGTAATATAGCACAGGAAAATGCCCTGGTTAATGCTGATGAAGTTAATTCAGAAACAACATTTGTACAAACCATCATAAATAAAGCTATTGAAAAGAAAACATCAGTATCTCTTATTTTCTCAGTAATAGGCATTACTTTATTATTTATTGTTCTGCTCAGTATTAGAAGAAGCTCATCAAAGCGGTTATCAAAAGATGAAAGACAACAATTACTTCTTGATGTAAAAGATTGGCTAAGGGTTGATTCAAATGAGCACTGAACTACCTTCTGAAAAGATTGTTGCTCTAAAATTATCACAATTAAGTTGGCTTGATCGCTACTGGATATTACGTAGACTTAATAAAAAGCAACGCACTCAAATTAAGTCTACTCTTAAGGTTATTAAAAAATCACAATTTTCAAAACTTTCATTTAATGAAACCAATGAACTGATAAGTCAAGCTACACATACTCTGAATGATAGCACTATTCACTTGAATGATAATTACTCTGATAATATTAAAACTGAAATATATGAAGGCTTACCACCATTTTTATATAACTACACGATTAATAAAGTATATAAAAATGGTCATGCTGATTGTTCTGTAAAAATGACAGAACATACACAAGCAATACTCAACAAGATTATTGAAGATACTTTAGTAAAACCCGAGGTATCTTCATGACTCAAATAATTCGCGATGAAGCTATAAATAAGTTAGATACTCATAAATATGAATTAGTTGACAACAAGCAAATATCTTTAGTAGAGCACAATAAAAAAATAAGTGAACTTCATAAGCTTGTAGATCAACTAAAAAATGAAAACTCAATGCTATACAGCAAGCTTGATGAACTACAAAAAGAGTTATCAGAGTCAACTGAAAGCCAATACCAGAGTGCCAAGCAAGAAGGATACAAAACGGGCTTCAATGAAGGTTTGGAAAAATCCAAGCAAGAGTTCTCTGATCTTAATGATACTTTAAGTGAATGCTGTATTTTATTCAAAGATAAGGTGCTTAAAGACATCGAGACTCATAAATACGCTCTGTTCACTATACTTCAAAGTTCACTAGTCAAAATTTTAGGTAAAGCTTATAGTGAATCAGAAACAATTATTTCATTAATAACTGAAGCTATACAAACTGTTGACAGTCAACATGAGCTTGTTGTTTATCTGCATAAGTATGATTACAACAGAGTTAAACACTATTCTTCTGAAATACAGGCTAAAGTTAAACCAATTAAGTTGTCGTTTGCAACTGATGACTCATTAAAAACAGGAGGCTGTATTTTAAAGAGTCGATATCAGGGCTGGGATGCTCAACTAGACAATCAATTGTCTAACTTACTCGAAAGTATTTCTTTTTTATTCAATGACAAGTAGAAATGCTAAGTAATCTGGTAGAACAATTTGAATCGGCAATAGCAAGAGCTTCAACAATAACCCCCATTGGCCTTGTTTCTCAAGCGCGTGGCTATGCTATTGAAAGTGATGGTCCTGACGCTGCTATGGGCGAGTTATGTACTATTACGAGCCATAATCAACAACCTATTTCTGCTCAGGTCATTGGTTTTAATAATGGTAAGCTTACATTAATGCCATTCGGGCAAACAATGGGTATCCGATTGGGTAGCCGCGTTACTGCTCAAGGAAAGTTTCCGTCAATCGTAGTCAGTGATGCATTAATTGGCTGTACTATAAATGGCGCTGGAGAACCGCTTGATGAATCAACTAAAGTTGAGGTAGGAAGTAACATAAGTCTTGAAGGCTCTTCTCAGAACCCTTTAAACAGAAAGCTGATTAATGAAAGACTTGAAACAGGGATTCCCTTAATTGATATTTTTTTACCACTTGGTAAAGGACAGCGTATCGGTTTATTTGCGGGTAGTGGCGTTGGAAAAAGTACTTTACTTGGTAAAATCACACAAACTCAACTTGCCGATATTATTGTGATAGCCTTAATTGGTGAGCGTGGCCGTGAAGTCAATGAATTTATCTATCACACCCTAACAGAAGAACAACGTAAGCGTGCAATTATTGTTGTAGCCACTGCAGATGAACCACCTATAATGAAAATTATGGCAGCAAATGCTGCAATGTCTATAGCAGAATATTTTTGTGCTAAAGGCAAAGATGTCCTACTTGCAATGGACTCTATCACTCGACTAGCCATGGCTCAAAGAGAGTTAGGACTTATAGTGGGTGAACCGCCAACCTCTAGAGGCTATACACCTTCATCTTTTGCTACTATTGCAAAATTAGCTGAGCGAGCAGGTAACTTTAAAAACCAGGGCTCCATTACAAGTATATTTAGTGTACTTGTTGAAGGTGATGATCATAATGAACCTGTTGCAGATCATGTTCGTTCAATACTAGATGGTCACATCGTACTTTCAAGAGAAATTGCAAATAGAAACCTCTATCCCTCAATTAACCTTTTACAAAGTGTCAGTCGACTATATAGTAGATTAACTTCTGATTACGACCAGAAACTTATCAACCGTCTTAGAAAATACTTGGCAGAATATAGCCAAATACGGGAAATGATCGAACTTGGTGCTTATGAAAAAGGCAAGAATATTGAACATGATCAAATTATATCGTTATATAAAAAGCTAGAACCCGTTTTATACGCAGATAAATATGCCCAAAGTTCAAATGTACTTAAAACTATTAGTCATTGGTTATAATACGACTACCACTATAAATGAAGCTGACATCTAAAAAGAAATTAGTATTTATAAAGTACTTACTTTTAAAATGCTCAGAACGTATTCAGGGTTATACAAAGGTACTTGAAAACCTTTCAACACTGCTAAAATCTAATAATATTCAACTTAAATATAATCTAGATCAAATTACATCACTGGAAAACATGCTAGATAATATATTAACAAACCCCGAATATTATCAAGCAGATAAGCATGAAAGATTACTTGATTATCATCATAAACTTTCTAATGATCAAAAGCAGCTTCTATCTATCAACGATGAAATCAATAAAGACTACATGTCTAATCAACAAATATTAAGTAAAGAATTACATATCAAGACAAAGCTAAATGAAAAGCTATCAAATTATATGAATGATGCTAGGGCTTTTCTTGATTTTAAAGATACAGAAGAAAACCTGGAACTGTACATTACACAATCCTTCTATCGCCAATGTAAATGACTATTAAAAATGATATCACGTGATGAATTGAAAGAACTTATACTACTCAGTGACTGTGTGGACGGTTTGAAACTTTTGCATGAACTGTATTCTCAACCACTTCGTTGATCTAGAAGACTAGCAGCAACCACCTTATATCCTTGGGGTACAAAATTGATTGGCGAAGGGTATATATTCAAAAAGTTATCCACAAAGGGCAATGTAAAGGCATAACCTTGAAAACCATCTTACCAAGCAATATCAACCCAATTAAGATATGTGATTCAAACTCTCAGGAAACGAATAAAAAGCAAAAAGTACTTCAACAGTGGGAAGAAACTTTAAATTTTGTTAATGAAACTTCTGCAAATCCTCAAAACAACTATTCTGCAAAAAACAGCCATGCTAACAAGGTTAAAAACTTTGTTCATAACAATGCTGAAACATTGAGTAAAGAGGCTATTGACAATTTAAACAGCAAAGTAGCTACAAAGAAAGCTCAGATACATCTTTCACTATCTAATAGTCATATAGATTGGTATAATAGTAGGCTACAAAATATAACGATAGATAGTAAAGTTGCATCAGGTTCACTGATAACAAATGATTCCGATGTGCTTGTTTCAAAGAACAAATCAAAAGCTATAACTAAGTTATCTGAAACAATGTCAAGGCTTTTACCTGTTGAAAATGCAAAGCTTTTATATAGCAGTGACGGTAAGTTAAAGCTGTATATAAGAAACTATGTATCCCATGAATCATTAGACAAAAAGAAACTACTTTCAAAGATTAGATCTTTGTGTAGTGAGTTTAATATAAAAATTGATGCTGTTATGATCAATGGCATCAACATGACTCTATCTCTATAACGCAATATATAAAGCTAATACTGGCAGTATTCATATTATGGCTATTGATGCAGTAGGACAAATTAACTCAACCAACCAGGCTGTACAGAATAATACAATCAGTGTTGAAGAGTTCCTTAATGTCTTTATTACTCAACTAAATTATCAAGATCCATTAAACCCTGTCGATAATCGAGAGTTTATGGCTCAAATGGCTCAGTTTTCCCAACTTGAGCTTGAACGATCATCACGAGATACACTTACTGAACTAGCCCAACTTACAGCAAACTCTCAATCTATTGGTTTAATAGGGAAAACCGTCGAGGCTGTATTCGACGATCAAAAACATGTAGGCGAAGTGACAACTTTGCGCTTTGTACAAAATACACCATTACTAACAATAAAGAAGGAAGATGGTGAACTTGTACCAGATATCAAACCCTCAATGATTTCAATCGTCCGATGATAATCGTCCAATGTCAACTTTAAGTATTCTTTATAAAAGCTTTTCTGGATTACAAAGCTTTTCTCGCTCATTAAACAACCTCAGTCATAATGTAGCGAATATAAACACACCAGGTTTTAAAGGTACCTCTGTTCACTTTCGGGATATGTTATCAGACCAAAACAATGGTGGTGGTGTCCATTATACAGGAGAAACATTAAAGCTCACTCAAGGTGATATAAGTCGTACTGGTCAAAATACTCATCTAGCGATTGATGGTAAAGGCTGGTTCGTTCTTACAGATGGTGAACATCAATACTATACTAGAGCAGGTCAGTTTGAGTTTGATCAATGGCAACTGGTCGATAAGTCAACAGGCTATAAAGTATTAGGAGTACTTAATGGAAGTATTCAAAACTTTAATCTAATCGACTATAATATCAGCTCACCACAGTCTACAACGAGCATTCAACTCAAAGGTAACTTAAATGCAGGTGCAGCTACAGGCACAAAAGTTCCTGCCGAAGGTGAAGATAAACTAGAAGCTGTTTATTTCAATAAACTAGGTGAAAAACATACACTTTATTTTAACTTTACCAAAAAAGCTGGAAATGAATGGAGTGTAGAAGTAAAGAAATCAGATACTGAAACTCTTGCAACTCATACTATAAAGTTTAATGGCAATGGTTCACCTCATGAAGATAGCTCTGACTTATCTGTCAAAATCGATGATAACCAATCAATTAAGCTAAATATAGGAAAATCTGGTAATTTTTCTAACTTAACAGGTTATTCTTCAGCAAATTCAACTGTAGCCTTCAATGCTGAAGATGGAAGAACCGCAGGCCAAATTAAAAATCTATCTTTTGATCATACCGGTAAATTGTCTATTGAGTATACGAATAGTGACAAACAAGATACTTTACATGTACTACTAGCTAATTTACCCAATGAACAATACTTAACATCTGTTGGTAATAGCATGTTTATCTACCAAGAAAGTTCTGAAATCGTATATGGTCATGGGGGCCAAAATATGTTTGGAACGATAAAGGGTGGATCTATAGAAAAGTCAAATGTCAACATGTCACATGAATTTTCAGAAATCATTATAGTACAACGTGGTTACCAAGCTAGCTCGCAAGTACTGAGTGTAACAAATAAAATGATTGAAGAACTTTATAATAGTGCTCGAGGAAAATAACCTTGATTTATCCTCTAACTCTCTATAGCAAAGAGCACATATTTTCTTTGGTAAGTCATTATAATGCTCTCTATTCAAGGTGGGTTAAAAAGTGGTTTCTTACTTGTGATACTTCTTTAGCAATAGATATACCAACAGAAAGCTTATCTTTTGATACAAAAAATGAGATACAAAATGAATTAAACATTCCTTTTTATGGTTTTTCAAATTGGAAAAAAGTTTTGTACTCAACTCTTTTTGATAAAAATTTTTCTGATGAACAATTAACACACCCCATTTGCCAATCTATTCTTAATGAGTGTATATTAGATTTACTTAACACTTTAGAAGTTAAGCTAATCCATAATGTTAAGGCAGATCAATCATCAATACTCAAATTTGGTAGTGGATGGATAATTATTAAGCTTTTCATTTCAAACAGTAATTATTTTTCTATATTACTTCCTTCATTATCTATAAAACCTATTTTACAGATACCTGAAGTTACAAATAATGGAATAAAACTTTCAAATAGACTCAATACAATATCAGATAAAATGATATCACTAAAGGCAACATGTGAGCCAATTTCTTTAACAATACGAGAATTAAATAGCCTACGTATAGGTGATGTGATATCTCTAAACAGTAGCTCACAAAATACTCTTTTCCTTAAGTCAACTGATAGTAAAGAAATTTTCTATTGTAAACCTTGTTGCGATAATCAAAACAAAGCAGTCTACATTACTGATAAAGCAGTAAAGTTTTAAGGCATTAAATTATGAAACATGAGTCTATTGATTTAACTGAAGTTAATTATACTGATAGCAATATTCCTCCATCAAAAGAAACTCTTTTCAATAAAATTCAACCATCTATTATCGAGAATCTTAATGTTTCAATTGAAGCTGAACTAGGTTCAACTGAAATATCAGTATCTGATTTCTTCAATTTGAAAAAAAATGATGTTGTTACACTTGATACATTAATAGATCAACCTTTAGAACTTAAGGTAAATGGACAGACTATAGCAACGGGTGAACTTGTCGTTGTCAATAATAACTACGGTATTCGCATTACTCATATACTTGAGAATAATATATGAGTAAATTATATATTATAATATTTATATACTTTTTATCTATCGCATCTTTTTCTTATGCAGATAATAAACAACTAAGTAATGACAATCTTGTTTTTAAAAATGAATCCGTAGTTCCAAATTATAAATTCACATCTTATAGTGTAACTATTGGAGTCATATTAATATTAACATGTATTGCTGTTTATTTCAGAACTAATATAACTTTTAATAAAAATATTCAACAGAATTTTGATTTTAAAATCATAGGGCAAAAAAAACTTGATTCAAAAAATACTGTAACGATTATAAAAGTTGAAAACCAGCATTTTATTGTTTCTCATAATAATAATCACAATCAAATAGTGCCACTAGCATCACCTCAATCTACAAGTGACAATATATCATGAATAAAAAGATTTATATTTTTTTAATCTTTTTATTAGTTGTTCCTACAGCTAACTGCTCAGAACTAGTTAATATTTCTGGTTTATCTATTGTTTTTGATAATGTGGGTAATGATCTTTCTTCTCCACTTCAAGTACTTTTATTGCTAACTATTTTAAGCTTAGCACCTGCTTTGTTGATGATGCTAACTTCCTTCACAAGAATCATCATTGTCTTATCAATGCTTCGGCATGCCTTAGGTCTACAACAAACGCCACCTAATAATGTTTTAATAGCACTAGCATTATTTTTGACTTTTTATACCATGCAACCTGTTTGGCAAGAGATTGATAATCAAGCACTACAACCTTTTAATAACGGAGAAATTACTACGGTTCAAGCTGCTCAATTAGCATCTCAACCTATAAAACGCTTTCTTCTCAAACATACTAGAGAGCAAGATCTTACCATGATTCTTGACTTATCAGGAAAAGAAATACCAAATTCTACAGAGAAAGTTGAGCTCATCTCATTAATACCTGCTTTTTTACTAAGTGAACTACAAACAGCTTTTCAAATAGGTTTTATTATATTTCTTCCTTTTTTACTTATCGACCTATTAATTTCAAGTACATTAATGTCTGTTGGTATGATTATGTTACCTCCAATGATGATATCTTTGCCAATCAAACTATTAATTTTTGTGTTAATTGATGGTTGGTCTTTAATTACTTATGCTCTTGTCGGAAGTTTTTTTTAGCGGCTTTAGTCATTTTTTATGCCAACTGAAGACCTAGAAAGTATTGATAGTCTTTGGCAGAATTATAAGCAGAATGCTTGTAATGATTGTTTTCAAAAGCTCATTAATATATACAGCTATCTTGTATATAAAATAGCAAACATCTATTTCAAAAAAGTTTTTATGTCAGGAATATCACTTGATGACTGTATTCAGTATGGTTTTATCGGACTCATTGAGAGTATTAAAAACTTTAATTTAGATAAAAGATCAAGCTTTGATATTTATGCTTCTTTAAGAATAAAAGGCTCAATTTTAAATTCAGCATATACCTTTTCCGAATACTCAAACTATTATCACTGGAAAAGAAAACTTGAGAATCAACATAATAACGCAATATCAACATCAATGATCAAATTAGATATTGAAACGATTATTAATATTACAGTGGATTTGGGGATTACTTATTTTTTATCGAATGAGTTTGAGAATTTTATATTATTAAATGATACTCACGCTCTGAGTAAAAATAAGATTGACACTCCCTTAGCAATATCGATATATCGAACAATAGACTCTCTTGATGTAATATTGAAGCAAATAGTTATTCAGCATTATTTGCTTGATGAGTCCTTTCAAGAAATAGCGGATGGATTAGGATATTCTAAAGCGAGAGTTTCACAGTTACATAATAAGGCAATTACTGAAATTCGTTCGAAATTTTTATCTTCAGACGAATGTACTTTAATTTAAATAATAAACTATAAATTAACTATAAGCTTCCTCAAATCTACAAAACTACTTTGGTTTTCAATAATATCATAAAGTGTTTGAGATACTTTGTTAATCATATCTTCCGTTACATTTTCTGCACCAAACTTATCTAGTAGCAATATTGAAACAAGTTTATTACAGAGTTCTCTATCCGACAAATGATTCAAATTAATTTTTAAAAATGTTGATGCTAATACGTCATTTATCAAATCTTCCTGCTTATGTGTACTCGATACGCTACTAGCTTTAGTTGATTTTTGCTTGTTTAATTTAGATAGTATACTAGCGATACTATCTAATTTGTTATCAATTTTCATTATCATTTTGTTGATATTTTGATATAAATATTTTATTTATTGCACTGTCTTTATTTGATTTATCTTCAAGCTTACTTTCGTTATCTTCATCATTAACTTGAGCTTTTTCATTGATGTCATTTTCTTCTAATGATTGTATTATATTATTAATATCATTATTTAACGGATTATTCTCTTTATTAGCTTCTATTCCTTCCTTTAATTTTTTTATACCTAAATATGTATTTCCTTCCTGAATATACACAAGCCCTTCTGCAAAAATTCGTAAATAACTATTTGCGTTACTGTCTTTTAGCTCATACCAAACTTTGACTGCTTCTTCAATATTAGATACAGTCAAGTATAATAAGCTTAACTGAAATTTTGCAATCCATAGACTTGGGTCTTTATTAATTGCAAGCGTCATTTCTTCAATTGCATATTGGTATAATCCAATCTCAGCATGTTCTGCTGCCAACATATAATAATAAATTGCACGATCTTCTTGTTGAATGCATTCTTTCAATAGTGTTATCGATTGAGCATGATCCCCTTGTTCACTTGCAGATAGTGCACAATGAAATAACTCATCAAGATTTAAATTTTCAGTAAACTTCATCTATCACTCTCACCTCTAAAGTTAAAGGAATTTTATTCTATTATGTGCTAACTTTCAAAGCATTACATATAAGCTATTACTAACAAACCATTTTAGAGGTACCATTAGGTCAAAATTCATACAACTCACTTAAACATTGCTTAATATCATTAAAGCCTGGAGGATGCTTTAAACTAGCATTAATGATACCTGCCTCAATAAGGTTACTTTGTTTTTCATTATCTAGACATGCAGAGCAAAGAATAAGTTTTATGTCATATAAGGCAGTATCTCTCCTTACATATTGGCAAAATTCAATACCATTTTTAATCGGTAGTTCTCTTAATTCATTATCACGGTATAACTGCCTTTGTAATTTTTCAATTGTATTTCTACTATAAAGTGGCATGCACCAGTCTGTTATGACAAGATCAAACTTAAAGAACTTATTTCTTAACCAAAATAATCCAATATTTCCATTCTCACATACTGTAACATTTGTAATACCAAGTCTGACCAGTATATTTTTAATTTCATCTTGATATTCTTTTTGATCATCAATAACGAGTACAGATAGCTTATTTTTATTCATAAAATTATATCGCATTGCTGAAATTCATTTGGAACGCCAGCAAATTTTGGCTGGTAAAATATATTGCATTTTACCCATTTCTTCACCTTCCAGCATATTTTTTGCCAGAACATACACTGTTTGTGCAAGTAAAGTACAATCTTGTGCAATCGAATCAATTTCAATAGGTAAGCAATCAAGTATGTGATAATCATCAAACGTTGCTATTCGTATATCACAGTTTAATAATTGATGATCACGTAAATAACGTAAAACACCTTCAAGTAATGTATAAGATGCAGTAAATAGGCAAGAAGGTGGCCGTCCCAACTGTTTTATACATTCAGCCATCATTTTATAACCTGAGTGAGGCTGGTAATCAGCGTGTTTTATCCAGTCAGGTTTAAGTTTCAGGTTTGCTTGTTGTAACCCAAGTTTATAACCCTTGAGTCTTTGTTTGCTGGGTGAGAGCTCTAGCTGACCACCAAAGAAGTAACATTCCTGGCTATCGTTTGATAATAATTGGCTAACAACTTGTGCAGTAGAGTTACATGCATCACTACAAACCAGTGGTAAGCTTGAATTATCTATTTGCCTATCTAACTGTAGGACGGGTAATTGATTTGTTAACTTTGTATAAAAATGGTCATCCATCATTGCTGAACCAACAATGAGAGCATCAACTTGACGCTCAACCAAGTGCTCAACTACTTTTTTTTCAAGCACTTGATTATCTTCTGAACACGCAATGAGTAACTGTAAGCCATCTTCACGACAGCGTTTTTCAAGCTCTTTGGCAATTGATGCAAAACCAAAGTTGGTTAAATCAGGTATCACCAGACCTATGGTATAACTTCGTTTCGATTGCAGTGCACGGGCATGGATACTAGGACGATAGTTATGCTCCTGAACTACTTCCAGTACTTTCTTTCGGGTTGTTTCACTAATTCTAAATGTTTCAGACTTACCATTAAGAATGAAACTCACTGTAGACTTTGATACACCCGCTTTTTTCGCTATTTCTGCCAGAGTTATACGCTTTTTCTCTTTCACAACCCACCTAGTCAATCCAACATAGCTTTACTATTTTATAACACATTACTTTAATAAACGAATATAAAATGGTTGAATTGATGGCAGCCCCTAATATCCTCTGCTGTAGGTATACTTATGCAGCCTTATCAATTACTCCAATCTTCTAGTAAGACAACGTCCAATAAGTAAGGTGAATAACTTCACCGCCTTTGAATATAATATTGAATGATTTATCGCAAAGAGAAAAAAACCGACTACTGAGCACAGCTTCACCATTATTAATGAAAAGTTCTATACTCGAATGATCAAGTAATATTTGCAGTAGTTCGATATGGCCTTGCCAAGAACGTGATTCCCATAAGTTTGTGCGCCAATTTTTTCTTTTTAACGTGATTTCATTATTATCAACCTGTATTGAAACAACATCAGATAAGTCAATTTGGTAATTCACCCCTCCTTCTATTATCATTTCAGCACATCTTAATTTTAAAGAAGGAATATTATTAGCAACTGAAATTTTTGTTGTTTTATTTTTACGTAAGACTTTTAATTCTTCCACAGGTTGTTGGTATAACTTACCATTTTTCAAGATCAGTTCCCTTGGACAAGTCATTTGATGAACCCAACCATTTTTAATAGTAGGATGATAGCTTTCATTCTCATCAGGCAACCCCATCCACCCAATTAATATTCTTCTACCATATTCATCTTTCATTGTTTGAGGCGCATAGAAATCAAACCCTAAATCAAGCTCTTGAAAAACACCATGTTGATAACTTTTAGTATGGTAATTGAGCGCACCAATGACATACCCTGCTTGAAATAAATTTGCAAAATGTCCATTTTCTTTCTCTAATCCTTGAGGGCAAAAAAGCAATATATCCTTCCCTTCCAAGTTAAACAGATCAGGGCATTCCCACATATAACCAAACTTATCTAATCCATTAAGTCCTGAACCAGCTAACTCTCCTAAAAACTGCCAGTTTAAGAGATCATTTGAGCGATACCAAATAACTTTACCCTGTTTATCTATATTCTGGGCACCTAACACTACATAAAAATACTCTTCATGCAGCCAAATCTTTGGATCTCGTACATGACCTGTATATCCTTTAGGAACTGAAATAACTGGCCCAAGCTTTTGAACACTGCCATCATCATTCAATGAAGCCAAGCACTGATATGCGGTGCGCCCTCCTTCAAACTTAACATTACCTGTATAAAATAGTTGCACTTGGTCATTCATAACAATTGCAGATCCAGAATAACAACCATGAGACTCATATTCTTCTTCCGGAATTAGTGCAGGGAAATAATGTTTCCATGAAACCAAATCCTTTGAGGTCATATGTCCCCAAACTTTTTTTCCATGTCTACATGAAAGAGGATTCCACTGATAAAATAAATGGTAATCTCCTTTATGGTGAATTAATCCATTAGGATCATTAAGTAAACCTATAGGAGCAGAAATATGCCATTGAGGCCGATAATAATCAGCCTCAACAGTACATGAATCATTCAATAGTTTAGTAATGAGCTTTTGGTATAATTCTTCTTTTTTATACATTTTCAGTACTATATTTCAATGTGTAAGAAATAATAAATGAAATAACAAAGGCTATTACCATACCAATAATGTAATGCATGAGTGTATTAGGTTGAACAATGGCCATACCCGGTAAACCAGTTAAACCAACGGCAGTCATACCTACTTTGCTAAATACAACGTAACCACCACCACAGGCTCCACCCGCAAGCGCAGCAAAAAAAGGCTTAACAAAACGAAGATTAATTCCAAATATTGCAGCTTCAGTAATTCCCAATAAAGACGATACGGCTGAAGGAACAGCAATTGATTTTATTTTTTCATTTGTCGTTTTAAAATAAACAGCAAGACAGGCACCACCTTGAGCTACATTTGCCATAGCCCAAATAGGTAACAAGAAATTTATACCAATTTCTGGATTTGTCAGTAAGCCAGCCTCAATAGCATGGAAACTATGGTGTATTCCTGTAATAACTATTGCTGAATAGCTACCTCCAAACAGTATACCTGCAAACCAACCTACATGAGTATAAAGTACATTAAGTACCCATGAGATTCCATCCCCTAGGGCTCTACCTGCAGGGCCAATGAATATCATGGCAACAAAGCCTGTGAGTACCACTGTTATGAAAGGAGTTAAAATAATATCTAGTGCATTTGGAACAACTCGGCGTATATTTTTTTCAACAACACTCATAAACCAAGTCGCTAACACAACAGGAAAAACTGTACCCTGATAACCAATCATTGCAATATCAAAATTCAAAAGTTGCATAGTTTCAAATCCACCAGCAACGCTCCAAGCATTAGTTAAAGCAGGATGAGTTAAAATACCTCCCAATGTTGCGCCTAAATAAGGATTACCTCCAAACTCTTTTGCTGCAGTAAAACCAATTAATATAGGTAAGATAATAAAAGCAGATGAGCTAAAAATATCAAGCAGAACAAATAAAGTACTTTGTGAGTCAACAAGATTATAGGTACGTAGTGTTCCCAATAATCCCATTAATAAACCCGATGCAACAATTGCTGGAATAATGGGAACAAATATATTGGAAAGCGTTCGAGCACAACGTTGTATGATATTTTGTTTTTGAGAAGCAATTGAATTTACTTCAGTTTTACTCCGTTGTTCTAATTGAGTCACTCTCATAAACTCGTCATATACTTCATTAACCAGTCCTGTACCAAAGATAATCTGAAACTGGCCCGCATTGGCAAAACATCCTTTTACATTATCTAGCTGATCTATTGCGACTTTATCTCCTTTGTTATCATCATGAAGTACTAACCTTAATCGTGTTGCACAATGTGTTGCACTTGCAATATTTTCTACACCACCTAATAATGGAACTAAGTTTTTTACAACCTCAGCAGTATTCATCAGGCTACTCCTATCAGTCTGAAGTCGATTTGATTTATTACTTATTTATTGTCGGTCACCTTTAAAGATGCACTCTCAGTAGATAATTCTTTTATTAGTGTTTCTCGTGTTGGAAGTGCTGTCATAGCCCCTTTTGCTGAAATAGCTAATCTGCCACATGAATTAGCCCATGCCATTGCTTTACTTATAGTTGCCTCAGTAAACCAATTATTCTCTTGGACTAGTACAGCTAATAACCCACCCACAAACGCATCACCAGCACCTGTTGTATCAACAGCCTTAGCTGCTTTTCCTTTGTATAACACTGGTTCTTTATTTTTAATGGAGAGCAAAGCCCCTTGTTTGCCTTGTGTTATCACTACAAGGGGGATAGCAACTGATTTCAACTTATTCAACGCTGTTTTGATATCACTTGTTTCTGTCAGCCAAAGCAACTCCTCTTCAGAAAATTTCACTAGATCAACAACGAGAAGCACTTGCTTTACTACATCTCTCATTTCTTCCGGATGTAACCAAACTTCAGAACGCAAGTTTGGATCAAATGAAACAAATCCATCTGCATTTTGCATAGCTTGTATTGCCTTAAATGCTGTCGAACGACTTGGCTCATTAGCAAATGCATTTGAACAACAATGCAACCACTCGCCTTTTGCAAAATGTGGCAGATCCCCAACCTGAAGAAATTGATCAGCGCTCGGCTTCACCATAAAGGTGAAACTCCTCTCCCCAGTCTTATCTAAGTTGATAATGACCGTAGAGGTACGATGATTGATATCAAAAGTAAGGTATTCCGTATTGACCCTTTCCCTTTCCAGAATTGTTTTCAAATACTCGCCTAGAGGGTCCTGCCCTACTCGACCAATAAAGCTACTTCTGCTCCCTAAGCGAGAAACAGCCACAGCTACATTAGCAGGGGCACCGCCAGGGCACTTGAGATACCTATCTCTGCTATCTGGAATAAGGTCAACGACTGCATCTCCTAATACCCACACCTGGTTACTCATTAACCCTCCTATGATGATACCAATACAAATCAAGCATACTAAAACGGTTTAGCTTAGCAACAATATTATGCTTAATCGATTAAGTTTTGTGAAGAGGGGTTAAAATTTAGACTATATCTATTTTTACTAATACTAAATGGTATTACTTTTGCCGTATTGAACTACATTCCTTACGATTATTATTCGCAAAAAATGGTAGAAAAATTTTATTAGTCGATACAACTCGATAATGGATTGTCCGTATCGCATGCTAACTGGTCGCTAACGAGTGGAAAATTTTCTAATGAATTTTTTTTGCATTGAATAGCAACTATATGTTTGTGTTTTTTAACTTGGTAAACGTCAATACCTGACATGTTTTCTTTATATCCATTTCCTTCATATTTATTATATATACTATAAATAAAATCATCATTTTTGAATGAAATAGCGCTATATTCAGTTTGATATCTAAAATAATTAGAATATTTAAAATATGATAATGTATTACTTTCTTGATTCGGAAAGATCATTTCTATTTTAGATTTTTTACCAAACCTGTATTGCAATTTATTTTTGTTTTTTTCTAAACAAAGTGAAATAATTTTCTTTTTTGAAGTAAGACAGGAAAAAATTATTTTTTCCCCTATCTTACATAAATTTTCCGAAGCTACTAGCTTAACGGAGCAAAGAGACATAATAAGTAATAGAAATGCAGTAATACAACCTTTGCACATAATTATAGCAAACCTAAGAAAACAAACATTACCAATAAGGCCTTGCACCTTCTCCCCACCAACGTCTACCAGGTCTTTTATCAGTATGAATAAACTGTTTATAAAAACCAAAAGTACTAAATCCAGCTTGCTGTAAGGCTTGATAAACTCTTTTCCTAGCAATGCTCGTTACGTCGATATCGAAGGCAATTTTCAAGTGTTCACTATTTACAGCCCCACCAACTTCTTTATTATGCTTAACACATCGATGAGCACTATTAAGCAAGAAAGTTTTGTCTGCAATATCTATCGCTTTTTGTAACATATTTAATGACTGACTACAGTGATAGTACTCCCCACAACATTTACAGGCTAAATGCTCAATTGAAATATCCAACCAAGGCCATTCACCTTTAAAATCATGATGGTGATTGTATAACCCATCTGATTGACCATCCCCATACTGGGTGTTATTACTTTCATTGGCACCACCACCCATACCACCAACGCCTGACGTATTTTGGGTGGTGGTACTTTCTGTTGATACTTCTTCTGTAATCGTGTCTGACTTATGTTTATTCCACCAGCTAGCTACATCAAAACAGGGACACGCCTTGCTCACACCAGGAAAGTCCCTATGACCAAGGACTTCGGCTAGAGGAAAGCGATCCACTAGTTTATGCACTATATAATTAAGCGTAGTAAATTGCTTCTGTGTATAAGTACTTGCAGGTTTTCCATTTCTCAACCCACCTATCAAACAAATACCAATACTGTTTTTATTATGACCTTTGACGTGGGCACCTGCTATTTTTATAGAACGGCCTTTATCTAGAGTACCATCAAGACAAATAACATAATGGTAACCAATATCCTGCCAACCATTATCCCTTACATGCCAACGTTTAATATCAGCAGCTCGAAATGCTTTACCTTCTTCAGTTGCGCTACAGTGAATGACAATATGCGTTATTTTTCTCCCAAACTCTTCTTCACTGGCATTTTGTTTTTGTTCATCATTTTGGTTGTTTGAAGCAGAAGTCTGAGGTTGCTGGCCTTCACCAGGAATATTGATTTCATCACCAGGGTGAATAACATCAGGATTTAAGATTTGGGGATTAGCTTTAATTAGCGCAGCTAATGAAACACCAAGACGCTTAGCAATATCCCAAAGAGTATCCCCTGAAGCTACTTTATATGCCCCATTAGCTATTGACGCACCACCAGCACCACTACCAACAATAATTGTTGGAGAGCCCGAAACAATAACACCACCGTGAGCCGTCTTACTCCCCACATGTGCAATAGGTTGGCCATTTATCAATATATTTGGAATCCCTTCAACGATAGTGTCATCACAAGCCGTTTTGTCACCCATTCGAGCAACAGGAATACCATTGAAAAAAACATTGGGTGAACCCGTACTAATTGCATTGGGCTTGTGATCATCACACGCATTTGTATCACCGACACGCGCTACGGGTTTACCAGACATAACACTTCCTATTCTTACATCACAGCAAATTTAAAAACTATTATGGTTACCGACGATACTCTTTTCTTTAGGTATCTTCTCTTAAACTTAAAGCACGATTTATCGTGTTTACACTCTTTACAGCAGGTATAATTTGTAAAGAGATAATCTTATAAAATTTAGATACTTATAAATGAAAAGTTTTGTATTATTGTGAGCTTAATTCACTCACATACAAATAACTTTCTCTCACCAATGAATATATTTTGATTATGCGTTCGCTTGAAGACCTTTTACGTTTAAATAAGATCGTAAGAGCCGTAGGATTTGATGACGCGCCTTTTCAGAAAGAACGAGGTAGTCCTGTTAATCTCTCAGGAATAGTTTGTGCCAATACACGTTTTGAAGGCATGCTTTGGGGAGAAGCAACGAAGGATGGGTTAGATGCTACACAAATCTTAACAAAAATGCTTATCAACAGTAAATTTTATCCACAAACACATGTTGTATTAACTGATGGTATTGCAATAGGTGGTTTTAATCTTATTAACTTAACTTTATTGAGCAAAAGTTTACAGCGGCCATGTATTGCTATTATGCGCAAGCTTCCTGATTTAGAACGTATTGATAAAGCACTTCAAGTCTTCTCAGATTATCAATTACGAAAAAAGATACTTCAGGAGGCAGGAAAAATTTATACACATGATAAGCTTTATTTCCAGGTGGCGGGCTGCTCATCTATGACGGCAGCTAAAATCATAGATAAGCTTATTGACCGAGGTAACGTACCTGAGGTTTTACGACTAGCTCACTTAATTGGTGCTGCAGTGAAAACAGGCCAAAGTTCCAGTAGAGCTTAGGATATGAGTCAATACAAAAGAGTGATTTAAGGAACATTTATAATAACGTTATTTTCCTATGCAAAAAGAACCAAATATCTTGCCTAAAAGGTCATCAGAGGTAAACTCACCCGTTATTGTGTTTAACTCATTTTGCGCAAACCTTAAATCTTCTGCGAGTAACTCACCAGCACCATAACCTGATAATTGTAATTGGCCATTTGCTAAGTAGTCTCTAGCTTTATATAATGCCTGCAAATGTCGCCTACGAGCCGTAAATCCTCCTTCAGTACTACCTGTAAAGCCCATACATGCTTTGAGATGCTCTCTCAATAAATCTACCCCTTTACCTTCTTTTGCTGATAGACCAATAACAGGTAACTTTTCATTTGTAGCGTATTGCTTTGCCCCTTCTTTTGTTAAGTCTATTTTATTACGTATTACAGTAATTTTTTCAGGGTGGGGTAGCTTATCCACAAACTCAGGCCAGATAATATGTGGGTCAGTAGCATCAGTCGTGCTGCTATCAACCATCAACAATACTCGGTCTGCTTGAGCTATTTCTTGCCAGGCACGTTGAACCCCTATCTGTTCTACTGCATTGTCACTCTCTCTTAGTCCAGCAGTATCAATGATATGCAGAGGCATTCCCTCAATATGAATATGCTCACGAAGCACATCTCGTGTTGTACCCGCAATATCAGTCACAATCGCAGTTTCTCTACCAGCAAGGGCATTCAATAAACTTGATTTACCTGCATTTGGTCGACCAGCAATAACAACTGTCATACCCTCACGTAAGATTGCACCTTGATTTGCTTCTTTTAACACAGCATCAAACTGACTGATGATACCTTCTAAATCATTAGCCACTTTTCCATCAGCAAGAAAATCAATTTCTTCTTCTGGAAAGTCAATTGCAGCCTCAACATAGATTCTTAATTGAATCAGCTTATCCACAAGGCTACGAACTTTGTCTGAGAAAACCCCCTGTAATGAACGAATTGCACTTTGGGCAGCATGTTCAGAAGCACTTTCAATCAAATCGGCAATCGCTTCGGCTTGAGCTAAATCCAGTTTGTCATTTAAAAATGCTCGCTCAGAAAACTCTCCAGGATTAGCAAGTCGTACTCCATGACTTAATACATCTTTCAACAGCATATCCAGCACAACAGGTCCACCATGTCCCTGTAACTCAAGAACATCTTCTCCAGTAAAAGAATTTGGTCCTGCAAAAAACAGTGCAAGTCCTTCATCGACGACATGCTTTAACTGATTATAAAAGGGTCCGTAATGTGCGTATCGAGGTTTAATGGTTTTACCCAACATCTTACTCATAATAAGTTTTGACAGTGGGCCAGAAACACGAATTATTCCAACGCCCCCTCTTCCAGGAGGTGTTGCAATAGCCGCAATCGTATCAGGGTTATAATTTGTTGCAGTCATTGTTGCGTTCTTTTGACAGCTTGTTAACAACAGTAATTTTAGAGTAACACCTAAATTAGCTAAAGCCTGAAACTAAAAGGCCTCGGTAGTAACCGAGGCCTGTGGATAACTCTGTGAGTAACCAGTGTATCAACTCTTACTTTCAGCCTGACTCTCAATTCGTCGAGTAATTATCCATTGTTGCAAAATTGATAAGACATTGTTCACTACCCAGTACAATACTAAGCCTGCAGGGAACCATAAAAAGAACACTGTAAATATCACAGGTAGTAATTTCATCACCCTAGCCTGAGTTGGATCAGGAGGTGTTGGATTAAGCTGCTGCTGAACAAACATCGATGCCCCCATAATTAATGGGAGGATAAAATATGGGTCCATTTGTGATAAATCATGGATCCAACCTAACCATGAAGCCTGACGTAACTCAACTGATTCCATTAACACCCAGTACAAAGCGATAAACACAGGCATTTGTACAAGTATGGGCAAACAACCCCCCATGGGATTCACTTTCTCTTTGCGATAAAGCTCCATCATAGCTTGAGACATCTTTTGGCGATCATCGCCAAACTTTTCTTTCAACTCCTGCATCTTAGGAGCTATACGCCGCATATTTGCCATGGAGCGATAACTAGCTGCAGACAGAGGGAAGAATGCCATTTTGACCATAATAGTCAGGATGATAATGGACCAACCCCAGTTTGGAATCAGGCTGTGAATAAATCCTAACAATAAAAATAATGGCTTAGCTGCAAACCAAAGAATGCCATAATCAACAGTTAACTCCAGGCCATCAGTTAACGCTTGTAACTTATCTTGAATTTTTGGCCCAACGTAGAGTGTGGCACTCGCTTTACCCTGCTCTCCAGGCGCTAAAACAATCGGATTATTCACATCAACCATACTGACAATGTACTGAGATTGATCATTTTCACGCGTAGAGTATTCAACAGGGTTTTCATGCTTTGGAACCCAAGCAGCAACAAAGTAATGTTGCAAAATGGCAGCATAACCTTTTTCTACTTTTTCTTTGAAGGGTTCTTCTTTGAACTCATCAAAAGGTAACTTATGATATTTTTCTTCAGTAGACTTAACTGCTGCCCCTAAAAAGGTTCTAAAACTTGTAGCACCTTGTGTGGAACTGGGATCTGGTGAGTTATCCCGCTTTAATTGTGCATAAAAAACTGCCTTCCAGCTATTAGAAGACTTATTGTTTACTAAATACTCAAGATCAACAGCATAGTCATCTCTATGGAATGTGTATCGCTTAACTAACTCAACGCCCTCTGCAGTACTTAGAGAAAGATCAACAACTAATTGCTTTTCACCATCTTTAAGTTCATATGTTGTTTTTGGAGATGAGTAAGTTGGAGTACCTTTACTATGTGGACCATTTTTACCTACAAGGCCACTTTGAGCTACAAAAGTACGCTGTTTAGAGCTTTCTAAAATTGTAAAAGGTTCAGGAGATGGATTTTGTTCTGAAGGAAGTGTAACAGGGTAATCGATTAACGAAGCTTTGATAATATCACCACCCTCAGGATTAATCTCAATATAGAGCTTATCTGTGGTGATTTTTATTATCTGCTGACTGGGCTGAACTGCACTTGCCGTAGCTTCTGTTAACTTTGGTGCATCATCGTCTGTAGCCTCAACAATTGTTGGTGCATCAGTATTATCTAAAGTCGTTGTTGGACCAACTTCAGGTATCGAGCTTGTAACACTGGCAGTTTGCTCAGCGGTAACATTATGCTGGTTGAAGTCTTGATTCCACTGCAGGATCATTAAATATCCCACAACGACTAAGCCAGCAACGATTAAAGTTCTCTGCAAATCCATGGTTCAAGGGCCAAACGTTGTAGTTAATAAAAATTATCCCAATGAAGGTCTGAATAATACATATCCAGCCGCAATGGAAACTAGTGATTATACGAAAAAAAACAGTTTTACTGCCAACCCAAAGTTGTCGTTTTTGTGTTCTTTTAGCTTAGGTCAACAGCCCCCCTTTAGCGCACTAGTAGTTATTAAAACTATTTTTGGGTTGCAGCACGTTTATTTAAACGCAACCATGACTGGCTTAGGAGACGAAATATTTGTTCATTTTCCAGCTCGGTCAGACCTGGCCGGGCTAAGATTACGATATCTATTGCAGGAAGCTTGTTATGAGTGAGTCGATATGACTCTCGGAAAAGCCGCTTGATGCGGTTTCTTTGAACTGCTTTTTTAGCAACTTTTTTAGACACTATAACCCCTAAACGAGAATCTTCTGTTTTAGAGGGTACAGCTAACATCAGTAAAAATTTGTGCGGCACTTTGATACAACAGTGATCAAAGACATAACGATAATCAGCTGATGTTAGGAGCCGAAACCGTTTTGGAAATAACTGCCGCACGCTATTAAAGCCTGACAGCTTAAGCTGCTAGTTGCTTACGCCCTTTAGCACGACGACGTTTCAATACTTGACGTCCGTTTTTGGTAGCCATGCGTGCACGGAAACCATGAGTGCGTTTACGCTTAAGACAACTAGGTTGGAATGTTCTTTTCATAGCTCACCTACTAGCAGTAATCACTAACCTATTACGTTAGTTAAAGAGCAGGTTAACAATGAACCGGGCTCTTGTGGATATAGTTTAAGGCGCGTAATTCTAGAGAATATCAATGCAATCGTCAATTTGATCTGAGCATTATTTATAGGGACAGTGAATAACTTTCTTAAATAACCTGATTGATCGTGACCTGTGTATAGTTTAGATGCTGATCTATTAAAAGACATTACTTTCAAAATACTGAATTTTTTTATGCAATTTTGTTATTTAGTATCTTACTGTTCAACTATTGACCAAATTTTTTCTAGCCAAGTTAATTTATATAAATAAAGTTAATTAAATATATATATTTAATATTTTTTATTTATTTATTGTTGTTATTGTTTATTATAGTCCCCTTATTCTGTGTACAACTGATTTATTATCTTAAATATCAATAAGTTATGAAAAGTATAACTCTGTTAAAAACACGGGAATTATCTGTCAGTTACCTGAGTATTATGGATGTATAACCTGTTGACTGATTTACTGTTAATAAAAACCCCCAACATATCCACAAGAAAGTCTACTTTATAATAACAATTTATCCACAAGTTTATTCAAACTCAATTTTGTCACTAAATTTGATACAAATTTTTTGATTTATCCACATAAAGTGCTTGATAAATCAAGTATATTAGTTTGTATAAAGTAAATAAGATAAATTTTGCATTAGGGTGTGGATAACTAGATTGGATAAGTATAGAATTAACACGCTAACTGATGCTTATTAACAACTCAGCTGTTTTTGAGGGGATAATTCTGTGCCACTAACTCTCTGGCAACAGTGTCTTGAAACGTTACAGGATGAATTGCCATCTCAGCAATTTAATACCTGGATCCGCCCATTAAAGACAGAAGTCCTTGAAAATGGAGGCTTAGTTTTGATAGCCCCCAATCGTTTTGTTAAGGACTGGGTGCAAGAAAAGTTTTTAAAGCGTATTGAAGAAATTTTAAATGATTGGTCTGAAGGTTTTGCACCAATTGTAACATTAGGTGTGGTAAACAGAACCCAAAGTTTTTTATCAACTAGAAATAATTTTTCACGCTCGAGTGCAAGAAATGATGAGGTTATGCACTCCCCCCCGACCTCGACTCGTAATTTGTCAACTTCACGACAGAGCTTCAATAGTAATAGCTCACATTTGTTAGACGTTTCTGATGAAGTTGTTAATGACCTAGATACTACAGAAAGTAGAACCAGTGAAGGTATCTCTAAATCTGCTCATCCGCTTGATAGAGCAACCAGTGATTATGATGTTTCTCGTACACTGAATAGAAAGCAAAATACTACTCGAACGTCAAATGAATCAAAAGCATTAAAAGATAAGGTATTCAAAGATTCTGTTTTACCTCCAATCAATCACTCTCTGCTTGCTGAACTTGAAGACAACATTGCTGGACAATCTGTACCACCAGCTATCGTTAGTTCCAGTAAAAAGCTGAATGAGCGTCAAGTGGATGTTGAGGGTGGTCTTAAGCATAACAGCTCATTAAATGAAGAGTTTACATTTGAAACGTTTGTTGAGGGTAAATCAAATCAGCTAGCACTTGCTGCTGCAAGACAAGTGGCTGAAAATCCTGGAGCAGCTTATAACCCTCTTTTTCTATATGGCGGCGTGGGTCTTGGTAAAACTCACTTAATGCACTCTGTGGGTAACTATTTAGTTCAACAAAATGCTTCTGCAAAAGTAATTTATTTACACTCAGAGCGTTTTGTTGCAGATATGGTGAAGGCGTTACAACTCAACGCAATCAACGATTTTAAACGTTATTACCGTTCTGTAGACGCGTTGTTGATTGACGATATTCAATTTTTTGCTGGTAAAGAGCGATCTCAGGAAGAGTTTTTCCACACTTTTAATGCGTTGTTGGAAGGTGGACAGCAAATGATTCTAACTTGTGATAGATATCCAAAAGAGATCTCTGGACTAGAGGAACGTTTGAAATCTCGTTTTGGCTGGGGACTTACTGTTGCTGTAGAGCCTCCAGAACTAGAAACACGTGTTGCAATTTTGATGAAAAAGGCGGAGCAAATTAAGGTTAATTTACCCCATGACTCAGCTTTTTTTATTGCACAACGAATTCGCTCTAATGTCCGAGAACTAGAAGGAGCGCTTAAACGTGTTGTTGCAAGTGCAAAGTTTATGGGGCGTGATATTACCCTAGACCTAATTAGGGAGTCTCTAAAGGATTTATTAGCTTTGCAGGATAAGCAAGTTAGCATTGATAATATTCAGCGGACAGTTGCTGAATACTTCAAGATAAAGATTTCTGATATTTTGTCAAAGCGAAGAAGCCGTTCTGTTGCCAGGCCTCGTCAAATAGCAATGGCACTTTCAAAAGAACTGACAAATCACAGCTTACCTGAAATTGGTGATGCATATGGTGGCCGTGATCATACAACGGTCTTGCATGCTTGTCGCAAAGTCAAAGAGCTTACTGAAGCTGATGCAGAAATAAGAGAAGACTATAAAAACTTATTGCGATTATTAACAACTTGATTCTTCTATTTATTAAGCTCTCATTGGTTAATCTCCATGTTAGTTAAGGCGAGAGAACAGGATTATGAAATTTACAGTCACTCGAGAAGCATTACTTAAACCTCTTCAACTTGTAACTGGTGTAGTTGAGCGCAGACATACTCTACCTGTTTTATCAAATGTATTGATGGTTGTTGAAGGTGATCGCTTATCACTGACTGGCACTGATTTAGAAGTTGAATTGATTGGCCGTGTTAATTTACAGCAAGGTGCAGAGGATGGTGAAATCACGGTTCCCGCTCGTAAGTTAATGGATATCTGTAAGTCTTTACCTGATGATGCCATTATTGAATTTAAACAAGATGATCAGCGAGTTATAGTCAAAGCAGGCCGCAGCCGCTTTACCTTATCTACCCTTCCAGCAGCTGAATTCCCAAGTATTGATGAAGATCCTGGTTCCATTTCATTTAGTGCTGATAAGCATATGCTTCGCTCACTAATTGATAATACTGGTTTTGCTATGGCTCAACAGGATGTCCGGTATTACTTAAATGGTTTGCTACTTGAATTAACGGATGAGCATGTAAGGACTGTTGCGACAGATGGTCATCGGTTAGCAATGTGTACCAGTAGCTTACAGCGTGATGGAAGTACTGATGACAGACACCAAGTAATTGTTCCAAGAAAAGGTATTTTAGAATTTGCACGAATTTTGACAGATGGAGCAGAAACTGTAGATATCTTGCTTGGTTCAAATCATATGCGTGCTGTAACTGGGGATTATACATTCACTTCAAAATTAGTGGATGGAAAGTTCCCTGAATATGAGCGTGTTTTACCAAGAGGTGGGGATAAAGAGGTTATTGCTGACAGGCAGTTACTAAGACAAGCATTAAATAGGGCCGCAATACTTTCTAATGAAAAATATCGTGGAGTCCGTTTAACTTTTGCACCTAACCAACTGACAATCATTGCAAACAACCCTGAACAAGAAGAAGCCCAAGAAGAACTTCCTGTTGATTATGATGGTGAAACTTTAGAAATTGGTTTTAATGTTTCATATTTGCTTGATGTTCTCTCTGTTATATCTGGGAAGTCTGTGAAAATAACTCTATCAGGTCCTGATCGCAGTGCACTTGTTGAAGACTCTGAAGGTGGCGAGTCTTTATATGTTGTAATGCCTATGCGGTTATAATATGCCTATTGACCATCTTCAGATCGTAGGTGTTCGTAACCTTAAGTCGGTGGTCATTGAGCCCTCTTCTACCATTAATATTATTTGTGGTATTAATGGTAGTGGTAAAACCTCAATACTAGAGTCTATACATTTACTTGGTCTTGCTCGTTCTTTTAGAAGCTCAAAAATCCAGCCTGTTATTCAGCACGGAGTAAATTGTTGTACTGTTTTTGGTAGACTCGATGATGGTTATCCGATTGGAATTCAACGATTAACAGATGGTGAGTTGTTAATTAAGTATGCAGGGAAACGACTGTTCTCTGTTGCTGACCTTGCTTGTAAATTACCTTTAATAATCATTACTCCTGATACTTTTCAATTAGTGTCTGGGTCTCCTTCTTTACGACGCCAGTTTATTGATTGGGGTGTGTTCCACGTGGAACATAGTTTTCTAACTCATTGGAAAAACACGAGAAAGGTACTTAAACAAAGGAATAACCTGCTTAAAAATGGTACAATTAACCATTCGCAAGTTGCTGCATGGGACTTATCTCTTATTGAAAATGCTGAAAAAGTTGATCAACTTAGATCACACTATATCAGTCAACTCAAAAATATTTTCAATCAGATAGTAGAAACATTAATTGAAATTAAAGAGCTAAAGCTTTCCTATTATCGTGGTTGGGATAAAGACAAAGAATACACTGAAGTTTTAACTAGTAATTTTCAAAGAGATAGTAAATTAGGTTATACAAGCCTAGGACCGCACAAAGCAGACTTGAAAATAAAAGTAGGTAATAAATTAGCAACTGATGTTCTCTCTAGAGGACAACAGAAAATTATTGTTTGTGCTTTAAAAATTGCTCAAGGTCTTTTGTTCCAAAAACAGTTAAAGAGACCTTGTATTTTTTTGATTGATGATCTGGCTTCAGAGCTTGATCAACACTTTAGAGAAAATATTTGCCAATTATTGGAAAGTAGTGGTGCACAGGTTTTCATCACAGTAATAGATAATATTTTGATTGCTGATAGTTGGAAAGATATGTCTAAAGTGAAAATGTTCCACGTGGAACATGGTCAGGTAAAAGAAATGCAGCCATAACGATGTTTGTATAGGAGCATAAAATATGGCGGATAATAATTACGATGCATCTAATATTAAAGTATTGAAAGGCTTAGATGCAGTTCGTAAGCGGCCTGGTATGTACATTGGTGATACTGATGATGGTACTGGGCTACATCATATGGTGTTTGAGTTAGTTGATAACTCGATTGACGAAGCACTAGCTGGCTTTTGCTCTGAGATTGATGTCATTATCCATACTGATGATTCAGTAACAGTAAAAGATAATGGAAGAGGAATACCTGTTGATATTCATGAAGAAGAAGGTGTTTCTGCTGCAGAAGTAATCATGACGGTTCTTCATGCTGGTGGTAAGTTTGATGATAATACATATAAAGTATCTGGTGGACTTCATGGTGTTGGGGTTTCAGTAGTTAATGCCCTTTCAAAATACTTAAGGTTGACTATACGCAGGAGTGGTAATGTTCATGAACAAATTTATGAACATGGTATCCCTAAAGCACCACTAACTATTGTTGGAGAAACTGATACAACAGGTTCTGAAGTTCAGTTTTATCCTTCAGAAGAAACTTTCACAAATATCAGTTTTAGTTATGATGTACTTGCTAAACGTTTAAGGGAGCTATCCTTCTTAAACTCTGGGGTATCAATCCGATTATTTGATGAGAGAACAACGAAGGAAGATGTTTTTAAATATGATGGTGGACTAAAAGCTTTCGTTGAATATTTAAATCAGAATAAAAACCCATTAAACAAAGTATTTCACTTTACACACCAACGTGAAGATGGTGTTGGGGTTGAAGTAGCAATGCAGTGGAATGATGGATTCCAAGAAAGTATTTTTTGCTTTACTAATAATATTCCTCAGCGTGATGGCGGAACACACCTTGCTGGATTTAGAGCTGCACTTACTCGTACATTGAATCAGTATATTGATAATGAAAGTGTACAGAAAAAGCAAAAGGTAAACACAACGGGTGATGATGCTAGAGAGGGATTGACTGCAATTGTCTCTGTTAAAGTTCCTGATCCCAAATTCTCCTCACAAACTAAAGATAAACTGGTTTCTTCTGAAGTAAAAAGTGCTGTTGAGCAGGAAATGAATCGAGCACTTAATGATTATTTGCTTGAGAATCCGCAAGATGCAAAAGCTGTTGTAAGTAAGATGGTGGATGCTGCAAGAGCACGTGAAGCAGCAAGAAAAGCCAGAGAAATGACTCGTCGAAAAGGAGCTTTAGACATTGCTGGTTTACCTGGAAAGTTAGCAGACTGCCAGGAAAAAGATCCTGCGTTATCTGAACTATATATTGTGGAGGGTGACTCAGCGGGTGGTTCTGCAAAACAAGGTAGAAATCGAAAAACTCAAGCAATACTACCGTTAAAAGGAAAAATACTGAACGTAGAAAAAGCTCGTTTTGATAAAATGCTTTCTTCTGCAGAAGTGGGTACGTTAATTACGGCTCTAGGTTGTGGTATTGGTCGGGAAGAATTTAATATTGATAAATTAAGATACCATAACATCATTATAATGACTGATGCGGATGTGGATGGATCACATATACGTACATTGTTATTAACTTTCTTTTTTAGACAAATGCCCGAAATTCTTGAAAGAGGGCATATTTTTATTGCTCAACCTCCTTTATATAAAGTTAAGAGAGGTAAACAAGAGCAATATATTAAAGATGATGAAGCTTTAAGTAGTTATCTAACGAACTCTGCACTAGAAGGTGCTTGTTTATTTACAGCAGAAGATACTTTGCCAATTCAGGGTGAACAGTTAGAGAAGCTAGTACTGCAATATCGTAAAGTTAGACAGTCTATTGAACGTTTATCACGACTCTATCCTGAAGAAGTACTGGATCGTTTAATTTACTCAAAACCTGTAAACGAAGAGTTTTTACGAGATAAAGCTTTTATGGAAGAGTGGGTTGAAACGCTCTCACAACAGTTAGCTTCTATGATTGGTGAAGGTAAAATTTATCAGGTAAGTTTACTTGAAGATAAAGAACATCATCATTGGTTGCCAAAGTTGACGATGATTAATCATGGGGTCGACTATAAATACACCATTAGTTTTGAGTTTTTTAATTCAAAAGATTACAGGTTAATTGTTGAACTTGGCCAAGCTTTACAAGGATTACTTGGCGAATCTGCATTTATTCAAAAAGGTGAAAGAAAGAAAAACATAACAAATTTTGATGAAGGCTTAACTTGGCTCATGAATGAATCAACTAAGCGTCACTCTATCCAACGTTATAAAGGGTTGGGAGAGATGAATCCTGATCAGTTATGGGAAACGACAATGGATCCAGATACACGTCGTATGCTTCAAGTAACCATTGAAGATGCTATTGCTGCGGATCAGATTTTTACTACACTTATGGGTGATCAGGTCGAGCCTCGTAGAGATTTTATTGAAAGTAATGCTTTAAACGTTGCAAACTTAGACGTTTAAAAATTATAAACCTAAAAAAACCGGGTTACTTTGTGTAGCCCGGTTTTTTTGTGAGATAAAAAAATTTTAAATATTAATAATTTTATGAGCATGAGCTAGCCAACGCTGGAGCTCATTTTTTTCAGAGAATTTTAAGTCGGAATTACTAATAGCATGAGAAAAAGGTAAATTATGAATTTTATCTGTTACACGCTCATGTAGCTCGGGTAAGAAAATTTCAGCCCCGCCGGTATTTAAAAACTCTTGTCGTGTTTGGGAGTTTTCCCACCGATAAAATTTATCTTCATCTCCATAAAATCCATTTTTTATTATTGCCTTTTTATAAGTAATATCGCCTAGATCTTGCTGTGCTTCTTTTAATAGAATAATTGAATCCTTCAATCTATTCATGACCCAGTATAGAATAAACTGTCGTTTAAGTGTTCGAAGTGCTTCTTTAAAAGTAGCTGCTTCTCGTCTAATGACTCCACCAACACCCGCTGGTAATGAAACAATAAGATCTAGTTTTGGATTATCTGCCATTATATCCATCAGATCCATCCAACCCTCATGACGATGTAAATTTACAGGTATAACATCAACTAGTTTGTGCCAAACTCTAGCGACATCGGGATTTCTTGAATCGGCATCAATTACAATTGGTTTGGCCTGTTTTAGGTTGACTTGAAAGTCAATAAATAAATTTGCAGCAAAGGATTTTCCAACACCGCCTTTATCGCCATGGAAAAAAATAATATTACTCATAGTCGACTACCTATTTAAAGTTCATTATCTGGAATATCTTGAACGAAGTCTGTTTGTGTTCTTGACGAATAAGTAAGAGGAGTTTTCTCTTTTTGAATGGACTTAGATGAATTATTCAGTGGTTTTGGATTAATATTGATTTTTTTCCAGTAACTTTTAAACGTTTTTAACGTAATATCAAACTCTTGTTTTTGTAAGCGTTGATAAATTTCATCTAAAGAAAAGCCTAGCTCGATGAGATCATTAATATCATCTTCTAGAGTTGTAATTACTGCATAAGCAGATTTTTTCTGTTTTTTTGGGGTACATTGTTTCATTGATTTTAAAGTGTTTTTTAAGTCAGAAATTTCTTTTTCAGTATATGATTTTCTATTATCCATAATGCGTATACCTCTTGAAAATTAGGCTTAAAAGATAAAAAATAATTCATCATTAATTAATTAAAAATCATAAATAGTTAAAAGGTTCTCAATCTAATTGAGATTTTTAAGGGGTATTTAAAAATTATTAAAGTTAGACGAAAGCTAAATTTATAATTTAAGAAAAGCTTGTTTTAGTGGCAAAAGGCAATAAATAAATTTGATAAACAAAACTTTTCAAGGAATGAATTGGTTTGGGTTAGGCGTATTATTCTGCTGTAATCAGTAAAGTAGAGTTATATTTTTAAACAGCACATTATTTTGTATTGTTAATAAAGGATTGCATTTATTACTTGAAATCAAGAGTCTTATACGCATTGAAATAAAATAAATGTGTTCTTCTATGAATGATACATGTTAAAAAATAAAACTAAGGATTTAGCTATTGCTTATTTAAAAAGCTTATTGAATAGATTAACAAATGTATTTTGATAAGTTTATAATATAAATGGTTCGACTCTGAAACACAGTGAAAACTACCCTATTCTTTGAAGATTACTTCTCGCTATGGTCGATTAATTGTTAGTACCAATACCTTTTAAAATTCTCCTTAAAAATTTATAAAAATAGAAACTGTATTCATTTATAACGAAGTGATGTAATGTCCTTTTTTAACCACTGAATATTGTGAGCTATCTTAGTTGTTATGAAAGTCCATTTTTATAAATAGTAGATAACTTTACTTTATATTAATTAAACAAGTATATACTCAAATGCGAGTTGTATAAGTTTATACTTATGTTTATGTATAATCATTAGTTGTTAATTTATGTTTTCAAAATTTATAATCTAACAAGATACATGTGTGCACTGTATAAATGGAGTGAGTTACAAAATGATTAAAACACGTGCAGCCGTGGCTTGGGAAGCTGGTAAACCTTTGTCCATAGAAACTGTGGATCTTATGCCCCCGAAAGAGGGAGAAGTTTTAGTAAGAATCGTGGCAACTGGAGTTTGTCATACGGATGATTACACATTATCAGGAAAAGACCCTGAAGGTGTTTTTCCTGCTATTTTAGGGCATGAAGGGGCTGGTATTGTAGAACAGGTTGGTTCTGGTGTGACCAGTGTAAAGCCTGGAGATCACGTAATCCCACTTTACACACCAGAGTGTGGAGTTTGTAAATTTTGCAAATCAGGTAAAACAAACCTTTGTCAGGCGATTCGAAGTACGCAGGGACAAGGTTTAATGCCAGATGGAACAACGCGTTTTTACCTAGATGGAAAGCCAATATTTCACTACATGGGGACTTCAACGTTTTCTGAATATACTGTTTTGCCTGAAATTGCACTTGCTAAAATTAGTAAAGAAGCACCCTTAGAAAAAGTATGTTTACTTGGTTGTGGTATCACAACGGGCATGGGGGCTGTGATTAATACAGCAAAAGTTAAGGAGGGAGATACAGTAGCAGTATTTGGATTAGGTGGAGTTGGATTATCTGCCATCATTGGTGCTCGTATGGCTAAAGCAAGTCGTATCATTGCTATAGATATTAATGAAGATAAGTTTTCAATAGCAAGGCAGCTTGGAGCAACAGATGTTGTTAATCCAAAGTCACACGATAAATCTATTCAGGAAGTGATCATTGATATGACTGATGGCGGTGTGGATTTTTCCTTTGAGTGTATTGGTAATGTTGATGTCATGCGCTCAGCATTGGAGTGTTGTCATAAAGGTTGGGGCGAGTCTGTTATTATTGGTGTTGCTGAAGCTGGAGCAGAAATAAGCACAAGGCCTTTTCAATTAGTAACAGGACGAGTGTGGAGAGGTTCTGCATTTGGTGGTGTAAAAGGTAGATCTCAATTACCTGATTATGTAGAAAGGTATTTAAAAGGTGAATTTGAGATAGATACATTTATTACCCATACTTTGCCATTAGAAGAGATAAATACTGCTTTTGATTTAATGCACGAAGGTAAGTCGATACGAACAGTTATCCACTTTTAGTAAGACAGATTAAAACCAGCCATCAGGAGTTTGGCCATGGTACTAGAAAAGCTGGCAGATAATTATTGTTTTAACGGACATCAGCAACGCTATAGTCACCAATCATCCACATTAAACTGTCAGATGACATTTTCTATTTATATGCCTCCTCAGTCATTAATGGGGCAGTCGGTACCTGTTGTATATTGGTTATCAGGATTGACTTGTACTGATGAAAATTTTACACAAAAAGCGGGGGCTCAGCGTATTGCAGCAGAATTAGGTATTGCATTGGTCATGCCTGATACCAGTCCTCGAGGAAATGACATTCCAGATGATCCTGATGGACTCTATGATTTGGGGCTTGGCGCTGGTTTTTATATCAATGCAACACAGTCACCTTGGTCTGAACATTACTTAATGTATGACTATATTGTGAATGAATTGCCCTCATTTGTGATGAAGGAGTTTCCATTAAGTGAGGATTGGAGTATTAGTGGTCACTCTATGGGAGGTCATGGTGCATTGATGATTGCATTAAGAAATCCTGGCAAGTTTAAATCAGTATCTGCATTTGCACCTATTGTTAATCCAACTGATTCTCTTTGGGGTAAAAAAGCATTTCGAAATTATCTTGGAGAAAATATTTCAGCGTGGGATGAATACGATACATGTTGTATTCTAAAAAAGGAGAATATCAGTCATTTACCAATGCTGGTGGATCAAGGTAGTGAAGATGAATTTTTAGTGAATCAACTCAAAACAGATCAACTAAAAAATATTTGTGATGCTATCGACTACCCTTTGGAATATAGGCTGCACCCAGGATATGACCACAGCTATTACTTTATAGCATCCTTTATCGAAGATCATTTACGTTTTCATAAACGGTTTTTATAAAAGTATAAGAGCTGTAGTGAAGCAGTCAGGCTGCTTCACTTTCATTACGTGTTGAGTCTAATGCTGAAAAAATCCATTGGCGGCATTCATCATTAATGGTTTTATACTCACGACCTGCCGTGGGAATAGGTTTACCTATATGAATAGTAATATGACCAGGGCGTTTTATGAATGATTTTGGTGGCCAACAGTCACCAGCATTATGTGCGATAGGTAGAATTTTTTTACCAGAATTCACTGCTAAGACTGCACCACCCGTTGAAAATTTACCTAAGTGGCCTGATGGTTTGCGTGTGCCTTCAGGAAAAATTAAAACACAATAGCCTTTTTTAAGTAAGCTAGATCCTTTTTTCAAAATTTGTTTCATCGATTGACGTCTATTACTACGGTCTATAGCAATTGGTTGCACTAGACAGAAAGCCCAGCCAAAAAAAGGAATGAAAAGAAGTTCTCGTTTTATTACCTGACTTTGTGGACTAATTAGTGTTTGAAGGAAAAAAGTTTCCCAGGCGCTTTGGTGGTTACTAATAATAACACAGCTATCTTTAGGTATATTTTCTTTACCTTTTATTTCAAAGGTTATACCACAAATAATTTTACATATAAAAACAGCCACTTTAGCCCAAGGACTGACAATAATGGCATGACGTTTTTGTGGAGGGATAGCAAGCCCTACTAAAATAAAAAAGCTTGTCCACAAACATGTCCATATTGATAGTACTAAATAAAATAAAATGGTTCTGGAAAATAATATAATAGTGTTATCCTTCATGCTATGTGGTCCTGGGATAAAAGAGCTTTGGCAAAGTCTGCCAAATCATCATATATTTCTGCCTTTATTGCTGGTGTTGCTTTTAATGTGCGCAGACCTTTACCTGACTTAACCAATATAGGTTTACAACCGGCTTTTTGAGCGGCTTCGATGTCACGTAAGGAATCACCCACTAACCAGGCATTGATGGCTGATGTTTTTAAAGTTGACTCAATTTTTTTTATTAAGCCAATTTGTGGCTTCCGGCAGTCGCATGCGTCATTGGGTCCATGAGGGCAATAAACAATACACTCTATTTTGCCTTTCGCATCATTAACCATTGATAAGAGTTTGTCATGCATGGCCAGTAATGTTTTTTCTGAGAACAGTCCACGAGCAATGCCAGATTGGTTAGTGGCAACTGCAATCGTATAACCTGCTTGAGAAAGTTTTGCAATAGCTTCAATACTGCCTGGTATCGGCTGCCATTCTTCGACAGTCTTAATGTAACTGTCTGAATCTTGGTTTATGACACCATCTCTATCGAGAATGATTAGCTTGCTCATAACTGCTCTGGTGTGAAAAAAGCAGCTGCAAAACAGCTGCTTTATTTTTTTACTTAGTGGTTAATAGAGAAATATCCGCTACGCCTAAAAATAAGGTGCGTAATTCTCTAAGTAATGCATAACGATTTTGACGTAATGCAGTATCTTCGGCATTTACCAAAACATCATCAAAAAAGTGGTCAATGCTATCTTTAAGTGATGCTAATGATTCTAACGCTGCAGTATAAGAGCGTTGTTGAAAGAGTGGAGCAACTTCTTGGCGTTTGCTATTGAGCGCTTTAGCTAATTGCTGCTCTGCTTTTTCTTGAAGCAGTTTTTTATTAACAGGCTGCTCAGCAAAGGCTTTACCTTGTTTTTCCAAAATATTAGAAACACGCTTATTGGCTTCGGCGAGAGCAGCTGCTTCTGGTAGCTCAGTAAAGCGGGCAACGGCTTTAATACGCTGGTCAAAGTCTAAAGGTTTAGCTGGTTTGAGTGCCTTAACGGCTAAAAACACTTCTGCGGCTATACCTTCATCGTGGTACCACGCTCTAAAACGTTCTAACAGAAATTCAAAGACAAGCTCTTGTAAGTCATCTGTGGTGTTAAGTTTTGAGTTGTTTTCAGTATGAAGTTCGATCGCTTTTTGAATACAGCTTAATAAATCTAAATCAAGCGATTTTTCAATAATGGTACGAAGAATACCCAAAGCTGCACGACGTAAACCAAATGGATCTTTGGTTCCTGTAGGGAGCTGACCAATCGCGAAAATACCTACTAGGGTATCTAACTTATCTGCAATCGCGAGTGCTGCACCTGTCGTAGTGGTGGGTACCTGATCACCAGCAAATCTAGGCATATATTGCTCGCATAGAGCGCTTGCAACTTCAGTATGCTCATTATCATTTTGGGCATAATAGTAGCCCATAGTGCCTTGTAGTTCTGGAAATTCCAGCACCATTTCTGAAGCAAGGTCTGACTTGCATAACTGACCTGCACGTAAAGCCAGTTCTGCATCACCATTTATGATAGTGGCAATGTAACTTGCTAGTTTGGCTACGCGTTCGGTTTTATCAAAAACACTGCCTAGTTTTGCTTGAAATACAATAGGTTTAAGTTTTTCTCTGAAATCAAATAAAGTCTTTTTCTTATCTGTTTCAAAGAAAAACATTGCATCAGCCAGGCGAGGACGTATTACCTTTTCATTACCTGAAATGACCTGGCTGGGGTCTTTACTTTCAATGTTGCTGATAGTGATAAAGTTAGGTAACAACTGTTGGTTTTTATCAACTAAATGAAAATATTTTTGGTGACCTTTCATTGATGAGATGAGCGCTTCAGCGGGTACTGCCAGAAAACGCTCATCAAATGAACCTAACAGCGCAACAGGCCATTCAACCAGAGCGGTTACCTCATCTAATAAGCTTTCATCAATGACAGCATGGCCAGAGATTGTTTTGGCTAAGTCCTCAATTTGTTGATGAATTAGTTTTTTTCGCATAGCAAAGTCGGCTATGACAGAGCCTTGTGCTTTGAGTACTTCAGCATAGTCCTGTGGTGCTTTCAGTTGTAAAGGTTTACCACAGTGGAAACGGTGCCCATAAGTTATGTTGCTAGCGTGTTGACCTAATACTTCACAGTTGATGACATCTTGTCCTAGCATCATGACGAGCCACTGCACAGGTCTGACAAATTCATCGCGCTTTGCCCCCCAACGCATACGCTTGGGTATTGGCAAACTATCAACAGATTTATCCACAATTGATGGTAGTAGGGTCGATGCTTTAGAGCCCTTTTGTACTGTACGATAAACTAACCAGGCATTTTTCCCTTGAGTTAATGTATCCAAGTTATCCACAGTTGTACCGCAGGATCTAGCAAAACCTTCTGCTGCTTTTGTCGGTTTTCCGTCAGCATCGAACGCTGCTGTAAGTGCAGGACCTCTTCGCTCTACTTCCTGATCAGGCTGTTGAACTTCTAGCTGGTTAAGAAGCAGTGCTAATCGGCGTGGAGTCGCAAATACTTGGTGGTTAGCATACTTCAGGTTGGCCGCTTTTAAGCCATCAATAATCCCGTTGGCAAAGGCAATGGAAAGTGACTGTAAAGCCTTAGGTGGCAACTCTTCGGTTCCCAGCTCAACTAAGAAATCTTGCTTTGCCATTACTTTTGTTCCTCGTGAGATTTAGCCAGAACTTCTGCGCGAATAGATGGATCAGCGAGAGGAAAGCCCAATGCTTGACGTGTGTTGAAATAAGCTTGGGCAACAGCTCGAGCCAGTGTACGTACACGCAAAATAAAGCGTTGTCTTTCTGTCACTGAAATGGCGTGCCTGGCATCCAACAGGTTAAATGTGTGAGAAGCCTTCAATACATACTCATAAGCGGGAAGAGGCAAGTTTAAGTCGACGAGGCGCTGACTTTCTCGTTCAAAGAAGTCAAACTGTTTGAATAATTCCTCTGTGTCAGCATGTTCAAAGTTAAACGTCGACATTTCCACTTCATTTTGATGGAAAACATCGCCATAAGTTATTTTACCTAATGGGCCATCAGTCCATACTAGGTCATATACGGTATCCACTTCTTGCAGATACATTGCAATACGCTCTAAACCGTAGGTAATTTCACCTGTTACGGGATAGCACTCTATGCCACCTGCTTGCTGAAAGTAAGTAAACTGAGTGACTTCCATACCATTAAGCCAGACTTCCCAGCCAAGCCCCCAAGCACCTAGAGTGGGGGATTCCCAATTGTCTTCAACAAAGCGAATATCATGAACCAGTGGATCGATTCCCAAGGCTTTCAGCGAGCCGAGATAAAGTTCTTGAATGTTGTCTGGAGAAGGTTTTATGACAACCTGAAATTGATAGTAATGTTGTAATCGGTTTGGGTTTTCACCGTAACGACCATCAGTAGGCCGACGACTGGGTTGCACATAAGCAGAACTCCAGCGCTCAGGACCAATAGCACGTAGGAAGGTGGCTGGGTGAAATGTGCCTGCACCTACTTCCATATCCAATGGTTGCAAAATAACACAGCCCTGGTTTGCCCAGTACTCTTGGAGTGCTAGGATCAATCCCTGAAATGTACTGATGTCTGGTGAATTCTGCTTAGCCACAATACCACCTCGGTAATAGCATTATGCGATGGAAAAATGAGCGGGATTATAGCGTGTTATGAGTATGAAAATATAGAGAAAGCCCCAAATACTTGCATTACATGAAAGTGAAAGTAGCTACTTTCATAAACGTTTCTTGCTTGGAGACTTTTGTGTGATTGGCAATCCATGTACCAAAGTTGGTTGGTATTTCTTCTTACTCATCTATAGAGGGCTGCAAAACCCTCTATAGGATTGAGGTTACTTGATAGTGTTCTCGTTGTATAAGCTATTTTATGGTAGGAGCGGCAAAACCCTCTGGTTTTACCGCTAACACAGAGCAACTTGCTTCATTAAGTACGTTTTCAGCCGTATTACCTATGACGAATCCTGCAAGACCTGTTCGACCCACTGTACCCATCACAATCATATCAACATCTTCTTTTTGAGCGAGGCGTTGTATTTCAACGGAGGCACTCCCTTTGATGAGGTGTGGGATAACACCAGGTTTATCCATTCCTTCTGCACTGATTAAGTTGTTCATTGCTCGTTCATTTTCACTGCGGGTCTTTTCGAGCATTTCATCAATTTCTTCTTCGGGAAGATTAATAAATGGTCCTCTTAATCGCTCTTCACCATATAGGCTCCATACTTGTATGATGTGAAGCTCTTCAGCCTGCTCCATCTTATATAGATAATCAGCATAGTTGAGCAGCCGTTTGTTAAGATTGACTCGCTCATCGTTGTCAAAGTCAGAGTCGATAGCCACTAATATTTTCTTCACATCACCGGTGTGTGTTCCAGTATCGACCAGTAACCAAACAGGAACAGGGCATTTTCGTAATAAGTTAAGGTCATCTCCCGTTAGCTTTTTACGGCTAAAGTTAACAAAAGGGTCAGCTAGCTTGATGACTAAATCGAAACTTTCTTTTTGAACCAGTCGTGTAATTTCGGTATAAGCTTTGCCCCAAAGAATTCGGGTATCAAAGTTACTAATACCCGCTTGAGTTATTTTATTGCGAAACTCATTAACCACTTCATCTAACTGGTGAGTAAATAGTCGTTTTAACTTTGTTTCCATAGCCAGTTCGGCCAGGCGAGAGATCGGTTCATCTATTGCTGCAATAGTGAGTTTTGCATTATTTGCTTTTGCAAGTTTAATGGCCTTGTCGACTTCATCATTGTTGTAATGAGTGTGAGTAATGGCTACCAGAATATTTTTAAACTCATTCATGTCCAGCTCCTGAAGAATTGTTTATTATATTTATCAGCATATTCCCTATAGATTAGACCTCATAGGTCGATAAGCTTAAGGTAAATTAACGATCTAAATCAGTTGTATTACACTATAAGTGAAACAGCCTGTTTCACTTGTTAGATATCATATATTAACTTGTTCAGTATTGACTTAGTCACTTCATATGAATTTAAGGTAAGGGAAACGCTTATCCCTTCATAAAAAATAGCAGGCTGTCCATATAGCTTCTTAACGTCGCCAAAATGATGGAGAAAATAATACAAGTAATGTGAAAATCTCCAAGCGACCTAATAACATTGCTAAACAAAGAATCCATTTTGCTGCATCAGGTAGATCTGCATAATTTGCTGCTGCATCACCAAGAGCAGGCCCTAAGTTATTCATACAGGATGCAACGGTTGAAAAAGATGTGGGTAAATCCAAACCCAGAGCCAGCATTGTCAAGAAAAACGCGATAAAAATAAACACATAAACAGAAAAGTAACCCCAGACGGCTTCAATAACACGTTCAGGCAATGCTTTTTTTCCAAGTTTAATCGGCACAATGGCATTGGGGTGAAGAAGCTTTTGAATTTCTCGTATACCCTGTTTAAAAATCAATAGAACACGAATCACTTTGATACCACCCGCAGTTGATCCCGCACAGCCCCCAACAAAACAAGTCCAAAAGAGTAAGTAAGGTAAAAAGTGTGGCCAAATTGAAAAGTCTGCAGTGCCAAACCCTGTGGTTGTTGCGATGGATACAACTTCAAAAACACCATAACGGATTGATTCTGAAAGGTTGTAGGGAGAATCAAAATATAAAACGATAACGGCGACAAAGCTTATTGAAATAAGTAACCATAGATAGAGCTTGACCTCTGAGTCATTTAGGTAATGTTTTACACTTCTGTGCCTCCAGGCAAAAAAATGGAGCGCAAAATTAATACCTGCCAGGGTCATAAAGATAATACCGATGGCTTCTATAGTACTATTATTGAAGTAGCCTAAACTGGCATCATGTGTAGAAAATCCACCAATTGCGATCGTCGAAAAGCTGTGACAAATGGCGTCAAACAAGCTCATTCCAGCTAACCAGTAAGCAAGGAAACAGACTAGGGTTAAACATAAATAGATATACCACAGCGCCTTAGCTGTTTCTGTAATTCGCGGTGTTAGCTTAGTATCTTTGATTGGGCCGGGTGTTTCTGCCCGATAAAGCTGCATGCCTCCAATACCCAGCATGGGTAAAATTGCCACAGCAAGAACAATTATTCCCATACCGCCAAGCCACTGAAGTTGCTGGCGATAGAATAAAATAGATTTCGGCAGGGTGTCTAAGTTGGTTATAACTGTCGCACCTGTTGTGGTCAGTCCAGACAATGACTCAAAAAGTGTATCAATAAACGACAGTTGAGGGTTGGTCATTAAATATAATGGCAGTGTTCCAAAGGTGGCTAGCACTGTCCAAAATAAAACTGTGACCAAAAATCCATCACGAATTCGTAACTCTTGTTTCACTTTCCAGACTGGAGCCCAGCTTATAAAACCAGTTACTAGTGTGATAAGGAAGGCATACCCAAAAATGGCCACCTCTTGCTCACCATACCATTTAGCCACTATTGCTGGAGGCAATAGTGTAAAGCTAAAAAGCATGAGCAAAATGCCAAGAATTTTAATGATAATAGAAAAGCGCATGCTTGCCTTAAAAGTAGTCCTTTACGCTAGAAGAATGTGAGGCCCACTTGGAATAGACGCTCAACTTCTTTAATACGGCGTTTGTCGGTTACAAATAAAATGACATGATCATCAGATTCAATCTCAATATGATCATGAGCAATTAAGACTTGTTCTTTGCGAACAATAGCACCAATCGATGTGCCTGGAGGTAACTCAATTTCCCCTATGGTGCGACCAACAACCTTTGAGCTTTTGGCATCCCCGTGGGCGATAGCCTCAATGGCTTCTGCCGCGCCTCTTCTTAATGAGTGGACATTAACAACATCACCACGACGCACATGGGTTAATAAGCTGCCAATTGTTGCCATTTGGGGAGAGATGGCAATATCAATTTCTCCACCCTGAACGAGGTCAACATAAGCTGGATTGCTAATTAACGCCATGACTTTCCTTGCGCCTAAACGTTTGGCCAGCATCGCTGACATAATATTGGCTTCATCGTCATTCGTTAAAGCACAAAATATATCTGTCTCTTCAATATTTTCTGCAAGTAATAACTCTCGGTCTGATGCATGACCATGGAAGACAATTGACTTATTGAGTAGTTGAGACAAGAAATGACAGCGAGATAAATCACGCTCTATAATTTTTATGTTATATCGGTTCTCAATAGACTCCGCTAAGCGCTGACCAATATTTCCACCCCCAGCAATAATAATTCGCTTATAGACATTATCCAGTCGTCTTAACTCACTCATAACATCGCGAATGTGTTTTCGTGCAGCAATAAAAAAAACTTCATCATCGGCTTCGATGACTGTTGATCCTTCAGGCATGATGGCTTTGCCTCGACGAAAAATAGCCGCGACACGGGTATCAACGGAAGGCATATGCTCACGAAGGAAGCGTAACTCTTGTTTAACAAGAGGACCGCCGTAATAGGCTTTTACTGCTACCAGCTGTACTTTGCCACCGGCAAAATCAAGTACCTGTAAGGCCCCTGGGTGTTCAATTAAGCGTTGAATATAGTTTGTGACGACTTGTTCTGGGCTAATCAGTACATCGATAGGAATGACATCGTTTTTGAATAGTTCGGACTGATTTAAATAAGACGTTTGACGGATACGAGCAATTTTTGTGGGAGTACGAAATAAGGTATAAGAAATTTGACAGGCTACCATATTCACTTCATCACTGTTAGTGACAGCTACCAGCATATCCGCATCATCTGCACCAGCTTGCCGTAGCACGTTAGGAAAAGAGGCATGGCCTTGAATGGTTCGAATATCTATCCTGTCTTGTAGTTCTCGCAAACGATCACCGTTAGTATCCACGACTGTAATATCGTTTGCTTCATCGGCTAAATTTTCAGCGAGTGTGCCGCCAACTTGACCAGCACCCAATATAATTATTTTCATAGTCGCTCTTTACAGCCTCTGACAAGATGTTCACAACAGGCTGAGTACCCTACGTGATTCATGATTTTTATTTTTCTGGCGTTGCCAGAAAACGGAGGTTGTGTACACAATAGTTATGCATTAATGAATTGGTATAAGTATTTTTACATAAATACCCTTCACAGACCGTATATCCTTAAAGTAGCTTGCTCTACTGGCTATAGGCTGATGATTCTAATGAGGTTATGTATTTTTTTTCTGTAAGAGTGCATAAAAAAAACCATCATGGCTATTGTCAGTCGGAAATAGTTGTCTGCCATAACCTGTGTCAACACCCCAATCTACTTCAAGATTTAGCAATGAAGCGTTACTTGTTTGTTGTAAAAAGTGCGCAATCTGTTGGCTATTTTCTTGTTGCATAACAGAACATGTTGCATAGAGTAACTTGCCTCCAGGTTTTAGCAAAGCCCAAAGTGCCGACAGAATTTGTTGTTGGAGTTTTGCCAGATTTTCTATGTCATTGGCTTGTCTGAGTAATTTGATGTCTGGGTGGCGACGGATAACACCTGTTGCTGAACAAGGGGCATCCAGCAAAATACGATCAAATAACTGACCATTCCACCATTCTTCAGGTTTACTGGCATCACCTGCAATACAGTGCGCACTAAGATTAAGCCGGGTTAAATTCTCACTGATCCGTTGTAAACGCTCACTGTCACAGTCTAGCGCAAGCATGCTGGCCAACTTTGGCTCATGCTCTAACATATGACAGGTTTTGCCTCCTGGGGCGGCACATGCATCTAAGGCATGTTGGCCAGGAGCCAGATCTAATAAGGCTGGCGTTAACTGGGGAGCTTCATCTTGTACACTGACAAAACCTTCAGCAAAGTGAGGTAATAAAGCTACATCAGTAGGTTGATTAAGTTGAATGCCAACAGGTGAGTGAGGGGTTGCAAATGCTTCAATGCCATTGCGTTGCAGTGTTTGTAAGTACTCATCTCGCTGTATGTTGCGTTGGTTTACTCTTAAGGTCATTGGCGGATGTTGATTATTGGCTGCTACAATGGCCTGCCATTGATCAGGGTATTGCATTTTTAACATTGCCAACAGCCATGAAGGGTGATTGAAGACAGCTTCAGTGTTGTTATTTGGCGATGCATCGCTTTGCTGCCGTTGGTAGCTTCTTAAAACGCCATTTATTAATTTATTAGCCCATGGTTTTTTTAATTCTTTGGCTCCAGCCACGGTTGCAGATACAGCAGCATGAGCAGGTGTTCGCATATGAGTTAGTTGTAAAATGCCCAGCATAATAAGCGCCATCATATCTTGATCTTTGGGCTTAAGGGGCTTTTGCAGGTAATGGCGCGCAGTGTAGTGCAACTCATAAAAGTGTCGGCAGCAGCCAAAACATAGCGCTTGAAATAGCCCGCTTTCTGCTTGGGCAACTCGCAAAGAATACCTGGGTAATAAGCTAGCGAGTGATTGCTTATTAACGATAACTTCTTTGATAACCAAGGCTGCAGCAGTGCGGGCACTTAGTTTGCCTCCCTGCTTTTTGTTTGCAAGCTTGTTTGGGTTTAATTTTTTAGCAGGGGGCGTTTGTCCACTCATAACGTCTATACGGATGTGAATTGTTGATTAGTTTTAAATAAGTGGCCACGACTATTAAGGATATCTTGAGCACTCATCGCTTTTGCACCTGCAAGTTGCAGTTTGGTAATACGAATTGCATTGTGTAGGCAGGCAACTGTAATACCTTGTTTGTTAGCCGTTAAAATGGTGCCTGGCTTAGCTTGTTGAGTATTAGCTTCCAGTTCTGCTTCCCAAATTCGAATGGTCTCACCATCCATATAACTGAAAGCAATGGGGCGAGGATTATAACCACGAATTAATCGCTGTATTACCTCTGCGGGTTGCTGCCAATTAATTTCTGCCTCAGCCTTGCTTATTTTTTCAGCATAGGTTGCTTGGTCATGATCTTGTTGCTCAGGAGCTAAATTTCCTTGCGCAAGTGCAGAAAGCGCATCAGGTAGCGTTTGTGCACCAAGTGCGGTGATGCGCTGATAGAGGTCTGCTGTTGTATCTGAATCGAGAATAGGGCATTCAGACTTTACGAGCATATCGCCCGTATCTAGCCCCGCATCCATTTGCATTATGGTGACACCGGTTTTTGGATCTCCAGCCAGCAAGGCTCGCTCGATAGGGGCTGCACCTCGCCATCGTGGGAGTAGTGAAGCATGTACATTGATGCAGCCTAAACGTGGGATGTCCAATACAGCTTGGGGCAGTATTAAGCCATAAGCAACAACGACCAAGACATCAGGCTTTAAGGCGGCTAATTCAGCTTGTGCATCAGGATCACGTAATGTTTTGGGCTGATAAACAGGGATTTGATGTTGTTGAGCCAGTGTTTTTACAGGGCTCATGGTAACTTTTCGGCCACGACCTGCTGGGCGGTCAGGTTGGCTATAAACAGCAATAATCTGATGCTCACTGTTTAATAATGCCGCTAAGTGGGTTGCAGCAAAATCGGGTGTACCTGCAAACACAACGTTAAGTGGTGATTGACTCATGGTTTCTCCTGACAAGGCGATAAGGCTTGCTTTGTTTAAAACAAGCCAGAAGCATACTCTATTGAGGGAGATTAGAACTAGATGAGATATGTTTGAAAGTAGCGTTAGGGCTATGCACTCACAGGGTGTTGTTGTAAGCGGTGTGCTTTCTCAAGTTTCTTCTTGATGCGATTCCGCTTCAGTGGAGATAAATAATCAACAAACAGCTTACCATCCAAATGATCCACTTCGTGCTGGATACACACAGCTTGTAAGTCTTTTAATTCCAGTGTAAAAGATTCACCGTCAACGTTTAGCGCTGTTACTCTGACACGGGTAGGACGAACAACCTCTTCATAAAATCCGGGTACAGACAAACAGCCTTCCTGAAGGTGGCCCTGTTCATCAGTAAGTGGGGTAACTTCGGGGTTGATAAACACTAATGGATCATTCTGCTCTTCTGAAGTATCCATTACCACTACACGCTTATGCTCATTGACTTGAGTAGCTGCAAGGCCGATACCTGGAGCTGCATACATTGTTTCCAGCATATCCTTGGCAAGTTGCTTAATAGCATCATCTACCTTTTCAACTGGTTGTGCCTTGGTTCGTAAACGAGAGTCAGGAAACTCCAGAATGTTTAAGATAGCCATGCTTTCTCTCTACCTCTATTCAACCGCTACCCACTTTAGGAAGCCCATAATAATACAATAGCGCAAAACAAAAAACTGGCTTTAGTTATGGCCTTTGGTCTGCTTCTAGGTGTTCTCTCCTATTTTTAATTACTCAAGAGGCTTTTCTCAACAGAAATAGTGAGTGAGCGTACACTATCATCCACTTCTTAGCCTTTTGCTCTTAACAGTTTGTCTGTTTAATGAAGGTATTAGTTCAACGGCTGGTTTGATATGAGATCAGCATCTATAATTTTTAGCTATCAGTATCTCTTGATTAAATAATGGTTATTCACAAATAAATAGTTATATGTTTCACATTTTTTGTGAAAAAGTAACGGTAATACAGAAAATCCTGCGCTATATTGCGCTTAGAGGCATTGATGATATGAGTGCCCATATGAGTCACGATCACTTTGTATATACAACAGACTGTGTGTATTGATATGTGTAAAGCACAACAAGGAGATCGAATTTGTTTTCGGGGGAGTCCACTCCATCGTTTTATCAGCCTTAATTGTAAACACTATAACCAATAAGTTAGGGGCCTTCACCATGAGGAAAGTGCTGCTTGGGATAGTATTATCCTGTTTGTTCAGCTTTTCAGCCTTTGGGGCGACAGATGATGTAGTGAAGTCAGGGCATCCGCAGTCCTATACAGTGAAACGCGGTGATACCCTTTGGGATATTGCAAGCATGTTTTTAAGTAAGCCATGGATGTGGCCTGAAATATGGCATGTTAATCCTGAAATTAAAAATCCACATAAAATCTACCCTGGCGATGTGATTAGCTTAGTTTATGTTGATGGTAAACCACAACTGATGCTGGGTAAACGCGGCGCTGGAGGACGTACCATTCGTCTGTCACCTAAAGTTCGCTCTACGCCGATTGATACGGCAATACCTTCTATTCCTCTGAATGCAATTAGCAGCTTTTTAAAGCGGAGTCGAATAATTGATAATACCGATGGTGTTTCAAAAGCACCTTATGTGATTGCCAGTCGCCAAGAAAGAATTGTTACAGGGGCTGGTGATGTTATTTATGCGAGAGGTCAGTTTCCTGAAGAAGCACAAGCCATGGGGGTTTTCCGTAAAGGAAAAGATTATATCGATCCCAAAACAAAAGAATACTTAGGCACGGTTGTTCATGATATTGGTGTAGCAAAAATAAAGTCTGTTTCTGGTGATGTAGGCACTGTTTCTATTATGGAAAGTAACCAGGAAATCAGAGTGGGTGATCGTTTGCTAGAGACCGAAGAAACAGCGGTACAACCTACATTTTATCCCTCTGCTCCTAAGCAAACTGTTGAAGGAGAAATACTAAGTGTTATCGGTGGTGTTACTCAAATTGGCCAGTTTGATAATGTACTGATTAACCTTGGCGGCCGAAATGGTATGGTTTCTGGAACAGTTTTATCAATAAATAGAGTGACCGTCGTTAAAGATACGCTGGCTAAGCAAAAAGTGCAGTTACCACCAGAGCATGTTGGTACACTGATGGTGTATAAAGCCTTTGATAAAATGAGTTACGGCATTGTGCTAAAAGCATTACAACCTATTAATACAGGTGATATGGTTGCTAATCCCTAGAAGTGTTTAAATAAAGCAGTTTATGTGTAAAGGGGGACGTAAGTCCTCCTTTTTTGTGTGAGTTACTTTGGAAGACGTTTTAATTAAACAGATGTTGTCTAATTTGTTTGTTGAAGTTTAATTATCAGGCTTATTATATACCTCATAGTGATGGGTATATTGGTATGTAAAGGATAATGACGAGGGTTAATAGATATATGCCATATCAGCAATATGAATGGACTGCCATTGCACCATGGTTGACATTATTCTTAGTGCCTGGCATTGGACCACGTCGTTTTTACCAGCTGTTGGAAAAAATGGGTACACCTGAAAATGTATTAGCCGCGAACCCTAGCTCCCTGACAGGTTTGCCAAAAGAATCAGTTGAAGGATTAAGACAATTACAAAAGCATTCTGGTGAAATCTATTCAGCGATTCAGCAGCAACTTGAAGACACTTATCTTTGGTTTGAGAAACCTCATCACTATATTATTCCCTTCCAGACGAGTTTATATCCTAAGTTACTTCAAGAGTTGGTCGATGCTCCACCACTTCTTTTTGTTAATGGGCAGTTAGAATTTTTATCACTTAAGCAAATAGCTGTTGTTGGCAGTCGAAACCCAAGTAATCAGGGACAGGAAAATGCCTATTCATTTGCGGCAGAGTTATCCAGCCGAGGATATGTAGTAACCAGTGGCCTGGCTTATGGAGTGGATGCAGCAGCACACCAAGGTGCATTAGCCAGCGGTGGAGCGACAATTGCTGTTCTAGGCACAGGACTGGATGTTGTTTACCCCGCTCGTCATAAAGCGTTAGCTGAGCGTATCAGTGAACGTGGCGCTTTGATTAGTGATTTCCCACTGTCAACAAAGCCTCAATCCAGTAACTTTCCTCGTCGGAATCGGCTCATTAGTGGTTTAAGCACGGGTGTATTGGTTGTCGAAGCAACATTGAATAGTGGCTCATTGATTACTGCTCGGCTAGCAGCAGAACAAGGGCGAGATGTTTTTGCTATACCAGGATCTATTCACAACCCATTAAGTAAAGGCTGCCATGAGCTTATTCGGCAAGGCGCCAAACTGGTTGATCAAGTCGATCATATTGTGGAAGAGGTGAGACGCCAAACACCACCTAATGTCCAGCACATTGACTTTGAAAATAATGAAGCGTCAGCAAAAACATTTGAGCCAGAACTCAATGCTGAACAACAAAGTGTTATGGAGGCTTTGGAAGATACCACCTGCCATATTGACCAGATTGTGTTAAGAACAACACTTAATGTTCAGCAAGTTGCTGATGCATTATTGCATTTAGAGTTATCTGGATTTATTGAAAGTGTGCCTGGCGGTTATCGTAAACGCATGAAGTCTTAGCGTGCTCACTAACTGATTAAGGATGAGGTTGACTTAGGATATATTGAGGCTAAATACGTTTTAGACAGGGATAGCTTGCCAGATAAAATGTGACAGGATAACTTACGCACCGTCGAGACTAACGCATTGAGGGAGTGTAATTATGGCAAAGCCATTTGTGGCGATTCTTATGGGTTCGGACTCAGACTTTCCAAAAGTTGAGGCTGCTCTGAATGTTCTGGAAAAGTTTGATATTCCTGTTGAAGTAAGAGTTCACTCTGCACATAGAACCCCAGATGCAACACATCACTATGTCAAAGATGCTGATCAGCGTGGCTGTGCAGTTTTCATCGCATGTGCTGGTATGGCTGCTCATCTAGCTGGTGTAGTTGCTTCTCTCACCATTAAACCAGTCATTGGTGTACCAATTGATGCGGGTCCATTGGATGGAATGGATGCGCTTCTTTCTACAGCTCAAATGCCGGGTGGTATTCCCGTTGCAACAGTTGCCATTGGTAAAGCGGGCGCCAAAAATGCGGGCTATCTGGCTTTGCAAATTATTGCATTGCAAGACGCTGAGTTACAAAAAGCGTTACTTGAAGAACGTCAAAACAATGCTGCTGAAGTGCTAGAAAAAAACCAGGCTCTACAAGAGAAGTTAAAGGCAAGATGATGAAAAGCCTGAGTATTAAACAGGCTGCATCTGCGTTAATGATGGGGGAGGTGATAGCCTACCCCACAGAAGCAGTATGGGGGCTTGGTTGTGACCCATGGCAAGAAGAAGCTGTTCACCAAGTATTGAAGATAAAAGAACGACCTATTCATAAAGGTTTAATTATTGTTGCGGCTAACCTGAAGCAGGTTGCACCACTGATAGACCCTTTATCGACCCAGCAACAAGAAACCCTTCAATCTTCATGGCCAGGTCATATTACCTGGTTAATTCCTGATCCAAACAACTGGCTTCCAAGTTGGATCAAAGGTGATTTTACCACAGTTGCTGTACGTGTAAGTGCTCACCCTATTGTTAACCAGTTATGCTTAGAGTTTGGCAAACCAATTGTTTCAACCTCTGCAAATAAAGCGGGTGAACTACCCTTGGATGCGCAAGGCATGCAGCGTTTAGGTGCAAGTTTGGGGGGAATAGTGAGTGGTTCCTTAGGGGATCAGCTAAAACCTTCAGTGATAAAAGATTTGGCATCAGGAAATGTTGTTCGCCAGTAATACACACAACATAAGTTATGTGATCAATGCTAAATATATTCGTGTGTAACAATTCTGCTAGATCTGCTTACTCGTCATGTTTTAACGTATTTCAAACTTTCTCTTATCCTTTACATCAAAAGGCTGATTGTTCAAAAGTTAACTGTTCAATAGCCACAACATTGATTGAGCAAATAATACAGGTAATACGTTGTGAACCAACCCGATATCGCTGCAGTAAAAGATTATTTGCTAGCACTTCAAGATAAAATTTGTGAACAGCTAGCTGAAATTGATGGACGTGCTGAATTTATTGAAGAAAGCTGGGAGCGGGAAGCAGGAGGTGGAGGTCGGACACGCGTTATTACTGATGGAGCCGTTTTTGAAAAAGGGGGCGTTAATTTTTCTCATGTCTATGGAGAAGGACTGCCGCCTTCAGCAACAGCTCACCGCCCAGAATTAGCGGGAAGATCATTTCAAGCGCTAGGGGTGTCTTTAGTGATTCATCCTAATAATCCTTTGGTTCCCACCTCTCATGCTAATGTTCGATTTTTTATTGCAGAAAAACCTGGTGCAGATCCGGTCTGGTGGTTTGGGGGTGGCTTTGATTTAACGCCTTACTATGGGTTTGATGAAGATTGTAAACACTGGCATCAAGTGGCGTATGATTTATGCCAGCCTTTTGGTGATAATGTTTATGCAGACTATAAGCAGTGGTGTGATGATTATTTTTTCTTAAAGCATCGGAATGAGCCAAGGGGTATCGGTGGATTGTTTTTTGATGACCTCAATGCCTGGGGTTTTGAACGTTGCTTTGCGTTTATGAAAGCAGTTGGTGACGGGTATTTAGAAGCATACCTTCCAATTGTAGCTAAACGGAAGTTAATGCCATTTACTGAACAGCAGCGAAACTTTCAGCTTTACCGCCGTGGCCGTTATGTTGAGTTCAATCTGATCTATGATCGAGGCACATTATTTGGTTTGCAATCTGGTGGTCGAACAGAGTCAATCCTTATGTCATTACCGCCATTAGTAAAATGGGATTACAATTGGCAGCCTGAACCTGATACACCAGAAGCAGCTTTATATGAGCGATACTTGAAAAAGCAGGAATGGATTTAGGTGATAGATATGACAACGGTTGAACAAAAAAAACAATATGGTGTATTTGGAAATCCTATCAACCATAGTAAATCACCCACTATTCATACATTGTTTGCTAAACAAACGCAGCAGCAACTGCAGTATGATGCCTTCTGTATTGAAATAGATCAGTTTAATTCAGCAGTAGGTGAGTTTTTTACCAATAATGGTGGCGGGCTGAATGTAACGGTTCCTTTCAAAGAGGCTGCATTTAAGCTAGCAGATAACTTAACGGATCGGGCATCACAAGCAGGTGCAGTTAATACGTTATGGCAAGACCAGCAAGGACGTCTATGGGGAGATAACACCGATGGCGTAGGTCTGGTCAGAGATATACAGCAAAATCATCACTATGCTTTGCAAGATAAACGTATTTTAGTGATTGGGGCTGGTGGTGCTGTGCGAGGGGTAATGGCGCCATTGCTTGAAACGGATCCTCAAAGCATCACTATCGCTAATCGTACACATGAGAAAGCAGAACAGCTTGCCTGTTTATTCCAAGCGTTTGGTCGAGTGACTGCGCAAAAGCTTTCTTCTTTGGCATCCCTTGTAGAAAGCGATGGCCCTTTTGATTTGGTCATTAATGGTACAGCAGCCAGTTTGGCGGGAGAACTTCCCCCTTTACCTAAATCACTGATCGGTCCTAATACGTTGACATATGACATGATGTATGGGCCGACGTTGACAGTGTTTAACCAGTGGGCAAAAGATGTTGGTGGTAACATGCAGCTTGATGGGTTAGGTATGTTGGTTGAGCAGGCTGCGGAGTCTTTTTATTGCTGGCGGGGGATCAGGCCTGATACTCAATCTGTCATTCGCCAACTGCTCTGTGAGATGCAAGGCACTTGATGCTTAACAAGGTAATGCAATCGAATATTGTTAACATAACGTTATGTATGTTGAATTTAATAAAACACGCTTTCCTTTAAACAATTAACAGGTGGCAGGAGTTCATCGTGAGCACAAAACTGGGTTTTTTTATATTAGTCGATGCGGGCGATAATGATGTCCACAAAATTCGTGAAGAATTATTACAAATAGATGAAGTTGTTCTTGTCCACTGTTTGATTGGTCCTGATGATTTGATTTGTTATGGAGAGGCAGACTCTTTAGCGGCTTTGAAAGAGATTGTAACGTTTAAATTAGCACATTTAATTGAAGATAAATTCAACCCTATTTCGCATACTCAAACCTCACTTTCACTTGAATATTTTGGTGAGCAATTAACAGCAGAAAAGCATGGCCATCCAACCAATACTGCAGCTTGGATTCTTGCTGATATTAATATTAGTGGTGCAATCAACATCAGTGAGCGTTTACTTAGTAAACACCCTGAAATAAAAAGTGCTCATGCCTTATTAGGCAGTCATGATACGTTATTTTATGTAGAGGCTGAGGATTTAGACCGCTTAATGGAAGTCATCGACGATGGTGTACGGATATTAAGAGGGATTGGTAATGAAGGTAAATCAGTTAAAGCACTATCTCGTACTGATACACGATTAGTTCTGATGAAGTAATTTGCTACTTGTCAGAAGGATGTAGCAAAATTCCTGACATCATAAGATTTTGCTACATCTTTTAGATTATTTAAGTCTAGTAACAGCACCTTTTTCTAAGGGTATTATTTATAACGATTACTGACCTTTCTCGTTAAGCAATTCCGTTTTTATTCCAGCAGCTTAAACACTTCGATGATGTGACCATCAGGATCAAGCACGAAAGCACTATAACTAAGTCGGTTTGAACTACTCTCCTGTTGGCGGCTTTCCGGTTCGCCATGACTGACCCCACCTGCATTGATTGCAGCAACATAAAATTCATCAACCTGCTGTTGGGACTCAGCTTTGAAAGCAAGTGCTAAATGGGGTCGTGTAATTGTACTTTGTTGGATCCAAAGCATAGGTTGATTATGTTTACCTATGGCTGTCCAATTCTGTAGATACTGTACCGTTGAGAAACCAAGGGGAGCAAGTGCTGTAAGATAAAACAGTTTGCTTTTTTCTATGTTACCCACGTTCAGAGAGATATGATCAATCATAGAGTATGAAAGCCAAGTATTTAGTTATTTAATCAGTGTTCATTAAAACAATGTAATAAGCTGACTAAAGTGATTTAATCTGCAAGTGTATAATTTTAATAACATAAGTGTAATATCTTATTAAGATTAGAGTAGTCAATATTGATACGCTAGTCACAACAATATGGCTAATAAATCAAAAGAAATTTGGGAAGCTTGTATAAATTTAAAAGATTGCGGCAACTCACAATCTTTCTGTTCGACTAATTGTGATAGTGTTACCAACAGATAAAGTGGACTGAGTAAAGTACTTGAGCTTTTGCTCTGTGTGACGCAATCAATGTAATATGGATGTGTGTAGCCTGTAACACTGTAAATCAAGAGTACAAGGTAAGGCATGCTTAAAGAAGCGTTTACGCAGGTCCATTATGAACGAAACATATTCATACAACAGTATGCGTATGAATAAATAGTTTATGAGTCTTCATAATTAAAAGGAATGTTAGACGAGTGACAACATGAGTAAATATGTAACGTGGTACCTGGGAGTTGTTTTATTTTTAGGGCAGGCCTTTCCGAGCTATGCGGATGACGATTGTTTGATTATCCCAGGCAAACAAGTTGGCAATATTAAGCTTGGTGAGTCACTCACGAGTGTGCGTGATCATGTTGGAAAAAATAATATGCTGGTGGAAGAAATACCACTGGATGAAGATAAACACCTAAAGCATGTTACTGTTTATCCTGAAGATGAAGAAAAGCAATTAGTGCTTCAACTGGATGAAAATGAAAGGGTTGAGGCGATTATTATTGATCGAGTGACTGAAGATGAAGTGCCTTGTTACCATAACAAAGAAGGTATTGTGATAGGCATGACGCTACATGATATTGAAAAAATGAATGGGAAGCCTTTCAAGCTTACCGGTTTTGATTGGGATTTTCAGGGGACTGTCAGTTCGTGGGAAAATGGTAATCTTGAAAATGTTATGCGTGGCTTAGCCGTTCGTTTACTTCCTGGGGCAGATGATAAGTATAATGAAATCATTGGTGAAGAAATTTTTATGTCGAGTCACCCTGAAATGCAACAAGTAAACCCAACTGTTAGCCATATAGAAGTGTATAAGTATAAAGCAAAGAAACAAACACAAGTATCAAATTAATTATCTACTGAAGTATTTAGGTGAGTTTGCTTTATTTAAGGAATCAATAGTACAAGGAAAGTACTCTGATTATATAGCTCACATCCTTCCATCATAATTTAGAGAATCGCTTTAAAAAGCGAGTTTTTACTCTTTTCCTTTCCTTAGTATTAGAAGATGATTAGTCATTATTTAATAATATATTGTGAGCATTTTATAACTATACCTTTTTCTCATTATGGATGAATATTAATATTTTGAAGGTATAAATTATGCATATAAGGTTAATAGTATTCAGTCTTCAATTACCAGGTTGTCGATCTCTCAAAGAGAAACGTCAACGTATGATTGGTTTTAAAGACAAATTTGGAAAGCTAGCGAATGTCGCAGTGACTGAGTCAAATTATCATGACTCCCATGATCTGGCTGAATGGAGTATTGTTATTATCGCAAAAGATAAGCAGACTATACATCGAATAGAGTCTCAGGTCGAAAATGGGCTAACGTGTATGGATGTTGTTATTACAGATGTCAAAAGTGACTGGATATAAGTGAGCAATAAAGAAACTATTCCCATAAAGAACTCTAGAGAAGATCTCTCACCATATATAAGTACAGTGGTATAAGATCTTTTATAAATTTGTTATGTGCGATGGGATAGCTGACAGTATGCTGATACACTGGTACTACATAAGTGGTGTTATCTTTGTCAGGAGTACTGCATGTTAAATCCAAAGTCACGGCAATTAACCCCTCACTTTTTATGGGGAGCATCCACCTCAGCTTATCAAGTTGAAGGCGCTTGGAATGAAGGTGGGAAAGGACCTTCAGTTATCGACTTGGCAAATCATACCGAAGGTGTCACTGACTTTAAGGTTTGCAGTGATCATTATCATCATTATAAAGAAGATGTTAAATTATTTGCAGAGTTAGGCCTGAAAACATATCGTTTTTCTATTGCATGGACAAGGATATTTCCTAATGGACGGGGTGAAATTAACAAGGAAGGAATAGCATTTTACGATAGCTTAATTAATGAATTATTGAGTTATGGAATAGAGCCTTTTGTAACACTTTATCACTTCGACTTACCTCAAGCGCTAGCAGAGCAAGGTGGCTGGGGAAATCGAGAAACAATAGAAGCCTTCGTTGAGTATGCGCAGACAGTCTTTAGCCATTTTGGTGATAGAGTAAAATACTGGCTGACCATCAATGAGCAAAATATGATGATTCTTCATGGCAATGCTCTGGGAACACAAGATACCTCGTTAGCCGACCCCATGAAAGCGCTTTATCAAGAAAATCATCATATGTTATTAGCACAAGCGCGTGTTATTAAACTCTGTCGACAAGTTTTACCTAACGCTAAAATAGGGCCAGCCCCAAATATTGTATCCATCTATCCTGCATCCTCTCATCCTGAGGATATACTTGCTGCAAATAATTACTATGCAATACGAAATTGGTTATATCTGGATATGGCTGTCTTTGGGCGATATAACACCACTGCTTGGCACTTTTTAAAATGTAGAGGTTGGACACCTAAAATTGAAACAGGTGATATGGAAATACTGGCTAATGCAATGCCTGATTTTATCGCATTTAACTACTATACCTCACAAACAGTCGCACGTAGCTCAGGAAATGAAACTGAAAAAGGTCATACTGGGGACCAGCATTTAACAGTAGGCGAGTCTGGTTTTTATACTGCCAGTCGAAATAATCATTTACAAGTTAATGAATTCGGTTGGGAAGTTGATCCTATTGGCTTCAGGACGACTCTCAGGGAAATATACGACCGCTATCAACTTCCCTTGGTTATTACTGAAAACGGTTTAGGTGCTTTTGATAAGTTGGTTACAGATGATCAGGGTAACCCAACTGTTGAGGACAATTATCGTATAGACTTCTTACGCTTGCATATTGAGCAGATGCTGTTAGCAATTGAGGAAGGGGTCGAAGTATTTGGTTTTTGCCCATGGTCCGCAATAGACTTAGTCAGTACTCATCAAGGTTGCAGTAAGCGTTATGGTTTTATTTACGTAAATCGTGACGAGTTTGATCTCAAGGATTTAGCACGGTATCGTAAAAAAAGTTTTTACTGGTATCAAAACCTAATTAGTACTAATGCAAAAGCGCTTATTTAATTTTTTGTAGACGGTTATAACCAGTTTGTACATCATTAATACATAGTTGATTTTTTTAAAATCAACACTTTTTCAGTATAAAAAGGTTCAAGTTAGCAGTAAGTATAATTAATAAATAAGCGGCCAATTAAATTGGCCGCGTTGAATTTTTACTGTTTACAGAGTTGATTAACCTCATTTCTAAGTTTAGGTATAAATATTTCCGTAAAGAAATTGAAAAGTCCTTTATCATTTTGTTCGTGGGTATAAATGGCCCATGGATCAAGGATTACAGAACGTATACATGGAATTGAATCTACTTGCTCTGGGTTTGCAAAAAGACGTTCCCCCAAAGCATTCATGAATTCGTTTCCATAATCATCTCGATTAAATGTTGTCATGGACACGAATATTTGATCAGGGTTAACAGGCTCTCCAGGAGGAACACTGAGTTGTTCAAACAAGTCATTATTGAGTTGTAATGTACGTTCAGGGGAGCGATTGTTCTTGTCTACAAAAACATAATCCACAATGTTCTGGTCTCCAGAAATACTGCGTAGAAATGTGTTTATTTCTTTGTGATTTAGTAGATCCTGTTTAGGGAGTTTACGTTTCCAAAGTGCTTCTGTGATTGCTTGGCGTTGAATGACTTGTTCTTCTGTTAGGGGATTAAGTAAAACAAGCTCAAAAAGATCTTTAGGGTAAGCTAAATCTAGAGTGGCCAAATAAAGATAAAACAGTTTTGAATTCAACATGCTTTGATTGATAATGTTCCCGTAACCACGCTTATCTGGTCGAATGGTTTGATGACTTAAATAAACGGCTGTGGCTGCTGCCCCAGGTTTTGATCCCTCTATACCTGATTCACCTATATTTCGAGTATTAATCCCTTCGCTACCACCTTCAGAGCTGATATACGGAGCACTGAAACTCAACAAATTAATTATTTTCTCATTACGATAGGTTAGGCTGCCTGCTGGGTAGGGGATATAGCCCATTTTATGAGGGTCGATGGTTGCACTATCACATTGATGGATATGTGACATGCTCTCAAAGACTGAACCTCTGAACCATGAGTCACTGTTATCAAATAAATGTTCTTGAGCGCGCTTACCTTGTTGCGGAGGTTCTCCCATTTCAAATGGATTACGTATACAGGCAAGGAAATAACCCCCCCAAGCAGCATCTGTATGAATGCTGTATTCAAAGGGATCGGCTTGTTTCCGATAATTTTCACGAATAGCAATTAACTTTTCAACTGGATCAACGGCACCCTCTTCAGTTGAGCCAACGACAGCGACATTTATTACAATAGGTTTTTTATGTTGTTTACACGTATCTAAAACACTTTGTAGTAAGCTGGTTTTAACTTTGCCTTCAGCATCAACGTAAATGTTTAGTACGGCGTCATCCCCTATTACATTAATATCCGTCAGTTGAGTTTCGGTTAAACCTTTTTTACCGCTTCCCATACCTAGTAATGATGTAGATTTAACCCAAGAATAGTGTTTGGTTGAAGGCACAATAATCGCGGGGGATTTTATATTTTCTGCTGCAAGGTATTGTTGATTAAAAAAGGTCATGCCTTTCGCATTTAATGAGTAAGCATCACCTAGTGTTTGCCAAATAGTGGACTCTTCTGTGTTAAGCAATTCAGCCATTTTTGCTGGCAAGTTTAATGCCACATCTTGTTTTAAGTTTAACAGTTGCCAAGCACTGGCCTGATAGAGTAGTTGTCCATTAGGTAGTGTGAGTGAGTCACGTATGGTTGAGTACTGCTGACCATCTTCCATTGAGTATTTAATACCTAGTGGCATATACTTCAACTCTCGTGCAGCCCATACACTCTCAATATTCGCAACTGTCCCATCACATGTAATATGAGACCAGGCACGAGGTTCAACTGAATCACTATCATCATCTAGAGGCCGTACGTTAAAGCCGGCCATTTGAGAAATGTCATTAGCGGCGATGATTTCTAGTAAAGTGGTAGCTGGTGCTGCTTGTGGAGTGACATTATTTTGATTTTGCAGCATACCAGAGATATAGCCAATAATGGATGGCAGAGTAATATCCCAGGTCATATGACCTTGGTAACGGAGGCTGGAAAAAGGAACAGAATACTGTGTGAGGAGGTTAAGCAGCGCTTCACTTTTTTGCTCAACATTTTGCAAAGCTTGCATATAGGGTTCTGAAGCTTTGACGCTGTCAGTGATATAACCAGGATCTTCAGGAAATAGAGAACTGCGTCCTTCCAGAGTTAACTCTATAACGTTGCTGAGAATTTTTTTTACAACCTCACGGTTTTCACCTTTCGTGCCCATAAACCAGCCAGCAATAGCTTTATCATCAAGTAGAGGAGCGCTGACAAGCCCTTGCTTTAAATGAGACTTTACTTGGTGCAGAATTTCGCGTGAAATAAATTTCTTTGTTGAAGTCATTCCCATGACAGATCTCCAGTTATCTTATTTTGCAGTACTATGTGGATATTCACGATTGAGTGGGTGCTTCCGTTCTGCAACAAGCTCTGTTAATTTGATAGAACCCGCCCTGCTAGAGACAGTTGTTGCGAGTTGTAAATTTTATTCGAGGTTTATGAATTTTTAATAAAAAGAAGAGAAGGTAAGTTTTTGTTTCAAATTAAAGCTAAAGATAGCTGACGTTATGAATAGCCGCTATAACTAGGTATTATAGTTTAGTTAATCATCTTGAAAGATGGATAATATCAAGTTGTAACCAGCATTCATAAAAATATGATCGTTTAACTTCAAAGTGAATGATCAGTAAAGCAAGAGTAAAAGGTTCTTTTTAAGAAAATATTGTGTTTTTTAGACTATAATTTGTCAAAAAATATCTGAAGTTGAATCTACTAAGTAAAAAAAACAGTATTTTTTAGTGTTTTTCTTATTTTATATAATCTATTCGAAAGCCGCTTTAAGAGGAGGATATTCCTCTTTTTTCGCTCAAATTATTATGGGTTGTCATTTAATACACAGTGTTCAACAGGTATCAGAAGAAGTATGAAAAGTAAAAGTATGCTTCATAAGTTATCTATTAAACACTGTGTAACTTTTTGAGGCTGTTAATTATCTAGGAAAAACATGAGAAAAACGACGAGGTAACGAAACTCGCCTAAAAATATTGACGGGAAGAGTGACGCTTGAGTTTAATGCTTGATCTGTTACGGCTAACACGGCATATCGGCCTGTGCTTGCATACTGGTCATCCCATTCCCCACTTTTATCCCTAATTCCGCCTTTATAAGCAATACGTACTTGGGTGCGCTGATTATCACTCTGTACTTGGTCTATATTAACTTGGGAAGTCAAGCGATGAATATGATGGTCACTGCCGATATAGGAACATTGGAATCCAGTTAATCCTACGAATAACCGCTCTTTAGGCACGTTCTGTTGAATAAAGTGATTGGCTGTACTTGTTGCAGGCCCTTTATTAACATCTTGCACAGTTATAAAACCGTCTTCAACAGCATAAGTTCCAATTGGAAAGCGTAGTGACGAAAAGAGGACGGAACCACCATAGGGGTCATCCCAAAACCCTGAACTGTCACGAAGGCCAAGACGACATTGAACTGCATCAAATCGAGTGCCTAAAGCATCAACCGTTTGGTCATCGACATCGGCCATAATTTGAAGTACGTGATGGTCATTACGTTCAAAGCCAATATCGAATCCCTGAAGAAAGGTGACACCTGTCGCTGAAGGGTCATTTAACTGAAGAAAAGCAGTTTCAGAATTCGGCCCACCACCATGTTCGTACGAGAACCGTTGTGTACGTTCGAATACATCAACACGATTATCATCAAGGACTATGATACCTAATTGTACTGTTCCAGCATACTGGTCGTCCCATGATCCGCTAGAATCACGCATACCCACCGATAGACGAATAGGTACAGAACTTGTGAATGGACCAAAACCATCAAGCTCTGGTCGTATAAAGACACGAAGCAGGTGATGGTCAGCGTTAGTAAATCGAACGTCAAATGATTTAAGTACAATAACTACACGTGCGTTAGAATCAGGATTAGGTCGCGTAATATTGACATTTACAGGGATAGTTGTTGGACCACCTGAAACAGGTCCAACATTGATAGTATGTTCAAAGAAACTAAGCATAATAAAGTCTCCTTACTTTGTGTTAATAACTCAGTACATTAAAAAAACGCGTCTAAATGTATTTAGTTATATCCTAGTCAACTGAAAGCGAACAACAAAAAAACATTAAACATGGTATAGCTTAGCTGAGTAGCTATGTTAAGAATAATAGGCTGTAAAATAAGTTAATGATTCTTGAGTGAGTGCTATTTTATTAGAGTGAATTTTTTGTGACAGTATATTCTATACTGATTTTAACAAAGCATGATGGCGTTGAGAATTTATAATGAAGAGTCTAATAAACCTGCTTGTTTTGATAATTTCAGTTTGGTGTAGCCTTGTAAGTGCAGAAGAGCCAAAATTACGTATTGTGACGGCTGATGAACCCCCTTTCCAGTACCTGAATAGTGGTGAAGAAAGGGGCTATAGTATGGTTATTATGAAAGATGCACTAAAAAACTCAGGACTTGATAAAATAAGAATTGAATTTTTACCATGGGCCAGAGCTTATAACACAGCACTTAATGAAAAAAATATATTGTTTTTTTCTGTTTCAAAAACTAAAGCCAGAGAGAAGCTGTTTAATTGGTGTTGTAAAGTATTTAAAATGAAATACTATTTGTTTAAATTAAAGGAAAATAATGCAGTAAAAATAGCAAGTTTAGACGATGCGAAAAATTATCGTACATCTGTGTGGATACAAGATATCAAACACCAGTTTTTAATGGAAAAGGGGTTTACCAAATTTTATACGGTTAGGAATGACATCCAATCATTAAAGATGTTGCTTGCAAAACGTGTAGATATTATTCCTTTTAATATGTTATCGGTTAGATATTATATGAGTCAACTTAACCAAGATTATAGTTTGCTAGCAACTGCATTTGAACTCAAAGAAATGGAGACGAATACCTACTTTGTGTTTAGTAATAGCACGAATAAGGAGGTAGTTGAACAGTTTGTTAAAGGATTTAACCAGACAATAAATTCAGATATTTATTTAAATATTGAAACACTATATGATAAGAAAAATATCTAGTTTCAACATCTTCAAGTTAATATAATACACAGCCTGTAATGTGTGTTATATTGAATCATTTCACTATGTATATACTCCATCTATCTTTAAAAAGTACCTTCTATTTACCCTGTACTCAGAAAACTCATTGACCCAGTTTAGATTGCTTTTTATAGTCCTTTATCTGATAAAATCATAAGGATAAATTAATGTATAAGGTAATTAGGACTTTTGTAATAGGGATTTCCCTTTGCTCGACACTTCTTCAAGCACAGCAGTTAGACACCCTTTCCTATGAATATGTACAAGCAGGCTGTCATATCAGTCACCTGAAAATAGAAGGTAAGATTAATCCCCAAACCTATCTTATTGACGACCAGTGTGTTCTTAATCATCATGGCTTAGCGTTGGCACCTGTTGGCTCAAAACATCCTTTGGGTCGATTACCAGATTATAGGAACGGGCTTGATCAACTGTCTTTGACAGCCATTCCACGGAGTATACTTCCAGAATTTGGTTCACTTGCAGATGGTAGACAAAGAGTTGAATTAACCACAGGTTTCTATACGCTCAGCCAGTATTATTCACATCCCATCTCTGAGGATTTTTTAAAGCTCAGGCGATCTACAAAATCTATGATGACGGGTCAATGGCCAACTAACTTAAATCCACAGATTTATCAAATTCGTTTTCGATTACCTTCTCAATTCAGAACTGAATTTCAGTCACTCAATTTGTCCAAAACGAACAAAGCTAGCCTTCTATCTGATGAAATGTCTGTTATCATTGCGCAATGGCATGGTACCCCTGATCGCTTAACCTATCGACACAAAAGTGATTTACCTCAAAAGCATCAAGCACTTAGTATTGATCCAGAATCAGATACTGCGTTAAATGCAACGCTCTCACGCTACAATGAATTGAAGCAACAAGGGTATCTCTTTGATCAGGGTGGTTTTCCTCCGTTAGCACTTAAGATCAAAGATGGGCAGCTCGCCTTGATTGCAAATTACTTTAGATACCCTGTCCACGATCGACGTTTAACTCGATGTCCTAAGATCGCTTTATCAGGTAACCAAGCTGCTGAAGTCAATCAATTTTATGTTTGTAATTATGAGAACAAAGAACTTCAAAAATATGAGTTCATGAAAAAAAAATATACCAACCGGAGTAAAGCTCCTTGGGCATCAGGTGTCAGTATAGTTTGGAAGATGCCTTTAACAGATAACTATTTTGACCAATGGAAAATGCTAACGGTTTATATTGACTGGCCTGAGTGGAATCAAACTGAGAATACTACGCTTAGAAAAGGGCGAGTGTTGCTATTTAATGGTGATACCAGCGAGCAACTTGCAAACTATTATGGACCTATAGGTAACAACGACGAGTGGAAACCCTACTTTAAGTTCGGTATCTATAAATCTAACCACTCCCAGCACTTGCCAGCCCAAGTGGACTATGATTTATCCTCACTTTTGATATTCTGATTAATATTCAGCTATAAAAGGCAAGCAGTATATTGCTTGCCTAATGCTGAGACTTAAGAACAGAAAGCCCCTGTAGAAAGGGATGGCCACATTAGGCTAATAAAATGATCTTGCTTCGATAAATTGTAAAGGCGTCAACTGATTAAAAATAAAATGGACTAAATATGAAGATTGACTGGCAATACCCTGAACCACGGAAAGGTTTCGTAGGCTCTTTTGACAAACTTATCGGCCCAGGTGCAACACAGGCAGAAATAGTACTTCAGCTTGGTATACCGCTTGCTGCATTGATTATTGCGCCTCTTTACGCAGCAACACTTTCTATTGAGTGGTCTTTGGCTCAATATATCATATGTGCATTGTTGGCTTTTGATATTGCTGGTGGTGTAATTACTAATTCAACTTCAAGTGCAAAACGTTGGTATCATCGACAAGGCCAAACCACGACTAATCACATGATTTTTATTACACTTCACTTGTTTCACCTAGTGTTAGTATCATGGATTTATCTATCACTCGATTTCTTTTGGATTTTTTATTCTGGGGGATATCTGTTGTTTGCTGCCATATGTATTCTCTTGATTCCACAATACTTACAAAGAACGGTCGCATTATTTTTATATAGTATCGCGCTTATAATTTCTCTTTATGTGCTAGAAGCTCCACTTGGGTTAGAATGGTTCTTGCCGTTTTTTTACTTGAAGTTACTGGTTAGTCATCTAATCAAAGAAGAGCCATATCGGCCACAGTAGTTGATAAAAATATCCTTAGATAATAATCATATAATTGACATACGCTAAGAGTAAATTTTTACATGCGAAATTATATAAAAGTTGTAACTAGAGAAAATAATTAAAAACAAGGAATAGTTTTTATGAAAAGATATCTCTTAGGATTATCGCTTTTAGTTATAGTAAATTGTGCATTTGCTGACCTTGCGGGAAGATGGACACTTGAGTTTGATTATGGATGTAATGGCAGTAGTAAAATTGAAAGATATGAGTTTAATTCAGATGGATCCTGGAGGAGTATTGATGAGGATAATGTTTATGGTACTTATCTGGACTATCGAGATATGATTATTCTTATTTTTCATTCTTCGCCAGGAGCATATCCAACAACTTATGCAGGAAATAAAGAGTCGTTTACGCGTTATAAAGGTGTTATGCGTAACTGGAATGGGTCTGCAGGTTGTTTTACTTTAACAAAACATAGCAATCTAGGTTTGGAAAACCAGATAGAAGAGATCGAGAACTAAGCTTATATCCTACCTAATCAAGTGGATTAGGTAGGAGACTGAATCTCGCAGGATTATATTCCCCACCGCTTGTGGCGTAAAACCTATACCAAATACCCTACTCCTTGGGGCGGGGATCTTTATTTTAAACTGTTGAAATACTTGATGTGTATAATGTTATTTGGACTAATCATTATGTAACTGAATATAGTTTCTTTCCTTACTCATAACACCAAGATTGTTGTTGGCGATTATATTCGTTTATAACGTTACACTTTGGCTGGCTCTTTTGGTATTTGCATCAACATACAAATAATTATCAAAGAAATACCTATCCAGCCAATCGTGATGATTTTCTCACCAACAATGACTACTGCCATCATAGTGGCTACAGCAGGTTCAAGTAACGTTAAAAGGGTAGCTTTACTGGCTGCAGTAAACCTCAAACCATAGCCAAAGCACATATACCCCAAAAACATTGGAACAAGAGCCATGTAGAGGGCTACAACTGTATTATTGGAAGAAGAAAATAAATTATCACCGGTAATGATTAGTGAAGGCAGTAATATTAAGGCTGCTAATCCAAACATACTGGCCATAGCCGATTTTGAATGAATATTTTGTTCAATCATTTCTCTTGCTGCCCAAGAGTAGAGAGCATAAGTTAAACCTGCCAGTAGACCAAGCAAGATACCCAAATAGTGATTAAATACATGGGCACTCTGTTCTGGTTCGTAGTCCTTGCCAATCGCAAGCAACATCATTCCAATAGCACCTACAATAAAGTTCATCAACCATTTTTTTGAAATGGGCTTTTTGTTAATAAGCCATTCCAATAACACAGTAGAAAATGGTGCACTTGCAATCGAAATTACTGTTCCCAACGCTACACCAGAAAGACGCATAGCGCTATAAAATGCCAATGGATAGACTGCAACGGAAAGTCCACCAATAAGTATTAATGGGTAGTTAGATAATAGTCTTTTTTTATCTAAGAGCAGATTTCTTAAGGCAGTCAGCACAAGCAATAAGCCTCCTCCTCCCATAGCAAAGGCCCCTGTGGCCAATGGACTAACGTTAAGAGTGAAGCTTGCTGCAGTACCTGTTGTTCCCCATAAAAAACAAGCGAAAATAATGGCAACTGTACCTATAAAAGAGTGTTGATAAGACGGCATATAGCATCCCTAACAGGTATTGAAAACTGTGTAGCTAGTTTACGCAGATAGAAATTTGATATTGTGCAGAAAGGACGGTTTTATTGATGTATCAGTCGTTTCTGTTAACCAGAAAACTCTCTAGGTGACAATCCGTAAATGCTTGAAAAGCGTCGGCTAAAGGAAGAAAGATCCCTATAGCCCACTTGTTCTGCAACTATCTGGACTGGGTAATCAGTATGGATCAACAAAGCTTTAGCCTTTTCCATCCGGGCTTGAGTGATGTACTGTAATACACTCAATCCCATTTGGTCTTTGAAAAGCTTTTTAAACTGAGTGGGGCTTAAGCAAGCTATTTTCGCTAACTCCTTAATCATCAATTTTTCTGCAAGGTTCTCAAGCACATACTCTAATACGGAACGTATACGACGATCGACTTGCTTTAATAGGATCTGCTCTGCTAAAAGTATTTCAAATGTACTAAACATAATCTGCTCAAGTTCAGTGTTTAGCTGATACTCCAGCTGTTTTTCAATAAAGCTAAGATAACTGATGAGTGGTGAGTTGATAGAAAACAACAGAGTTTCTGATTGGGATAGATTTTTAGGGAGTTGGGACATATCAGCCACAACAAATCTGGCTTCTTCATTAGCGGTAAAGTGATGTATCTCCCCTGCTTTGATTATTACACATTCACCTGGAATGGCTTTACCTGAGTAACCTTCTATTTCAATATTAATAGCACCACGAAGTGGCAAGACTAACTGATGGTAAGCATGAGAGTGACCTCTGCGTTGGCTACTGTAAGAACGAATGGAGAGATGGTTTTGCATAATAATTTACTATTAATGAGTATACCTATGATACTTAGTAGCTAAATATATTTTACACACACCATGTCTTCAATGCTTTGTAATATTAGACATTTGAGGTATTACTTAATCACTTCTTTTATTACTTTTGCAGGGTTACCACCAATTACTACATTATCACCAAAGCGCTTCGTGACCACTGATCCTGACGCGACTACCACATTATCACCTAGCTCAACACCTGGGTTTATTATTGCGTGACCACCAATCCAGCAATTGTTGCCAATTTTTATGGTTTTGCCATACTCTAAACCACTTATTCGTTGTTCAGGGTCTATTGGATGTGTCGCAGTGTAGATGCCAACTTGAGGAGCAATAAAACAGTTATCCCCTATATGCACTTCGGCGACATCTAAAATCACGCATCCAAAGTTAGCGTAGAAATTTTCGCCAACATATATATTTTCACCATAATCGCAATTAAATGGTGACTCAATGTATATGTTTTCTCCTGTTGAGCCAAATAGTGTTTTGATTATTTTAGATCTTTCCTCTTTATTCGCGACACTGGTTTGATTTAATTTTTCAGTTGTTAAACGAGCTTTTAAACGTAGTTCCATTAGTTCAACATCGCTAGGGTCATAAAAATGTCCTGAAATCATTTTTTCTTTTTCTGTCATTAAATCCGGCTCCTATTTAAATCTTACTCAGAACTATTAATAGATTTATTACTGGTCCACCATTCTATCCAAGTTACAGCCGTTAAGTCATCTGGATCTAGCTGAAATGATACAGTTTGAGCAAGTAAATGAGTTACAGTTGTAAATAAAAAAATATTTATGGTGTATAGTTATTTTTCCAGTAGTGTCACTTTATTGACTGGAAGAAAGTGGTATATTCAGATAAATTTGTAAACAGCTGGTTTCATTCTCTAATCACGGATGCAATCACCCCCATTCTACCTGGCTGTTAGCTTTTAGCCAATTTACAATAGTCATTAGGGACATATTTCCTTGGTTCTCCAATACATATCCATGTTATCCCTTGCTCGCTAACATTTGGTTCAAATCGTATGATTAAGTTATCAATATTTGTCTGGTAGGGCTTGAAAACGTTAGACACTTTTTATGGTAAAAATGTAACTTAAACCATAAGAGGTAAATCATGGGTAAAGGTATCCGTTACTCAGGCGAATTTAAACAAGAAGCAGTCAATCAAGTAGTCGTACATGGCTATTCTGTTGGTGACGTTGCTGATCGATTGGGCATTAGTTCGAAAACCCTATATGGATGAGTAAAAAAACTGTCAAAGCCAACCGTGCAGCAGCAAGAGGATGTTGATTTAAAGGCTGAGATTGCTCGTCTTAAACGCGAACTCAAACGCACTGAGCAAGAGCTAGACATCTTAAAGGAAGCTGCAGTGTTCTTCGCAGGCGAGTCAAAGAACACTACACGTTCATAAAATCTCGTGCTAATAAATACCCTGTTCGTAGACTATGTAAGCTGCTCAATGTTCATCCCAGTGGGTTCTACGCGTGGCTCAAGCAGCCCGAGAGCAAACGTACTCAAGAGGATAGAACGTTGGTGACCAAGATTAAAAGGGCTTGGCTTGAAAGTGGAGGCATGCATGGTTACCGCAACATTCATCAGGATCTCATAGACTTGAAAGTGAAATGTGGCCGCGATCGTGTTTATCGACTGATGAAGGCAGAAGGTCTAAAAGCGCAGCGTAGTGCTAAGGATCCACGTCCATATTATGGTGGCAAGCCAGAGATGGTTGCGCAAAATTGGTTAGCACAAGACTTTTTTGTTGAAGCACTAGATTAGTCGTCCATTGCGCGGACACACCTAACGATAGGGACGTAACTGCTGAAGATATCTATCAGTGGCACATACATATCACAAAGTTATACGACGTGATGGGATAGTTGATAACGGTCGGCCCGAGTACTGGGAAGGTGCACACGTAAAGGACTACAACAGTAATAGTTTGGGTGTGTGCTTAATCGGTAGGGATGAGTTTACACCTGATCAACTAGACAACCTAGACCGTGTATTAACTCGCTGGAAAGAGAAGTACCCGCTTGCGGAAATATGTGGGCATCGAGACTTAGACCCGCATAAGACTTGCCCCGGTTTTGATGTAGGGGAGAGGTGGGAGTCTTTAATATTAAGTAAATATAATTAAAGCATCCTTATAAAAAAACTTTCGATAATTCGTAACTTAGAAGAATAAAATAACCACATGCAAAATGAATTCCCCAATACAGCTTACTTGTAAACATCCCTTTAAATTCCTTTGGAAGAGATAGCTGTTTCATTATATGTACCTTTCTAATTAGTAACTCCAAATAAATTGTATACTAAAAAAGTAAACTATTTTTATTGGGTTTACCAATGAAGGGTTTTTCAAAAATTCATTACTTCATTTTTTACATCACAACTGCAAAGATATGAACTATCTACATGAATAACCTAAAGTAAACCAATGACAAACAAATATCACTTGGACTACTTCGATAAAGCCGTCCTTAGCAATCAATATAAAATCCTTCAATTACTCGACCCTGTATTTAATAAAGATAGTGGCATTTACGAAGCGAATAAATACAAGAATTACATCGAGATTTTAGACAGTAATATGGTTGAGCTTTTCCCTGAGATATTTGAAGGCAACTATGAGCTACCACACGACATACAGCGTGATGTCCTTGCTATTACTGACTTGTATGCCCTTATGAGGTTAGCTACTGTCGCTTATCGCTTGATGAACAACAGGAAATAGACGGCGATAAAGTCATATTTAATGGCTTTGGTAGAGAAGATAAATACTATACGGAAATAAGGGATTTTCTGACTGCACTAAATAACAGTGAGGTATTTGAAGATAGGCCAGGTAAGAGTTGTCACTGAGGATCTGCTTGAGTTTCCACCCGTAGGCCCAATGATGCCGTTATATAAGCAACAACTGGGGAGGTTTGAAGCGCTGAAGGCTAGGCCAGGGTACGCGGGCGATATGCTAACAGTGGAGGAGTTGAAGTACCTAATGGAAGGCTTTGAAGATGCTCCAGCCATCCAATAGGTACCTAATCGCTCTTTTAGTCGATAACCTGAACGTTGATGGCACAAGGTCCTTTCTGGCTCTGGCCAATCTCAAACTCTACTTTGTCACCATCACGAGGAGTTGGGCCTTGTATATCATTTTTATGAAAAAACAGGTCTTTTCCTTCACTAGGAGTGATAAAGCCAAAACCTTTAGTTGTATTGAAGAATTTAACTGTACCTGTGCTCATTCTAATCTCGCATTTATGTTGAATTAAGCGTGTTTTATAGAGGTTAATGAGCAATAAAGCAAACTGTTTTTACTGTTATTGCTATGTGAACTCAGGTATCTGACCAAAAGGTATGGGAAATCGCCAATAGTCAGGGGAAGCGAGTTTTTTATAGCTATACTGCTCTTTAAGCCTTAAAGAAAGAGCAAAAAATGAATGCTAAACAATTAAGTTTTTTAATAGATCAACTAGATGAGTCAGTAGTCGTTGTTGACAAAAATTTAAATATAGTTTGTTTCAATAAATCAGCTGAAATCTGCTTTCAATACCAACATGAAGAGGTAATAGGGAAACATCTTAATATACTAATCCCGCTTAAGTTTCACGAAAGTCACAACCAGCGTGCAAAACAATATATAGAGAATAATGAACCTCCTCGACCAATAGATAAAAGAGAATCAGTGGTTTATGCTAAGAAGAAAGATGGATATGAATTCCTTGTTAGAATAGCTATCTTAAACTTATGTGTTAATGGTCAACAGCACGCTATTGCAATCATTAAACAATATGAAGATGTAATTTATTAGAGGTTAATGGCCAATAAAGTAAGCGGCTTATTTGCTTAGTGCAGTTTAGAATTAAGCATATGACCAAGAGAGGTTAGGGATAGCTACCACTTCCACTCAGGTAATAGATGCTGTGGCAGATAACTTATTAAACCAAAACTTTAATCCTTTGGGGCCTAATGAAGTATGGGCGGGAGATATTACCTATATAAAACAGCTAAAGGTTGGGTGTATCTTGCGGTAGTATTAGATTTATTTTCCAGGCGTATTATAGGATGGCATTTAAGTCATCGATTAACGACCGATTTAGTGTGTCATGCTATGAAAAAAGCCATTTATCTAAGGCAGCCCGAGCGTGGTCTTGTTTTTCATAGTGACCGTGGCTCTCAGTATACCAGTAGGCAGTATAGACAATTACTAGAAAACAACGGTATACGAGCCTCAATGGGCGATGTAGGTGCTTGCTAGGATAACGCTGTGGTTGAGCGCTTCTTTGGTAGTTTAAAGTACGATTGGTTGCTGAAAGTTGCCCAACCGAATTATGAGCATTTAAAGCAAGATATTATTGCTTACATGAAGTATTACAACATCGAACGACTACATGCGGCTAATAAAAATAAGTCGCCTGTCGATTTTGAAAATTCTCAAATAAATGTGTCCAATTCGGGTTGACCAGTACAGGGCATCTAACTATTAATAAACGCCACTCTGACGCAAGCCTAACTTCATTGTAGGCCTTATGATGACTGGTATCCAGCTAGGTGGGTAGGTAACGGTTCTTACCAGATTACGTGCTGCCGACTACTTTTGTATAAAACACGGGCGAAACACCAGCTTGCTCTAATTTATATACTTCAACTTTCCCTATATTTGGATCAAAACTAACTGGTCCAGTAGGATATTGGTTGTTTGAAAGGCGATAGATCAACTTTTCACAAAAATCTGCCCACGAACCATTATACTCATCTCTCATAACTTCCTTTGTCAAATAGCACATAGCCTCAGCAAGCCAAAATAAGCTAAGCGCAGTACCTAAATCGCAGCTTGAGTTGTCAGCAATAGCATTGGGTAATTCGTAGCCATCGTCCCAGTTATAGGCTTTGGCGTACTCATAAAGAAATTCGGTGTTGCTCGCTTGAGTGACAATATCAATATACTTTTGCAAATCATCTTCAGATTGAATTTGCTCAATTTTTTGCTGTTCAGCTTCACTAAGCATAGTTCAGATAACTATTAATGAACGTCACTCTGGCGTAATCCTAGCTTCATTGTAGGCCTTATGCCTCTTAACATCCAGCGTAGTGGCTAAATACTAGCTCTTGCCCGATTAACCCTCAATCTTCGTCTTCCACACATATTAAACCGATCCATTCTTTGCCAACGACCACAACACCGAAATCGGATGTTGAATCTGTTAGCTCCGACCAACCTTTACTATCAGGCTCGATTTCACCGTTTGAAAAGAATTTACAGTTGTATTGACCGAACAGAGATATAAACTTTTCTGATATGTGTTTGGCCGTATGCTTATTCATTATTTCATTACCGTAGGCCAACCCTTTATGTAGGATCTCTGTCAGGTATTGCTCAGCAGTATTTTCCTTCAACTCGTTCCAATCATACCTTATCGGTTTTAACCCAAGCGAGACTACATATGCATCCAGTGCTTTTATCAAATCCTCGTTACCGAAGTTAGAAACTGGAGAGATATCTATGGTTAATCGATCGTTCAGAAAAGAATTATTATTTAAATAATCTTTAATTTCTTTGTATGTTTCCATGGCTATACAACTGAGAGCTAACGATCGCTTCACTGGACGATTTGTAGTTGCGCAACCCAGTACAAGCGTCTGTGTACGCCCGGCGTGGGCATTGAATTTATGGGGTGAAAGTCCCCTGTAGGAAGATCACCTTTTAATTAATCTTGCATGCAGGGTGCTGGGTAGATAGCAGCTCTTACCCGATTATGTGCTCAGGTTGTTTTTAAAACCAAAATATTCAATATACTCTTTCATTGCTTGAAAACTCTCGTAGGTTGTTTCCATCTTCGGTTTTAATATTACACTTAAATCGTAATCACCATTATGGTCAACATGTGCTATGCACCTATCGACCTCAAATAGCCCTGGTTTATGACTTACTTTTTGAAATAACGAGCTGTATCTTTCTCTGTTTTTATCATCGATTATGGGGTTTATATGGACCCACATACCTGGGAAAGGAATAAACTTAAGGGATATTACTCTACCAACGGAAATATACGTTAATTCGTGCTCTTTCAACATTTCATCCGGAGCTAAAACATCTAGTTTTAATTTAATTAAATATTCCATATTGAAATCAAGTAATCTATCGCGGTTTGACACTTAACTATTAATGGACATTACTCTGGTGCAAAACTTAACCTCATTGTAGGCCTTATGGTTAGCGGCATCCCAGATACCCAGCTCTTACCCTATTAGGTTTAAAGCTTTTGAGTTCCTATGTAATTTCTAATTTGCTCTTCAAGCTCGAACTCATCATCACAGTCTCGCTCATCTAAGTACTCATTGAAGCTTATAAGGCTAAAAACCATCTTTTGGTCTAAAGGGTGCGAGCAGCTTGTAGTATACAATTTGAACTCTCCTTCGTGATCCACGTAAACTTCTCCATCGTTACTGAAGAGCAGTACCTGCTCTTTCGCAAACTTCACCAACATCTCTATTTCTATCAAGGACTCCTCACTTCGGCTCAATTAAGCTCATTCATTGACTGATGATAAAGGTATAAACCTAAGTTTCCGTTTGTGGTTAGTCGGCTCGAAACAGAAACTAATCCACAACAAGGGCTTGTGTACGCTTGACATTATTGGATAGTCCCCTACCCTGATGCAACCCTAACCTCATTGTAGGTCCTATGGTTAATGGTATCCAGGGAGGTGGTTGGGGAGCAGGTCTTAGCTGATTAACTATTTTTTATAACTACCATTTATGGCCTTCCTTATACAAAGCCCCTTATCGTTATTTAACCCCTGACAGGATACTAACTGACCATAGATATAGTTAGTAAGCTGCATTTTATAAGAAAGGCCGATCTCCGCTCTCATGCAACTCTCCTCATGAATTAACGACAGGGTAAATGAATTTAGATTACGAAAATCATATGCATCAGCAATTACACTAGCTATCATGTCGATCTCCTCTTGAGGAATATCAACAGGCATTGATTTTAATACCACCTTGCGTGTTATCCCTTGGTCCCGCATCAAAGGAATTGCCATGCTCAGTCTTCTGATCGATTGGCATTTAACGGGCAAGTTTTCGTAGGGAAAACCACGCTCAAGGCTATATGAAACACTTTCCAATGTCGCTTGGTCGTTTTTCTCTTTTAAACTGCCACTAGCACAACCTTCGCCAATCAATAAAATTACAATAAAGAGCACTCTAAGCATATTGTTATAAACACCATTGATTCTTGTAACAGTAGCTAAACAACTGATAAAAATTGTGAACACTCATACTCTATTTAGCCTAACTACTAATAAACATCACCCTGACGAAACTGTAGGCCCTATGTTTAGCGGTATCCAGCGTGGAGGTTAAATACCAGCTCTTGACCGATTTATACTTCGTATAGTTCAACATCATACGGCTCAGCTAAAACTATATATTTACCACAAGGCGAAAATGATGCAGCAAACCAATCACCTGAGAAAGTGGAAAATTCAATAATGCTTTCTACGCCGGCTATATTGCAATTAACTGAAACGGAATCATTACTTGATTTGAAGTCATACGATATTTTATTACCATTTATTTCTAAGAGCGGCTTTCCACCCGAGATGCCTAGAGAATGTGGTAACGAATCCAAGAACTCATAAGGATCATCATCTAATATCTCTGCTTCAGACTCATCACCAATTACAACCTTGAATACTTCATCATAATCGCAGACGTAAAGAAAGCCATTTTCGGGGAGAGTTATTCCCCTAATTCTTTCACTTGTTCTCGGGAGATTAATTTTTCTCATATCTTTACTGCCTAACTAATAATAAACGCCACTCAACCTCATTGTAGGCTTCATGGTTTTTGCCATCCAGCGATGAAAAAAAGATGCTACATTAAAAATGATTCATCAATAAAGAAACGAATTCCTTCTATGATGAGAGCAGCTGCGAACAGAATTAAAAGTATGCTATAAAAAAGGCGGTTGGATATTAAAAATGAAGCTCGTGTAATCACACCAATTTTATTAATAACTTCTGAATTATGCTTAGTAAACTCTCTATTTTTTAGATACTCTTGTAAATTCTGTTTTTCTTTCCCACCTATCATGAAAGGGTTGGTAGAGAGAGTAGTCATTTTATTCCATTCGCTAGGCTCAATATTTTTTAGTTTCCTTAAAAAAATTGATATTAACATAGGCATTAAAACAAACTGCCAAATCATTGTTATCATAAACACAGCACTAAATAGGTGAAAAACTGCTTCTGTCATTTGGCAAATATCACTTTGTAAGCTTCATATTTTGTTGCCCAGCTCTTATCCATTAACTTAGTACCAACCTGTCATTATTTGATTACCACTAGTATCATAAACTTCACTTAATATACATCTTCCATGTTCGTCGTATACTGACACATAATCATGTTTTTCAAAATTACTGCTTATCCTTTTGATGGTGGAGACTGGTATCATTATAACTTCAGAGATACCAAGCGTTAGTATTGCTAAATACATTTGAGGGACACCATCTGATGCCTTTTTTAGTTTCCCCTTAATTTCATGCACTAATATTTTTTCATATGAAAGATTATTTGTTCGTAAAAGGATATGATTAGGTAGATTGTGATCGTTACGTCCATAGACTGATTTGGGTTTTCCTAGTAGTTTATTTAGCTCATGAATACTAGTGCATAGCTTACGGTGCTCAATACCCCCTGTGCTTTCAATTAAAGTAGAACACCCACTTAAAAGTAATATAAAAAAACAACTTATAAATTTCATAAATTACTTAAATTAAACAAAACAATAATTTATTTGTTAGTTGGTGGCATATTATGTGTTTATAGATAGAAACACCAGTAGGTTACATATTTCACTACTAAAGACACTTAGTGCTCCTACCCCACCCCAGAATACTAAACCCCCTCGAAAAAACTTCCGGTAACCTCAGTTATCGGCTATTTTTATATCAAAAAGTAATATAATACCAGATTTAGTAATACGTAATATGTGGTAGATAGCTATATTGGAAGACAAGAGTAAGGATTTGTTAGTCTGAAGTGCTGGTGACTCTTGCCGTATAAGTGAATGATATAGTTAAGAATAGTTGAAAGACGCTGTATATGCTTTAAATGTGCGGTATCTGAGATGTTTTTAAGGCAATAAAACGTAGATATCTGCAGTTTTATTACCTCAAAATCTTATAATAACCACTAACGTCGTACAATAAGTGAGCGAGGAATTACTTCACGTTGTGGGGCATACTCTCCGTTGATTGCTTGCATGGCAAGTTGCCATGACTGTTCGGCAATTAAATCGTATTGCTGAGGTAGAGAGTTTATTTTAATGGGCAATAAGTCTAAAGCTCTGCTGTTGCCAAAGGTGGCTAACTGACAGTGCTGACATTTTTCAAACCAAGTGCTATCAGCCAGTACAGCCAAAATACCTTCCATTAAGGTGTAAGAGGTGGTGATGATGGCATCGGGGATACAGCCTAAGTTATCCACTGCTTGATGAAAAAGGGATTTACCAACAGAACGGCTGTAGTGATCGCCATAAAAGCAGTGAGGAGTAATATTTGGATAAGCCATTAAGGCTTTGCGAAAACCAGCTTCACGCTGCTTGCTAATCGTTAGTTCTGGCATTGCGCTTAGCATAACCACATTTTTTGCCTGGCTTAAGTTGAGTGAGCTTACCAAGGTTTCTGCGCCATGTTGGTCATCACTGATCACACTAATAAAGTCTGAGGAGGGAAGGGGACGGTCTAAGCCGATAATTAATAGCCCTTGCTTATTCAGCTTTTGGTAATAATCAACGTCATCTCCCAGGCATGATGAAACCATCAATAAGTCGATATTACGAGATGAAAGCATTTTAGCGACTTCTAGTTCAGTGGCGGGGTCATCGTCTGAACTTGCAATAATCAACTGGTAGCCGGCTGTTCTTGCTAACTGTTCAAGGCGCTTGGCTATACGTAAATAACTTCGGTTTTCAAAATCAGGCGTGATAAAACCAAAGGTATTACTCTTACCGCGTCTTAATGCCGCTGCAGTATCATTCGGTCGAAAACCGTACTGGTTAACGATTGAGAGTACTTTTTCCTGGGTGCGTTGGCTTATCCGGTATTTATCTGCTTTGCCATTGATGACGTAGCTGACGGTGGATTTGGATACACCCGCGAGTTTGGCTATTTCTTCCAGTCGCATGAACCGGTTATCCTCACTAAAAATTGCGCTTGATCATACCATAATCAAATCAATTTACTAAGAGACTTGATTTTTTGACTGAATCGTTTAAGCATAGCAGCTGAAACGATAAAGCAAAAACAAGTTTACGATAACCGATGACTAAAACTTAGAGATTGTGAACAGATTCTATGACACTTATACATGCTTATTAACATAAACAAAGCATCAGTATAAATAGAGCCTTAGTCGCAAACTCATTAAGCGTGAAGATAATACGCTATAAATAGGATGGCTTCTATGTTGACCTTAACTTCGCAGGATATCACGTTACGTGCCTCCGCCAGTAGTAAGGAACAAGCTTTACAGCTTGTAGCAGAAAAAATGGTTGACGGCGGATTGGTTAAAGCGGGCTATTTAACTGCGCTTATGGCCAGAGAAAAGCAAATATCAACGTATTTAGGTCAAGGTATAGCCATACCTCATGGTACTGCTGATAGAAAATCTGAAGTGTTAAGCACAGGAATTTGTGTTGTGCAGTTTCCACAGGGAGTCGACTGGGGAGACGGGCAAGTAGCTTACATTGTGGTGGGGATTGCCGCTAAATCAGAAGAACATCTGACCATTCTGCAGCGGTTAACCCATGTGATTGGCGATGAACAAGCTGCAGCTGAGTTAAAAGATACCACTGACGCTGGTTTAATAGCAGCGATTCTAAATGGACAACAGCCAAGCAAAAAGCTGCAGTTTGATCGTGCATTTGTGCAATTACAGCAACCACTATCATCAATAACAAGTGCTGCCAGTTTGGCAATGACTAAGCTACTGGATGCTGATGTTATCTCCTGGGAGTTTGCGAAGCACTTGCCTGAGTTGCAACCACGCTATTTGGCTGAAGGGGTTTGGCTCATGGGGGGATCGTCAGGTGTGAACCGCTCAGCGGTTGCTGCCGTCCAGCTTGCAGAGTCCAACACACTAAAGCAACAACCCTTTAAATTTTTAGTCTTGTTTGCCGCTATTGACCGTCAACATGAGCAAGTCATTCAACGGTTATTAAAGTTACAGCAGAAAGGTGCGTTGTCACAGCTGACTAATGCTGTTGATACTCAGGAAGTAGTTCGTTTACTGAGCAGTGATGTGGTTGATGGTCAACATACAACAATCACAGTATTAAATGCTGATGGATTACATGCTCGCCCTGCTGCTCAGCTTGTTAAATCACTTGAAAATTTTGATTGCCAGATATCGGTTGAGCCCGCTAATCATTCAGTATTACCTATTAATGCCAGAAGCTTAACTCAGTTATTAAGTTTAGGTGTCGTACATGGTCAAAAATTGGTATTTACGGCACAGGGACCTCAAGCTGATGAAGCTTTAAAGACCATTGAGCAAGGCTTTAAAGAAGGTCTTGGAGAGCCTACTGTACCTGTTGTGGATAAAATAGCCGAACAACCAAAAACACAGCATGAAGCAAAAACAATATTAACTACAGGTGTTTTACAAGGTGTGGGCGCAGCGCAGGGTATTGCAATTGCCCCTATGCAATTACATATTCATCAACTTGAGTCATCTGTCACTGATGATGCTCAGCACTTTTCTCCCTCTGAAGAAATACCGCGTTTGCAGTATGCCATTGATGCGGCTAAACAGCAGCTTGGTAAGCAAATAGAACGTTTAACGCAAGAAGATCTGGTGGGCATACTGTCAATGCATCGAGATATGCTTGAAGATCCTGAGCTGTCAGATCGAGCTGAACAATTAATGAAAATAGGGCATCAGGCTGAGTGGAGCTGGCAACAAAGCTTTTCCACGCTTGCAGATGCTCAGGCTGCATTAGCAAATCCGCTCTTGGCACAACGTGCTGCTGATATCCGTGATGTGGGCGAACGTGTTTTACAGCTTTTGATCAAGCGTGATAAAACATCCTCTTCCCAACAAGAGCCTTATATTTGGGTTACAGATGAGCTATTGCCTTCTACATTAGCGGAAATGGATCCTGCTTTAGTGAAAGGTATCGCAACAGCCTATGGTGGGACAAACTCTCATGCTGCAATATTGGCTCGTAGTTTAGGTATCCCTTTGGTGGTTGGTTTAGGGGAAGCCTTACTGACATTAGAAACTCCATGGATGGCAATATTAGATGGTGATAAAGGACTTCTAGATATTGCTCCAGAAGAATCACGTATTCAACAAGCTAAGCAATCTGCTGACTTACAAAAGAAATTAGAAGCTAAAGCGTTAGCTTCATGTCAACAACAGGCTATTACACCAGACCAACATAAAATTGAGGTGGCGGGGAATATAGCAAATTTAGCTGAAGCAGAAAAAACAGTTGAAATGGGTGGGGAAGCGGTTGGACTGCTGCGTACTGAATTTGTTTTTATGCACTATGCAACGGAGCCGACTGAAGCACAACAGCAGCAGTATTACCAACAGATTATACAAGCATTAGCAGGGCGACCATTGGTTGCGCGTTGCCTTGATGTAGGAGGCGATAAGCCTTTGCCATTTTTACCCCAGCCAAAAGAAGAAAATCCATTCTTAGGGGTGCGTGGTATTCGTTTAACGCTGCAACACCCACATGTTTTAGAAAAGCAGCTAAGTGCATTAATGGCTGCAGCCGGTGATCAGCCATTACGTATAATGTTTCCTATGGTCACAGATATTGCAGAGTGGTATGAAATCAAAGTAATCGCTCAGCGTATTCAGGCCAAATATAACTGCGCTGATCTGCAATTAGGCATTATGATTGAGGTTCCTGCTGCAGCATTACTTGCAAAGCACTTTGCATCGGAAGTGGACTTCTTTTCTATTGGCACCAATGACCTTTCACAATACACATTAGCGATGGATCGTGGACACCCTAAATTATCAGCACGTGTTGATCCACTCCATCCTGCCGTTTTACAACTTATTAAACATACAGTTGAGGGAGCACGACACAGTAAGGCGTGGGTAGGCGTTTGTGGTGAAATGGCGGCTGATACTGCTGGTTTAGCACTTTTACTGGGGTTGGGGGTGGATGAAGTCAGTGTGTCACCTAAAGCAATTCCTCGTACTAAATTATATCTACGACATATGTCTCTTAAAGATTGTCAGCAACTGGCTGAAAGAGCACTTAACCAGTCAGATGCGAAGCAAGTTAGAAAGGTTACAAGTGACTATGTTGAATCTGTCATGGCAGTATTGAGTGGAGAGCAGAAATGATGAAGCAGGGTATTGCAACGATTACAATGAATCCTGCATTGGATTTAACAGGACAGTTGTCGAGTGTTCAACTAGGTGAGGTTAACTGTATTCGTGAAGCTTCCTTACGCCCAGCAGGTAAAGGCGTCAATGTTAGCTGTGTACTAGCGGATATGAAGGTACCTGTAGCTGCAACAGGTATTTTAGGTGATGAAAATGCACAAGCATTTAATACGCTTTGTGCCAATCGCATTATTCAGGATGAGTTTTTGGTAGCGCCAGGAAGTACACGTATTAATGTAAAAATATCAGCTGATCAGGTAACAGAGTTTAATTTCCCTGGACTGGAATTTAATCAGTCTGTGATTAGCCAGTTTGAAAACACAATAGAGCGTTTATTACCTGATTTTTCTTTATGGGTCGTAGCGGGTAGTTTACCTGCGTGTTTGCCACGAGACTATTATTTTAAGTTGATTTCTCATTTGAATGCGCATGGAAAAAAAGTGTTATTCGACAGTAGTAGTGTACCATTTGCGGAAGGTATTAAAGCTAAACCATGGTTAATAAAACCTAATGCTTCAGAGCTTTCTGATTGGGCTGGTTTGACATTAGAGTCACCTGAGTCACAAATAAAGGTTGCCAGAGAGTTAATTCAAGATGGCATAACACATGTGGTTATCTCTAATGGTGCACAAGGGGTGTTGTGGGTTACAGCAACAGAATGTTGGCAGGCACAACCTCCTAAAGTTGAAGTTATTAGTACCGTGGGGGCGGGAGATACACTGGTAGCAGGTATTGCCTACGGTTTGATGAAGCAGGAAACACCTGAACAAATTTTAAGAAGAGCAACTGCATTATCTGCATGTGCAGTTACTCAAGTAGGTGTTGGCGTAAAGGACTATCAACAAGTAGAACGAATAAGCCATCTCATACAAATAAAACAGCACATCTAGCTGGCTGAGGAGTATAACGATGAAAATAGCAGTAATAACGTATTGCCCGGGTGGCGTTATTAATACCTTTCTAGCGGCAGATGCTATTCAGCAGACCGCTAATAAGTTAGGTTGGGAAGTATTACTGGAAAGTCGAAGTCATTTACGTCCATTTGAGCCATTACCTCTAGAGCAATTAAAACAAGTAGACTGTGTCATTGTGGCTGGGGATGGTGGAACAGACTTGTCGCACTTAGAGGGTTTACCTGTTTATCAAGGTTCGATTGAGGGGGTGTTGGCTGCTCCAGAAGCTTGGTTGAAGAATGCAGTAAAACAGGCTACCACACAACAGGAATCGCCTAGTGTTAATGAACAGCATCGTGATAGCAATACCGTCGCTACTCGAGAAAAAACGCACCAAAATAATTCTGCATCCGCACCGCTTAAAATTGTAGGTATAACAGCGTGTCCTACAGGTGTTGCCCATACATTTATGGCTGCAGAAGCACTTACCAGTACCGGTAAATCTCTTGGATATGAAGTAAAAATTGAAACAAGAGGTTCCGTTGGGGCAAAAAATACGTTAACGGATGAAGAAATTGCGGCTGCTGATTTAGTAATATTAGCAACTGACATTGAAGTTGATACCCAACGTTTTGTCGGAAAACGTGTTTACCATACTTCAACCGGTTTAGCATTAAAACAGAGCAAGCAAGTTTTTGAAAAAGCAGAAAAAGAAGCAAGCATCTTAGGAGGTGAAGTAGCTGTTGGCAGTGCAGCAGCCACACCTCAAAAAGAAGATAAAAAGTCAGCTAAAGGTTTATATAAACACCTGATGACAGGTGTTTCTTTTATGTTACCCGTCGTTGTAGCGGGTGGTTTAATTATTGCGTTGTCATTTGTATTTGGTATCGAAGCATTTAAAGAAGAAGGCACGTTAGCCGCAGCGCTGATGCAAATTGGTGGTGGTTCAGCTTTTGCGTTGATGATTCCTGTTCTTGCAGCTTATATTGCCTTTTCCATAGCCGATCGACCTGGGCTTGCACCTGGTTTGGTGGGCGGTATGTTGGCAAGCTCGTTAAATTCTGGATTTTTAGGGGGGATCGTCGCCGGTTTTATAGCGGGTTATATTGCACGCTGGATTAATGAAAAAGTTAAATTGCCCGATACCTTATCTGCCTTAAAACCTATCTTGATTATTCCATTTTTAGCAACACTAGCCACAGGATTAATTATGATCTATGTGGTGGGTACGCCTGTTGCCAGCATTATGGCATTTATGACAGATTTTCTGGCAAATATGGAAGCGGGTAATGCTGTGTTATTAGGTGCGCTTTTAGGTGCCATGATGTGTTTTGATTTAGGTGGTCCAGTGAATAAAGCTGCTTATACTTTTGGTGTGGGTTTATTGGCCAGTAAAACCTATTTACCTATGGCTGCCATAATGGCTGCTGGAATGGTACCTGCTATTGGTATGGGATTGGCCACCTTTATTTTCCGTAAACGTTTTTCTGATACAGAACATGAAGCGGGTAAAGCTTCATTTGTTTTAGGACTCTGCTTTATATCTGAAGGTGCGATTCCATTTGCTGCAAAAGATCCACTGCGGGTTATTCCTAGCTGTATAGCGGGCGGCGTCGTGACTGGTGCCCTTTCAATGTGGATAGGGGCAACCCTTATGGCACCACATGGCGGTATCTTTGTGTTCTTTATTCCAAATGCGGTTAATAGTGTTTTAATGTACTCTGCAATAATTGGTATTGGTTCATTAATTACTGCATGTACCTATGGAATCTGGCTAATGAAGAAGCCAGTAAAAGTATAGTTTTAGTCGTTAACCCTTACTGCCATAAACTATTATGGTAATTTGCCCCATCCAATGATGGGGCTTTTTTATATCTGTATTTAAAGTATTTCTATGGTTTTTTAGTAGATAAAATGGCAAGTAATCGATAAAAAGATGTCAATGAATTTACTTGTTAGCTAAGCTGGTAACTGTCTGATGGCGCTCAAGTGTCCAACAATATTCATTATGTGTAAAACCAATATGTTTGTAATATTCCCGAGCGGCCGGCGCTGCTAATAGAATGACTTTACAGCGTGGTCCTAATTGCGCTTGTGTTAATGTAATAAGTTGTTTACCCATTCCAAATCGTTGATATTTTTCATCTATGGCTAAATCTGACAAATAACAAGCATAGTTAAAATCTGTCACTGAGCGAGCAATACCAACTAACTGATCATGAATCCAGGCAGAGATAATTAAGTTACTGTTTTTTAGCATACCTTGTATGCATTCATGGTCATCTACAGGCCTTCTCTCTCCTAATGTTGTATTATTCAATAGGTTTATAAATTGCTCTACAGCCACTGTTGCATTTATCTTGTAAGTAATATCCATTGTACAACCATAATCTATAAATATTAGAACTGCACTATATACCTTGGGAGAGAACAGCACTTGTAGGCGGGCTTATTCGCTATTTTAACTGACTATAACACGTCTACATGAGTTTATAAGGTGCCCATATGCTGACAGTGTATTAAATTAACAGCACCAAGTAATGAATACTAGTCGAAGAAAGTATAAAGCATGCTAATAAGGCAATGAGCTGAAAGTTGCCTATTGATTTTTAAGATAAATACAATTCTAATAGTGACGTTTTGGTCATTCAGGATGAATGTGATTTATAACGCTTCTACTTATAGTGAACGATATAAAAAGGAATAATTTAATGTTCAAAAAATTAGCCACACTAACACTTTCAACTGTTTTAGGTTTTTCTTCTGTAGTTATTGCTAATGATAACCCGTATTCACAATACTGTATAGCTGACGCACCCAGTACTATGTCAGCGTGGCAAGCGAATCCTCTCTCAGTAATGATGGCGCTTGAGCATGCTAATATTGCATTCATTGGTACCGTAAAATCTACTGAATTGATTAAAGAAGGGTATGATGATACTGGTGTTTTTCGGAGGGAGCAAAAGGTTCAATTTTTAGTAGAAAACACGCTCTATAATAATACCTCATTTGAAACACAAATGGGTAAAAAGACGGGAGATTTAACACTTACGTTAAAGTCTGAATTTGGAGGAGACTTATTTAAAAGTCAGTACCCATTTGAAAAAGGTAAAACGTATATTGTACATGCTAAAGTTGAGCAAACAGAAGCATTTGACAAATATACGGCGTCAGTATTTCCTTGTGGACCAACAACTGCCCTCAGCGAAGAAAAAGCGCTCGAACATATACAAATCTTAGATGACATAATGGCTGGTATCCTTATTGTTGAGCCGCCAATGCCCCACTAATTATTAGTGAATATCTGCACTCAACTTTTGCTTGAGTGCAGTTTTATTTAAATTATTTGTTTTAAGTACCAATAAACTAAAATTTAATAACAACCATCATTTCAATTTGTAATGGTTGCTGTATTTTTTCCTCCATCATTTTTTTGATTGATGCAAGCATCTCTTTTTTAGGCGGTTGATTGGTAACTAGTTCAAAGTGTACCGATAAAGGCTCACTCCGCCTTATGACGATGTTTCGTAAGTCAGCATTATTTAGAGGAATGGTTGATAATTCCATTTCCCATCGATTTTTTTGAACAATTTTATAAAAGCTTGTAGCTAATGGAATAGCAACAAAGCATGTTAATAAAATCGAAAACAGTAGTCCTTTTTTCGCCCGGGTAAAGGGTGAAAATCCTAGCCAGAAAAAAGTAGCTGCTGCTGCGAGTACAATACCTGCCAAGTTAGTAAGAAAAAGTAGGAACGAACCAGAAACAACAGTCCAATCAAGCCAACCAATACCAATGCCTGTTGTGGCAATAGGTGGAATAAGTGCGACGGCGATGGCGACACCCGCAAGACTTTTAGCGACTTCTGCTCTGGCATGGGCATAAGCACCTGCAATGCCTGAAATAATTGCGACACCTAAATCTAAAAGCGTTGGTGAAGTTCTAGCCGCCATTTCTGTGGTAATAAATTGTAATGGGATTATGAGCGTTAGTAACACACTGAAAAAAAGGGCTAACGATAAACCTGCTAGCAAAGCCTTGCAACTTAGTGAAATTAAACTGAAGTCTTGACGGACAACACCCATTGCAGCTGAAATAATAGGACCCATTAAGGGGGCAAGCAACATGGCACCAATAAGCACTGCAGCGGCGTTTGCAAATAAACCCACTGTAGCAAGTAAAGTGGATAAAACCATTAGGGTTAAATAATTGGCTGATAATGTAGCATTGTCTTTGAGGGCGCTATAAATATCTCGGAACTCATCTGTTCCTGCGTGCAAATGCCAGGGGAGGTGTTTGGCTATTAATTCATTCACAGTATCGCCAGTAGGCAAATGCTGAACTCGATAACTTTCTTTTTGGGTTGCAGCTGATTTATCAATGGTTAAGTACTTACCAGGAATCAGGTTGATGGCTCGAGGAATAATACCCAGTTGTAGAGCCTCAGCTTGAGCTGTTTGATTATCGATTCTGTAATTAATGTTACAATCACAAGTAATATTGAGCGCACCTGCTTTAATGTGACCAATAAATTCAGGTAATTTACTGGAGGGTTTGATCGCTATACAGAACATGCCAAATATCAGTTCTCGTATACTACGCGGTGAAAAAAGAAATGTGTGAAATAAACCATCATTGATATTTGTTTCACCAATCAATTCTTGGATGTAACGCGTATTACGAGCATGTTCAACGATAGATATTGCTAATACAGCAGTGGAGATGGTTTTTTCTTTTTGAGTTACCAGTGTCACTTTGAAAGGTTGTTTAATTAAAAGCTTTCTCCACTGTTGAAAAAAAACTTTTAGACGATCAAAGAGTGAACCACTTCCAATATTAACAGGCTTGAGGCCTAAGAAGTCGCCAATTTCAACGGAGTTGAGTACAACCTCACTATTACATATTAATAAGTCAATGAGATGTGGATCTTGGTTAAAGATATCATGTACAGCATCTGCCATTTTACTTGATAAGCCGTAGCCAACCACTGCATTTGGTGAGTCTGGATGAGGCAGGATGCTAATAGTACAGTTGCTGCCGTTTACCTGAGTAATGATTTGCTTTAAAAGACTATCCGGTAAATATAAGATTAATAGCGTGTGAGCAGGACACTGTCCAAGCCATTCTTGGTTTATGTCTTGTGCGTGAAGAATTTGAATTGTTGATTGAGGAGCGTGTGAAGCAACAAGCTTGACCACATCGTCAGGGGTTGTGTCCTCAGTTAATAGGTATAACGTTTCTGGAATCTCTTGGGTATTGGTATCCATTACATTGACTCATCTTAGGGTAAAGCCGTCTCAATTTTCATCCTAGTATATATCTACTAAGGTAGTTGATGAGAGGTCTGGCAAGTGTGATGAAACTTCTATTGATACGCTGATTGTTTCATAAAGTTATGTGGTTAAGTGATTAGGTCTAATAAAGACATGGAAGTCATGTCGCGCAAATCTAAAAAAATGGCCTTAGAATGCACCTTCTCACTATGTTTGTACTCTAACAACAAGTTAAGTGTTTAAAGAGCAGTATCATTATGTTGGGGAGCTGTACATTGTACAGAAATAGCACAATGTTAAGATCTTTTGGTATAGTAATAGGTTTTATATTGCACTGTTATGCATTGAGTGCAGAAGCAGGAGCATGTCCTGGATCAGACTTACACAAAGCCGGAATGGAGCCTTTTTTACAAGTAAATGCTTATATATTTTGTGGAAAAGGTAATGAAGTATCTTCTAAAGAGTATCGAGCTTCTAATTATGACGTTGTAGACATTCAGTCAAAAAAAAAGGTACTTTCGTTTTCAAAACAGCAAACGACACATATTACCTTGAAAGGTGAACGACTTAGTGTTGAAACATTCTTCCCATTGCCCGCTGGTGAAAAATGGGGTATGAAACAATACCCTCATTATCGATACACACTTGAGAATAATAAATTTAAAAAAAGTTACATATTTCAAATGCCCACAATTCCTAAGGAGTCACTAAAAGCAGCAATTAATATGATCAAAGAAGTAGATAAAAGCGTTGATAGGGCGCAGCAATTATCATCAGTATTGCTCTTAGCTGCTTTGAATAAATCAGTTGAAGCTGAAAAAGCACTTCTTTCTTTAGACAAAAAGATCAATATGGATGTTTATCATTTGGCAGCGCATAAACAAAATATTGATTTTTTAGCGGAATATAAATCTGAAAAAAACACTGAAGTCAAGTGAGGAAATTAAGAACTGTTGCTGTGTAATTTAACTGTTCCTCACTCAATATATATTTTTAACAATTGAATAGTTTTAAGTTTTTACCTAATTGTAGCTGTTGAAACCAAGAATGCTTGATGGGGCAACAGGTGCATTAGATGTACAGAATTTCGGCTCAGGTGTTATTTCACCTATTTCATTAGGTGATTTTACAGATATGTCAACTGCAACAGAATCCATTTTTGAGTATAATGGTCCAGATGAAGTATTTTTTGATGTTCCTTTTACAGATCTTTCTGCAGCTGAACAGATTATAACATTTGATGCCATGCACTTCATTGTGGCTGTAAGTGCTCCGTCTCCATTCTTACTATTATTATTTACAATGCTTTTGGGTATACTTTATAGTCAAAGATCTACTGGTGTGAGTAAGCGTTTTCTTAACTGTTAGTATGCTGATTTTTCCAACATAAAAAGCCGATAGCTATATATCGGCTTTTTATGTTTAGTATGGTTTAACTATTTGAGGTTAATTATTCATTTTTACAAATCCACAGGGTGAACAATACTTCATCATCCTCAATGGTTTGCTCTTCAATTATTTTAAATGTAGAGTGTTCTAAAATATCCAAGAAAGATTGTCGTGCTTCAGTGTTATTAGGTAAACCTCCATCTTTGACAATAATAAAGTGGCCATCAGGCTTAAGAACTCGATGGATTTCTTTTAAGCCTTGCTGTTGGTTCTCCCAGTGATCAAAAGAATCAAATGCCAATATAAAGTCTGCTGAATTATTCTCAATCGGTATGTCTTCAGCGCTACCTACTTTAAATATAATGTTACTAGCCGTTGAGTCACTCGTCGTTTTTTCGCGGGCAATCTCAATCATGCGAGGGACTGGATCAACGCCTATTAGTATGCCTTGAGTAACTTGTTTCGCGGCATGCCTTAAGGCACAGCCGGTGCCACATCCGATATCAATCACAATTGAATTATCTGGTAGTTTTAGAGCTTCAATACCTAGTTTATTTGTAGGGTATTCACCATATTTGTGGGCATACCACTCAGCTGTTTCTGTGTTCCAATCACTCATACGTTTTTTAAACCTTTACTTCAGGGTATTTGTTAAACAGGGTTATGTATTAGCTAATGGTATTAATGGTGTATGAAGACTATTGACTAAAGCATTGTGGATCTGTTTTTACATCGGGCCAAATAGCTTGTAAGAATGTTTCAGAATTTCTATTAACATTAAAAACCATCATTCCTCCGCCAAGTTGCCGAGACTTTAAGCATGCTGAGATTTGTTTAGCTGTTGATGTAGGTGTTATTACAGTAGAAACTCCGATACCAAGCTTTTCTTTTGACATACCTGAGTTGAGATAGCCGTCGATCCGATTACAGCCAGAAGCCCAGTAACTCATTTCCCAACCATAAGACAGCTGTTCATGAAGTTTTTTATTTTGCCATTGCGCATTAAAATAGCGTTGATCATGAAAAAGCGCTTTAGAAATAATTTTGTTTGGCATAACTTCACGCAGTGCGCTGGTCACTTTGATAAGGGAATCATCATACTCACGATTACACTTTGAGTATTCATCATCAATATCAATCCCATCTAGTTTATACTTATCAACAGCATTTTTGAGAACCTCAGCAAATGCACTAGCTTGCTGGATATTAGCGAAACAAGACCAACCAGCATTTTGGTGATTACCAAGTACATCTAATACAACTTTGATTCCTTTCGCTTGAAGTTCTCGGACCTGGTTAATATTGTTTTCTAACAGATCCGTCACCTGTGGATTTAGATGCAGTGAGGCTTTGTTTCCATCGTAGTTAATATTGGCAGCAAAAATCACTGCTATATCAAACAAAGGTTTATCGTCAGCTTTGATGAAGCATCCTGCATCACGAACAGGATAATCATTTACCTCTACATAGGCGACTTTCAACATGTTGTCTATAGGTGATTGTGGCCCATCATGATCAATTTGTTTACATAACGATGTTCCTAAATGTCGAGAGTCATTTTTCATGACTTTACAGCCATAACCAGGACCTGATAATGAAGCATGTTCATTCAAACGAGCTATGTCCCAATCATCAAGAAGAAGGCAATACTTTTCTCTTTCAATGGTTACATCTTGCAAAGAGATATGGGTATAGTTTTTTGGACAGAATTGGCTATCAATACGGGTAATATCTGATGCCATCGAGAATGTCGCTTGAGTGATTAAGTATGCTAATGGGATTAGTTTTTTAATCATGTCGCTATTCCGTTTTTTGGTTAAATCCTTTATTTGCAAATATAGAAGATAGATAAGAAGAGAATTTGTCAAGTCAAACTTTAAAATAAGTCAGAAGCGTTAGTTGGATTACTGATTACTCTCAGTCTAAGGCTAGAGTGGTATATCCCGAGCATTAGTTCTAAAACAGAAAGTGTATAAAAAATAATCACTTTGGCTTGGTTAGTAAGGAGTGGCATAATAGCCAAATGAAAATGCTATGTTGTGAGAAGAACTTCTACGTAGCCTGTGTAGCAATGTGTGTAATGAAGGATCTCTGTTGACAGTCTTATGATTGAGCAAGCCCAACATGTTTTGAAGCATGTATTTGGTTACGATAACTTTCGTCCATTACAGCAGGAAGTGATTACCAATATCGTATCTGGTAAGGACACACTTGTTATCATGCCTACAGGGGGAGGTAAGTCGCTTTGTTATCAAATCCCTGCGTTGTTGTTTTCTGGCATTACGATTGTTGTATCTCCTTTGATTTCTTTGATGAAGGACCAGGTTGAGCAGTTAAAACAACTGGGTGTGAGTGCTGTTTTTTTGAATAGTAGTTTGAGCGCTCAAGAGTATCAGCACAATATTGATATGATCCTGCGTAAGGATGTGAAGCTAATTTATTTAGCACCAGAAACGCTTTTACAAAGAAAAATTCTCTCATTGTTATCTACGATTAAGATTGACTGTATTACGATCGATGAAGCGCACTGTATTTCCGAGTGGGGGCATGAGTTTAGGCCTGAATATCGTCAGCTCCTTCAGTTAAGAAGTATATTTCCTCATGCGGTCTATGTAGCACTTACTGCTACAGCAACGCCTCAGGTTCAGAAAGATATATGCAATAACCTGAACTTAGATAATCAAAATACGTTCATTGCGAGTTTCAATCGAACGAACCTATTTCTTCAAGTGTTACCTAAAAAAAATCCTTTGCAACAAACATCACAGTTTCTGCAAAATTTTAAGCAACAATCAGGTATTATCTACTGCTTAACCCGACGGCAAGTTGATGAACTAACAGCCCATCTTCACTATCAAGGTCACTCTGTTTTGCCTTATCACGCAGGTCTTAGCGATGAAGAGCGGGCAAAAAACCAGGACAGGTTTATTCGCGATGATGTCAGTATTATTGTTGCTACTGTGGCATTTGGCATGGGTATCAATAAGCCTAATATTCGCTTTATTTTGCATTATGATTTACCCAAGAACATAGAAGGGTATTATCAGCAGATTGGGCGAGCTGGGCGAGATGGTTTACCAGCCCAATGTTTGTTGTTATTTGGCTATAGTGATATTCAAAAACTCAGGTACTTTATTGAACGGATGACAGAGCATGAACAAACTCATGCTATTACACACCTCCAAGCAATTATAGGGTATGCTGAGACGGAAAATTGTAGACGCGAAATACTGATTAATTATTTTGGTGAGGATTACTCTACTGATAATTGTAAGCTATGTGATAACTGTCTTTCTGAAAAAACACCTAAAACTGATGTCACGGTGGCTGCACAAAAATTTTTATCTTGCGTCAAGCGAACAGGTGAAATTTTTGGTGCATCTTATATTGTCGATGTGCTTAGAGGTTCGAATTCAGCTAAGGTTATCAGTAATAACCACCATCAGTTATCGACTTACAACATCGGGTTAGAGTACAGCAAAGATACCTGGATGTTACTTGCGAGACAATTTATTCAGCAGGGTGTTCTTGTTCAAGACTTACGACTAGGTGGCCTTAAGCTTAACGCAAACTCATGGCTGGTTATGCGAGGACAGAAAGTTGTACGGGCACGGTTTACGTCTTCTGCTAATCGCAGTAATAAGCTATTAGATGAGCTTAATTATGATCAACTGCTGTTTAGCCAATTAAGACAATATCGAAAAGAATTAGCGGATAAAATGGATGTGCCGCCATACACAATATTTTCTGATAAATCACTTCAGGAAATGTGTATATATTATCCACAAAATAAAACAAGTATGTTAGCCATTCATGGGGTTGGTGATGCTAAGTTTGAAAAGTATGGTGAAGCATTTTTAGAAATTATTAGTCATTACTGTGCAAAAAATAATATTGAAGAAAAACATAAAAATGTATCAAAATTCAGTAAAATAAAAAAACGTAAAATAGATACTCGTAAGTATGTTTTAGTGAGTGAACGATATAATAACGGAGAGACAGTTGACCAGTTAAAGAGTGACTTGAATGTGACTCGAAATACCATTTTAAGTCATCTATATCACTTTATTATGGATGGAGGTAAATTGCGTCAGGATAACGAGCTATTTACACTGTCTGAGCTGTCTAAAGTGCAAAAAGAACAAGTGCTCTCACTATTTAAAGAATTTGGGTTTGAGCGATTAAAGCCTGTTTATCAAGCTTGTAGTGAAGCAGTCAGTTATGATGAATTACATATCTTGCGTATTTACTACCTGATTCAGGTTTCATAATTTAGAGTAAATATATTGGATAATTACTCCTTGCTTGAGTATAGCAATAGGGCAATTGCATATAACTTTACTTATATAAGTTAAATGGATAGAGTATGAAAATATATAAATTATTTTTAATAAGTGCTACCTTGCTGTCGCAGATTGTATCGGCAGATGTGTTGAGGTTTTATCAAATAAATGAGAGTAGCGAAAAGCTTTGCGAAGAGGCTTTGTTAGATGATAGTAATGCAATTAATCAAAAATTGAAAAATCACTTAATTACTATTGTTAATGTTGATCCCGACAAGAGTTTTAATGTTGATTCAACAACAAAAAATGGGAATAAGTTGGTTATTACAGGGAAATTGTTTACTGAGTCTGAAGATCATAATAAAAAATTATTAGGTATTACATTACATACAATAAACAAAGACTCAGATGGAATACTGATTAAAACCGAAGTCAATTTAAAATATGATACTCCCCAGTTAATTGGTGCGCTCTGTAATAAAGAAAGTAGTGAGTCGAAGGGAACAATAGCATCTAAACTATGGTTTGCTACATTAACTAAAAAATAAATATAGTGATTGTTATGGTAAGCTAGGGAAAGTGCATTTAGCACTTTTCCTGAGTGTGGCAGGCAAGTTCGTAATAGTGGTTGTTGTTATAGCTAAACTCTTGAATAACATCAAGTCCCAGTTTTCTAGTGTGTGCTTCGAAAGATCGAGTGTTGATTTTATTAATAAAAGTGACAAGTATTGGATAGCGCTTTGACATTTCTTTTTTAGCGAAATGAAATATTTTTTCTAAAGTGCCATTACCTCGAAGGTGTTTATCGACACATACAGGGCCGTATTGATATGAATTTTCCGTACTAAGTGTTTGCCCAAGGTATGTTATATTGGGTAAATCTTTAATCATATGAGCAAACATAGGCCAGCTTGACCAAAACTTCCAAGAAGCCGCCATTACATAAGCAATAACATTTTCACCATCTTTTGCAATAAATAACCCTTGTTCATCTTTTACTAAACTTGTTAGCTGTTCCTTTGTGAATGCAGTGGTTACAAATCCACTTTCTTTGTCCTGTTCTTCAATAGAGTCAATCTGGTATTTATAATGAAGAGCTAAAGTACTATCAATGTCTTCAAGCTCAGCAATCTTTAACTGCATATGTGTACTCATTTTCCTAATGTTTTAGCCTTAGGTCAGTATATCACAGCATATTAATAGTCGGCTATTATGGCAGATATATATTTTGCTTTGCTACAGCTTAAAAAAGAGGAAAAATTTGATGGGAATAAATTGAAAATAAAATTAGCACAGTTATATTAAGAAGTATGGAAAACCAAAAGACAACCTGAAAGGGCTTCTTTTTCGTTTTATGATTAAATACCTGTTGACCTAACATTGCACCTGGCCAACCTCCAAGAATGGAAAGTAGCTGTAAAGTATTTTCACTGATTCGCCAGCTGCCTTTTTCTGCTGCAGATTTATCTACCTTATACATAAAAAAGGCAACTAAACTTAAAATAGCGTATAATATGCTAATGTAATAGGAAACTTTATGGGCAAAGATCAGATACCCAATAAATATGCCAAATATACAAATGGTAATGATTGAGCGTCTGTATTTTTTCATGGTGCTGATAGATTATATTTTACTGCGTATTAACATTACTTTATGGACTTGGTGTAGATAATACAATGTATTGTCTGTTGCTGTTGTCTATTGGCACTCATTATTAAACGCAGTATACGATATATGATATTATCAAGTCTTATAAATGACTGCTTTGCCATGTCTGAGTTCCAGGCTTGTACGTGTCGCTTTATTGAGCCCTTTGACAACTAAGCTGTATGAGTTATCAATCATTCTTTCTATTTCACCTTTTGGCAGTGATCCGTCAATGATTACTGTATTCCAATGCTTCTTATTCATATGATAACCAGGTTTAACGGCTTCAAAGAGATCTCGTAGTTGAATCGCTTCAATGGGGTCGCATTTCAAATTAAGGTTAATAATGTCATCCTGTGATGAAAGCAGTGCGAACATTTTTCCTAATACTTTAAAAACGGCTACGTCAGGCCCAAAAGGGTAATCTTCTATAGTTTCTGGTTTTGCTAAAATGTATTGTCTGATTTTTGACCTTGTTAGTGTCATTTGTTTTTACCCTGATTGTTAATATGTTCACTAAGTTGATCTATCATTTGAGCTAGTTCTTAGCTGATGATTGTATCAGATAGTAGCGTTAATCATTTAAGAATATAATCGCTCTATGTTAATGTTCAAAGGACTTTAATAAGATGTATATTAGAGAGTCAAAAAATGAAGACATAGAAGACATTATACATATTCATACGGTTGCTTTTGGTAATGATAAAGAAGCAGAGCTTGTTGTTAATTTGCTTAATGATCAAAGCGCTCAACCAAGCTTGTCACTTTTAGCCTTTGTTGATGATTTAGCCGTAGGCCATATCTTATTTACGAGATGCTATCTATCAGGCATAAATCAAGCAGTGTCTTCTGTATTACTTGCTCCTCTAGCGGTAATTACTTCCCACCAAAAGCAAGGTATTGGAGGACATTTAATTAGACAAGGACTTGATACACTCAAGGACAGAAAAACTGAACTCGTATTTGTGTTAGGGCATCCAAACTATTATCCACGTTATGGGTTTTCCTCTGCAGGTTGTCAGGGCTTTCAAGCGCCTTACCCAATACCTGAACAGCATGCTGATGCATGGATGGTTCAGTCATTAGTACCTGGAATTATAAACTCACTTGAAGCAAAGGTTGTATGTGCTGATGCACTTGATAGACCTGAGTATTGGCGTGAGTAAGAGCTTACTTTAACTTATCTAACGTGTTAAGTAGATGCCGTCCTGGCATCTGCTACTCTGATTAGCTTAAGGGTTTGAAGGTGGCTGCATCAATAATGCACCAGATGTGTAATGGGATGGCAATAACTAAAGGAATAAGTAGAAATGATAAGCCATAAGCGCCACCCGTAAAAATGAAGAATAAAATGGCAGCTAACAAACGACCCTGAACTAGCTGACCCAAGCCGGGGATGAAAAAGCTACACAATGCGGCTATGACATTACCGCCAGAACCCTGTCCTGACATACTTATACCTCTGTAAAAAGCAAATTACGTTATTCGTTTATTCTATCATGAAGGATTTACTTATAAAGTATGGTCTTTGTATATATTTGTATATTTCAGAATAGTTAATGATAGTCTATGGCGTTATGTTTTTCTTGTACTCGCCTCTCTAAAGCTTGAGCTTTGTAGCAAAAATGATGAGAGATGTTTCTTGGTTGGCCGCTAATTGAAAGTAATCGGCAGAACGACTCATGCAGTTTATTCTATTCTTAGTACAAACAGGTTTTGTACTTTTTTACGATTCACTATTAGACGGATGCTAGCTCTAATGAAGGCGTTAACAGGTAATTACTTGGTAATAAAAAGTTGTAAAGCACTTTAATGTTAAGAAATATCACAAAGCATTATAAGACTATAGTTTATAGGTGATACATGATGAAATATTTATTAATAGGACTGCTAACAGTTTGTTTAAATTTAATGACTAGTTTGGCCTTAGCTAAAAATGACAAACATCATGATAACTATAATAGTTTGCCTCCAGGGCTACAAAAAAATGTAAACCGTGGGAAGCCGTTACCACCTGGATGGCAAAAAAAACTTGCAAGAGGTGATATTTTAGATGATTCAATCTATATTCGAGGAAGAGTTGTTGTCCCTTTAGGAAGAGATGGTGCGATTACTATTAATGTAGATGGTACATTTATTAAATTATATGAGCATACCCGAGAAATAATTGATATTTTCTAGGTCTGTATTTTTATTTAACCAATACATGTTTTATATGGTTCCAGTTATTTAAATAGTTGGGTGATAACTGTGAGCGTGACATACGCCATGCTTGTTGAATACCATTGCTTGCTAAAAAAAGACCATTGGTAAATTGGTTATTAATGGCATCAATGGTGTTCATGAGTTGTAATGCGCGTGTACTATCGGATTGCTTTGAAAATAAATCATGTTGAACCAAGCAAGTATCACTTAAATCACAAAGCATGACACCTGCTTTAGCATAAGCAAACCCTGGTCGATAAATTGTTTTTAAACCTTTTAATGCACTTTGGACTAGTAAACGAGAATCCATTGTTGGATAAGGTAATGGTATAAATACACTGTGTCGATATTGTCCTTGATGATCAAAAGGACTGGTTCTGATGAAAATCATAATAGTTTTTGCTGTAGACCTTTGACTACGGAGCTTTTCGGCGGCTCTTGACGTATAGCTGCTGATAGCCTCCTGAAGGGTTTCTAGACTAAAAACACGCTTAGAGAATGATCGGCTACAGATGATTTGTTGCTTGTTGGCGACTTGATGTATGAGTCCAATACAAGGTTCACCATTGAGTTCTCTCACAGTGCGTTCTAACAGCACATTGAAATGTTTGCGAATCATTTTAGGTGGAATGCATGCTAAGTCATAAGCCGTAGATAGGCCCATTGTTTGTAGTTTATGGGTTAACTTACGGCCAACTCCCCATACATCTCCCAAAGGCATTGCTTTGAGTAGCACGGTTTCCTGGCCAGGTTGGACTTCATACACACCCTTATACTCAGGATGTTGTTTGGCATAATGGTTGGCTAGTTTTGCCAGGGTTTTAGTGGGGCCGATGCCAATACTCATTGGGAGGCCACAGTACTGTGCTAAAGTGGCGCGAATTTGCTGACCATAAGCTATTGAACTTGAGGAGTTTTCATGGAGGTTAGTCAAGTCCAGAAAGGCTTCATCGATAGAATAGACCTCTACATAAGGTGTGAAGCTTTCCAGTATACTCATCAGCCGTTGAGACATTGCCCCATAGAGACTGTAGTTAGATGAGAATACGGCAACATGATGCTGTTGAATGATATCGCGGGCTTTGAATACAGGAATACCCATACCAATACCTAAGGCTTTAGCTTCTGCTGAGCGAGCAACAATACAACCATCATTATTACTGAGGATAACGATGGGTTTACTGGCTAAATCGGGTCTGAATACCCGTTCACAGCTGGCATAAAAGTTATTAGCGTCACAGAGTGCAATAGTCATAGGTAGGTCAGCTATACTGTAATTATATACAGTATAGCTAATGTAAAAATGCAGAACAATATTTGAGCATCATTTTGATGTTTTGAATGTAACGAGATCAAATTCAAGATAGATCAGTAACAGGTAGCTCACTTGAATATTACAGATTGGGAAAATAGATTCACTGAATATTTACAAGCTCGATTAAATGAGGCTGAAGATAAATCACATGATTTGAGCCATGTAAAACGGGTATGGAATACTGCGAAAGGAATTATGCAAGAAGAGGGGGGAAACGAGCTGATAGTTGTTACTGCTTGCTATTTCCATGATATTGTTAATTTGCCTAAGAATAGTCCTGATAGACATTTATCATCGACATTAGCTGCACAAAAAACGCTGTCCATTTTAGCCGAACACTTTAGTGACTTTCCTAAGGCTTATTATGATGATGTTGAACATGCCATTTGTGCCCATAGTTTTAGCGCGGGAATACAACCAACAACGCTGGAAGCAAAGATTGTTCAGGATGCTGATCGAATAGAAGCCTTAGGGGCTATTGGTTTGGCAAGAGTATTTTATGTTGGTGGGTTAATGGGGCAGGCATTATTTGATGGGAGTGATTTGTTTGCAGACACTCGTGAACTCAATGATCGTCAATATGCACTTGATCACTTTCAGCAGAAACTATTGAAGTTGCCTAACACAATGCAAACCGCAACAGGTCGGAAAATAGCAATACATAATGCAAAGTATTTAATTGACTTTATGGCGAAGCTGTCCAGTGAAATTAAAGGTGAGCATCATACAAAAGATTCCGAAGTGATTGCACGCTTTGAATTGATGTTTACTGAGTAAAATATCATTAAATTCGCTAACCTGTTCTGAAAAGAACCGCTAGCGAATTCTAATTTAAATAGTCAACGTTAGTGAGGTACTTAAAAAGTGGCTGAATTGAGTGGGAGCTGCATCCACTCAAAAGGCACTTGCTGTTCTTCAGTATATGCTTCGAACAAATCAACAGCATCACGGATACGGTGTAAATACTTATCTGCAGTTTCCTGATGAAAGCCGATGGAAACATAAATAGTTTGTTGAGGATTTTGTTGCCACTTTTTAATATTTTGTTTTAGTACAGTTAACATTTCTGGCCCTGTAATATAGTCAGCCAGTATGCCATTATCGGGGATTTCCCATAGGGGGGAATATGCAGGGCCTATAAGATAGGGTTGTGATACAGGTGTAATTGTAGTCCATAAGCCATTAAGCCAGTTGTATAATCGATCCGACCAACGTCTTCCTTTTAGTAATGCTGGCGCTGTTGCGGACGAGTCAAATAAGAAGCCTTCGGCTGATAATGCAGTGATTACATTAGGTTCTGCCATCCATCCACCAGCACGGAAACTGACAGGTTGGTTAAAACCATTATTGATCAAGATTTGTTTACTGACACTGATAATATCTTTTAATTCGTCAGTTGTATAAGCGCTGATGGGTACATTAGCACCACAGTCACCACTGGTATAACAGCTATTAAGTGATATTGGACCTGAATAGGACCAGTTAGGAGAGCGTCTGAACGTAACATTTGCATATTCAACAAGAGAGCGCCAGGCATGAATATGTAGACCATGCTCATCATTATTGCGCAGTACCCGCTTAATTTTCCTGGTAACTTCATAAGGATTAGCATTAGGCTTAGTGTAATATGCTGCATTTAGAAAGTGGAGTAGCCCAATATGTGGATAATCTTCCCGAAAGGCTTCCATGGCTTCTAAATTTTTTTCATCTAATATTCTACCCTCCCAATCAACACTGATAATACCAATCACTTTGCCTTGGGCGTGAGCTTGACTCATTAATGTGAATATCAGAAATACGGATACGAAAATAAAATGTATAATAGACTGATGCTGTTTGCATACTCTCATGACAAGTTCCTTTGTGCAGAATTCCATTACAACGCACGACAGTTTACCCACAAAGTATAAAGCTTGGAAGCTTAGATTTTACTGAATAATGCATAAGCTGTTTGTTGTCATTAAATAGTATTGGTTGCTGTGAAAGTTGTGAAATATTTCACCTGATCATCAGCGTCATTAGCAGGGATAATAAGACCCATCAAGACGCAAGGCAGAGTGATGTCTATTTGAGACGATGATTGGGTAACATATATGGAACAACAGTTTTATAGCCTACTGACTCAGGTAGGTAAGGCTAAAGTGGTCAATTATCATGTACTTGGGAAAACGCTAAATTTATCCAAAATACAAGTAGGTGATGGTGGTGATAAAAAAGGCAAAGAGGTTTTTCCTACAGAAGATGATACGCAGCTTGTTAATCTACGCTGGGAAGGGAATATCAACCGTATTTACGCAGACAGTAAAAATGAAAATTATTTAGCTGTTGAAGCCGTTATTCCTGAAGATATTGGTGGCTGGTATATCACAGAATTTGGTATTGTTGATGATGAAGGCGATTTAGTCGTTATTGGTGGATATCCTAAAACGTATAAACCAAAACTTACCCAGGGATCAGGTAGCAGCCTTTATTTGAAAGTACTTTTTGAAGTATCTAACGCTGAAAATGTTCAGTTAAAGGTTGACCCATCTGTAGTTTTAGCATCACAAGGTTTTGTTTCTGATAGGTTTAATGAGCATTTACACGATAGTAATCCTCACAAGCAGTATTTAAAGAAAGAAGAGTATAGTTCAAGTCAAAAACAAATATCAGCCGAGCTATCGAGATTACCGATTTATCCAGAGGTATTAAATAAAGATCACCGTTTAACGGTTACCAAGAATGGGAATGGCACAATAACAATTGATAAAGGCCAAGTGATTAGATGGCGTGGACATAAGGACTTCCCTACAGAAAATTATACAGAAGCGCAACGGACTTTTAATATCGATAATAATAAAACCTATCATTTAAGGTGGAGCCCTGATACCGGATTTTCATTAAATGACTTGGAAGGTAATAAGTATAATCCTGAAAAGTTGGATGAAATAGATAAGTTATTTGATACTCAGTATGATGATATGTTGGTATGTAAGATTGGTAGAGAAGGAATTATAAGCTTAATAAATTCTGCTAATCTAATGACTGATGGTATATTTATAAATATTGTGGATGGCAAGAGCTTAGAAACGAGAATTAATTGGTCTAGAACTCCTCGAGGCTATGTGGTGGGAATGCATGATCCTGATAATAATGTAAAAACAGACTATGGAATTGTTCCAGATGCATTTGGAGAAATTGGTATAGAAAATACGCGATATAATGCATATTTGAAAATGGTTTCCTGGAATCAGACAAAGGGTACTAGTGGTTATTTATCTGCAAGAGTCCGTTGGGAAGCATAAAAAATGAAAGCAATTACTGATAAAGATTTAATCGTTGGTATAGCTAAAGGCCAATGTGATGGCCTTGAAATACCCGTTTATTTGCAAAATCATAAACTATATACTCTACGCTTTAATGGCGAAGACATAGTAAGTATATCTCAATATAAAAAATTCTTCATTGATGAAACGGGTATAAAACATATCATCCAACATAACTCAACATGGCAGCCATTAGTATGTGATTTCGATGATGAATTGATCTTAGAAAATGGAATTTGGCGTATTAAAAATAATAATGATAAATATAATGAAACGATAAATAGTGTGAGCGCTAAACGAAGAAGTGACTATATAAAAGAAGCTGACCCTTTAAAAAATGAATATGATTATGACCTTATCGTTAACCCTGGTAATGCTGATGCTAAGAAGCATCAGTGGATTGCTAAAGTAAAAGAGATAAAAGCACGTTATCCTTTTCCATCAAAAGCCACATTTAATCTTGAGTAAACTTCTCTGTATAACTTTTGGTTACAAGGAAATTATTAATGTTTTTTAGATAAAAACATGTGTGGCCGTGACAGTAGTGTCACGGCCAAGTAAACGTACTACTCAATGGTTAGTTATACCCTTTGTGAATCAATTATAGGTAGTATTGCCATTACCCCCCACCCTCTTCGCCTATTTCTATAAGTTCATGGCACTTCGTTGCTTGACGGCCTGGCTTAAAAACCATTCACATTAGCGCTATAGAGCCTTTCATTTGTTTTTCATGAGGGTTAAATGGCGATAATATAGGATTGTTTTTTTTAAGGATATTAATAGAGTAGCTTTTATGGAAGATAAGCTGTCTACAGTGATAAGAACGCCAATCGAGCATCATTATTCTAGGGTATCTAGTGATCAGTTGTGTGAGTTACAACACCACAATCAGGCAATTGAACTGAAGCCATTATTACGGTTAAAGTTAGCAAACTGCTACTTTCATGAAGGCCATTATGGTTGTGCTGAGCGTATGTATTGCCGAGAGGTGGTTGCAATACGTTTGCAGGCATTATTAACTGTTCTGCCAGATACTCTGGGTATAATCGTTTTTGATGCGTTTCGCTCTATTGCAACGCAGCATTCACTTTTTGAATCTATTTCAAAGGATATACGATGTCGTTATCCTGCATTCACTGAAAGTGAGCTAAATGCCGAGGTCAGGAAATTTGTCGCTCATCCTGATGAGCCGTCGCGTTTCGCAATCCCTCCTCATAACTCAGGTGGTGCTATTGACTTAGCGCTCTTTGACGTAAGTACGGGGCATCAGTTGAATTTTGGGTCTGGGTTTGATGAGCAGACACCACTTGCCGTTACGGATTATTTTGAGCAGCCTTATGATCGTAGCCAAACTTTATTTAATGAGTCAGAATGGCTAACTATACGCGACAATCGTCGTCTATTGTTTGGTTTAATGAAATCATACGGGTTTGTTAATTTTTCTTGTGAGTGGTGGCATTTTGACTTAGGTGACTGCTTGTGGGCAAATGAGCTAGGTATAGACTGGTATTACCCATCAATGGAACACGATGTGCAAACATTAAAGGAGTAAAGTTATGCAAAAGGTTGATTCTAAGTTAGCGCGTTTTTTTGATCAATTGCCCGGTGCCTGGGGATGCAAGGACGATGAGTCTAACTTTATGTATGCCAATGAGGATTATGCGAGACTGATTGGTCTTAATCATCATCTTGATATCATTGGCCGAACGGACTTTGATATGCCTTGTGAAACAGTTAATTGTGCAGAACAGTTTCGTCGTCAGGATCAGCAAGTAATAGTGGCTAATAAAAAGCTAAGAATACTAGATATTCATCCGTTTGCTGGTGGCGAGTGGAAAGCCTATATTTTTACTAAAACACCTTTACTTGATGATAATGACGGCATAATTGGTACTATTTTTCACGGCGCCGATATTACATCTGCTTCGACTGTAGAACTTGGTACGTTGTTGGGACGAATCCAAATGGGCGCAGCCCAGGGAGACAGTTTAGTCAATCAATCAAGTTATATTTTGGATAAAACCTATGGGGCTGTTAAGTTAACTGAACGACAGTCTGAGTGTTTGTTTTACTTAATAAGAGGCAAAACGGCAAAAGAAATTGCGCAAATATTGGGTTTGTCTATGCGGACAATAGAAATTTATATCAATCAATTGAAAACTAAATTTAATGCTCAAAGTAAAGCTGACCTTATTGACCAGTCAATAAGCATGGGCTATTTGGCATTAATCCCTGAACGTTTATTTTGTCAGCAGTTATCCATGACCTTGAGAGATTAAGTTAATGGTTGCTATAAGGGATATAGGGGTGAGAGGACGAAGCAGCTTAAAGTGGAAAGTGACTTAGGGCTACTTCGTTAGTGTGTTTCACTCGCTATTTAGCATTGGAGTGAAGGATCTTTTTGGCTAGCTTGAATGCAGTGAAATAAACCACATCAGTGCGGTGAAACTAAAGTCAAAATATTTTGGTCAGGGTCATACACGTGGATTAGTTTCATTCCATCTTCTAATTTTTCGGGTGAGCTGTACAACTTGACGTGCTTTCGCTTTAAACGGCGTAATGTTTTACGCATATCTTTGACAATTAATGAAATACCTGTGAAGCGACCAATAAACTGGCTTTTATCCAGGCCATCCGTCGAGATGGTTTCAAGAACCAGTTTGGTTTCGCCAGTATTAAAAACAGCGAATTGTGCCTCCATATTTACATTTTCAACTGGCAGGCCTAGCTGATGCTTGTAAAAGTCCAGAGCTCGGCTGAAGTTGTAGGTAAAAATTCTGACAGCATTCAAGGTATACATTCGCTGCTTATCTCCACATCATGTTTCCTCAAAGAGACATACTGCATCACGTAAGGTTGCAATTTACTTACGGCCCAAGTGTCATCAAGCATACAAGGCATTAAATGAAATGAAAGGGGTTTTTTCATTGGAAGTGTACTGTATTTGGTGGATGTTATTAGTGGCGTTGTGCTAATACCAAAGACATCACACCTAAAACAGATACTAGATCAGTTTATTAAGCCTTCATTGAAGAATAACAATATTTATTGGCCATACCCTTCGTTATGGGTACTCATTGGCCACGTTAACGTCACTCACTGAAGGTATGATGGCATAAGATTCAAATAAAAAAAAACCCTGACCTTAGTTGGGGAAGTGTCAGGGTATATTACTTAACTTTGCCTTAGACAAAAAGGGGTAAACTTCAATACGTGTAACTAGACTAGCTTAGCTAGGCATTTACCAAAATCCGTAGATTTACGCAACACGCTGTGCTATTTACCTACACTTAAGAGACAGATGTGGGCTACCATAAGCATTTATCCACTATAAGATGTATTGCTGTAACTGTTGTACATGTTGGTGAAGTGTAGTGCTTCCAGCATATAAGCTGGGCGATGGTAATGAAAATAAGTTGCCCTGTAGCAAGTCGATGCCACTGCTCAACGCTAATACTGCCTGTTTTTCAGTTTCTACTGCCCTGATTACACTGAGACAACCTGCCTCATTAGCAATGGCAACGAGTTTCGTGAATAGGCGACTGGTATGATGCTGGTTTTCTGTTTTGTTTAAATCTCGCAGATCACACTTGATGATATCAGGTTTTATACATTCAATGTGATAAGCAGTAGCCTTACTAATCTCAATATCATCAAGAGCAACAAGTAGCCCAATTGCTTTATAGATGCTTGCAATTTCTTTAAGCAACCCTTTATCTTTGAATGCCTTTTCGCTCAACTCAACAATCAACTGACAGGGTGAGAGTAGGCTTTGCTTCAAGAGATGATCGAGCAAGTACGAATGACTGATATCTTGTCTAGCTAACGCTTCAGTTTGTTTGAAAAACAGCCAGTTTCCAGAAATATCCTGAGCGGAGAACGACTGACAGTGTGTTATGCGACAAAGTTGATCAAGTAATACGAGTTGATTCTGTCTTGTCGCTAGGCTGAACAGCGCTGCAGGGCTTGTTTTACTTTGCTGGAGATTAAGTGGGGGTTTGCTGCGGATAAATGCTTCATACCCAATCACTTGCTGATGACGAATATTAATAATTGGCTGGAAGCAGCTACTCAGTGTAAAGCCTTGGTATATCAATGATGACATGACAACTCATCATAATCTGTCAAATAGGGCTGGTGTCAGTAAGGTGCTCAGCTAAAAGAGAGGCGCCTAATCTTAAGTTAGATAAAGGCAAAGGCATTGTAAAAAAAATGCCATATATTTTTTGCGCATAAAAAAAAGCCCTAACTATTGGGGGTGTTAGGGCGTTTGAAGAAATTCCATAAAGTTAAGGAGTGTCTTAACAGCGCAAATCCTACCAAAATACTAGTCACCACATATTAGTAGTTATACCCAAGTTTATTCGGTATACACCTAGCAAAATGAACTTGATTCCTTTATATAATACTAAAATAAGCTTAGTGTTTAGTAACCGTTTCTTACTCAACACAAGCGAGCATAGATAGGCATACAGCGAGTTTGGCAGGATGTGGGCATAAATAATCTGATATGTGTAAGTGATAACAACGTTACTTAAATCGAGAAGGTTGTAGGAATGACTCAGGACAGTATTGGAGTATTTGGTTCGGCATTTAACCCACCAACGTGTGGTCACTTAGATGCAATCAGGCAAGCTGCTCCTCACTTTACAATGATCTTGTTACTGCCAGCAGCGGCACATGCCTTCAATAAACAGATGCTGGATTTTCAAACCCGCTTAGAACTGTTGCAGTGCTTTATAAGTGATTTACCCAAACTGAGCTGTAAAGTGGAAGTATGCGCCATTGAACAAGGTATTTTGAATAAGCAGCCACAACAGCCAGTCTATACCTATGATGTACTAAAATTGCTGTCAGAGCAGTACTCACCTGCAACCAAAATTCGTTTTATTCTTGGTCCAGATAATGCGAAACCAGAGGTGTGGAAGAAATTTTATAAGGCCGATGAAATAAAACAGCAGTGGGGTACATTTGTGGTAAAAGAGCAGGAGGCAGTGCGAAGTACTTTAGTTCGTGAACAGCTTCAAAATTTCTATAAAAGTGAAGGTGAGGTGCGAGCCAACTTACATCAACAGCTTTCTAAAATGCTGACCCCCAGCGTGTTAATGTACATTCAACAACACCAGTTATACCGGTCTTAATTAAGTATTAATAAAATTACTTATAAACAGAGGTTATGCGGACTACCTCCCTTTACAGATCCTCGTAAAGCTACCGTCGTTTAAGGAATATGTCCCTACCTCTGATGTAGCCATCGTTTAAACAGTGGATTTAGTTATGATTGAACAACCTAAATTTGATCAGTCTAGTGTTGAAGTAGTTAAACAAGAACGTGTTTTTTCAGGCTTTTTTAAAGTTGATTGTTATCAGCTTCGTCATCAGTTGTTTGCAGGTGGTTGGAGTCAGGTTATACAACGCGAACTTTTTGTAAGACCTGAAGCTGTCGGCGTGCTTTTACTGGATCTTCAGAAGGAAACCGTTGTATTGGTTGAACAGTTTCGTGTGGGGGCATTGGTAGCGGATAAACAGCCCTGGTTAATGGAGGTTGTTGCTGGACTTGTTGCTCCTGGCGAGTCATTAGAAGAGGTTGCACGTCGTGAATCAAAAGAAGAGGCAAACTGTGATATACAACAGCTCATTCCAATTTGTGAGTACTTATCAAGTCCAGGGGGGACTTCAGAAAAGCTCACATTATTTTGTGGCTTAGTTGACAGTTCTAACCTGGGAGGAATTCACGGTCTCGAAGAAGAAGGGGAAGATATTCGCGTTCAGGTGGTTAAAATAGAGGAGGCGTTTACCCTGCTAGGTAAAGGAGTCATTAACAACGCAGCTGCAATTATTGCGCTGCAATGGTTACAGATCAATTTACCAAATTTACGCCACAAACTCTGAAGACTTGCTATACCCTGAAGTCAACTGTCAGTATGAGAGTGAGTGATGGCTTATTCTACTTTACGCTTTATGGTGTGTACCGTTTTGATAGGCATGCTTTCTGGATGCACACTATCAAAATTTTCATTGCCAAGCTTATTTGGACCTAGTGAACCAACAGCTGACTCTCAGTGGGCGTTGTTGCCTTTTGTTAATTATACCAACCAGGGCGATGCTGATGAACAAGTGGAGCGAATGGTCACCGTCTTGTTGCCTTCCCACGGTATAAGGCAGGTGGGGCATTATGCAAAGCCTGCTGCTAATAAAGAATTGACGTTTGTTAATGAGGCTGCACGTTTACAAAGTGCTAAAGCATGGGCACGTAAAAAAGCCTTTGATTTTTATTTAAGTGGTGAAATTACCGAGTGGCAACATGGGGAGGATAATGCTCAACCTGTTGTTACTTTATCACTGACAATAACGTCTTTAGAGGATGATGAAGATGAGGTGATCTGGACGGTATCCGGCACAGGAACAGGTAAACCCGGTGATACCGTTTATGATACGGCGAGAAGCTTACTCAGTACACTGATGAATAGTATGCCTAACGTGGAAGACTAAATCATCCAATACAACATTGGTTTCGCCCACTTTGTTTGGCTTTATAAAGGGCTTCATCAGCACGTGCAAATGCACTATGTGGGTCATCACCTTTCTTGAGTGCAGTTAAACCAAATGATGCCGTGACCGCTACCTCTTCTTGCTGAAAATGAAAAGGAGTTGTTTCAATAAGCTTACGTACTTCTTCGATGACTTGCTGTGCATCTTCAATAGGAGTATTTGACATTAAAATCACAAACTCCTCACCCCCATACCTGGCCACAAAATCTACTTCACGTAATCGTTTGATTAATAATTGTGTAAAGATTTTAAGTAGTTTATCCCCTGCAAGATGGCCGTACTGATCATTAATACGCTTAAAAAAATCAATATCAGCAATACAAATAACTAAAGGGGCCTGATAGCGTTTCCAGCGTGCAAACTCAAGTTGGACTCTCTCCTCATAGGCGCCTCTGTTAGCAAGTTTAGTGAGAGGATCTCGGGTTGCTCTGTCGCGCTCTTTGACTAAATCTGCTTGCAGCTCTTTTGTATGCTGCTCCATACTAGCAATTCGCTCTACCAGTACATTAAGTTGATCTGCAACTTGGGTACGGTCTTTAGCTTGTTTATGGTAAAACTCCATTGACGAGAGAATGTTATCTAAACGGTTTTCTACTGTATGTTTTAGGCTTTGTAAGTCGGCTGCTGAAGAAATCGACTCACGAATACTGCCTACATTGTCTTGAACTGAACTCTGTAAAGCGCTGATATCACCCAATGTGGCATTCATACCGGCTTGAGCCTGCATTAAACGTTGCTGAAAATCACTGAGCCGGTTGTTGAGCTCTTGCAAAAAGTGTTGGAAGTCTTCCCTATTTTGATTAATGACTGCTACAACGACAGCCGTCAGGCTTTCAAGTGTTGGTAGAAGCTCGTACCACGTCAGGGGCTGATTTAGCAGTGTTTTTAGCAGGTCAATATCCTCTGAAAGAGCGTCAACAGAGGGTAGCCTGTTAATAAACTCTTTAAGCAAAGACTCTATTCTTTTAAAGACCATCTGCGCTTGTTTATCAGAATTATCTGCGGCTTCTACTGGTAGAACACTTTTGCTTGGTTCAGTTGGTAACTCTTCTGCCAGAGACTGAGGAGCCGTGTCACTTGATAAGCTGGTTTTACTGGAAGATTTAAACAGCTTCTTCCAAAAAGAAGGTTTTTCTGAGGTTGCTTGTTCAGGTTCACTGACAAAATGTTCTTCTGTATCAAGGTGCTCACTAGTTTGTGAGGGTTCTGGTTCTGACTCTAGAAGCGTTCTTGCTAGCGACGCCTTATCCTCTTTTTCTTCTTCCAAGAGGGTATTCTGGTATTTTGAGCCAGGTTGTTTTACCTCAGACTCATTTAATTGTCTGACCAGTGTTTTTAGCGATTGAATATACCCAGGAAACTCTGCAAGAAAGAGAGACTGCTTTTGGAGTTGTTTAATATTTTGTTTGATTGCTTTATTTTCACTGGCTAAAGCGGGGTGATCCCGAAGAAGCCTGAAGATGGATTCCAGTCCCTCAGATGATTTAGCCAGAGGCTGCTGTTGAATAATACGGTCAGCTTGTTGTTGAAAACTATCCACATGCTGGCTGATATTAAGTTGCAGGGTTTCTCCTCTAAGGCTTTGCTTGAGTGTTTGTAGCTGCTCATCCAAAGGCTGGGCCATGCCTTCACACAGCACAATAGTGACTAATAAGGTTTTACGTAACTGATCAATGCTACCCGTAGCTTGTTGCTCTAGGCTATCAAGTTGCTCCAGCGCATCTAAGTACTTAGCGCGTAGGCGTTCATCATCACCTGGAGAGCTGTCATTAGAATGGTCAGACTTATTGCGAGGTTTCATGCCATAGCTCTGAGGCTTCTTAGTTTTACTTTATAGAGACAAAACGAAATACCCTTACAAGCATGGCACATTTAGTCTGCCTCGCTTAAAAATCTATTTATAAAATAGATTAAAAGCCTACAGTGGTAATGTATGCCAAGGTAAGTGAATGAGATAATGTCGTTAATGCGTTAGTTAGGAAAAGCCAGTTGAAAAGGAAGCTCGATATCGACTGCAACGGGTAAGTGATCCGATAACCGCTTATTGAGGACACTCACTTCATTAATTTTTATTTCGTCACTGACGAGTATGTGGTCTATGGAGCGGGAAGGGCGCCAGCTTGGGAAAGTAAATTCACCGTTATGGACAGGGCGCAGGTGGCCATAGCGTAGTGGTGTTTTCTCTAATAACTGTTCTGCATGTGTATTCATATCACCCATTAAGACGATATGTTTGTGTTCTGCAATCAGATCACAAATATAAGAAAGTTGTCGATTTCGGCTGCGCTGGCTTAAAGAGAGGTGCATCATGACAATAATAATATGGTCATTTTCATTCCCCAGGCGAACCACAATGGCACCTCGACCTGGTAGCCGGCCAGGCAGTTTGTGGTCTTCGACTTGTAATGGGTTAGCACGACAAAGGAAACCATTGCTGTGTTGCGCAAATCGACCTAAGTCTCGGTTTAGCTGGTGGTACCAGTAAGGAAAGTGTCCTTTTCGAGCCAAGTACTCAGTTTGATTTATGTAGCCACTGCGGATACTACCGCCATCAACCTCTTGCAGTGCCACAAGGTCAAACTCTCTTAGTAAATGTGCTATTTGATCCAGGTTTTCGTTACGGCGTTGAGAGGGCAAGACATGCTGCCAGCTACGTGTCACGTAATGTCGATAATGTTGAGTGTTAATGCCGACCTGGATATTAAAACTAAGCATTCTAAGTCGATTGCTTAATATCGCAGTAGGTGGTCGCAAGGTATTTTCAGACATCACATTCGCTAGTGCAGGCTGGGCTTGTTCTCGAGAAGTGACCAGTTGCTTTAACGTTTTAACGGATGTCTGGAGCATAAAAACCTCATTCCAGGCGCTACCTACTGCGCATATTAAATAGCTTTAGTCATAGAGGAGCAGGTCTATTGTGCCATTGGTTAGTCTTCTTTGGCTGCTGAAGACTTCACGTTTGCTTCATTGTTATCGTCTTCTTTTTTTGTTTCTACTTTGGCTGTTGTGGTTGGAGCGGCTTTTTCTTTAAGCAATGCCCTTTCTTTCTCAATCAAGAAATCAGCAACAGCCGTCACTTTGTCCTTAGGTGCATTGACTCGATATTTGCCATTTACAATGACAGCAGGCACTCCCGTCAGACGATAGCCACGGAATTTAGCAGCAGCTAAGTTCATTTGGCTGCTCACGCCAAAAGAGTTAAATGTTTGTTCGAATGACTCCTTTTTCACATCATATTTAGCTAAGAACTTAGCCATAGCCTCTGGTGCAGCTAGCTTATTATGCTCTTTATGAAAAGCGTTAAAAATATCTGAGTGCACTTTCTTATCTAATTTTAGAGCATTAACGGTAAAAAAGAGACGTGCGTGCTCACCCCATAAGCCCTTAGTAACAGCAGGGATTTTTTCAAACTTAACGTCTTCAGGCAGTGTTTCAGACCATTTATTAATGTATGACTCCAGGTTGTAGCAGTGAGGACAGCTATAGGAAAAAACTTCAGTCACGTTAACTTTGTTAGCATCAGCTGTTTTTACGGGCTGGGACAGGACGATATAGTCTTTTCCTTCTTGAAATGTTTCTGCCGCAATTGCCATAACGGGCATGACTACTAAAGGAAGCAATAAACGGGACAAGTTTTTAATCATTCTTAGTTCACTCCTGGTGGTTGAGTTTTATTTGCCTAAGGTTGAGTGTTGAGTTGGACCACAAATCTTTGCAAAAGCTCACTGACTATACCCTCTACGAAGGGTATTTCATTGTTACTATGGTCTTGTGAGTTAAAACGCTCTTAATCCTGAGGTTGTTTTATTGGCGAAGATTTAACCTGGCTGCAGCAAAAAAGCTAAATTAACGCCTTGAGGCGTGAGTTATTTGATTGTGCTAAGTTTCACTTAAATGCGTCTCACATCATAAAGTCTGACATAATAACAAAGTCAGACATAGTAGCAGGGACGCGCTAAAGGAGCAGGTCCATTTTTCTCCCTTATTGTGTCACTTATCGCCTAAATACGCTGTTAGTGTCCGCTGTAGAAGCATGTATATTTTTAAGCTCACTATAAAACACCTGTCGTTTTAACAGGGTGTCGCGATTAAGCAAGTTTCCCCTGAAAAAATTACTCGCATTTTATAATGATTATGCTTAGAATCCGCGAAAAATCTTTTAACATATACGCTTTAGGGATGGCTCCAACGTACATACTGCGTGACTTGGCAGTATTACACTGATCCTGATTTTAACTACCTCCCTAATTATCGTTAACATAAACTAACAGGTAATTTTACTTGGGTTTGAAAAAAGATTTTATTTGAATATAAGTGTTTTCGTTAAGTATTAATCTATCTTTATAAAGTAGCCTGCAATCGAGTCATACTCGGCAAGATGGCTGATAGGGTAGATACCCAAGATTGCTTTAACTGAAAACTGAAATTCACATAAGAAGGTACCCATGGTTCTAAAGGTTTAATGGTGCACAGTTCGCAGCCTTGATGCTCTGTGCACATTACTGACTGGAGTTTGTTTAAATGCCAAACACGCTTACTCATGCTCAAGTTGTACCTGTTACAACTGATAGCTGGCCCACCCACGAAAATCTTCACCCAGAATCCATTCTCTCTCAAGACCATTTTATTACGCGAGATGGTGTTACATTTGCGGGTTCTCATCTAATCATCGACTTATGGCAGGCTACCAAGCTTGACGATCTTCAGCTCATGGAGAAAACACTACGTGATGCTGTGGAAGTTGCTGGTGCAACACTGCTTCATATACATCTTCATCACTTTACTCCTAATGGGGGTATCTCTGGTGTTGCTGTCCTGGCAGAGTCTCATATCAGTGTTCATACATGGCCTGAGCGCAATTTTGCTGCGTTTGATGTTTTTATGTGTGGTGATGCTGAGCCTCATAAAGCAATTCCCATACTAGAGCAGGCGTTTAGTCCTTCACGAACAGATATCAGTGATCTGATGCGTGGCAAAGTCTCTAAGTAACGCGATACGCTAGGAATTCGAAATGTTGATAAAAATTGACCAGAGAGAGACTTATCTGGAGACTCTGCACAGCTATTATTTGCAGGGATTTGTTGTAGATAAGGTTTTATTTGAGAACAAAACAGAACATCAACACCTTATTATTTTTGAAAACAAGGTGTTTGGCCGCGTTATGGCATTAGATGGAATCATTCAAACCACGGAAGCGGATGAGTTTATCTATCATGAAATGCTGGCGCACGTACCTATTTTGGCTCATGGTGAGGCAAAGCGTGTATTGATTATTGGTGGTGGCGATGGCGGGATGTTGCGCGAGGTATTAAAGCATCCTCAGATTGAACATGTCACCATGGTTGAAATAGATCAGCAAGTAGTTGATATGTGTCGTGAGTATTTACCTAATCACTCAAAAGGTGCGTTTGATGATTCACGTACCCAGTTAGTGATTGCCGATGGTGTTGATTTTGTAAATACTACACAAGAGCAGTTTGATGTCATTATCTCCGACTCAACTGACCCCGTTGGACCCGGTGAGGTTTTATTCAGCTCGCGTTTTTATGATGGTTGTAAGCGATGCTTAAAGGATGGTGGTATTTTAGTCACGCAAAATGGTGTGGCTTATATGCAGTTAAGTGAAGTAACCACTACCTATCAACGTTTAACACCTTATTTCAAAGATGTGAGCTTCTATAGTGCAGCCGTACCTACTTACATTGGTGGGATCATGACCTTTGCGTGGGCTACAAATAATACTCAGCTACGTGAACAGTCATCGACAGATATTGCAAAATATTTTAACGCGAGTGGTATACAAACCCGTTATTACAACCCTGAAATACACTGTGGGTCGTTTGCATTGCCGCAGTATATCCATCAGGCGTTGGATGCAATCGCTGTAAAGTAAAAGAGCTAGGGTCTTTACCCAAGAACCAAGAGTGAGTGCGCTTCAAAAACGATTGTGCGTTCTGCGTACTCAACCCCATCCGCCTTTTTTTATTAAGGGGCTTGCAGTGAATAATGATTGGACTGTGTCTGATGCACTAGACACGTATAATGTACAATTTTGGGGTAATGGTTATTTTTCGGTAAGTGAACAAGGAGACGTTGTTGTTCACCCGACGAAGGAAAGTTCCGTTAATTTAGCTGAACTTACCACTAACCTTCAGCAGCAAAATACCCGCCTCCCAGTGCTTGTGCGCTTTCCTGATATTTTACAAAACCAAGTCCATAAGTTGTGTAATGCATTTAATAATGCAATAACACAGTATGAGTACGAAGGTGATTATGTTGCTGTTTATCCTATTAAGGTTAATCAACACCGACAGGTAGTTGAAGGATTGCTGGCCAGTCAGGCAGAAACAAGTATCAAACAATTGGGCTTAGAGGCAGGAAGTAAAGCTGAGTTATTAACCGTTCTGGGTTTTGCGGAAGAAAGCAACTCCGTCATTATTTGTAATGGCTATAAAGATCGGGAATATATCCGATTGGCGCTGATTGGTGAACGTATTGGTCATCAAGTTTATATTGTCATTGAAAAGATCTCAGAGTTAGACCTTATTTTATCAGAAGCCGCTGAGCTAAATGTCACACCACGTATTGGTGTTCGGGCAAAATTAGCATCACAGGGTAAAGGTAAATGGGAAACCTCCTGTGGTGAAAAGTCAAAGTTTGGTTTATCGGCAGCTCAGGTGCTTGATGTCGTAGAACGACTTAAAACTCATGATGCCCTTCATTATCTTCAGTTATTGCACTTCCATATGGGCAGTCAAATAGCGCATATTCGTGATATCCAGTCTGGACTACGGGAATGTTCACGCTTTTTTATGGCCCTTCATCAGTTGGGAGCGGCGATTCAAATAGTGGATGTTGGGGGTGGATTAAGCATTGATTACGAGGGAACACGCTCACAAAGTAACTGCTCCAGTAATTATAATATGCAGGAGTATGCGAATAATGTGGTCTATGCGTTCAGCACAATTTGTCGTGAACATGACTTACCACATCCGCGTTTAATTTCTGAATCTGGACGGGCACTGACTGCTCATCATGCGTTATTAATCACTAATGTGATTGGTGTTGAAGCACCTAAAATTACCCAGCCGACAGAGCCTGAATCCGATGCCCATCAACTCCTGCATAATATGTGGCATGACTTTTCAACACTCAGTCAGCGACGAAATGATCGTGCCTTGGTTGAAATTTACCACGATACGCAAGATGACATAGCTGAGGTTAACTCGCTTTTTACTCATGGCGTTACTACATTGCAAGAGCGTGCCTTGGCGGAGGAAATACACTTAGCAACCTGTGCCCAGTTATTAAGGTATTTAAACCATCGCAATCGTGCGCATCGAGCCATTATTGATGAACTCAATGAAAAATTGATGCATAAGTTTTTCGTTAATTTTTCACTTTTTCAGTCTTTGCCAGATGCTTGGGGTATAGGACAAATATTCCCTATTTTACCGCTTTCAGGGCTTGATCAAGCACCTTCTGTGCGCGCTGTCATTCAGGATATTACGTGCGATTCTGATGGTGTAATAAAACAATATGTGGATGGCCAAGGTTTAGAGTCAACACTACCATTACCTGATTACCAGGCAGATAAGCCCTATTTACTTGGCTTTTTTCTGGTGGGAGCGTATCAAGAAATTCTGGGTGATATGCATAACCTGTTTGGTGATACTGACTCGGTCTCTGTACATATTGATGCACAGGGCAATTATTATGTTGATCAGGTGAAGCACGGTGATACGGTTGAAAACATGTTGAAGTATGTAGATCAACTGCCTGATGCGCTCATGACTTCATATCAAAGGCAACTGGAGCAATCTAACCTAGATGCTGAAGAGCAAGCGCGATTATTAACTGAACTGTGTCAGGGAATAACTGGTTACACTTATTTAGAAGAGTGATAAAGCCATGAGTCGTTTGGTGACATTTGCTGCCATTCAGATGGCATGCAGTGATGATTATGCTAAAAATGTTGAACATGCTTCAGTATTAGTGAAAGCGGCTGCACAGCAGGATGCGCAAGTTATTCTGCTACCAGAACTTTTTGCGGGTCATTATTTTTGTAAAGAACAAAAGCCTGAGTTTTTTAAGCAAGCTCAGCCTGCTCAGGATAGTGACTTGTTAAAACACATGTCTAAGCTGGCTAAGCAGCTTAAGGTTGTTTTACCTATAAGCTTTTTTGAGCGTGCAGGGCAAAGTTATTTTAATTCGTTAGCCATGATTGATGCTTCAGGTGAGATCATGGGGATCTATCGTAAAAGCCATATACCGGATGGCCCTGGCTATCAGGAGAAGTTCTACTTTTCACCTGGGGATACAGGGTTTAAAGTTTGGACGACACAATATGGGTGTTTGGGGGTGGGTATTTGTTGGGACCAATGGTTTCCTGAAGCTGCTCGTGTCATGGTATTACAAGGTGCTGAGGTACTACTGTACCCAACCGCCATTGGTGATGAGCCACAAGATCCGACACTGGACTCACAAGCACATTGGCAACGTACCATGCAAGGGCATAGTGCGGCGAATATGGTGCCTGTTATTGCGGCTAACCGGATAGGTCAAGAACCTGCCACATCATTTAATTCTACCTATTATGGCAGCTCTTTTATCACTGGCTATACAGGAGAAGTGTTAGCCCAGGCAGATCGAGTGCAGGAGCATACAGTTATCACAACTGTAGATTTAGACGAAGCAGCTTTAGCAAGGCAGAGCTGGGGATTATTTCGTGACCGCCGTCCAGAGCTTTATGGTGCAATTAATAGCTTTGATGGACACTAAAAAACAATGGTTGCATTGACCACCTAAAAATAAACCCGGCTAATGCCGGGTTTATGCTTTCAGGTTGATATACGATCTGAAATGTTAATGAAACTATCTCAAACCCTGTACATAGCTAGCGACAGCATCAACCTCTTTGTTACTAAGCTTTTCTGCAATCGTGCGCATAATTTTAGAGTCACCATCATTGGTGCGCTCACCTTCACGAAAAGCTCTAAGTTGTTTGGCTGTATAGTCTGCAAATTGACCCGATAAATGTGGGAAGCCAGCCAGTTCGTTACCTTTACCCGTGGGTGAGTGGCACGCTGTACAGGCAGGAATGCCTTTATCTTTATGGCCTGCACGATAAATACGTTCACCCAAGGCAACTTGGTCTGCCTTCGTAGCTCCAGCAGGGGGTTTTTGTGAAGCGTAGTAAGCTGCAATGTCCGCCATATCCTGTTCAGATAAATTGGCTACAAAGCCAGTCATTTCAGGAATACTGCGTGCACCTGACTTAACATCCATAAGCTGTTTAAGCAGGTAGCGTTGTCCTTGTCCAGCAAGGTGAGGAAAGTTTGGGGCAGCACTGATGCCTGTGGCACCATGGCAAGCAGAACATACCGCTGATTTTGCTTTTCCTGCCGTGTCATCACCTTCAGCTGCGTGAACTAGACCCGTTACCCCCATCGTCAACATGCAGCTAAAAAAAAGTACTCTTTTCATCAGCTAATCCAGTACCAGCAAGTCGTAGTGTTTATTTATCCCTATAATGCAATTACATTACAGGCCGCCTTGTTTTATTGATCTCACCTGCTCTGTATGACTATGGCTGTATGGCGTGTTAAAAAATCTCACACAACAGCTGAACTTACCCTTTGCAGTTAGGTGTTAATCGGAGTTGTCTGTATTTGACAATCTTACTAAACGACCCTATTGCTGAGGGCATAGCTTGCAGGAAGTCGAATAATACGCGTAAATTACATTATTTTATAGTGGCTTACGCCTTGGCGAGTGGATTATACACTAATCTGCAACCTAACGGGAACGTACATACAACAACGGTCTACTAATGAACATCATATTTCTGGATATTATTCAGCTATGGAGTGTTAGGATAAGATCAATCGAATGTGCGATATAAGCTTTGAATTTTGTAATTAACTGAGAAACGTATGAGTTCAGAACAACCGCAACAAACCCTGAATTTTGAGCAAGCCACTTTTATTAAAAGTGCCGCCAAGTTGTCACAGTGCCCTGAAGATAATGGTCGTGAGGTTGCGTTTGCCGGACGTTCCAACGCTGGGAAGTCCAGTGCATTGAATGCACTCACTGGCTCAAAAAAGTTGGCGCGTACCAGTAAAACACCCGGACGTACTCAGTTAATCAATTTTTTTGCGCTTTCAGAAACCTATCGTTTAGTGGATTTACCTGGGTATGGCTACGCTAAAGTACCTGAGGCAGTTAAAGCTGAATGGCAGAAGCATCTTGAGGATTATTTACAAAATCGTGACTCACTGATTGGCATAATACTGTTGATGGATATTCGTCATCCATTAAAAGAATTTGATCAAATAATGCTGGAGTGGGCTGAATTCTACCAAAAACCAGTCCATATCCTCTTAACGAAAAGTGATAAGCTAAAATTTGGCGCTGCAAAACAAGCTGCGTTGAAGATTAAGCGTGAGTTAAAGCCTTTTGGTGATCTTGTTTCACTGCAGTTGTTTTCGTCTTTAAATAAGATGGGTGTTGATGAGCTTAAACAGCAGCTGTCTGGTTGGCTATTAGATGAAAAAAATAATTAATGTAGAACAATAAAAAATGCTCCAGTTACTTGGGGGAGATCAGCAACTGGAGCTTTCATAGACTCCGCTAACTTGGGGGCTTAACGGAGGAAGTGCCAACACTAAACACATAAGGAGTAGTTAAGTCAGTCATCACGACCGCTTAATTGTTCAGACTGAGTGTGTTGGTAGAAGTTCCTGGTTTTTGTAAAAAAATATTTGCCCCGATAAACGGTATAAAAAAGCACCAAATCCACACGTCTTTACCAAGAAGCACCCCTTAGTGCGCTTCATCCCAGTTATCACCAACACCAACATCCACCAGTAATGGGACGTCCAATCGTGTGGTTTTCTCCATGAGTGACTTTATGTTCTCGGTGAGAAATGTTACTTGCTCTTCGTGTACTTCAAAAACAAGTTCATCGTGAACTTGCATAATCATTTTGGCATTAACTTTTTGTTCAGACAGCCACTGGTCAACGGCAATCATGGCTTGCTTGATGATATCTGCCGCAGTGCCTTGCATGGGGGCATTAATCGCGGTGCGTTCTGCGGCTTTACGTTGCAAAGCATTGCGTGAGCGTATTTCAGGCAGATACAAACGGCGGCCCAGTAACGTTTCAACATAACCTTGCTCTGCAGCCTGCTCGCGGATTGACTCCATATAATTCAGTACGCCAGGATAGCGCTCAAAATACAAATCAATATATTCTTGAGCAGATTGCCGAGAAATACCCAACTGCTTTGCCAGCCCAAAAGCTGACATACCATAGATCAGGCCAAAGTTAATGGCTTTAGCATTTCGCCGCTGGTTGTCCGTGACTTGTTCGTGAGGTACACCAAATACTTCTGCTGCCGTCGCTTTATGTACATCCATGCCATGCGCAAACGCATTTTTTAAACCGCTGTCAGCAGAAAGATGCGCCATGATGCGTAACTCAATCTGTGAGTAATCCGCTGAAACAATTTTGTAGCCTTTAGGGGCAATAAATGCTTGGCGAATCCTTCGGCCTTCAGCTGAACGAATGGGAATATTTTGTAAGTTAGGATCAGAAGACGAAAGGCGTCCAGTAGCGGTGACGGCCTGATGGAATGAAGTGTGAACACGACCAGTATGAGGATTAACCTGTTCTGGTAGCCGGTCAGTATAGGTGGATTTTAATTTGCTAAGACCACGATACTCCAAGATAAGCTTGGGCAGAGGATAATCCAGTGCTAGCTCCTGTAATACAGGTTCTGCTGTTGAAGGTTGACCTTTGGGGGTCTTTTTAATCACAGGTAGTTTGAGCTTTTCAAAGAATATTTCTTGTAACTGTTTAGGAGAGCCCAGGTTGAATGTTTGCCCTGCTGCATCATAAGCTTGTTGTTCTAACTCACTAAGTCGTATAGCAAGCTCTTTTGATTGTTTATTTAGCAGCGCACTATCAATGAGAGCACCATTACGCTCCATTCGTGAAAGCACGGATACCAGCGGCTTTTCTACAGAGTCACATAGTGACGCCAGTTTGGGCTCAGCTTCTAGTTTGGGCCACAGTGTATGATGCAGTTGCAGTGTAATATCGGCATCTTCTGCTGCATAAGGTGCAGCTTGCTCAATACCAACCTGGTCAAAGGTAATTTGTTTAGCACCTTTACCAGCAACGTCTTCATAATGAGTAGTTTTGTAACCTAGATATTTTAATGCCAGGCTATCCATATCATGTCGTGTGGCTGTGGAATTCAATACATAAGATTCCAGCATGGTATCAGCCGCAATACCTTTTAACTCGATATCATAACGTGCCAAGACACTCATATCGTATTTAAGGTTTTGCCCGATTTTTCCTGGTTTTTCAGCTTCCAGCAATGGTTTCAATTGGGTTAGTACCCAGTCACGATCCAATTGGTCAGGACTGCCTGGATAGGTATGAGCAACAGGGACATAGGCGGCTTCACCAGCATGCACCGCAAAGGATACACCAACAATTTCTGCATCCATGTAGTTTAAGCTGGTGGTTTCAGTATCAAATGCAATGATCGGTGCTTTTTTCAACCGATCTAACCAGTTTTGAAACTCTTTTTTAGTAAAAATAGTGTGGTAGTCAGCAGGAGCCTGATTGTTATCTGGCAGAGTCTCTTGTTGATTACTAAGCAGTTCTTCCAGCCAACCTTTAAACTCCAGTTGTGTAAAGAGCGTTACCAGCTCCTCATGATTAATCTCGTCTACTTTAAGTTTTTCCAGGGAGAAGGGAAGGTCAACATCCGTTTTAATCGTTGCTAAGGTTCGTGATAAATAGGCTTGCTCTTTATGCTCTTCAAGTTTCTTTGCCATGCTTTTGGAGCCACGAAAAGTTAATTCAGCAATACGCTCTAACTGTTGATAAATGCTATCAAGGTTGCCCAATCCCTGTAATAAAGCGAGTGCTGTCTTTTCACCAACACCAGGAACACCAGGTATGTTATCGACTTTATCTCCCATCAATGCAAGGTAATCTACAAACAGTTCAGGGCCAAAACCATACTTTTCTTGAAGGGTGTCAATCGTTGTTGCACGATCATTCATGGTGTTAATCAATGTAACGTGTTTGCTGACTAACTGGGCTAGGTCTTTATCCCCTGTTGAAACAATGACCTCTATACCTTTTGTGGTAGCTTCGTTGGCAAGTGTGCCAATAACATCATCAGCTTCGACATCATCAATAACCAATAAGGGCAGTCCCATTGCCTTAATAATACGGTGAATAGGCTCAATTTGTACCCTAAGTTCATCTGGCATCGGTGGACGATGAGCTTTATAGTCTGCATATATTTCGTTACGAAATGTAGGGCCTTTTGCGTCAAAAATGACCACTACTGAGCTACTTGGATAATCCTTTTGTAAGCGGCGAATCATACTGATTACACCACGAACAGTACCTGTAGGCTCTCCTGATGAGTTGGTTAATGCAGGCATAGCATGATAAGCCCTAAATAAATAAGAAGAGCCATCAACGAGAACAAGTGGTTTTTGGGGTGTTTGCGTGGTCATTGATTCAATTAGCTATCTCTAAAAATGGATGAGGAGAGTACAATAAAGTGCATTGATGATATGTATACTCTTCGCAATAGGGATATATTGTGGCATACACTGAATGATCTGCAAAAGAACCCTACGTTAAGGGTATAACCCATGTTGCTTTTAATTAACATGGGATTATATCTTTCTCACCACATGTGTAATATCAAAAATAATATCATTGGCATAAATTACACTTTGCTTTGCTGAAGTATTTTTCATTTCTGAGATATACCCTTCGCTATAGGTATATTATTTGTGATAATCAACTATACCTTTCGTTTTGGGTATATATCCATGTGGATATAAATCATTGAGTGCAGTATGTGATAAGTACTTACGTACTTTAATTATGAGTTGATAATGTTTGTATTCAAACGTTGATGCAATCAATGGTAGTCGTATTATTTAAGAGCTTGTTAACAGTACAGCGTTGAATCGTCAGAGACTTAGTCTACAGTAGGTGACGTTTATAAAGTGATGTGCTTATACTCACAGCTTGTCCTTGTTTATTCGTTGAAAAATGAGGTAGGAAAGGAAGCGAGTGGTTTGTGGATGACATTCATGTCACCCTACAGGAACATCAATGCAACTTCTGGGGTAACCTATGAAACGTTTACTCATTAAAGCTTTACTTGCACTTTGTTTTACTGGGGCAGTGAATACTTCGGTCATTGCTGAAGATGAACCGATAAGACCTGATAATGATGTTGTTATTCGTGAAAGTAAGGATAAAATTATTCATGAATACCGTCACAATGGCTTCGTGTACGCAATCAAAGTTGTACCTAAGGTGGGCAAGCCTTATTTTCTAGTAGCCGCTGATGGTGAAGGTAATTTTATTCGAACTGATCGCCCTGAGATGCTTATTCCTTCATGGAAAATCTTAGAGTGGTAAGCAAAAAAATTTGAGCAGTAGTTATGTCGGTCTATACACACCTGAGCCAAGCTGAAGTTGAACACTTTATTAGTAAATATTCATTAGGGGAATTAGTGCATTATGAGGGCATAGCTGCTGGGGTTGAAAATACCAACTATTTTGTTGACTTAAAGAGCAATGAAAATATAACGCGTTATGTTTTAACTATTTTTGAGTATTTACCACATAACGTAATGCCGTTTTTTGTCAGCCTGACAGATCTGTTGGCTGACAAAAATCTGCCTATTCCAAAGTCATTGCGAGACGCTTCAGATCAAGCATTGCATGATTTGCATGGTAAGCCTTCGTTATTACAGGTGTGTCTTGCCGGAAAACATAGCCCTATTCCGACTAATGAGCAGTGCCATGCCATTGGGGAAATGCTAGGTAAGATTCATCAGGCGGTGGCTGGCAGTTCACTTAAGCAAGAAAATCAACGAGGAATGGCATGGATCGTCACTCAAGTTGAGCGTTTGACACCATTGGTTTCGTCTAATGATGCTGAGTTACTGAATAAGCAGTTAAAACGCTTCCAACAGTTTTTTGATACAGTGAATATTCCACAAGGAATTATTCATGGTGACTTATTCCATGATAATGCGTTATTCACTGGAGATTGTATTACTGGCATCATCGACTTTTATAATGCGTGTTATGACTACTGGTTGTACGATATTGCTGTAACGGTTAACGACTGGTGTCGACAAGATAGTTTAGTACTTGATGAAGTTAGAACGAGTACACTGTTAAAAGCTTACCATGATGTTCGACCATTTACTGATGAAGAACGATTAGCCTGGCCTGTGATTTTGCAGTTTGCAGCATTTCGATTTTGGGTATCACGGTTAATTACTTTTGCTCATCCTGAGGAAGATTCTTCTCATGGTATGGCAGACAACCCTGTGGTCAACAGTAAAAACCCGGATGAAATGCGAGATCTAATGTTGAGCCACTATGATAATGCTCATTTGCTCGTTTTACCGAACTAAGTGACTTCAATAACTGTGGGCAAACATTGCTCACAGTTATTGAATAGTGAATATCACTTCACATACCGCTCTAGAATCGTTTTCATCCTTCCAGATCGGCGTAAATCAGTGAAGCCCTCATCTAAAATGCCCTTTAACTCATAAGCATATTTGAATTTTCGGGATATCAATAAGTAAAAGGGATCTTCATTCCCATGAGGAATAGGCATGGCTTTAATATCACCTTTGCTTAGAAAGTCCTCACCTATACTGGCAAAGCCAGACAAAATTTCATAGCGAGCCAAAAAGAGATCGCAGCGATTTTTTAAGGTTAAAGAGATGACTTGATCAAATTTTTTAGCAATCATATTAATATCTTCATTACGAATGCCTTCCGCGAAACCGGTATAGTTATAAGAATGTAATCCGCATACTTTGTAGCTCAAAAGTTCCTTCACTGAGCTTATTTCTGGTGGACCGTTCGGATACTTTTTTGTTGAATAGAAAAATTTTGGTGTTATGGAATAGTAAGATTGAGTGAATAGAAAACGGGTCTTCCTTTCATCACTATAAGAAGAGCTTAAAGCCACTTGATAGTTAGTGTTTTTTTCCGCTTCAAGTAGGCAACGTTTCCAGGGAGGAAGAAAAAATACAGCTTTAATTTTATGCTTTGATAAAATTTCAGTAATGATGTCAACATCATAACCTGTCACTTCCTTGGTCTTTTCCCCATTTACTCGTTTCCAGAAAGTATAAGGAGGCCATTCTGCACCGTCTCCACAGAAGTGAATTGTTTTACCTGTTAAATGCGTTTCTTGAGCGATTACACTCATAGAGGCTGCTGAGGCAATTAAAAATAGTGTTCTTAAGAAAATCATCTTTTTGAGAACTACCTCCAAAACGCCTTATCTTAAGATGCAAAACAACTATAGGTACCCATAATGTAGTATGCTAGTAACGGTATTAATGAGTGTAATATTATATTGCTTTTCTTAAATGATTAGTCATTCCATAAAATTATATTTTTCATTGAAACCGCGTTACTTCTAAATTTTAAACCATAGATGACACCATTGCGTATTATTAATAAAAGGTGTAACCATTTGTACTTTGACTTCATCCTTGACCCCTACCAACCACATGTACGATCGATAGTTTATCCGGTATGAGCTTTTATACTGATAACTATAGTGAAAAAAATACTACTATAAAATATGTGGAAAAATATAAAAATATGTTGGTTTTGTTATGGCGTATTTTTTGTAAGTATTAATGCTTAAAAAACAGCGCTTGGTAACGGTTAAAATGAGGTGTGATTAAACCAAATAACGTAAAGGGTATTCTGTCAATTATCTTGTCAACATAGTTATTAATTTATTATAGATAGCTATCAATTTGGTTGTTTATCTCTCTGGCATAAAGTATGCCTTCCTATATTTTGAAATATGATTACTTTCCTGTGTATTTTTTAAAGTATTGATTGCATGCTCTATTTCGGTGGTTGTGTAAGAAAATAAGCTGTTAATTTCGATGGGTTATGTTTTAGTAAGATGGGTTATGTTTTAGTAAATAATTATGCAGCTCACAATTTGGTGAGTATGATAGTCGTTAAATTTAAACAGGAAGCTAAATCATTGCATATAAGGGTTATGATAAAAATCATGAAATTGGGTTTTAGTTATGAAAAAAATATTATTGAATATCTCAGCTGTTATTGCATTTGTAAGCTTTCCTTTAATTGTTAATGCCGTTCCCATCGAATCGAAAGATGTATTTTGTGATGGCGTAAAATGTGGAACAATGGAAATAGATAAATATGATCCTTATAAAACGATGTGGTTAAGTGGTGTTGAAATTGATGGTCAGTTTGTAGCAACGAAAAAAAATAGAGAATACAATTATATTCAATCACTTAATGTGTATGATGACCCAACCCCAAAAAAGTACCATGATGGAGCAGACCTTCCTGTTCCCCTTGTTGATGCTCCACCAGGCGGTTATCAAGATGATCCCTTTGATTACCGTCCATTTTATGAATCGGCATATCCCACTTTTTATGACAAACCCTCTACCTTCATGCTTGATGCAAAGACTGAAGCGGATAAAAAACTAGAGTTAGAGTTTGAAACGTGGTTAATATGCTTGATTAGTGAAAATTTGGGGGATAATGCAACGACTGCAAAGGATGACACATACCAAGTTGCGCCATTGCTTGGATGGTTATGGGGATATGAGATTGTTTATGATGATATAGGCATGATAGGTGTTGATGAATTAATAGACTTTACTGTCACAAAAACAAGTTTTACATGGAAAATGCCAGATCCTTCAGATGATTGGAATACGGCACTCACTCAAAAGTATGGGAACGCACCTAATCAGGACTGGTTTAATGTAACAACTGCAGAGTGTAGTGATTGCTTAGATCCAACCGTGCCTACTCCAAGTTCATTTTTACTTATTTTATTAGGGTGGTTTGGTGTGTTTATGGCCGGTAAACGTAGGAGTAATAGTATTAACAGGCCCTAAAAGTTTAATTGAGAATAAATAAAAGAGCACCTCTAAAAATAGTCATTTTTTGTGAGAGCAAGAAAACACTGCACAGAGGAATGCAGTGTATAAAAAACTTTTAGAGGTGCACTAAATAAAAAATATTCAGTATTAAAACAACCAGATTAGTATTATTCGAATAGCTTTAGTGATACTAAAGAGGGAACTGTAGTATTTGTGCAAAAGCAAGTTGCTTTTATGTAATTATGAGAAAAACATTATAATGTATACGTAAATTCGGCAACATTTTTGGTATAAATGTAGATACCTGTTTATCTGGCTTAATTTTGTGAAGCACTTATATAAGACTATTTACAAATACATTTAAAATACCCATGTAAAATGAATGGTTACCTGACTAAGTAATACGAAGCAGTGTTAAGCAATGCTTAGCAATATCATTGGGTAACAAGAAGGAATACAGTTGCAGGATTATGGGTAATGCGTTTTAAGCCAATTGATGTACGGCCTTTCAGCGAGCGAATGAAGGAAGATCCTTCCTACGACATTACACAAGACCGCTACTGGGAACCTGATCAAACGATGTCGGTTTATGGTGACCCTGAATTAGGTACCTCAGTATGGGATGATGTGCGGAGTATGGAGCAAGTGGATATGGGTAATCCCCTGCTGCCATATGTTATTCGTGAGAAAGTGCCACCCATTCTTGATCGTGTGGTGCCCCCAGTTCTTCCTCCAGATACCACTCCTGACTTGAATTATAAGGTTGTGGTTGAAGTAGCAGGTGTTCAGCATAATAGTACGCAACGGTTGTATTTAGGGGTTGATAAAGACAGTGAGCAAGGACTTGAGTTAAAAGCGGCTGCTACACATTTTAAAGATGGTGAACGGTACCGCAGTCTGGTTGAATTTCAACATATCCAGAATGTTCCCCGAGAGCTGGGTATTCGCATTGCAATGCATAGTCGTGGTGAACCGCCTCTTTATCTACCACTTATTCAGCAACTTCACCCAGTACCCAAAGAGACTGAAAAAACACCTTGGGACACAATTATTATTCCCGTTAAACCTTTGGGCTACATTACTGAGAAAAAAATCCGTCCAGAGTCGGATATCCTTCAAGAAGGAGGGTGGGTTTATGTGTTTTGGAAAAATAAACTATGGCGGGAGTTAGAAGTCAGTAAAAACCAAACTTACCGCGATACACACCTGCAGTACTACCGTCAAACTCGTAATAGCAAAGTGGTTGATAACCAAACGGCTAAACGCCAGGCTCTTGGTACAGCTTACGACACTATATGGATACCTTATAAACTTAATGGTGAAGTGCAGCAAGGTAATAATGGGATAAAAATTCTTTTTAGAAATAATCAGCTGAGCTGGGAGGCTATTGATAAGTTTGAAAGCAGTCCAGCAGAGCTGGATAAACAGGCGACATCGATTGATAGTGTCACGGTTTATGAAAACAGCAAAGGGTTTGATTTAACAGAAGGGCCCGTTGGTCCTATTGCACCCGCATTATTGGATCAAAACACGGATGCCATCATTCCTTATATAGACTCCCGGATTATTCCTGCGAAATATTTAGACCGAAAACGGGCCGATAAAATACCCGTCGTGTATTTAAAAGCCGCCACTTGGCTTGAGTTAGAGCTGCTGGACGAGGAAGGCACACCAGTGCCAAACGAAACGTATGACGTGTTGTTAAAAGATGGTCGTAAGCTTTCTGGGCAATTAAATAGTCAAGGGTATGCCAAGCTTGAAGGTATTCCAGCGCTGGATGTTGTATCTGTTGACTTCCCTCAGCTTGAAGAAGAGTGGTTACCACAAGCTGCCGCGTCTCCTGACAAAAACACAACACCAGCTTAACGCTTATATGCATAGTAAAAGGTATATTTCAAATTAAGCAATCTTATGACAAAGATCACGCTAACTAAACATACCGTTAAACCCGGCGAATGCTTAATTATGTTAGCCAAGTGCTACAAGTTGGGACATTGGCAACCGATTTATCAGCATGAAAAAAATGCAACTTTGCGTGCTAATCGACCTGACCCTAATCGATTATTGACTGGGGATGAGCTGTTTATTCCTGTGCAAGATAAAAAGCAACAGGCTGTCATGGAGCAACGGAATACATTTGTGGTGAAACGGGCCAATGTATTCATGTCTGTTCAGTTAAAGCGGCAAAACGGGGAAGTCTTACCGAACATGCCATATACCTTAGAAATAAAGCCAGGGAAATTAGCAGAGGGTGAGCATGAGCTGACACTGGAAAATAACCAGCTTGAACGCCCCATTATCTTGCAAGGGCAAACTGATGATGAAGGCATTGCTGAGCAGCAAATACCCGTACAAGCTACCTTTGGGGTACTCTATTTTTCTCCTTATACGTCATTACCCCGTTACCAGCTAACCCAAGTGGTTAAGTTTGGCTTTATGCCTCCGCATGATACCCCGCAAGGACACATGGCTATGTTAAAAAACCGTGGTTACCCTGTTCACAAATCTGACTATCAACAGTCAGATCAGCAAATAAGTGCTGTCAAAGCCTTTAAGCGGGATCAAAAGCTGATGGCTGCTCAAAATTGGCAGTCTGAGTTAGTTCAATCAGCCTAGCAGTCGATACGGTAAGTATGTTATGTCATCACCTCAGCAATACACTAAACCTGTTCATTTGAATGACTATGAGCGCATGATCATTGATCTTGCTCATGAGTATCGTCAACATGAACTGGTTTATAAGGATCCCAATTCAACTGAGCAGGAAAAATATCAGGCTCATCTCGCCATGCGTCGTGCTAAAGGTCGGCTGGATGCACATGCCAATGTCTTTGCTGAACGGGCTGATCAGTTGGACCAAAAAGTGAAGCTGGATGATGAGGAAGTCAGGCAAGCTTGGCAAAATATTCAGGATTACTTTGCTAATAAAGGTATTATCAGTGCGGCAGGCTTAAATAAAATTCATGTACCTGGTCAGGAAGAGAAGGTACATCGTGCCCTGAAAGCCTATAACCGTTTGTGGAAATGTTATCAGGATAAAATCAGTACGATACAGTGGGCTGCCAAACAATTCAGCGAATCGAAACAAAAGGAACAAAACACCGAGAATATAGGTGATAAGCGTGGTTTTGCAATGGTTGCTTCGGTGTTTTTAAGCCATATCGAGCGCTTTAATAATGATCTGGAAAGACTCAAGACGGAAGAAGCAGAAACCTATCAGGAGATTGAACGGATATTTACGTTAGTCTCCAATGATTGTCATAAAGCCCCCGACCTTTACCCTCATTGTGAAATTCCTGCAGAATTTAATGAACAGCATGCGTTGATTAGTTGGTCTGCGGCTCGCCAAAATGACGTCAAAAATGGACCTAAACGCTTAAATAAAGCGGATGTTGTGTATATCGAAGAGCCTGGGGTTCGTGTTCGGCTACGTTATCGTGATAATAATAAACTGGTCCAGCATGGTTATGTTATTTACTGGCAATATGACGATGATAACCCAGAAGCGTTAACGCCTGATCCAGACAATACATTTGCAGAACAGCAGGTCATGTTGCCTATTGGTATTGGAATTATTGATGGTGAGGGTTACATCAGTAGTAGTCTATTGTTGGATAATCAAAAGCGCTTCTGTTTGATCAATGCACAACGGCAAAGTTTGTCAGTCGAACCCCAGTTTACGGTTAAAGCCAAACCGCAAATGTCTTCTTTGGAAGATGTTAGTAAACAGTTTGAGAATTCCGAATGGCTTGCCACACACTGTGTCTCTGATGTTGATTTGCAATCATGTGGTATTCAATCAACAGAAGAGCAAATCATCGCCAACCTGATGGAACAGGGTTTTACTGAGACATCAATTGACGCCATGATGGCAGAATATCAAAAAGCCAATCAAGCGGCTGGTGGTACTGATCGCGCTATAAATGACGATATTATTGTACGTCACTTTTTACTTGAAAAAACCTATGGCATGTTGCTGTATCCGATTGATCGTGGACCATTAGTTACAGGAGATTTAACTCGTTTAACGACATTACAGGCGCCCCAGTTAGAAGGGAGTGACCCACACACAGTGGCCTGGAAAGGCAAGCCTCTTGACCATTTAGTGCATGCCGATACCCTAAGCCCAATTGCGGATATTTCATTACATACCACCTTGCCTGAGTGGGATCGTCGTATTTGTCAAAAGATTGCTGATTACTTTGATGCTGCCGAGTTATTTCGTTTGCACAGTAAGCCATTTATAGAATCAGCAACGCGCTTAAATATGATGTCGAGTTTGGCTGAGTATCAGGTGCTGTTTCCTAAAAAACCACATGATAACCCAAAATATCTAGGCAGCTTGTACACGTTGCATTTCAGTTTGAAAAAAATGGCTGAAATTGTAAAAAACCAAATTTATTTTAGTTATGAAACAGGAAGGGCATTACCTGTCTTAGATCATCAGGGTAATCCAAGAGATGATTTACCGTGTTTGCAGTATTTTCAGGATAAAATGAATGCAGCCGCAAAAGCGTTGTTAAAAGAATTACGAGACCCAGCGTTTGCTCAGGAAATAAAGTTTTATCAGGATTACTGCCAAGAACATGGCCCCCTGCATGGACCTTATACACTGAGTGAACCCTTTTGGCATCATATTTACTACACCATCGCGAAAGGTTATGCGATTTTGGCTGATTCCTGTGTACAGGGTGATATCGAAACAACCGAGTGTGATAGCTTCCTGACGTATCTTATTAACCATGACAGTATTGGGGAAGTGCTGGATGAGTGGGAGAACATGGTTAGTAGTGAGTTAAATAATGGAGATGCATCCAAAATTCATCCAGTAATTTCAATAAAAGACAAACAGTATGATATTTGGCCTGATGAATTAGGAGCGTTCTTAAAAAAGGGGAAAGAGTTATATTTAAAAAGAAATGAACAACAAAGAATAACCTTTGCAGTTGATACGGTTTTTCAATGGTACAAGGATAGTTACAAAGATACAGCAAACACATTATTTCATAATATCCCTGGTCCACCTAATGTTGCTATGGTCTTCCTTAATGTGTACTCCGCGTATGTTGCCAGAAAAGTCAATATTCAAGGGGCAGGGAGAAATATTCATCATTTACGCTTATTTGTGGGATTATTTCGTTTTTTTGGTGTGCAAGGATATGAAAATGACAATAGTAAGAAATTCCTGATTAAAAAAGCGGGCGCAGCTTTTTTTAATATGGGGCATAAGGTTGTAACAGATAAAGATATTGCTGCAGCACTACACAATGATAAGGATATTAATGACCAGATATGGGGGGCTGCCCGGCAAAAGACCTATGTAAAGGTGTATCGCACAACCATTGCCATATTTAACTTTACCCTTGCCCTACAAAATATCTGTGCTGTATTTACGGATGATGTGGGAAATCAACAGGAACAAGAGCTTATACCGTTTATCTTTCAAGTAATTAATGATGTGGTGACATTAACGGATAGCAGTTTAAAGCTGTATAGCGCAGGTGTACAGTTGGGACTAGTCTCTGAACGGGCCTTGGTTAACGCAACATTAAATCGAATTGCCGTATATTTTTTAGTGGTTTCTACCGTAACAGCAGCATCTAGCATGGTTGAGGGCGCTGTTGATGATCAACCCATAAGTCAATGGGTAGGTGACTTGGTCGATACGGTAGGTAATTTATCGTTATTAACGGGTTGGTTAATTACCGCTCCAGGCACCCAAGGAGTTGCAGGCATTGCCGGTTTAGTCAGTCGGGCGGTAGGGTTTATATTCGGTAGTGCCACGAACCCTATAGGCTGGTTTTTACTAGTGCTAGGCTCATTATGGGCAGTCTTTTCTTTAATTAAAGACGTGATCCGAGCACATCAGCCTGAACTGTTTAAATGACTGCGGAGTGAGTGGGAACACTTTAAAAACACGAAACATAAAAAGTATTTTAGTCATGGAGCCTACGGTGGTCAGTTAGAGTTCAGGCAGTTACAACATAACGCAGAGGTATTGATTACAGGTTGGTCAAGCGTAGCGCTGGATGGTTTGGAATGGATTGGGTTGAACTGGCGAGCAGTGGTGCCTTTGCACAATGCCAAATTTACTAACGGGTTAATTAACCAGTTTGTAGAAATGCCAAAAGTAATGAAGTTTTTGGGCGATGGCCCTCATGGTATGTCGCGTACAGCTGTGGATGCATTTACCGTGGAAGACCTCATTCAGTACTACAAGTGCATTGTTGAGCTGGATAATGATCCTGATAATAAAGATCGCCGTATGACCTCAGGCCGACGTTATTTTGATGCACGCAGGCAATTGGAGCACGGCTCATTTACTCCAGCTGAGTTTGGCGAGAATACCGTTCCTTGGTTAGGTAAAGAAATACACTGGATACCTGAGTGTCAAATAAAAATGAGCGAATACTTTGCGGAAATTATTGATCTGTCCTCCAAAGTACAAAAACAAGAGCGTGCGCTAGAACGAGATTAAGACTATGAAAAAGGCATTGGCTATTTTTACTTTGTTAACGAGCTTTTTGACATCGGCTAATAGTGCAGGAAATGTTGAGTTAGAAAAAAAAGTATTGTCAGAACAACTAAAAAAGCTAGGGTATATGATTGATAAAAAAAATAACAATGATGATTATAATGAATTTTATTTTTACTCAGAAAGAGAGTATCGGGATAGGTTTAAGCAAAATAATAACATGGTTAGACCGGAAGTAAGCTGTGAAAATTGTGCAGTCTTTAATAAGAATAATATTGTTATGATTTCTATTTATTTAAATGATGCTATTAATAGCTTAAATCTCACTGAAGTTAAACGGCTTAAAATGCTTGAATTAACATCTCGATCAAGACATGGTAGTATTTCTAATTTGCGATTACCATCAAGTATTATTTATTTAAGTATATTTACTTTTGGTAAGGAAGTTAGCGATTTAAGATTTTTAAGTGATGTAGATGATTTAAAATACCTAAGTTATCATGACCGAAGTTTAATGAACTTGGAAGCTATAGAACATCTTGATAAATTAGAATATTTAAAATTAAGTGGAAACAGAATCAAAGATGTTCGTTCAGTAAAAAACATGCCAAAACTCAAATACCTTGACCTTATGCGTAATAAGGTTAAGAGTGTGCCAGGTGATGTATTACCTGACTCTATTGAGTATCTCTTGCTTGGAAGTGAAGTAACATCATTACCTGAAAAATTACCAAATAATCTGGTTCATCTTAGTTTAGGTGTGCGTCATCTAAATCACACATTAAACTTAAAACAGAATAATAAACTGAAAGTATTAAGTACAGGCGGATCATCTAAATGTAAAGAGATAGGGTTAAATATTCCAGATTCATTACAAGATATTTCTGCTACCCGTTGTAGAATGGAAAAAATTGCTTTTCCAAAGAACACTCAGCTTAAAAAAGTTGATTTGGAAAACAACCCTATAAAAGTTATCGATCCACCACAGACCCATCCTACGATTGAAGAACTGTCGCTTTCCAACACAAGAATAACCTCATTAGATGGTATTGAGCACTTCCCAAACTTAAAAAAGCTTCAACTTAGAGATTGTAAGCTATTAATAGATATTTCTGCTATTAAGCACCTAAAGCAGTTGGAAGAAGTGGATTTGAGTGAAAATATTGCCCTTAAGGATATCTCACCTTTGTACCACCTAAAAAATATACGCATAATCAATTTAGAAGATGCAGAAAATGCTGATCTACCTGAAGACCCCACCGTATGGCCAAACATAAAAGAGTTTTATCCGCCTGATCACTATACCCATGAGGAGTTAAGGAAGATTGATGCCTGGGTATATGATAGAAAGAAATTATAGATTCAGTGTCATACGAAGTCAGCAATCATTTGTTCACCCGTAGCAGAAGGCCATCCTTGGCCTCTACTACTTACCGTGCTCCTGGCACGTGTTTCACAAACAATCACTCACTTCGCTGCAACCTTCAATGTTTGGCTGAAAGGTAATGGTTCAACGCAGTTATTACTGGTTTGTAGTATTAACGATATTTGTTACAAACGGCAAAGGATGGTAAATCGCTGAAGAACCATCTACCGCAGGGAAGCGGTAGTTGAGCATCCAGGGAAGGATTCACAGCGTGTTCGGAAGTGGTTTGACAGACTTTGCAGAAGTGCAACTATATAGCACTGTTATTGAAGCTATTTTTTAAGGCATAACGATTTCGTTAAAATATTAAAAAGGATTACGTAATAGATAAGCATACTTTAAAAAAGACACAGCACCAACAGTATTTTGAGCACGGAGCCTACGGTGGTCAGTTAGAGTTCAGGCAATTACAACATAACGCAGAGGTATTGATTACAGGTTGGTCAAGCGTAGCGCTGGATGGTTTGGAATGGCCGGGGTTGAACTGGCGAGCAGTGGTGCCTTTGCACAATGCCAAATTTACTAACGGGTTAATTAACCAGTTTGTAGAAATGCCAAAAGTAATGAAGTTTTTAGGCGTTGGCCCTCATGGTATGCCGTGTACAGCTGTGGATGCATTTACCGTAGGAGACCTCATTCAGTACTACAAGTGCATTGTTGAGCTGGATAATGATCCTGATAATAAAGATCGCCGTATGACCTCAGGCCGACGTTATTTTGATGCACGTAGGCAGTTGGAGTACGGCTCATTTACCCCTGCTGAGTTTGGCGAGAATACCGTTCCTTGGCTAGGTAAAGAAATACACTGGACATCTGAATGTCAAATCAAAATGAGCACATACTTTGCAGAAATTACTGGTCTGTCTTCCAACGTTCTTCAGCAAGAACAAGCATTGGAGCGAGATTAGGACAATGAAAACAGTACTGACTATTTTTACATTGCTAACGAGCTTTATGGCATCAGCCAATAGCATAGGCGCTGTTCAAACAGATAAGGAAATTATTTCTGAGCAGCTAGAGAAACTAGGGTATGTATTTGAGCTTGATAAGAGAAAGCCCTATGAATATAACTTATTTGAGTTTTATACTTTGGATGAATATAAAATTAGAGAAAAAAAACTAGTGACCCTTCTCGATGATGTAGTTCGTGTAAAGTGTACTAATTGTGCTGTATTAAATGATGAGAATGTAGTGTTTCTTTCAATCTACATAAATAAAGTAATTGACAATCTAAACTTAAAAAGCTTAAAGCATCTAAGAAGACTAGAAATTAAATCACGAACCAGAAGCGGAAGTATTTCAAATTTAAAGTTACCGAATAGCTTAATTTCATTAGATATGTCAGCATTCATAAAAATTGAAGATACAAGATTTTTTAATGATATTCCTAATTTAAAGTATGTTGCCTTTGACGATGGCCATATTGAAAGTTTAGATGTATTAAAAGGACACCATGAAATTGAGTTTCTGCGTTTTACTGGTAATAAAATAAAAAATATTGATGCGGTAAAAAATATGAAAAAGCTAAAGGTACTTAAGATTGGCCCAGATGGAGTAGAAAGGATACCTGAAGGTTTATTGCCTGACTCTATTGAAGAACTTAGACCAGGAGCTAACCTTAAAAGCCTGCCTGCGAAACTACCTGAGAATCTCATGCATTTAGGCATGGGTAGTACAAATATGACACATACTTTAGATCTTAGAAAAAGTAAAAAACTGAAAATTTTAAGTGTTGGTGGATCATCTAAATGTAAAGAGATAGGATTAAATATTCCTGATTCATTACAAGAGCTTTCTGCCACTCGCTGTCGAATGGAAAACATTGCTTTTCCAAAGAACACTCAGCTTAAAAAAGTAGACCTAGAGATCAACCCTATCAAGGTTATCGACCCACCAAACATTTACCCTACAGTTGAAGAGTTATCACTTTCTAATACTCGGATATCTTCATTGGATGGTATTGAGCACTTCCCGAACTTAAAAAAGCTTCAACTTAGAGATTGTAAGCTATTAATAGATATTTCTGCTATTAAGCACCTAAAGCAGTTGGAAGAAGTGGATTTGAGTGAAAGTATTGCCCTTAAGGATATTTCACCTTTGTACCACCTAAAAAATATACGCATAATCAATTTAGAAGATGCAGAAAATGCTGATGTACCTGAAGACCCTACCATATGGCCAAACATAAAAGAGTTTTATCCTCCTGATCACTATACCCATGAGGAGTTAAGGAAGATTGATGCCTGGGTATATGATAGAAAGAAATTATAGATTCAGTGCCATACGAAGTCAGCCGTCATTTGTTCACCCGTAGCAGAAGGCTATCCTTGGCCTCTACTACTTACCGTGCTCCTGGCACGTGTTTCACAAACAATCACTCACTTCGCTGCTGAAAGGTAATGGTTCAACGCAGTTTTTACTGATTTGTAGTATTAACGATATTTGTTACAAACGGCAAAGGATGGTAAATCGCTGAAGAACCATCTACCGCAGGGAAGCGGTAGTTGAGCATCCAGGGAAGGATTCACAGCGTGTTCGAAAGTGATTTGGCAGACTTTGCAGAATAGCAATATGGGATGAAAATTATTTAAAAACTTTTTACATTACGAGATTATCTGAAGAAATAAGTATTGATTTGTAGTATAAAATACTATCTGTTGCTCAAGTCTGGATTTTACAATGAAGAAATTTTTTCTTTTACTATTGTTAGTTTTTTCAACAGTATTACAAGCTGAAACTATCGATGGGAAACCTCCTTTTGCTCGTGAAATAAATTGCCCACCCATTACCTATGACCAATATTTGAAAATTAAACAGGGTATGACATATGATGAAGTTGTGGCTACCGTTGGTGGATTAGATGGTTTTGAAATTGCTAGAAGTGCAAACTTTGTGAGCTATGCCTGGGGATCTCCAGCTTTTTATTGCTTAACAGCTCACTTTATAGATGGAAAATTAAATATTGTTAGTCAAGCAGGTTTGAAACGGTAGCACATAATAATAAACCAGTTTTAGTAGAGCTAGCCTTATTAGCTAAGGCTGGCATAAAAGTAGTAGATGATTACCTTGAAGCATAGTTTAAACACCAACTGATTTTTCAAATTGAAACCTTGTAACTTTCCCTTGAGATTTTATTAAGTGTAATGCTTTTACTGACTTCTCACTTAGTGCATCTTCATCAATTTCATAATATTCGATAAGCCACTCATATGAGTGTTTTGTGAATAGATAGCTATGAAGTTTAATTATCATATGAACAGCAAGAGTAATTATTACAGAATAAAACATATTAAATAAATCTTGGATATTCACAAGTGACACCTATTTTTTGAATCAGGTTGAAATATTTATTAGGGAAATTTATCAAACAAAGAGTCGCATTAGCCTATAAATAGATGCTGATTGAGTAAAAGCTGATTGTTCCTGCATTTCCAATATCTTGGCGTGATTACCACGATGATTGCCAGAGCTGTTAAATATGCATATCAATTGTTTACTAAATGATATACCTATGCGTTACAATCATCTTGATATCCTTTAAAAATACCAAATTTATCAGTAGAGATTTCTATATCAAGTAAAACATTTTTTTTGATGATGAATCTAATTTCTCCATTCAGTGAGTCCAGCTTATTATTTTTAAATTCTATGCTTAATGTATTACCATCAATAGAGTATATAGCTGGTATTCCTATTGACCAACCAGAAGTTTGACGTGAAGCTTTAAATTTATAAGTCTTTAATAATACATTGCTTTCATTTTCAAAAATAAGTTTTGCCACAGGAAGAACACCTATAGTTTGTGCATGCCATGTGCCAACTTTGTAAAATAAATCAGATATTTTTTCTTGCTTAATATCAAAAGTAACATATTTATAAAAATAGCCATCCCTTATGTTATCAAAATCACTATCATTTTTCAGACGTTGCCTTCGACCAGAATCAAGTTGAATTGATCGAACTAGGTGCTTTTCCATGTCTTCTAAAGTAGGATTATAACAAGGGTCAGAAACAGTCTTTTGGTCGAGTAAGGCAAGAGTGGCTGCGTAGTTGTAATGAGCAAGAGCATAGTTGGGTGAAAGTAGTTGCGCGCAGTAGAAATAATTTCTAGCTTTTTTTAAATGACCTTTTTTATACTCCCTCAAACCTCGGGTATTCAATGCTTTAGAAGTTTTATAAGTATCATTTAGAAATTTATTTTCACTTGCTAACGCGTTACATTGTGTTATGGATAAATCATTTGTTAAGCCTTGAGTACTGACAGCCATAAATAGCAACGCTAGGATTTTATACTTAAACATAAATTTAGGTTATATTGTCAGAGGTAAATTAGTAATTAAAAATTAGTATCCATATCGATATATTAAATGGATTACCATACAGGAGTAGCTGAACCTATTTTAAGTATTTTTAGTTTTTGTTCGTTTCCTTCTATTTCGCTAAACCATATTTCTCCGTTACTTAGCGATATTCCATCACTATTACAAAATAAGAAAAAAGTTCTTGCTGATTTTAAATTGGAAATCAACTCGTTTGTTATGATTAGTTTAGCATTGTTGATAAACTCAACCTTGTTTTTAATGTGTATATCCAAACTCTTTATTTGAATTGGATATCTTAAATTATTGGAAAGCCAGTTATAGTCTCGATGAATAACTGCGCTCTTGATGTCATTGGCAAACGACTCAATTTGTTCGTCAGATAAAGTGGACGAATATCTTTTTTTGTTAATGGCGCTTGTTGAACTAATATGACGTAACTTGAACGCTAACTTGCTGTTACTTTTCAAATTATGCCAATAACCAACTATTACTCCAGAATTGTCGTTAAAATCTGAAGAAATAAACGTTGCACTGATGGAGTTTTTATTGAGTTCATTTATTTGGATATGCTGATCATTCCAGTTACCACTTAGCTTTATTTTTTTGCCGATTTTATCATAAACATAATCTCCTGTAAGGGTTCCATTCTTCATAGGTAATATAGATAAAGTGATTTTATATTTATTATCAATAAGACCTTCATAATTGTTATACATAGCAACATCAGGATTGTAACCAAAAGCATATGTGGATAAAGTAACCCAAAAAATAATAACTAGTTTATATTGAAAACGCATATTTTGAAATCCACTTAAGTCTTGCTGTGTTTAAAATTTAATCAGGGGTTGATTCTATGAATTGTTATCATCTGTTTTAAATTTATTCGATAAAATGATGTTTATTCCAATATAGTTTTTTGATAATTGTAGTTTTATCAACTTCTATATCGTATTCATCATATTCATTAACTTTATAAGCATAAACGTTAAGTGTTGTTCCATATCTAGGTAATTCGTAATAATATTTGTTTTTATCAAAACCATTAATTAAATCTTGACTTATATCTTTCCATTTGCCATTAATTCTTGTCAGGAACATAACATCAGTAATACCCATTGTAAATTCTTGTTCAATCGCAAGAATTGGAGATGAATTACTACGATTGAATTTTACAAATTTAATATAACACAAAGTTGCATCCCAACCACCGTTAATTTCTAGATAACCATTTTTAGGGTCGAAGATGTTAGTATATTCGCTATGTGGGGAGATTAATTCCCATAACTGATGTTTATCAAATCTAACTGCTTCTAGATAGTTCTCTGGTAAATCTAGAATCATTTCGTAAAGAGAGTTATATTTAAAACTAGGTAAATTAACCATATAACGTTTAACTATTTTCTTTGCTTCTTGAAAGTCTTCGATATTTCTTAATTTTTTATTAACCTCATGCCAATAACATCTTGTAGATAAGGGTGATCCTCTTAATGCAATAACTCGTTTTTTAGGGTATGTATTATTGCTTGGTAAGTGTAACGTTAATCGAATTAATAATATATTATCAATATGGTCAACTTCTGTGTTTGTGAAAGTGAATTTATTAAAAAAAGTATCATCTAAATTTGAAACATAGTACTTCCCATCTTTACTCGCTTTGAATTCAAACCATGCATAGTTTTTCTCATTAAATTCAAAGAAGACTAATGTCCCTTTGGCTTCTCCTAATGAAACATTTTTATGAATATTTATTATTTTTGCATTGCAAGGTAGAAGTGTTACTAATGAAGTTTGGTTGTTTCTATATAGTTGTATTGGAAGGTCATGTGCATAGTTAGTACATGCAGCATGACTAACTATGCTAATCGAAACAAAGATTAATAATATAAATATTTTCATCGTGTAAGATAAATATCTAAATTTTATTTATAGCTTAATAAACATATCGTTGCTCCACTTGTATTTGTCGTGGTTGTTGAGATTTATTATATTTCCATTACTATCAATTTCGTATTCGCTATTTCCAGACAGACCTATCGCTTCAAGATTTATTCTGAGTAATATAGGCATTTTTTTGTCTATTATAAATGCGTTTAAACTGAATAAATCTTCAGTTATTACTAAATTATTGTTTTTAAGTTTATATGTGGCATATTTTATTGTGTCGTTGTTTATTTTTAAAGTTGATAATTTGTCAGTTTTTATTTGGTTTTGTTCTAGTTTGGTAATGTCACTAATAGTCGAATCATCCTGACAAAAAATAATGTTGTTTGCTATGGATTTAACTATTTTTAAACTCAACGTGTCATTTGGTTTGAAATTTGTTATTTTTAAACAAGAAGTATCGAACGTCTCCCAGGATTCATGTGGTATATCAACAACTGATTTGGACAACGTTTGTTGAGGAGTTATTTTAACTTCAATATTTTTTGTTTGAACTCTACCAGAAAGTATTTTTTCATATCCATTGCGAAGAAAAAATGCTATTATTTTTTCTTCGTCGTTTATTGAATACCCAATCGGATGTTGATAAAACTTTGTATATTCTAAACCTGGCTTTATAAAATCATTAATATGAATACTAGGTTTGCTAATAGGTTTGTTTGTCGATTCATTGATGCAGTAAAGTCGACTATTAGCGCCTGTTATCGAGTTAATACAAATAACTCCATGTTTGCTCAGAATGTTATAAGAGTCACCAGAGTACTTGTTATTTATTTTGTATAAGCGATCACTAAATTTAACGAGTTTCCATGAGTCTGTTTCTAGTTTATTTGCTAGTTGCTTTTGTTCTATGATCCCCATTCCTTCTGAATCAAGTTGGAAGTACTTATTAGGTATAGTTTCTATATTAAATGAACTTGCATAGGAGAAAAATGGTGCAATTATAAGTAATAAAATAGCTCTCATTAATAATTCCTCAAATGATTAACTCTTGCATTAAACCTAGCGGAAGGAACATTGAAGACTGTTTTCCATCTTTCATCAGAAATTACTTCTTGCCAAACGCTGATGTCATTGATGGTTTCTGAAGATAATGCTGATTTTAGCAAAAGCTGTCGTGTTGAAGGTGAAAAGTCACCTCTATACTTTAAATCGACTAAAATTTCTTGAACTACTTTTTTTATTGTATTCCATTGAAGGTTTTTCAAAGGTGAGTAAGCTCTTCGAAAATCAGGTTTATTAATTATTCTAATCACCTCTTTTTCTTCATTTGGATAAGAAACTTGTGTGAACAATTTGTATTGTTGTTCTGGTGTAATTTCGATACCTCTATTTTTCAATTCTGAAGCCTTAGATTGTGCTCTTTTACGGCGTGACCCTTCTGCTTGAGAGAGAGAGGCTGCTACTTCAGGACTAACTCCAACATGAATAAGTGTATTATATGTATTGCTATTTTGGGCAAGATCGAAACCTCTACCTATTGTTACACCAGAGTTATAACCAGGCCAGTGTGGTATTCGACTATGATATCTTCCACCTTCAGTACCCTCAGCATCGAAAGTAAGTTGTCCTTTTGGAACTATAAACCAATTTTTTTCATTATTACTTGCATGATCAGTATCAGACAATTCACCTGGTTGTGTGTTTACTGAAGCAGGTGTTTGAGAAGATGTACTTGTGGTCTTTGATGTATTCGATGTAGTAGAGTCAGTATTATTTTGATCTGTTTGTGTATTTGGACTTTTTCCTGAACCTTTAGGCTGTTGATTTGGTTTATTTTTCCCTTTCTTTTTACCTTGACCAGCAGGAGCAATAACAACTTTGTCATTTGCTTCATCAGCTTGTTCTGGCGCTTTTTCTTTAGAACTTGTTGTTTTAGTGGCACTACCTCCTGTATTCATACGCACTGTTGGTCCGTTAATTTTCACGCCAGAGGGATCGAGTGTGAAGTAGCTAGTTGAACCAGATACTGATATTCGCATACCAGCATCAAATACAATTTTACCTGCTGATTTTATATGAATTTCTTTTCCGGCTTCTCGGTTATAATTATTTGCTGATTTTTCTGTATAATTCTGTTTTACGGTAATGTATTGATCATTCCACAAGTCTTCTTTCCAGGTTCCATTTATACTCTCGCTGAGAAGTTGTTTTATATGAATATGGTTTTGTTTATCCACAACCAGGTGTCTATCTCGCAACACTCTGAGATCTTTATCGTTTTCAATTTTTATATCCTGGTCGCGTTCACCATGAATAAAAATTTGTTCTTTTGATTTTTTATCTTCAAAACGTAACTCATTAAAGCCCTGACCACCTGGCGTACTGCATGTTTTCACTACGGTTTTAGTTTTTTGATCAGGTAGTTTATAGGGTGGTTTGTTACGACCGTTGTACAGTACACCTTTAATTAAAGGACGGTCTGGGTCTCCATTGACGAAGCTTATTAGAATTTCCTGACCAATTCGTGGAATCTGAATGGCTCCCCAAGAGGTGCCAGTCCATGGTTGTGCTACGCGTATCCAACAGGAGGATTTCTCGTTAGATTTACCATCTTTATCCCAATTAAACTGTACTTTAATACGGCTATATTGGTCAGTGTAAATTTCTTCGCCTGCGGGTCCCGTTACAGTGGCGGTTTGTATGCCATGAAAACGATTACGCTTGTTGATGGTTGGCTTGGGGGTACGTGCTTTGAACTCAACATTGTTAGGAATACATATAAAGTTTGATGAGTAACCACTTGGGCCACCATTTGCGCCTTCTTCTAACGATTGGGGTTGAGCACCAGAATGGTTGACGGCATAGATTAAGTATTCTTGATTGAATACGGGGTTATTGTGCTCAGTGAGTTTAAAAAGCTTACCTGCAGTTAAATAAACACAGTTGCTTTGTCCTTCCCCAGTTTCCTTTAGTGCTTGAAAAGCTTTAAGTTGCGTTTGTGCTTGTTTTTGTCCTAAATCGGGTTTTTGGAATAAACCACCATGGTGATAAACCTCGAAATCACCTTCATTTGTTTGTTCACTGATTTCAAGTTTAAGGCTCGGTTTCGTAAAATTATAATCACGAACAGTAATTTTATTGGGTTGAACTTTGCTGCTAAGGCTGAAATCATAAATTGTGTAATCGCGTTTAATTAATCCTGTATGCCGAATATAAGGTATTTCAGGTGTAATAGGGAGGCGTTTAAAAATATACTGTGTATCACTGATGATTAATAGATGTCGGTCTTGCTCGAATGTAAAGTGATAATGAAGTCCGTCTTCAGCCAAAATTCGGTTGAAAAACTCAAGATCAGTTTCAAGGTACTGTGTTGTGTACGTACGCTGTGGTAGCGAGCCAGAAATTTCTATTTTAAAATCATTGCCTTCTTGTAACCCTGCATCGGTTAACAACGTTTTTATGATCTGTGAAGCATCCTGTTGTTGAAATATCTTCATTTGAGAACGTTGTTCCAGCCACCAGAGTTTAGGCGCCAGCGTTATGCTATAGCTGGCAAAGCGACGTCCAGTATTAATAAGTTCAATATTGACAATTAAACCGTGTACATACCGAGGAGCTTCTTCTGCGCTAAAGGTGAGGCAGGCAGGCTTGTTTACCAGGGAACTCATCGATAGTTCAAAATTCGGACAGGCTACCGCCACCGTAAAATAAAACGGAGATGAAATTTGCTCTCTTCCTTTAAACTCAACGACGCGAAACTCATCATTACAGCCTTCGACTGAAAACATAAACAAACTTGAGTTTCCAAGACCCATGCTACTCCCTTACTGTAAAAAACCGACAGGAACGCTATTATGCGAATAGAATGATCAATACCAAAGCGGCAACTGTGGTAGATATGCAATCGCAAGTTATTTTTATGTAATTATGAGAAAACCTTCATGTTGGAATGGGAAATTTGAACGGCAATGGTGGTGAACTCATGAGGGCAGGCTGCAATAAAAACTGAAGAAGGGAATTATTAATAATAGGTTAAAAGCTGTTAATAACATGATACTGGACCATAAAAGTATCACTTACTCAGTGTTGGACTGCTATTTTATGTTGAGAAGTACCTCTAAGTGATATCAATGTAAATTCAGTGAAATAAAAAGGAAATGGCAAACATGTAAAGAAAAATTTAGATGTTTGCCGTTATTTGGTTTAAGCGCTATTTCTGTATTTTACTGTTAAGTAATTGGTTGCCTTTGTTATTCCAGTCTATTTTTCTAGTACAGTACATGACTGTTGATAATGCGAGAAATAAGCCGACTGATCCGAGTAATAGAGAATAATCACGTTCTTGAAGCAGTGTATATAAGAAGCCGTAGAGGCAAACAAGAATAACACCCAATAAGAGCGCTCGGAATGGGGTTTTTAATACAGACCAGGCATAGCTGGTAATCATCAATATAACACTACTACTGGCGAGTATGTAAGCAGCGATAAAGCCAATATGTTCGGCAAGGGCGAGTGTTAACAGATAAAACATACACAAACCAGCACCAATGAGTAAGTACTGAATATAATGGACGGTTAATCGACCCATTGCTTCCCATAACCAAATAACGATGAAGGTGAGTGCAATGAAAAGTAAGTCATATTTGATGGCTCGATGAATTTGACGATACACGTCTGTTGGGGTTGTTAGTTTTACACCCACAATACTATTGGAAAGTGCTTCAGTGAAATCATTGGCATCATTCCAATATTGAGGAATGTTTCTACTTAAGAACGGTACCTGCCATTGTGACTGGAATTCAGTATCAATGATATTGCGTTGTCGGGGTAGCCAGTTTCCTTGAAAACTTGGATCAGCCCAGTTACCACCTATCGATATGGTTGATTCATTCCCTACAGGCGCAATATAAAGCTCATTGGTTCCGTTGAATTTGAGTTGAATATTATACGTATAGTTTGTAGCCGCGTTATCAAGTTGCAGCGAGCTGTGTAAGTACTGAATATCCCCAGGAAGATGTGGACTACCAGGTTGTAAATCTATTGGGTGGTTATTCCACTGTAGTTTACCTGAAATAAGTGCTTTACTGTCATTGAGTTTAATAGCAACAATTGCTTTATCCCACTGTAAGCCATCAGGTGTCGTTTCAGGAAGTTGAAAGTGCCCCTTGATAGAAACATCGGCTTGATAAACAGGAATTTCATATAAACTTCTATATCGCTTTTCTATCGATAAATTAGCTATTGTAGACATAGATTGGGGCAATATAACGTACCAATGATGTTCACTAATTACCTTGCCATTCTCATTATTAACATGGTGTGTGGTATAAGGAACATAAATGCTTGGACCAAATAAAATCTGGCTATTGCCCCATTTGCTTGCAATTTCTGCTGCTGTTTGTGCTTTTCTAGTTTCGCGTTCATAAACTAAATCACTGATTTGAAATAACGGAATCTGTAAAAGCAGTACTAAAATACTAAGGATAAAGATCCTTAAAAGCTGTGACTGTTTTAACCACTGTTGAAAGGTTGTTGGCATAAGATAATTATTCCATTAAAACATGTGTTAACAGGCCCTAAATGTACATGTAGTAGATATATTAATAGAGCACTTAATACTTGATAATTGTATTTGGTAAAAGTGAAAATTTACGTTAAAAAAATGCAAAAATGAAGATAAAAAGTGTCATTTTTGTGGCAGGTAGAAATTGTTAATTAATGAAATATGTTGCTATGTATGCAATAAGATAATTAGAACGATTGTAGTTGTAAGTCATCACACATTAATAATGTGAAATATGTTGAATATTTCTGTGAGTTGTGTCATATATCCGCTTGTGGCTTTGATTCATTAAATCCAATCTGGCTGATTCAAGCGGAATATATGATGAAGTGCGTGATTAAAGGTTTGCTTTGTAGTGTCTTATTCTTATCTGGATGTACAACTGTTTTTCATGATTCTGCCCATCGTCATGATGAGCCTGCGATGGTGGTATTATATCGTCCAATGACGGATGCCATGCCAGAACGTTCAGCCATATTTATGTGGGACGATAAGCCAGTAGCAGAGCTTGCTGCAGGGCATTACACGGTGTTCACTACGAAACCTGGGCAGCATACGGTCAGTCATCGTTGGCCTCATTGGTTTATGGATAGTCCAGATATGCAGGATGAGTTGTCAATGACTGTGAGTGTTGAAGCAAACCAAGTGAATTATATCCGTATGGACAATAGTACATTCTTAGATGGGAGCTGGCTTACTTTACAAACGGAAATTAATCGTCAAGCTGCTAAGGAAGCTAAACCTGCTATGGCAAACTGCCGATATCAGGTCGCTTCACAATATGTATCCCCACAGAAAATGTAGTGTTAGCTTTTTTTACATCAATGTTTTAAACAGCGATAAGTGATGTTTGTTATTATCCTCGGTTGGGGGCTATTAAAGCACCTAATGCACCTGCACACGCTGAAGCGACGGCAACAAGCATTTGTGGAATATCTTTATCATTTGAGGCTAGCCAGATTCCTCCAAGTAAACTGATTAAAATTCCACCAGTGAGTGCATATACTGCTGTTCTGTATACATGCCTATCGTTTTCAAGTGGTTCTGGCAGTGGCCTGAGTGGTAGGTTCCTTTCATCTCCTGACTCCGTTTCTCCCCAGTCTTCAAAATCCTTGTTCTCATCCATCCTGTTAGCTTACATTAGATAAAACCAGTTTGTGTGTTTCTCCATGAGCATCTTTAATAAGAATCTCAGAGCCTTTCTCTATCATGTCAGCTAGTTGAGCTGATAGCGCTAATGAGTATGATACCGCACTTGCTTTAGTGCGTGCATGTGTGAAGCGTTGAATTTCTTCTACATTACGTATATCAAACTCTGACAGTCCCATAGTGACTTTACGAATACTCTGACTCATGTGTATGCCTCATCGCCTTGTTCCCGATATTTATATTTATGTGGATTGACTGTTTTTTTGTCAAGCTACATGATTTATTTACTTAAAGAAAGATGCAATTGTCTTACAAAAAAGAGTGTTTGAGTGTTTTTGATTGATAGAATTGCTGATTATATATTGATCTGGCTTATATATTGCAGAATATATATATGATATTGAATTGGTAAAAGTTATGTATTCTTATCGACGACGTTATATTAAATATCACGGTTTTATGCGTTGGCTGTTTAAAGTAGTGAGTGATGTTATTCTCGTGATAGCCGTTCCATTGCTTGTTGCGTGGGTGATCATTTTATTATTAAGCCAACGTGCTATCACTTAAATGTCGTCAACTGATAACTAAGTAGTGCAAAAGTATTCTCTTTTATACATACATACTTCTCCCTTTATCTTGATAATCCACTCAATAATAAAATACGTATTTTTATGTAATTGTTTACCTGTCCGACAACCTGTGCACATAATTTTTTTTAAAAGTCAATAATACATATGTCTATTAAAAATTACTGTGCATATAAAAAAATAAAAACAAAACTGTCATTTTGACGGTTTAATCTTTATCAAACTAATTCATACGCTTAATTATTATATGGCAGGCAAATATTATGAATGAACTTTTAAAAGAAAGTTTACTGGATTATGCAGATAAAGTAATCAGTGCACAAATATGTTATTTATCTGTCGATGACAGTGGTGGAGATGGAACAATTATTCGTAAAGACGAGCGACAGCTTATTAACATGGGGAACTGTGGATATCTTGGGCTTGAGCATGAACAGATTGTTAAAGAAGGTTCTATCAATGCAATTAATACTCATGGTTTACATTTAAGTAGTTCAAGAGCGTACATCTCTTCAAACCTATACCAATCACTAGAAGAAAAATTAACACAGATCTTTGGTCGTCCTGTTGTTTTAGCGCAGTCAACCCACTTAATTCATTTAGCTGTACTTCCCCTTATTATAAACACAAAGGATTTATTAATTGTTGATCAGCAAGTGCACAGAAGTGTGCAAGTTATCGGTGAGTATTTAAGTGGTCGAGGTGTTACAACTGAATATATTTTACACAGCCATTTAGGCCAATTATCAGCTTTACTTGATGAGCATAAACATAAATATCAGAAGGTATGGTATCTTGCTGATGGTATTTATAGCATGTTTGGTGATCGTTCACCTAATGAACAATTATTACAGTTGCTGAAGGATAATGAACAATTACATATATATTTTGATGATGCACATGGAATGTCATGTTTTGGAGAAAAAGGCGAAGGATGGAGTCTATCTGGTTGCTTGAAAGGTCACCCGCGAGTATATGTAGCGACATCATTACGTAAGGGTTTTGGTGCAGAAGGTGCGGTGTTTACTTGTCAGGATGAAGCCGTTTGTAAGCTTGTTAGACATATGGGCGGCCCTGTTATTTTTGGTGGACCTATTTCAAATGGAGGATTGGGTGCTGCCAATGTATCTGCCGATATTCACTTATCGGGTCAGCTAGCGTATTTTCAAAGTAAGCTGAATGAAAACATTAAATACTGTCAAAGTCTATTAGAGCTAAATAATTTGCCAGTATACTCTGACCCGGAAACACCTATATTTTTCATTGGTGTTGGCGATCCTGATGATGGTGTGAAACTGGTTCAAAGAATGATGGTGTGTGGATTTTATTGTAATATTGCTATATTTCCTGCCGTATCTAAAAAGCATACGGGATTACGTTTTACACTAACAGCACGTCATACAACAACACAAATTGAAAATTTCGTAGAAACATTGAAAGATGAACTAATTAATATATTAGCATTAAGCAAGAAGACCATACATGATGTTGACTCAGCATTTGAACGAGTTGCTTTTTATAAAAGAAAGACGGTAATGCAGTAGCAGGCTTTACACGTGGCCAGCTTTAAAGCTGGCCACGTTTGTTTATGGAGTCTATTTCTAATGTGAGCTATGAGACCTGTTCACGCGTTTTAGCAACTTCCACTAATGTTTTAAATAAGTTAAGTTTTTTACTCATAGTCTCAAAACCTCTGGGAAAGAAAAGTTGCAGTGTTTTAGCTACTTTAGGCATACCTGGCACTAATACCTGTTCGGGTATATCTTTTTCAATCGCATTAATGACAGCCGTAGCAACTTTATGAATTGGTATACTGCCAACATACCAGGGTGCTTCTCCACCTAACGATTTACCATTTTCATACATCCCTTCGCCATCAACAAAACCTGGTGTAATGGCCGATGAACTGACGCGAGAATTTTGTTGTTTTAAACTCATTCGTAGTGAGTGTGTGAATGCAATGAGTCCTGCCTTACTTGCGGCATAAGGTTCTGAAAATGGTGGAGGGAACATTCCAGCTGCTGAAGCAATATTCACAATGTGTCCAGAATTTTGTTGTTGCATATGGTTTAAAAATAACTGACTTAACAGCATAGGCGCTGTTAAGTTAACGGAAATTATTTGTTCAATGAGTTTTCCAGATAAACTATCATAGTTTTGTATAGCTTCAATGCCTGCATTATTAACGAGTATGTCAATTGAGCCGTAAGCGGCAATGCTTTTATCGTATAAGTTGTGTAAGTCGCTTTTATTAAGCACATCGGTTTTAACAACTGAGACCTTGTTGTTATAAACGGAAAGCTCTCGTTTTATATCATTTAAATCTTGTTCATTTCTGGCGGCTAAAACTAATTTTACTTGGCGACTTGCGAGTTGATGAGCGATATGACGACCGATACCGCGTGACGCTCCCGTAACAACTGCAGAACACTCCTGATTTAGTTTCATTATATATCCTTATATATCTGAGCGGATAAAAGATGAATTATGTTATCTGATATATACCCACAGTAAAGGCTGTATTAATGGTAAGTACTATCATTAGGATGATTTAACTGTATGCAAAGTAATTTTATACAGGAAATGTGAATCCTTGTCACGATATGTTTATCTAAAAATAAGCTATTACTACGGTAATAATGACATTTGCTGGATAATTGCAAGGCAATAAATATATTCATATATCGAATATGGTGAGATCTTAAGAGAGGTGTTTTTATACTTACAGTGAAAGGTAAACACATTATTTTGGTGAAAAATAAGTGAGTTCATCGAGTAACGCTTTTTATTTTTGTTAAAAAAAGACATATTTATTACAATTTATGGATTAATACCTGACAGTCATTAAAAATGGTGTATATGTTGCTTTTGTCTTAATAGAAATATTTTTTTGTATGTTATTCAGTGTTGATTTTTAAAGGAAAATTGTAGGTAACTGAGGACATAGATAAAAAGCTGAGAGTTAAAGTGTAAAGAATATTGAAAGCTTATACCTTGTATTAACACTTTAATCATATTAAGAGTCGATTTGAAGCTAAATAAGTATTAGCTAAAGTAATTAAAGCCTTGACTAAGGATAATGTGGTTTTCACTGGTTAAATGATTTTAAGGATAAGGGGCCCATTAACGGACAATTCAGACTAAGGTATAGCGTCATGAACGAGAACTTACGAGATAGCTTACTTAACTATACTGATAAAGTAATCAGTGCCGATATATGCTACTTAACAGTAGATGACGGAGAAGGTGAAGGTGTAATCATTTATAAAGATAATAAACCGTTAGTTAATATGGGAAACTGTGGCTATTTAGGGTTAGAGCATGAAGCGAAAGTGAAAGCAGCATCTATTAATGCTATTAATAGACATGGCTTACATTTATCAAGCTCACGAGCCTATATTTCATCAGAATTATATCAGTCACTAGAAGAGAAGCTTACTAAGATATTCAATCGACCTGTTGTTCTGGCTCAAAGTACACATTTAATACACATAGCTGTACTACCTTTGTTAATAAATAGAAAAGATTTATTAATTACAGATCAGCAGGTTCATCGAAGTGTGCAGTTTGTTATTGAGTATCTTACAGGACAAGGAATAAAGAATAAACATATTTTACATAGTCGGTTGGATCAACTAACAAGTTTGTTGGATAAACATAAAAACAGTTACGCTAAGATTTGGTATTTTGCAGATGGTATTTATAGTATGTTTGGTGATAGAGCACCAAACCATCAGTTGCTGGAGTTATTAAATAACTACGAACAACTACATATTTACTTTGATGATGCCCATGGTATGTCGTGCTTTGGCGATAAAGGGGAAGGATGGAGTTTATCTGGTTGCCTGAAAAACCATCCCAGGGTATATGTTGCAACTTCCTTAAGAAAAGGCTTTGGAGCAGAAGGTGCAGTATTTACTTGCCAAGATGAAAAAACATGCAAGTTAATTCGACTGATGGGGGGACCTATTGTATTTGGTGGACCCATCTCCAATGCAGGATTGGGCGCCGGTATTATATGTGCAGATATGCACTTGTCGAATGAATTAGCCGTTTTCCAAGATAGATTAAACTCAAATATACAACATTGTCAGGCGTTGTTAGAACAACATGGATTACCCGTTTATTCTGATCCGTTAACACCTATATTTTTTGTGGGGGTCGGAGATCCTGATAATGGAGTGAGACTTTCAAGAAAAATAATGGAACGGGGTTTTTACTGTAATGTTGCCATGTTTCCTGTCGTACCAAAACGACATACAGGGTTACGGTTTACCCTCACAGCACGTCATACCCATGCTCAAATTAGTGAGTTTGTCAGTATATTAAATGAAGTTTTGAATTCTGAGTCAGACAGTTAATAGCATTGTATACGCCAAGGACTGGCGTAATATTCTTCAAAAGTAGTTTTCTTTTTTTACTCATAACAGTGATATTCAAATAGTGTTAACAGGCCCTAGTTTGCTGAAAAGATTTTCACCCTGAAATCTTCTAGCTCAGAAGTAATTTGATTAATATCTCTATGCTCAAGGAAGTTATTAATTGCTGGTAAGACCAGGTCTACAAACTCTTTTTTAGAATCTCGATCAAAATATTGGGTAATTCCTTCTGCATTATCAAGCTGTTTTTTCCCTTGCTGAGTGAGGCTCATTGGCTCGATAGGTGATTCCAGATGAGGTGGAATATTCTTCATGATACGATTGAAATTACGCTGAACATTGGGTGAACCCAGCATTTCAAGAAAGTGTTTTGCGTAAACCAGGTTTCTAGTATTTTTGGGGATAAAAAACAGGTCAGTTGGTGCTTCTTCATAAACAGGAATTTTAGGATTAATAATGGGGAAACGAAAGAGTTTTAGTTTTTGGGTTAGTGTGTCTGCTCTGGAAACAATAAAGTGGCCAATGAGTATCATGGCCGCTTTTTTTCGTGTTATTTCGGGTAAAATATCAAACCATTCCTCGGCAATGTAATCTGTGGTGAGACAATTACGGTCTAATAACTCTTTCCAGTAAGTAAAAACTGATTTTACCTTTGGTTGTAAAAAAGATTCTTTTCCTTGTAATAATCTCTTATGGAAATTTATTCCGTTAATTCTTAGGTTTAAGTAATCAAACCAGGCCATTGCTGGCCATAAACCTTTGTTGCCTAATATAATGGGTTTTTTACCTGCTTTAGATAATATGTTGCATACTTTTATGAGTGCTTGCCAATTATTGGGTGGGGATAACTGATAGTCTTTAAAAACGTCTTCGTTATAGTAAATTCCCCAATGATAGTAACTGATGGGGACTGCATAATAGCTACCATTGACGTTAACCAGGTTTTTGATACCCTGAGAAAAGTTTTTTTCCCACTGTTGTTGTTGCCATACATCGTCTATAGACAAAATAAAATCTTGCCGTACTAGATTAAAAAGTCGCTCCCCCCCTTGCCAGAACATAACATCAGGACCTTCTTTCGCTGTCAGCCAGGTCATCAGCTTTGCTTTATAAGCTGCATCATTTTCAGGCAAAATGCGCACTTTTACAGAGGGATAACGTTGCTCAAATTCTCTGGCTAAATATCGATATGCTTTACCTTGTTCTGTACCAACAGTGAGGATTGTAACATCTAGAAAATGCTGTTGTGCTCCATAAAGTTGAAAACTTTGTATGACGAATAAAAAGACAGTTAGTTGTCTTGTTAGCATTTTAATCATCGTAAGCAAGAACATTTCCAACTATGTTTATCCTTTGGACTGGTGAACTATTTATGTATCGTTTTTGCGTATGATTAATGTATTTTGCGAGAGACATACATCCATATTTAAGAGCAAAAAAAGCTGTTTGACTAAGAGTAGATGATTTTGAGGATAAGATTATAAGGAGGAAGGTGAGAATATGGTAAGCAAGAGGGATAATTCGCTGTTAATCAGCATCTTGCCCCCTTGCTTACCATGATGGTTTAACGAAGTAAAAGTAGAGGTTTTTGAGTGGCGGCTAACATTTTGGCGGTAAAGCTACCCAGTAATAGCTCTCTAATACGCGTATGACCAAAGGCTCCCATAACGGTCAGGTCTATTTGGTGCTCTGTTTGATAGGCGCAGATAACGTCTTCAGGTTTTCCTTCTAGTGACGTAGTAATGACTTCAATACCCGCTTCTTCTAATTTACGGGCTGCATTGGGTAAACAGTCACTGGTGTGCTTTTCTGGATTGGGATTGGCATAAACGACATGGCATGGTAGCCCTTTAAATAAAGGCCTGTTGGCGATCATATCCAGCGCTTTTTGTGCGGCTTCGCTCCCATCATAAGCCAACATGATGCGCTTGGGTTCGGTAAACTCTTTATTTACGACAAGTATTGGTTTATGTAATGAACGAATGATTGTTTCTAAGTGAGCACCAATGTGTTTTCCATCATCTTTATGGCCTTCTCCTCTAATGCCTAGTACTAAAACTCGAATCTCATCTTCTAGCTCAATTAAAGACTCTGTCAGGCTGCCGTGGCGTTGTTTAGCGATAATATCTTCAATACCCGCTTGCTCAGCCCTTGATTTAGCTGCATCAAGCATAATTTTGCCTTGCTGAACTAGCAACTTACTGCGTTGTTGCTCCAACGTTGTAAGTTCATCAAGTAGCTTTTCTTGGCTCCCCAGGCCGATACTACCTGACAAATCAACCATGCCTGGTATCTGGTGGTGCTCAATATTATGGAGAAGTTTCAAAGGAGCATTAATGCGTTGGCTGGCCCATACAGAGTAATCACACACAGCTGTGCTGTAGCGAGAGCCATCAATACAAGCAAGCACCTTGGATATTGTTGTATTCATTTTTTTAGTGGCCTCCAAGTACTTTTTCGATCTCTTCAGGTTTATCGTGTACCCCAAATCTGTCTACAATCGTAGCACTTGCTTCATTCAGGCCGACTAGTTCTACTTCAGCACCTTCACGACGAAACTTAATAACAATTTTATCCAAAGCATTGACTGCGGTGATGTCCCAAAAGTGTGCTCGATGTAAATCAATGACTACCTTATCAAGTGCTTCTTTAAAGTCAAAAGCGGCCACAAATTTATCTGCTGAGCTAAAAAAGACTTGTCCTATTACGTGATAGGTTCTTGTTTCTGAGGCTTCATTCAGCTCGGATTCAATATACATAAAGTGGCTTACTTTGTTGGCAAAGAAAAGCGAGGCCAATAATACACCGGCTAACACGCCATAAGCTAAATTATGCGTCCATACCACCACAATAACAGTGGCTAACATAACGATATTGGTTGAGAGAGGGTAATGTTTGAGATTGCGAATGGAACGCCAACTAAAGGTACCAATAGATACCATGATCATAACAGCAACCAATGCGGCCATGGGTATTTGGGCAACCCACTGACTAAAGAAAACAACTAAGATAAGCAGCATTACACCCGCCACCAAGGTTGATAAGCGGCCTCTACCTCCTGATTTTACGTTTATAACGGATTGACCAATCATGGCACAGCCTGCCATGCCACCAATACAGCCTGTTACAATGTTCGCAAGACCCTGGCCTTTACATTCGCGATTTTTGTCACTAGGGGTGTCCGTTAAATCATCGACAATCGTAGCTGTCATGAGTGATTCAAGTAAGCCAACAACAGCTAAGGCTGCAGAATAAGGAAAGATAATTGAAAGGGTTTCAAGATTGAAGGGGACATCAGGCCATAAGAACAGAGGTAGGGTATCTGGTAGTTCACCCATATCACCTACAGTTCGAATATCGAGTCCTAACCATAGGGAAAGTGCTGTTAAGGTCAGTATGCATACCAGAGGCGAAGGAATCGTTTTATTCAGTAATGGAAATAAGTAAATAATGGCCAGGCCACCTGCAGTCACTGCATAAACGTGCCAAGTGACATTGGTCAGTTCGGGAAGTTGTGCCATAAAAATTAAAATGGCTAAAGCATTAACAAACCCTGTGACAACAGACTGAGATACAAAGCGCATCAGTTCACCAAGCTTTAAGTATCCAGCAATAATTTGTAGTGCTCCGGTTAATAACGTAGCGGCGAGTAGGTACTGTAGACCATGCTCTTTTACCAAGGTGACCATCAATAATGCCATTGCCCCGGTTGCCGCAGAAATCATACCTGGGCGTCCACCGACAAAGGCGGTGACAACCGCGATGCTGAATGAGGCGTAAAGACCCACTTTAGGGTCAACACCCGCAATGATCGAAAAAGCAATCGCTTCTGGAATAAGTGCTAGCGCAACCACTAATCCCGCAAGCACATCTGCTCTAATATTGCCAAGCCAGTCATGTTTTTTTGAGTAAAACAGCATAATAACCCTGATAGTGATAAATAAACCTTTAAAGGCAACTATATACCCTTTGCTGTGAATATAGTTAACCTTTAAAAAGACGACTTGCCTCTAACACCACTTGCAACTTATCCCAAAGGAGACTTGACCATCTCTGGCAGGTAACTGGTGAGATCAGGCAAAAAAGGAGCGGATTATAAGAGTTTTTTATGGGCTTTGCTACCTGTAAAATGGACGATAAATGTTAAAAAAATGTGTTTGTAGCAGGATTCTTTTAACCATTCTTGCATAGTCTATTCTTTCACTAGAAAAGAGATATTTAATAATGAGTGAATAGTGCTTTATGACAGCGCACATTTTTAAGCAAAGGCTAAAAAAAGGATTTAGAGTATTTATACAGTTATTGATGATGACTGTTATAAGTATTTATGCACCTATATTATGTGCTGTTGATAAGCCTGAATTAGGCACTGTTGATAAATCTAAGTTTGACTATATTTTTGCTACAGAATCATGGCCACCCTACTATGGACATGCCATGGTTGATGAAGGTTTTATGGCAGAAGTTATTTATGAGTCATATGCACGAGTGGGTAAGAAAGTGCATATCCTTTATACATCATGGAATCGTGCGTTTGAGCGAGCTAAGATGGGGCTATATGATGGTGTCGTTGGTATTTATTACGTGTCTGAACGAGAAGCATACTTTAAGTTTTCCTCGCCCATTACATTTTCCAAGCAAGCATTGTTTAGTATAAAATCAAAAAGTATTAATGGAAATACAATTAAAGATTTACTGAATTATAAAGTGAGTGTTGTCAGAGGTTATTATTATTCGAGTGAGTTTAACAATGCTCCTTTTATTGCGAAACATGAAGAAGTCAATACCGAAAAAAATCTAACAATATTTTTAGGGGGAAGAGTTGATTTAATCGCGGCTGATGAGCGTGTGTTAAAATATTTTTTACACCGTAATCATCCCGAAGTGGTTTGGAGTGACTTGAAGCGAAATGTCGATATTGCAACCTTAACGATGCATTTAGGCTTCCCTAAAAAACTAAAGTCCTGTATGACTATGTATAACGAATTTGAGGAGGGATATAGTCTTTTAAAAAAAGAAAATAAAATAAAAGAATTAAGAAAAAAGCATAATTTTTTTGATTTTCCTGAAAAAATAGAAAAGCAATAGTTTGGCATGAAGCATATTACCCTCGCTTATCAGGCCAATGCCAAGTGGGTACTGACAACCAATGTTGACCTACTATTTCAGTTTGACCAAGCTGTTTTTCCAAAGCAATTTGGTTACAGTCAGGATGTTCACTTAATGCCGCAATTAATCGATTAGAATGTGTAACTACCCAAACCTGTGTTTTACTGGAGGCTTTAAGAATTAATCGAGCCAATGCGGGTAGTAAATCAGGATGTAAACTGGTTTCAGGTTCATTTAATACCATCAGTAAGGGGGGGCGAGGGGTAAGTAGAGCGGCAATCCAAAGAATGTACCGTAATGTGCCATCAGATAGTTCTGCGCCAGACAAAGGTCGGAGTAGGCCTTCTTGAGAGAACTGCAATGAGAAACGGCCATCATGATGTTGAATTATACTGAGTCGTGCTCCAGGAAAAGCATCACTGACAGCTTCATCTAAAGCAATATGATCTCCAATTTCACGAATAGTCTGCAGTGCTGCAGCCAAGTCTCGGCCATCATGGTGTAGCACAGGGGTTCGTGTACCAAGCTGAGGCTGGCGTATGGGTGAGTTTTTATCAGTCCGAAAATGGTCATAAAATCGCCAGCTTCTTATAGACTCTCGCATGGAATAAAGTTCTGGCATTGAGCTGGGGTCGATAATTTCATCAAACATGCTGTTGAAGAGACTGAGTGTTTGAGTAGCAATTTCCCACTTGTTACGTGGACGTACTTTAACAACGGCTCCTTGTCTATCAACCAGTAAACTAGCAGGGCGATAGGTGGGGCCAGCCCAGATACACTCACGCTTAATTTCAGGGTCGAGAGAGAAAAATGAATTGGAAGGTTTGGGAAGCCCTAGTGATATAGAGTAACTTAAAATATCGGTGGAAAACCCCAAGCGCAGACGGACAGCTTCCTTACGAACAGTACCTTGGATAGGTACTTCTCCTTTACGCATTTGAGGGGTGATATTGGCAGGCCCAGCCCAAAAAGTGGAATCAAGACCACCTTCTGCGGCCAGAGAATTAATGACCCCTCCTTGCGCTGTTTCTGCTAATAAACGTAATGCCCTGTACAGGTTTGACTTTCCACTGCCATTAGGCCCTGTAATTACATTTAAAGCGCCAAGTGGAGTCGTGATTTGTAGAATAGAGCGGTAATTATTAATGGCTAATGTTGTAATCATGGACTAACAGGTAAGAGAAAATTAATTGAGAAATAATGTATTAAGGGTTATTACAGCAATTAACAAACAAGGTGTCCTGATAAGACATTTTATTGTCATATTAATTCAATTGTTCCGTATGCTTAAGACTAATAAATAGCTTCATGCGCTGAGCTTAATATACATTACTATGGATATAAATTTTAAACATCTGTATGCATGGAAATGATTAGCAAAAGAGTTGTAACGCTATGCTATTATGAAACGAAAGTACAACAAGTTAAAGTGCATGATAAATTGATTGTTAATGTTCTGGTTATGTAGCTCTAGAGAGGGGTGTGCTTCAAATGTGCACGGTAAGTGGACATGAGTAGTGATAAAAGCCTAAATACCAGACTGACAAGGATGCCTCCCATGATTAATTTTTGGTATTTTGGACGGAAGCTAGTTGGTAACTTGCGTTTGACACAAAAATTTATTCTCATTTTAAGCTTACTGCTTTTGCCTATTGTGTATGCGTTATGGCAAATTGTGACAACGCATAATCAGGATATTCATGTTTGGGAAAATGAGCTAGCTGGTCAGCAGCTGATAGCTGTCGTGCATCCGCTTCGAATTCTAGCAGCTCAACATCGAGGTAAAACAGCCGCGTGGTTAGGTGGAAGTCAGTCTGCTTATAACGATCTCCCAGAAATTCGGTCAAAACTAGAACAAGCATTAAGCAAAGCAACTAACACTGCAAAACAAATGGGTTTTACAGATGTAGTAAAGTCAATTCATGCTTTGGCAGATGATTGGCAGTCATTGACTGATAAGTTATCAACAGGTGTTCCAGTCAATACTGCATTTTCATTGCATACAGAATGGATCAATCGTATATCAATTATTGTTGACACTATTGCGACTAACAGTGGGCTAATTCTAGATCCCAAACTGAATACGTTCTTAACAATGGATATGTTTGTTTATCAGTTACCTTTATTGTCAGAAACAACGGGAAAACTTCGTGGTAAAGGCAGCTTGGTTGCAGCACAGGGGCAATTTACCCCTGAATTATTTATTGAAGTGACTAGATTAACCGAAATAGTTGAAGAAGTGCAGGCTAAAGTTGAAACTCAAATTACAGCATTAAATGATTATTCTGCAGATTATCGTAGTCGAGTAGCACCTTATGCCAAGAAGCTTACTCAAACAGTTAATGACCTGGTTTCAACAAGTAAGCGTGATTTACTGGGTTCACAAACGTTATCAGTATCCGCTGAACAATTTTTTGAAAAAGGGAGTACAACGATAAGTGCCCAAATGGATTTTTATCACTTTATTGAAAATCTATTTATTGAAGGGGCAAAAAAACACTTAAGTGAAACTATACATAAACGGAATCTTGTTGTTGCTGTTTTTTCGCTGACGATGTTATCAGCATTATATTTATTGGTTTGTTATCAAATTAATACTCGCTTGGCGATAAATAGTTTACTTTATGCGGCACAGTCACTTGAGTCAGGCCACTTAAATATTCACCTTGAGACAAAAGGGCAAGATGAGTTATCCGAAGCCATAAATGCGACGGGTCGTGCTATGAATTTACTTCGACAAAAAGTAAAAGTGCTGGCACAAGAAGCAAGTGCACTTAATCAGACTGCTCAGGAACTTGATAGTGAATCAAAAACGAATCAGCAATCTGGTAATGATCAAAAACAACAGATCAGTCATATTGTTGAGCTTGTTCGAAATAGTACTGACTCTGCTCAATCCATGCTTGAGCTTTCTGAAGAGGCCTCTTTACATATTCAGGAGGTGTACAACTCAGCCCAAGAGAGTTCGCAACAGTCGATAAAAACTGCTGATTCCAGTCATCAATTAGCAGAGCAAATTAATGATGCGGCACAGCAAATTACAAAATTAGCTGAGAGTGCAAATAATATAAGTAATGTCATTGATGTCATTAAAGCGGTCGCTGAGCAGACTAATTTACTGGCATTAAATGCCGCAATCGAAGCGGCAAGAGCGGGTGAGCAGGGAAGGGGGTTTGCTGTTGTTGCGGATGAAGTACGTACACTAGCCACACGTACGCAAGAGGCTACCAATGAAATCAGTAATTCAATATTGAACTTACAGCAAGTGGCTGAAGAGGCTGTTAAGGTGATGGAAGAGTCGTCACGCGAGGCGGCAAATAGCGAAGAAAGAACACGCAGTACTGGAGAAGCACTACAAAAAGTCACTGAAGCGACAAACCAAGTGGCTGAGGCATTTCAAAAAGTATCTGAAGCCGCCAATGTTCAAGCGTCAACGGCTGGGGATATTAATTCTCGTATAGATTCTGTGGATAACTCTGCGTCTGATTTAGTTTCCAGTGCTGAACGTGTTGCTGAAAATGCCAATTCGGTGCATACAAGGAGTACAAGCATAGAAAATATTGTTTCTGGCTTTAAGTTTGACTGATAGTGTTTCTAACATCTTTACGACGGCTATCGTCTAACTCTCCGATTGTGAGCGCTTATGATGGTATTTTAGCCTTATATACCCTTATACCCTTATACCCTTATACCCTGCGCTGTGGGAGTAGTTAAATTCAACGATTCAGGCTGTGCTGCCGCGATGATATAGCTAAATTCAATAAACATGCTTGATATTGTTATAATAACCCACAAACAATTCACTAGACGACCGGTCTAATTAGCTGCTAGTATTATCATCATGAATCGTAGTGAGCATCAAGATACCCGAGAAACCATCCTGAGTGCAGGTGAGCAGTTGATTCTCAGTAAAGGGTTTTCAGCTGTGGGGTTAGCCCAGATATTAGCACAGGCAAAGGTGCCAAAGGGGTCTTTTTACCATTATTTTAAATCCAAAGAGTTATTTGGTGTTGAGTTACTCCGACGTTATTTCAGCCATTATGAGCAAGTTCTCGATGAACTGTTCAATTTACCTGCAAAAAGTGGCAAGGATAAATTGATGTCGTATTGGCAGCACTGGTTTGAAAAACAAACGGATGAATGTTGCGATAAGCAATGTTTGGCTGTAAAGCTTTCTGCAGAAGTATCTGACTTATCTGATGATATGCGATTAATGCTGAAGTCTGGTATTGATGCGATCATTAGTCGAATAGAAGAATGTGTACTTCTTGGAATAAGTGATGGTTCTTTGCCAGCAAACTTAGATGCAAGACTTACATCAGTTGTACTATATCAACAGTGGATGGGTGCAAGTCTGATGACTAAAGTACGACATGATGACTCAGCAATAAAAACGGCAATGATGATGACGGAGTTATTGCTGACTTCAGATTGGGTGCTTAAAAAAGAAACCTAATCCAAAGTTATTGTTAGGATTAAATAGAATTTAATTGAATGTGTGACCTCAATGAGGCTGTTAATTAACTCTTAATGGTCTCATTTTTTTAAATGCATTATAGACGACTGGTCTACTAAATGGTTTTCAAAGGAAGTGCATGATGACAAAAAGTAGCTTACTAACACCGTTTCAGTTATCTGATATTACTTTACCTAACCGAGTCATAATGGCACCTTTAACGCGTTCGAGAGCCTCACAACCAGGTGATGTTCCGAATTCGTTGATGGTTGAGTACTATCGTCAGCGGGCATCATCTGGCTTAATTATTACTGAGGCGAGTCAAATATCCCCACAAGGCAAGGGGTACGCGTGTACACCAGGAATTTATAATGATGAACAAGTGCAAGGCTGGAAAACTGTGACGGAAGCTGTGCATCAGGCGGGAGGAAGAATAGCTTTACAGCTTTGGCATGTCGGTCGTATTTCTAACCGTGAATTACAACCTGGAAAGCAGGCGCCAGTCGCACCGTCCGCAATTAAAGCAGAAGGTGCGCGAAGCTACAATCTCATAAATGGTCAATTGACGCGCATAAGTGCTGATCTACCTAAAGCCTTAACTGTTGAGGAAATAAAAGTAATCCAGTCTGATTATGTCAATGCAGCAAAAAATGCGTTGGAAGCTGGATTTGATATGATTGAAGTTCATGCTGCTAATGGTTATTTACCTGATCAGTTTTTAGCAAAAAATAGTAATCAACGTGCAGATGAATACGGTGGTTCTATCGAAAATCGTGCTCGCTTTCTTTTACAATACTGTAGACACTTTTACCCAGCCATAGCCCCATAGTCGCTCAGCTGTTCATACACTTGAGCGACTTTTTGAATGCTTAAGCTTAACCCTAACTTGTCAAAAAGTTTTCTCATTAAATGTTGAT
>NZ_JBOIUB010000007.1:0-306107 GCF_050749885.1 Zooshikella sp. RANM57 | reverse complement strand
CACGAATTACTTGATCATTTGTTAAAGAACTTTGGTTAAGCGCTGGTCTCAACCAAGGCCGGCTATTCTACTGCCTCGCCTTGTTTTGTCAAGCCGTGTTTTAAACTTTATTTTCAAGCTCAAACACACCTCAACTCGCCTCTCAGCGGCCGCGCATTCTAGCGCACTGGGTAACTTTGTCAACCTCTCCTTTTTCCGTCGTCTTTTTAAACGACGTTTGACGCGTATCAATCGCTAACCGCCTTTTAAACTAAGGGGTTAACTTGCTGCGTCGGAGGCTTGAAAACCGTTACCGCTGAAGTGGGGCGCATTATAAGGAGCTGACTTAAAAGGTCAACTCCTTTCTGCTGGTAATTTATAAGTATAAATACTAAATCTTATCAGGCAAGGAATATTGCGAAGTTTCTAAGGCATTTTTTTCATAGCAAGATACTACTGATAATTCAAAGTAACTAATCCAAAAAATGCTTTAGAACAAAGCTTCAACACCCTCATAAAAAAGAAGCATTGATTACGTGCTAAGTTTTTAACTAGCAAACACTCTCAAATAAATGATACTTCTTCTTGCCCATCCGGGTGATAAAGAAACGACCATATAACGCATGCTTTCCAGAGAAGACTTCATCTATCTTCATATTGTCATCCATCGTCAATGGACGCCCATTAACCAAGACAGCTTTCCTTCCTAGCGCATCTTTGACAGCTTTACCAGAAGAAGCAAGCTCGCTTTCAACACATAGCTGAATAAGTGACTTTTCTTTAAAGTCTGTATCTGCGAGTAAAGTACATGGAAGCCCATCTTGTTTAAGTTGCAACAAATCATCTTCAGACAATGAATCAAGCTCTCCACTAAATAAAGCCTGACTGATTCGCTCAGCAGCTTTACACCCATCTTCACCATGCACTAAACGGGTAACTTCTTGAGCAAGTACCTTTTGAGCTTGTTTTGCTCCTTGCGCCTGCGCATCCTCCAATTCTATTTGGACAATTTCTTCAATAGGGAGAAATGTGAAATACCTTAAGAAACGATATACATCGGCATCAGCAGTATTTATCCAAAATTGGTAAAAGGCATAAGGTGAAGTTCTGTTTGCGTCAAGCCAAATCGTACCAGACTCAGTCTTACCAAATTTAGTGCCATCTGACTTAGTAATAAGTGGTAATGTCAGTCCGTAAACCTGTGCATGATGTAGACGACGCGTTAAGTCAATTCCTCCAGTGATATTTCCCCACTGATCACTCCCCCCAAGCTGCATAGTACAACCATACTGCTTATAGAGTTCTGCAAAGTCGTACGATTGCAGTAGCATGTAGGAAAACTCAGTGTAAGAAATACCTTCACCTTCACGCTGGATACGCTGCTTAACTGATTCTTTGTTAATCATCATATTTACAGCAAAGTGTTTTCCAACATCACGTAAAAAAGTCAGCACATCAAGCTGTTTTGTCCACTCATAATTATTAACAACGCGAGCTTGTGAAGCCCCACTGTCAAAGTCGATAAATCTTGACACTTGCTGACGAATTTTTTCTGTCCATTCTTGAATGATCTCAGGCGTATTGAGCTTACGTTCAGCTGCTTTAAAGCTAGGGTCGCCAATCATACCTGTAGCACCACCCACCAGAGCGATTGGTTTATGCCCTGCTTGCTGAAAACGGCGTAATGCCAAAAGCGGAACCAAGCTACCAATGTGCAAGCTGTCTGCAGTAGGGTCAAACCCACAATAGACAACTCTAGACTGCTCATTTAAATGAGCATGCAAGTCATCCTCGGCAGTCATCTGAGCGATTAGCTGTCTATTTGTTAAGTCATCAATCAGTGGATTTTGATCCGCAGACATTGTTCAACCTTATATTTCGTCTTACCTGATAAGAAAGCGACCAATTTTAATGGCCCTAAAAGCATAAAGCTATAGCCTTAACCGAAGTTACGTATTTCAAGCTACTTAATTTCAACCATTTACTCAACAAGACTATTTAGCTCAACATTCACAACCCCAAAACACTCATCACCGTTAAATTAAGGGGAGAATGACTCTTTACTCCACAATACAGCATTAGTAGTGCCTAAAATAAGTCTCTTGGCTTATCAAACACGGTGAGTGTGCCTTAATAGGTTTCTGTTCGTCAGATAAATACTGCAGTTTATGAAAAAAATATGACGTTCATAAAAAGGCGACAAACGGCTTTTTTCAGCAAGTAGCTCGCTTTGGTCTTCATTTTCAATAACTTAATGGAATTTTTTAGTAATTAAACGATCTACGTTGTATTAAGACTTTTTGATATAAGCTTTTTTCGACTACATCACATTTGAATATTTGTTTATACTTTGGGCATTTACACCTATCACTGAACAAGGCGCTGTAAGAACATCATGAAAAAAGCTGATTTAACAGTAACAGGAAAGCAGCGATTTCCAAGACAGCATTTGGTGATTGCTGGCGCACTTGCCGTAGGGATAGGGTTTTCAATTAGCTTTCTTCCAGCAGACAAAACAGAGCAAACCAACAATACTACTGTTTCCGCACAACAAGCAGATGATCAAACGGCTACGGTAGCCTCCAATGCAACAACCGCTTCTCAAGATCAAAAAGCAAGTACCGTTCAAATAGCTACTCCGCAAAAAACGGAGAATTCATCTGTAAAACCAGCTTTGAAAACCCAGACAGATACGGTAACTCAAACTGATAAACCCATTCATGTAAAATTAGGTATTGATAATCCTGATGATGTGATGCTGCCAGTGTCAGTATCACAACCCTCTGCGCTAACAACTCCTAAGCCAAAAAACACGATTATCAACAGTCAATTACAATCAAAGCCAGTACCTCAGGTAGCCAATCAAACTGAAGGCAGTTGGTTTACAATTAAGGTTAACCCAGGTGATACCTTATCAACGATATTTTCCCGTCATGGCTTAGGCGTATCTAAACTTTATAGTTTGATTAATAGTGGGCCAGAAGGAAAATCTTTAGCCAAGATCCGCCCAGGCCAGTCTCTAGAGGTATACACATTTAAAGGCAAGTTAGAAAAAGTCCGATTTGTGCGTAACAAACTGGAAAGTGTTTTATTTACGGCAAAAGAAGATGGCTATCATGCTGAGAAGATTAAGCTCAAACCAAATGTCCGTGCAAAAGTAGTTTCTGGAAAGATTAATCACTCTCTTTTTCTTGCGGGTCGTAAAGCTGGTTTATCTCATAAGATGACTATGCAATTAGCCAACATTTTTGCCTGGGATGTCGATTTTGCACTTGATATCCGTAAAGGAGATTCCTTCAAAGTTGTTTATGAAGAGAAATACCTTGATGGTGAAAAAATTGGTGAAGGCAATATCCTTGCTGCTGAGTTCAACAACCGTGGTGAAGCATTCACTGCAATTAATTATACTGACTCTGATGGTGCAAGCGACTTTTATTCCCCAGAAGGCCGTAGCATGCGCAAAGCCTTTATTCGTACTCCCGTTGAGTTCTCTCGAATCAGTTCTAAGTTTAGTCTTGGGCGCAAGCACCCCGTTTTAAACCGTATTCGTGCGCATAAAGGTGTTGACTATGCAGCCCCTCGCGGCACACCAATACGAGCAGCAGGTAATGGTAAGGTAGTTTTCGCTGGACGAAAAGGCGGTTATGGCAAGGTTGTTATCCTTCAACATGGAGAGCAGTACAGCACACTTTATGCACATATGAATCGCATTGGCAAAGATATTCGTGTTGGTTCACGAGTTCAACAGGGTGATTTAATTGGTGCTGTTGGCTCTACAGGACTAGCGACAGGTCCACATTTACACTATGAATTCCGTGTAAGTGGCGTGCACAAAGACCCCTTGAAAGTCAAACTACCCAAGGCTATGCCAATTGACCGCAAAGAACTGGCTAATTTCAAACAACAGGCTAAAAGTATGCTGTCATTACTTAAGAATGCAGAAAATACAGCTATAGCACTGAAACAAGAGTAAATGACATCTCCTTTATACATTGGCTTAATGTCAGGAACCAGCTTGGACGGCCTTGATGCCGTCCTTGTTGATTTAACCTCTTCACCAGGCAAACTGATTAACTCAGCACACCTGCCTTATACCGATTCTCTTCGCCATCAACTGCATACCCTTTGCCATGCTACACATTACGATGTTCATTTATTAGCCCAAGCAGACCAAGATATTGGCTTATTGAGTGCTCAACTCATCAACAACCTACTCAGTAACGCCAAAATAGAAAGTACAGAAATTGAAGCTATTGGTAGCCATGGACAAACTATACGACATTACCCACAACTAGGTTTTACCCACCAGATTGGTGACCCTAATATAATTGTTGAATCCACAGGCATCACCACAGTTGCTGACTTTCGGCGAAGAGATATTGCCGCTGGTGGTGAGGGTGCTCCCCTTGTGCCGGCATATCATGCATACGCACTAAGTCACCCTGATACTACACGTTATATTGTCAACATTGGTGGTATGGCCAATGTAACAGTACTGCCTCCACTTACAAAAGCTACCGAGTTTAATGTTCAAGGCTTCGATACTGGCCCAGGAAATGTACTGTTAGATGAATGGTGCCGACAGCATTTAAGTTTGCACTTTGACAAAGATGGACAGTGGGCTTCGTCTGGTAATCCTATTCCTGAACTTTTAAATCACTTTCTGCAAGACCCTTACTTCAAAACACCTCCCCCCAAAAGTACTGGGCGTGAGTATTTCAATACTTCATGGCTTAATCAGCACTTACATGATTTTTCACAATATAGTGCAAATGATGTACAAGCCACTCTCATCTTTTTGACAGTAAAAAGCATCATTAATGCCATCGAACAATTTGGTATAGGCTCTGGTGACATTTTTATTTGTGGTGGTGGTGCTTATAATTCATTTTTGCTAGAGATTTTTTCTCAGGCGTTACCTAACGGCTATCAAATGTACACAACAGATGAGCAAGGTATCCCTGCTAATTGGCTGGAAGCAATTGCCTTTGCTTGGCTGGCAAAACAAACACTAAATCATAAAACTGGAAATATCCCCAGCGTTACCAATGCTAAAGGACCTAGAATACTAGGTGCTATTTATTATCCCTGAAACACATCCACAGACGGTTTACCTTAAACTTCTATAGAAGAAGTGACGTTCATTTTCATTCTGATTAAACATCAAGCTAACCACTAGTCATTTTTTAATGTGTTTTTTAGCTTTTTTCTTTTCTAAGGTAATTTCGTATGAAACTTGCAATTTTTAATGCTCGACCCTATGACGAAGCATTCTTTATCAACTGCAATAATAAAATTGGCTTAGACTTGCACTTTTTTGAAGCTCGAATGTCACTCGAAACCTATAAGCTAGCAGAAGGTTTTCCTGCCATTTGCGTATTTGTTAATGACATTTTGGACGCAGATGTACTTCAAGGGCTAAACGAAGTAGGCACCAAATTCATCGCGCTACGATGTGCTGGGTATAACAATGTCGATTTAACCCATGCGAAAGAATTAGGAATTCGTGTTGCCAGGGTTCCTGCCTATTCTCCTGAGTCAGTCGCTGAGTACACCATTGGCCTAATGCTGACCTTAAACAGAAAAATACATAGGGCCTACAATCGGGTTAAAGAAAATAACTTTGATCTTGATGGTTTTATGGGATTTGATTTCCACAATCGAACGGTTGGGGTTGTCGGTACAGGTCGAATTGGTTTCGCAGTGATACGCATACTCCATGGGATAGGATGCAAAATATTAGCTTACGATATACAGCCCAACCCTGACTGTCTGGCCTTAGGTGTTGAATATGTTGAGCTACCCGAATTATTTAAAGCATCTGATGTGATTACATTACACTGCCCACATACAGATGAAAATCATCACTTGATTAATGCTGACTCACTCAAGCTCATGAAAGATGGCGTAATGATTATTAACACCAGCCGGGGTGGGCTAATAGATACTAACGCCGTGGTTGAGGGCTTAAAAACAAGAAAAGTCTCTAACCTGGGGCTAGATGTGTATGAGTATGAGCGGCCATTACTCTATCAAGATCACTCAAATGAAGTGTTACTGGATGACATGTTCAGCCGCTTGCTTACTTTCCCAAATGTTATAATCACAGGGCACCAAGGCTTCTTTACACATGATGCACTGGAGTCTATTGCACATATTACACTAGAGAATGTACACCGCTTTTACACAGAAGAGCCACCTCAAAATGAGCTGTTTTAGCACCAGTGAGGGAACATAGGATAGCCATGTTCCCTTCAAATATGTGCTTATGCTTTTATAAAGAGAGGAGAATTTACACTGGACTTTAGATAGAAAAAGAGGAACCACAGCCACAAGTCGTTGTGGCATTAGGATTGTTGACCACAAACCGAGAGCCTTCCAACCCTTCTTGATAGTCAACTTCAGCACCAACCAGGTACTGAAAACTCAAAGGATCTACCACAAGCAGCACACCATCACGCTCGACTTGAGTATCATCGTCTGCCATTTCTTCTTCAAAGGTAAAACCATACTGAAAGCCTGAACAACCTCCGCCCGTCACAAAGACGCGCAATTTCAGCTGATCATTACCCTCTTCTTCAATGAGGTCTTTCACCTTGGCGGCTGCAGCAGCTGAAAAGTTGATGGCAACGGTTTCATTTGGGTCAAAAGTCTCAACGGTCATTTATGCTCCACATCCATCATCGCAACCCTGAATGAATATTATCCAAGTAACCAAGTGTTTCCGTCAACTTTTTCCTTGCATATCACAAGAATCATTTCTCACAAAGCAGCAAACCAAGCTTCTTGCTTACACTGCTCTTTGATAAATGACTCTATGATGCACCCTCTACCACAGCTTGAGCATTCACTGTCAATGCAGCAACAGATTTTTTCTTGACCTTATCATCTGCTTTTGGTCTATATTCAAGACTACCATTCACCTGAGCCCCTTTAACCATCTCTATCTGATTATAGTAAACGTTCCCAGCTACAACGGCTTTCGAAGCCAGCTCCAAATGGTCAGAAGAGTATAGGTCTCCTGTCACAGTACCGTTAATGACAACATTAGGCGCTCTAATATCACCTTCAACAATTCCTCGATCGGCCAAGCGAACTAAGCCATCCTGCCCAGTTACATTGCCCTTGACTCGTCCTTCTATTTGTAAAGCCCCCGTAAACTGTATATCCCCAAACAGTACAGTACCTTTCGATATTAGTGTTATATTTTCGCCATGCTTATCAATGCTTGTACTTTTTCTTTTATTACCCTTGCCCCACATTTAACTGGGCCTCCTTCTTCCACATAAATTTCTTTTCTACCCGTTTGGCGCCAGCACCTGTTTGCTGTGCTTCAACCAATACATATTCAGGCTCAAACCCTTCAGGTAAATCCATGATGCCGAAATGGCCATCCGGGCCGGGTATTTCCTGATAGTATACAAAACCAAGCTTGATATCTTTTGAGTCTACATTTTTCGAAATTTGATTTAATGGTATTTCTTGATGAATACCCGCTTTTTTACCAACAATCGTTACGTTTGCAAAACCATTGAGCTTATTGTGGCGTTTAGCTATTTGAGTCAACCTTAATTTATACTGAAACTGACGTGGGTTATCTGTAGCTTTAAGCTCAAACTTTTGTATGCTCAAGCCTTTGGCTTGATCCGTTGGTTGCATGATGCTTTTTAGAAAACTCACTTCTTGCTCTAGCTCAAGATTTTCTGCCTGTAATTTACGCAAATGCTGACGAATACTTTCATTGGTATGCTGATCTATTTGTCGACTCCGCTCCATTACAGCAAGCTTCTGCGTCAAATCAGCTATTTTGTCATCCTGATCATCAATTAAATCTTTCAACTGTCCTGTTTCATACTCCACAGCATATTTCGCTTCAACACCGACAAATTGTCCAATGTAAAAACTTGCAGCCCCAACAGCCAATAGTATTAACCAATATAATAAATGCGCCAGTAGTCGTCTGACAGGATGGTACGGAACAACTACCAAACGTTCTTGTTTGCTTCCTTTTACCGCAGTCATAATCACTCCTGCAATCTAGGGCAATACTGCCGTTACCTGTAAGCCCAATTGCTCTGGAAACCCGAGCATAATATTCATATTCTGAACTGCCTGACCTGCAGCCCCTTTAACCAAGTTATCTATAACCGATAGCACCACAACGGTATCTTTCTGGAATGGCTGATGCACAGCTATTCGACAAAGATTACTTCCTTTGACACTTCTTGTTTCAGGGTGGCTGCCTACAGGCATCACGTCAACAAAAGGTTCATTTAAGTAGTGCTGAACAAACAGCTCCTGCAAATTTGTCCCTGTTACTGTTAACTTGCTATAACATGTTGCGTGGATCCCTCTAATCATTGGCGTCAAGTGAGGTACAAATGTAAGCGCAATCTGTTGCCTATCGACCTCACCCGCATGAGCCAAGCCCTGAACAATTTCAGGTAAGTGTCGGTGTCCGGTAGCACCATAAGCTTTAAAGTTCTCACTTGATTCACAAAGTAAAGTGCCCACATTGGCCCCTCGTCCAGCACCACTTACACCAGACTTGGTATCAGCTATTAATGCCTGTAAATCAACTAACTTGTGCTTAACTAGTGGTAATAAAGCCAGTTGAACAGCCGTTGGATAGCAACCAGGGTTTGCAACCAACTGTGCGCCTTTAATTGACTGACGATTAATTTCAGGTAAGCCATACACCGCTGCAGCAAGTAATTCTGGACATTGATGAGGTTGCCCATACCACTCAGCCCATTGTTCTGCATCTTGTAACCGAAAATCTGCGGCTAAATCTATCACTCGTACACCTTTAGCAAGCAAGCTTGGTACTTGCTGCATCGCTACACCATTGGGTGTTGCAAAAAAAACCAAATCACAATCTCCCAAAGGTGCTTCTTCAGGGCTATCAAAGCGCAATGAGGTTATTCCACGTAAATTAGGATAGAGTTCTGCTACTTCTCGACCTTGCTCTGCTCGTGAAGTAATGGTAGCAACCTCTGCTTCAGGATGAGCCAACAACAAGCGTAATAACTCAGCACCGGTATAACCAGTCCCACCCACAATACCAATTTTTTTCACACCAACCTCTATTTACGCAAACTAAAGTAGATCATACCCTTAAGAAAACGTATTTTAGCATTATTCAATAAATTGTCCTGAAGGTATTCAATCAGTATACAACGAAGAAAACTGTCATGTAGTCATTCAAAGTAGATGACGAACACGATAATATACCTTTTAATAATCTAAATTGGGCCACTCACTTATTAGACTTTTAAAAAAATGATTGCCTATTCATAGAGCCTACTTTCAGTATTATTAGTAAATTACCAAAACATAATCATATACATCACTGGTAATATTGATAAGCAACGCTACGGAAAACGCTTATTTGATTCAAGGAAGTAAGCATAACCATTATGAGCATTTTGATTTTCTGCTAGACCAAATAGGGGTGTCACCGCGCTCACCTCAAAACCAGGTAAAAGCTTTAGTGAAGTACATGTTAGTCGCTTCATAGCAAAGCGTCTGAACCATCATAATGTGTTACCTGCTTCATCAGTCAGTAGCGCGCTTATTCAATATACTCTTGGTTAAATATGATAAAGGATAGATTTCGTTTACCCACACTAGAACGCTTTCGGCACCAAGTTGCGGATGTCAATGCATTGCCTCAACTGGCTATATTAGGACTTTTCTCTGGTTTATTTTCTGGCATGGTGGTTATTCTGTTTCGTCATGCTGTTGAACTGCCCTTACAACATATACTGCCTAATCTAGATGACGAAAATTTTGAAGGCCTCACTTTACTTGAACGCATTGGGTTACCAGTTTTCGTTGGCATATTACTTTTAATCGTCCTTTACAAAGTAAAACCAAAATATCTACGGGTAGGTATCACGCATGTCATAGAACGGCTTGGCTACCATCAAGGGCACTTGCCTATAAAAAATATGCTCGTTCAGTTTTTTGGAGGCAGCCTTGCTATTATTTCTGGCCAACCTGTAGGGCGTGAAGGCCCTGCCGTTCACCTCGGCGCAGCGTGTAGTAGCTTACTCGGCCAGTGGTTAAAACTACCCAACAACAGTATTCGTACACTTGTGGGGTGTGGTGCAGCGGGCGCCATTTCTGCAGCATTTAATACTCCCATAGCTGGCGTCATTTTCGCGATGGAAGTTATTATGATGGAATATACCATCGCTGGTTTTACGCCCGTTATTCTGGCCGCAGTGACGGCAGCCGTACTTTCTGAAATGGTTTATGGTATGGCCCCTGCATTTAGTGTTCCTCCCATGTTCCTCACTTCACTTTGGGAGCTGCCTCTTGTTGTTGTCGTTGGTATTATGGCTGGAATAATAGCCGCAAGCTTTACTCACTTGGTTCAGCTAACCTGTCAACTTCGTTCACGCCCTCTTTGGCAACGTATCATTCTCGCCAGCTTGTTAACGGCTGTTTCTGGAGCGTTCTTACCTGAAATTATGGGCGTTGGTTATGATACTGTGAATATGACACTGTCAAGCGCTGTTCCTCTGCAGTTACTTTGCTTTCTAGTGATCGGTAAGCTTTTAGTGAGTAGCACTATTTGTGGACTTGGACTACCTGGAGGCCTTATTGGTCCAGTACTTTTTATAGGCGCGTCTCTTGGTGGGGCATTAGGTATTGCAGGAGGTTTTCTAACCGATGCCTCAGGCTCACCTAGTGGATTCTATGCCATGCTAGGAATGGGGGCGATGATGGGGGCTGTACTTCAAGCACCATTGGCTGCACTGATGGCAGTATTAGAGTTAACTCAAAACCCACATATCATTTTGCCCGCAATGCTTGTCATTGTTGTCGCGAGTATGACCAGTAAATACTTTTTTAAAAAGCCATCCGTCTTTTTGGCACAATTACAGGCGCAAGGCTTAAACTTTCGCAATGACCCATTATCACAAGCATTACAAAGAACCAGTGTCTCTTCGATTATGGAGCGTCAATTTGTGCGCCTGGCACGCCACTGCTCTTTCGAAGAAGCTAGTCAGGCATTAGCCACCAAGCCTATCTGGATTGTCATTGACACAGATAAACCAGAAGCTATTTTACTTGCTGCTGACTTAGCACGATATCTTGACCAAATTCAGGAGGAGACTGATGATGAGCACGAAAACGATAATATCGATTTGTTAGCATTACCTGGTGAGCGTAAAGATATTATCCCCCTCTATATCCAGGCAACATTACATGAAGCCTTAGAAAAGCTCGATCAAACGCAAGTCGAAGCGTTATACATTACCAGCGTCAGCGCCCCAATGATTAACAGAATAAACGGTATTGTCACACGCAAAGCGATTGAACGTTTCTATCAATTCAAACACTGATTTTTACCCATGCTAAAGGGAGTATTATGCTCTGGATTAAAGCGTTACATTTAATTGCTATGGTGTGCTGGTTTGCAGGGTTATTTTATCTACCAAGACTGTTTGTTTATCACGCTATGGCAGAAGATACAGCAAGTCAAACTTACTTTAAAACCATGGAGCGAAAGTTATACCGAGGTATAACCACTCCCGCAATGATTGCAACACTGGTATTTGGTATATGGCTGTTAAGCTATAACTGGCAAGCCTATCTGCAAATGGGCTGGATTCACGCCAAATTATCTTTAATTGTTATGTTAATTATTTACCACTTTACCTGTGGATACTTTGTTAAAGTATTTCAGAATAATAAAAACAAACGTGATCATGTTTATTATCGTATTTTTAATGAGATTCCTGTATTTCTACTGATCGGCATCATTATTCTTGCCGTTGTTCGACCTTTTTAAATATAAAAACTTTCAAAAATATGCGCTTGGAAAAGCGCATATTATAATGCCTGCAATTTCTCCAATGCTTTTTCTGCATCAGCCATATCAGGATTGATAGATAACGCCTGAAGTAAAAAGTACTTCGCTTTCTCAACATTTTTCAAATCACGATAGAAGATACCTGCTTGATAGTTAATATTGGCATCTTGCGAGCTTTCTGAAACATACTCCTTAATTAAGTTTAGGGCTTCTGGCGTCTTACCTTGAGCATGATAAATCCATGCTAATAGCTGTCTGTACTTTTTATTTTCTGGCTCAAGCATCACGGCAGTACGTCCCCACTCAGATGTGCGATCCATAGGCACCAGTTGCTTTTGACTAAGCCCCAAGCTTGCCAAATTAAAGTAGATTTCGGCATTTTCCGGGTTATCTTCCTGTAATGACTGATAAGCAGTTAATGCCTTTTGATATTGCCCACTAAGAAAATAAACTCTTGCTATTTTTAATTTAGCTAATACATTATTATTTTTTTCTTTCGCTACATTCTCATACGCTTTCAGTGCATTATTCCAATCTCTTTGTAGTAAATAACTATCCCCTTGTAAAATAAAGGCATTACTGTATTCAGGAAATTTACCAAGTAACGTTTTTGTCCTGTTAATCGCCTCTATAAAGTGGCCTTGTAAATATGCACTTTGTGCTAACGCCCAAAGCGGCTCAATTCGTTCAGGAGAAAGCTCATTTGCTTTATTCAGATTATATTCAGCTTCATCATATTTTTCGAGTCGAAGCAACGCGGCTCCAAGCGCAAAACGAGCACCTCCGTGCTCAGGAAAAAGAACAATTGCACGTTTGTAGTAATCTACCGCTAATGCAGGTTTGTTAAAAACATTCATATATAAGTCACCCGCATCAATCTGAGCAACAAATAATGTTGGATCAAGCTTTTCAGCTATAAGCAAGTGACGTAACGCTTGTTGATGTTTTTGCTGAGTAGAATAGCTCCTGGCTATTGCAGCATGTAATCTTGCATTTTTGGGATAATTTTCTACCCCCTGAATAAGTAGCTCATGCATTTCAGGATAGTTTTTTTGATGCAAATATATTTCAGCCATTAAAATATAATAATTTACATTTTCAGGGAAGTTTTCATGGAGTCGTTCAATTACAACCTTCGCCTGAGTATATTGCTTACTTTGCAATAACTGCTTCGCTTCATTGATGAGTTTCTGTTGGCTAAATGAGTAAGGATGGCTATATGGCAACGCTTTAATTGTTGATGAAGTTGCATGTGGTATTAACACACTTAATACCAGCCATAACGATAGTTGTTTTAATTTCATTACATTTCCCTTAGCCAGCAAGTTACGTATTTCAACTTTTCTAACTAATAAAGGGCATGTTTTAGGCCAGCCAATATATTTTTTTATAATTCAGATAGTTAGCATTTAATAAAAAATTAACAAAAAGAAAATTGTAAAATTCATAAACAAATTTATTACACATGCAACGTTCAACAAAAAACAATTATTACTCAACTATTTTTTAAACCATACAATTCAGACATATAAAAAAATAGATGCCTAGGTAGGCATCTATTTTTAAGACGATGATAGATTTAATTACTATTGGTAACGGCGACGACGGAATAAACCTAGTCCTAAACAGCCCAAAGCAAGAACACCTAAGCTACCAGGTTCTGGAGTAGGAATAGGATCAGGTGTTGGATCTGGGAAAATAATTTCGCCTCCAACTTCAGAGAAAGCAAAGAAAAACACAGGAGAATCCGTATTTGGAACAGACTCACCTAAGCCTTCATCAAAGATGCTTGAGTAACCTAAAGACACCACTTCAGCACCAATTTCTCCTAGCACTGATGTTGCTTCAGCTTCATCCTCACCTGCACCATAAAAGATATCAAATGAGACCGATTCACCATCAGCTAAATCCCCAAACCCAAAGACAAATGCAGCGCCATGATCATCAGGGCCACACTTAACAAAATCAGAGTCTACACCACATGGACCTAAATCCGATAAAGGCAACGCAGTAGGATTAGGTATCGCAAAACCATCGTCACTGGTACCTAAAACATTAGCGGCATCAGAGCCTAATATCGTAACAAACTCACTAAATTCAGTAGGAGGTACATCCCAGTCCATTGCTCGCATATAACGCACATCCATCAATGCCGCACCTGTCGTATTGGCAATTGTAACAGTTGCCTGATAAGCATTACCAGGAGCTCCCGCAAATGGCATAAACTCATGTTTGACCAACAACCCAGGTAAGTCAGTCAAATGAACATCAGATGTTGCTGTAGTCGCATCAGAAACAAAACCATCTACTGTAAGGTTAGATACTCCTCCACTATCAACGCTGGCGTAGCCAATATGAGTGCCTCCATTAACTACTGAAACCCCCCAACCTTCACATAAACAACCAGGTGATGTCGCATCGCCAATAGGGGTATATGTCAACCCTGTAGAGCCAGTATTAATTGTAACTCCCATAATATCAGCAACATTCAAATGACCTTCGTCATTCACACCAAGTACAATATCACCAGACACCAACTGTGCATCAGCATACAACCACGATGACAATGTAAACGAAGATATCGCACAAAGCGCCAGCGATAAATTTTTCAGCCTCATTTTTTGCTCCCCAGCAAGTGTTATTTAGAAAGACACTTGCTGCAGAGCACGAACCAGACCAACCCCTAAAAAGCTAATAAAAACATGTTATTACGAGTTTTTTTTCATGCATTCAAGAATGTCATGTAAACCCAACAAACATTCAATTATTCTGCCGACGTTTCAACAAACTCCCAGCCATGATCTGTATAAATCCATGCTGATCCATTCTGTTGACTAAATCGAAATATGACGATCCCATCTTTTGAATCAGTGACACTTAGTTTGTAACTAGCAAAATCATAGTTATTTTTTTTCCCGGTTTCTTTCAACTGTTTCCAGGCAATCCCATTAAAAGCCCAACTATCACCTGCATAAGTATCCAGCTTTATGGTAATTGGATTTTGAGCCGATTCCTGAAAAGTATAAATTTCGTATCGATTGCTCATAACTTCATCCGCAACACAAAAGATGGGTAACAAAGAGGCCATCATCAAATACATGTTTTTTTTATTTAACATTCTCGTAACAACCTTTATTTCGTGAATATTAAAAGTAACCAGATTAGTTAAGATCGGCAAAAGTAATGCACCTTATGTAAATACAAGATACACCACCACTAAACATTTCCTATTATGATAACTATAGATTATTGTTTTTAATTACAATGGGACACCCGAAAATTAAAGCTACGCTATCGAGAATAGTCTAATGTTACAGGGAAATGGCTAAATGAACAGTAATACATCACACCAAAGTAAACTCAGCAGTAATCCAGACCAGCTAATGTCATACATGCAAACCTCAAGTCCCTCTAAGAATTCTCCTCAATTTATTAGTGCTACAGAAACACTACAACTTTTTGACTTAACAAAATTAGACCTTGACGAACTACCTAATAAAACAGAAATCAGGATATCAAAAATAATAAAAAATATTTGGTATATGTGCTTTAGCTTACTGTGTTTTATTTTTATTGCGAGTATATTTGGCTATTTACCAAGCTGGCTAGGAGGTATTATTGGTGCTTTTGCTTTTTTACTGGCGATAACCTACTCCGATGAAATTATACCTCACTTTAGTGGAGCCACTCACTACCAAAGATTAATTAGCCAATATAGAAATGAGCTAGAACGAGCAAAACAATATATTATGAAATATGAGCAAGAACATGGATACATCCATTTTTTATTTCCACTCTTGGAGTTTGACCCAACGCTAAGAAATACAGATAATCTAAAACTTTTATCATTGTCTCGATCTAAAAAAATAATTTCGTATTTAAACTCTGCAGAACATATCACACATTATCAAAACTTTATACGTGACGCCCAGTTATCGCTTATCAAAATGCATGATCAACAGGTATCAGCAAAACAAAATAAAGAGGCAGATAAAAGCACTCTTACCAGTGAAAAATGTAACGAAGAAAGTTAATTGACTATTATCAACTAACTTTCTTATCATTTACAAGCTTATAACGCACTTGTTTTTTTATTTAATTCGACCATTTACTAAGCCTGCACAGCTCTATTTTTAGCCCAACCTCGCAACATTGCAATATCTTCAGCCATAACCACAGAAAGTGGACTCGTTGATTGAATATTTATTTCTAAATGTGTTTGTTGCAACGACTCATCACTCGCTTTTGCAGAATAGAGTGCCCCTACAATAACTTGCTCAATTTCTGCACCCGAAAAACCATCTGTAAGCTCAACTAAAGCGTCAAAATCAAATGACTCTGATTCAATACTACGCTTATTAAAATGAATACCAAAAATATCCCGACGCACTTCAGCATCAGGTAAATCAACAAAGAATATCTCGTCCAAACGACCTTTACGAATTAACTCTGGTGGCAACTGTGTTATATCGTTAGATGTCGCAACGACAAATACAGATTTTTTTCGTTCAGCCATCCACGTTAATAACGTTCCCAAGATCCTCTTTGAGGTACCATCATCACTACGCCCAACAGAGATACCTTTTTCAATTTCATCCATCCACAAGACACAGGGAGACATTACATCAGCCAGCTTCAGAGCTTCTCTGATATTACGTTCAGTTTCACCAATATATTTGTTGTACAAAGCGCCAAAATCCATTTTAAGCAATGGAATTCCCCACATCCCTGCCACAGCCTTTGCCGCTAAGCTCTTACCTCCCCCTTGGACACCAAGCAACATCACGCCTTTTGGTATATCTTGTTGCTCTACAGGCTGGAGAAATGCAGTTCTGCGTTGGCTTAACCATGCCTTAAATGCCGTTAACCCACCAACTTCAGAAAAATGTGCTGTTTCATACTCAAAGCTCAAAACACCTTCCATATCCATCAATGAAAACTTTGCCTTGTTCACTTCAGGTAAGTCATCAACAGTAATAGCCCCATCATCGAAAATAGCACCTCTTGTCAGCTGTCGAGCTTCATTTAAGCTTAACCCTCGTAAGTTGCTAACAAGCTTATCCAGTGTCTTACTATCTGTTTTTACCCGTCGCCCCAGATTCTTTTTGGACCAATTATTAGCTTCTTCTCTTACCATCGCTAATAACTGCTCATCTGTCGGTAATGAAAGCTCAAAATGAGCTCCAAGTCTTTTAAACTCAGGAGGTAAGTCTAAAGCATGACTTAAGAGCACCACAGTATGACGCAACTGAGTATGCTGTAAGGCAATATCCTTGAGTAAACGTATATTTCGATACTCATTAGGCTGGAGATAGGGATGGAAGTCACACAAGACAAAAAGGCTAGGAACTGTTTCTTTTTTGATATGAACTAAGACCTCATCAGCTTCAGTGATTGCCTCATTATCAGAACCATGCCCAAACCCAAGCCGGTTTAACCCTTCTGTCACACTCCAGGTAAAAAGCACTAAACCACGATTCATTGCTAAACGTGTCATCATCTCTAGAACACGAAGCTCGTCGTATGACTCTATAACGATAATAGGCGTACCTGCATCAATGACTAACCCAAGATCATGGATATCGTTTTTCAATGTTTGCTCCAAAACACCCTCACCAATCAAACTATTGTTTGACTCTTCAGTGTGCGTTAACGTTTATTTCTGAAATTTAATTTAGACAAAAGGATTAAGTCTGTGTCTTGTATTTTTTGTAAAATTATCAATCGTGAACTTGATGCACAGATTGTTTATGAGGATGAGCTAACACTGGCTTTTCGAGATATAACTCCTGCAGCACCTCACCACTTGTTAGTGATCCCTAAAACTCATATCAATACAATAAATGAAGCCGATAACACACATCAAGCGCTACTTGGCCATATGCTACTGGTCGCTAAACGTTTAGCACAAGACGAGAACATTCATGAAAATGGATATCGCTTAGTGATGAATTGCAATAGCCAAGGAGGACAAACAGTTTTCCATATCCATCTTCATATCCTGGGAGGAAGAAATATGCATTGGCCTCCCGGCTGAACAACACACCATATGGATAAATAAAAATTGGTAAAAAAACACATACCATTACCACTTTGTTTGAGTTAATTCCCCCCAGTAGAGCAAAAAGTCTACTGGGGCAACAATAGCAGTACAAAACATGTAAATAAGTGTTTACTTACTTTTAGAGATAGGTGGATGATAAATCATCTGAACAGTGGTGCCGTCAGGATCAAGACAATAAAAACTCCTGGCACCATCACGATGGGTTCGAGGCTCGGATAACATTACAACATTTTGCTTACGAAGAAATTTATACCATACATCAACCTGATCTATTTCATCGATAATAAATCCGATATGATCGAGCCTTTGTTGTGATTTATCAATTTCAGAATGGCGTTTATGTAAGGCAAGATTATCATTTCCTGATGTTAAAAAAACATTTTCATTATCAGGTCGCCACTCAACAGTCATTTCCAATAAATTGACATAAAAATGTTCACATGCAGCCAAATCTTCAACAAACAAAGCAACGTGACGTAAACCTGCTGTTTTTTTTGGTTTATCAAATAATGTAGTCATACATTATTCCTATTCACATATTTTATAATCATGACTAATTTCGACGCCTGCTCGCCCTAACATAATTGATGCTGAACAATATTTTTCTGCAGATAAATTTATTGCTCGTTCAATATGTGACTCTTTAAGATTTTTTCCTGTTATAACAAAATGCAGATGTATTTTTTTAAACGTGGCAGGAACTGTATCTACTCGTTCAGCACTAATTTCCACATAACAATCACTTACTTGTTGACGTGCCTTCTTTAGTATAGAAATTACATCAATTGAAGAGCACCCACCCATTCCTAGCAATAACATCTCCATTGGACGAATACCAAGCTCTCGTCCACCCTCATCAGGAGAGCCTTCCATCACCACCGTATGGCCAGTACCAGACTCACCAAGAAACATTGCATTTTCAATCCACTTAACACGTGCTTGCATAATTATTACTCAACGAGCTATCTTGTAAGTTAATAACGAATATGAAGCCTAACATAGTTTTTTGAATCCTCATTATTTTACTGCGAATGTTTTCACGTTTAAATTAGCTGTCTGCCCCTAAAAAAATGGACAGGCATCATAGTTTAAGCACTTAACCAATTGACTAACTAGAATAAAGGGAATTTTAGGGTCATAATGAAAACTAAAAATAATAGGATGTTATTAACATAAGTTGTTGGACCCTGTTTATGGTTGCTATTACTACACCTACACCCAAAATTAAAGACTTAGACAAATTTTTGTCACTATGTCATCGTCGCCGCTATAGTGCTAAAAGCACAATTATTTATGCAGGCGACAGCAGCGACTCTCTTTACTATATTGTGAAGGGCTCAGTCACAATTTTAATCGAAGATGATGACGGTCGGGATATCATCATCGCTTATCTGAACGCAGGAGACTTCTTTGGCGAGATGGGATTATTCCTTGACGATGAAGAAGGTTCTCGTAGCGCTTGGGTAAGAGCAAAAACCGAATGTGAAGTTGCTGAAATCAGTTACAGCAAATTCAAAGAATTTTGTGAGGAAGATCCAGAAATCCTCTTTGCTCTTGGTAAGCAAATGGCTAATCGCCTTCGCAACACAACGCGCAAAGTAGGTGATTTGGCATTCCTTGATGTGACTGGCCGCGTTGCTCGTACACTGCTCGACTTGTGTAAAGAACCTGATGCTATGACTCATCCAGATGGGATGCAAATTAAAATCACCCGTCAGGAAATTGGTCGTATTGTTGGCTGTTCAAGAGAAATGGTTGGACGTGTATTAAAAACGCTAGAAGAGCAAGGATTAGTATCAGTTAAAGGAAAAACAATGGTGGTATTCGGAACTCGTTAATACCCACATTTAATAGATAGGCGTTCAACAAGAAAGGCGAAATTAATTCGCCTTTTTTGTTTTATATCTAATATCTATTTATAAATACCCATCAAACAAAACAGCTAATTCCTTACCTGGATTTTGCTGGCGCATAAATGCTTCTCCTACAAGAAATGTCCAAACATTATTAGCGACCATCTTTTCAACATCTGCTGATGTTAAAATTCCACTCTCAGTAATAACTATTTTGTTTTCTGGTATGACAGGTAACAATCGCAAGGTTGTCTCTAATGAGACATCAAACGTGTGCAAGTCACGATTATTGATCCCCAGAAGCGGAGTGGGTAACTCCAGAGCCATCTCCAACTCTGCTTCATTGTGCACCTCAACCAGAACATCTAAGCCTAGCTGACTTGCTTCATGCGATAAATCAACAAGCTGTTGACGTGATAATGCAGCCGCTATCAACAAAATACAGTCTGCGCCAATGTAACGGGACTCTACAACCTGATAAGCATCAATAATAAAGTCCTTGCGCAACACTGGGAGCTGACAAGCCTCACGGGCTTGTTGCAAATACACATCATCCCCCTGAAAAAAATCTTTATCTGTAAGCACAGATAAACAAGTAGCACCATGCTGCTGATAATCAGCAGCATGGTCAGCTGGATGGAAGTGCTCACGAATCACTCCCTTACTTGGAGAGGCTTTCTTGATTTCAGCAATGACCGCTGCTTTTCTCTTACAAAGCTGCAACGCAATAGCAGAAGAAAACCCTCTTGTTTCAGGTAAATCAATTACTTTTGCCTGCAACGTTGATAATGAAGCTGCTTGCTTTCGTGAACTGACTTCTTCTTGTTTCCGCTGCAAAATTCGCTTTAGTACTGTTGGAGTATTCATAACGATAATTTCTTTAACTGTTGTTATTCATCCACTTGAGTGGCATATCGCGTGAAACTCGCCAACTCACTAATTTTTTCTTTTGCTAAGCCACTGGCAATCGCATCTTGAGCCATCGCAACACCTTGCCCAATACTACTTGCCAAACCTGAAACATAAATTGCAGCACCGGCATTTATTGCAATCATATCAGCTGCTTTAGCTGAATTTTCTGTTGTTTGTTTACCAAGTGCATCACGAATTAATTCAATACTGTTTTCAGCTGAGTCCACTTTAAGCCCTGACAATGGTTGCCTTTCAATCGCAAACTGTTCTGGACTTAACGAATACTCATGAATCACACCATCCTTCAACTCAGCAACCCATGTGTTTGCAGCAATACTAATTTCATCCAAACCATCTTCAGCATGAACAACCATGACGTGCTCTGAACCCAGTCTTTGCAAAACAGTCGCAATAGGCTTGACCCATTGCCGAGCAAACACTCCCATCACTTGCCGCTTAACAGCTGCCGGATTAACTAAGGGGCCTACCAAATTAAAAAGTGTTCTTACACCAAGCTCTTTCCTTGGACCAACCGCATACTTCATTGCACTGTGGTGAGCGGGCGCAAACATAAAACCAACGCCTACATGCTCAATAGAACGAGCAACTTGCTCTGGGGCTAAATCCAATTTAATCCCAGCGGCTTCCAGTACATCAGCACTACCCGTTTTGCTTGAAACGGAACGGTTACCATGCTTTGCCACATGACCTCCAACCGCTGCTACCACAAATGCAGAAGCGGTTGAAACATTAAATATATTTGAACCATCTCCCCCAGTTCCACAGGTATCAATTAAATCTGGTAACTCTAGGTGAACAGGTTGAGCCAGTGAACGCATAACTTCTGCAGCGCCAACCAGTTCATCAACACTCTCCCCCTTCATTCTCAGTCCAACAAGCAAGCCTGCGATTTGCGCATCGGTTGCCTGACCCGTCATTACTTCTGTCATAACTTGCTGCATTTGTTGGGTCGTTAAATCATGCCCATCAACCACACGTGCTATGGCTTGTTTTATATTCATTTACATGCCCTCCCCCTAGCAACTCTGCCGCAAAAAGTTAGCCAGCAAATCATGACCCTGCGCTGTTAAAATAGATTCTGGGTGAAATTGCACACCCTCGACAGCCAATGATTTATGACGGATTCCCATTATTTCATCCACAGTTCCATCATCTAACTCAGTCCATGCTGTAATCTCAAAGCAGTCTGGAAGCGTTGACTGCTCCAAAACAAGAGAATGATAGCGTGTTGCTTGTAACGGATTCTGCAGCCCAGAAAAAACACCCTGAGAATTATGCTTAACGGGGGAAGTCTTGCCATGCATAACTTCCTTAGCTCTTATCACTCGCCCACCAAAAACTTGCCCAATACTTTGGTGACCAAGACAGACACCTAAAACTGGAATTTTCCCTGCAAATGCTTCTATTACAGACAGTGAAATACCTGCCTCATTTGGGGTACAAGGACCAGGAGAAATAACAATATGAGAAGGTGACAGTGCTTTAATCTTTGCAAGATCAATTTCGTCATTGCGATACACTTCAACATTGGCATCTAGTTCCGCCAAGTATTGCACAATGTTGTAGGTAAATGAGTCGTAATTATCAATCATTAATAACATGGCTATCTCCAGAGGAGAATACTTAACAAGATGTATTGAAGTGAACAACTAAAGCGTTAAGTCTTCACTTCTGACTCACTAAGTATTTGCTCCTCAAAATACTGACTGTGGTAATGTTAATGGCTAAGGAAGATCTAACTCTGTTTGAGCAAGCATGGCTGCACGCATGACGGCTCGTCCCTTGTTAAGTGTTTCCTGCCACTCCATTTCAGGCTGTGAGTCAGCCACCACACCAGCACCTGCCTGGATATACAGCGTATTTTGTTTAATTACTGCGGTTCGAATAGCAATAGCCATATCCATATTGCCATTCCAGGAAATATAACCCACAGCCCCACCATAAATTCCACGCTTAACCGGCTCTAGCTGATCAATAATTTCCATCGCCCTCACCTTTGGTGCACCACTGAGCGTCCCCGCAGGTAATGTAGCTTTCAGTACATCCATTGCAGTGAGGTTATCTTTGAGCTGTGCTGTAACATTAGAAACAATATGCATGACATGGGAGTATCTTTCGATAATCATCTGATCAGATACAGTGACAGTGCCTGTTTTCGCTACACGACCGATATCATTCCGTCCCAAATCAATCAACATTAAGTGCTCTGCGAGTTCTTTAGGATCAGCCAGTAGATCTTTCTCTAAAGCTAAGTCCTCTTCAACATTTTTGCCTCGTGGCCGTGTACCTGCGATAGGACGCACCACGACTTCACCATCTTCAACACGCGCCAGAATTTCTGGTGAAGAGCCCACAACATAAAAATCCTTCAGGTTAAAGTAGTACATATAAGGAGAAGGGTTTAAACATCGTAGCGCACGATATAAATTGATAGGTGGATCAGAGAAGGGAGCTTGCATTTGCTGAGATAAAACGACTTGCATGGCATCTCCCGCCATTATGTAGTCTTTTATCTTATCAACACCTTCTTTAAAGGCATCCTGTCCAAATGATGATACAAAGTCAGTTTCAGACAGCGGTGCACTACCAGCCGCGTATGGGGCATCAACTGTAGCTCTTCGCATTCTTGCAACCAATTGCCCCAGTTTTACTTGAGACTTTTGATAAGCATCTGCTTCATTAGGGTCAATATGGGTAACCAGCAAGATTTTTCCAGATAAATTGTCAAAAACCACAACTTCATCAGATACCATGAGCAGGATATCTGGAGTATTTAATTCATCTTTGGGAGAGGAGTTTGCTAGTTTAGATTCTACATAACGAATAGTGTCATAACTGAAATAACCTACCAACCCACCATTAAAGCGTGGTAAATCATCAGGCTCATAAACTTTAAAGCGGTTAAAGTATGTCTCTATAAATGCCAACGGGTCATCAACTGTTCGGGTTTCTAAAACAGTGCCCTGCTCTTCAATGATAATCTGATGACCAAAAACTTTAAGGACAGTACAACAGGGTAGTCCAATAATGGAGTAACGTCCCCATTTTTCGCCACCATGAACAGATTCTAAAAGGTAGGTATAAGGCAGGTCTGCCAGTTTAAGGTAGGTGCTAAGTGGAGTGTCGAGATCAGCTAAAAGCTCACGGGTAACTGGAATACGATTGTAGCCTTGTTCGGCTAGCTGTAAAAACTGCTCGTGTGTCATGCGTTTTACCTAAACAATATTGAGTCATTACAAATATCCTTTGTTTTACTATCACCAAGACCAACGCCACCATCGCCAACCAGCCATTAAAGGTCGTTGTAAGAAACTCATATATTGCTCTGTAAAAGCTAACATTCTCACAGTTTATTCCCCTACTGTTTTTCTAGATAACAGGCTTATTGTTATAAAGCCTTTATAGTTACTCACTTATATTTCTAATGCTGAGTTAATGATGCTAAATAATAAATCACTGAAACTCAAATAATAACCATCAGTTTCACATTACCTTCATTGAATAACTATGGATGGAGCAACCAATGGTTATATTAATTACAACAGATTTTACTAATACTACCTGAGCTGGCCTAAAGGTTTCAGCATAAGAGTTCTGCCAGGGAGTCTACCACTATATCAGGGTTTGCAGTATCGATCTGCTCACCATGATTATAACCATAGCTAACCGCGACTACAGAAACGTTAGCTGATCTGGCAGCTTTGACATCATTAATGGAATCACCAACCATTAATGTTTCTTGAGGCCGTTTCGCAAAGAAATCCATAGCATGAAGTAAAGGTGCAGGACTTGGCTTCTTCTCTGGAAGGCTATCACCACTTAGCACCAGGTTAAAAAAATGCGTTAAGTTTAGCCTTTCCAGTAGTTGCTCAGTAAACTGGCTAGGTTTATTGGTTACAATCCCCATGCTGATATTTTGCTGATGCAAGCTCTGCAAAAATGCTAAAACACCTTTATAAACACAAGCCTGCTCACCATTGTGGTGTTCATAGTGAGTATTAAATAGTTGATTAGCCTTTGCTAATAGCCCATCTGTTAGCGCCTCAGCTGACTTGGCACGCAATGCTCGCTCAACAAGCTTTGGTGCACCATTACCTACCCAATGGCTAACTGGCTCTTGTCCTGCAGGCTCAAAACCTAGCGCTACAAGCATAGCATCAACAGCACTCGTTAAGTCTGGAATACTATCAACCAGCGTCCCATCCAAATCAAACAACACCAACTCAGGATCTGGTAATACTGGGAAAGCAATAACAGCCATTACTTAACCTCCGCCAAGTTAGTGCGCATTTGTTCAATGACAGCTTGGTAATCATCCTTACTAAAAATGGCTGATCCAGCAACAAAGGTATCAGCACCCGCAGCAGCTATCTGAGCAATATTCTCGACAGTAACACCACCATCAACTTCCAAACGAATTGGCAAACCACTTTCATCAATGATGTTTCTAGCGCGCTGAATTTTCTTAAGGGCTTGAGGAATGAATTTTTGGCCACCAAACCCTGGATTTACAGACATGATTAACACCATATCCACTTTATCTAGGACGTATTCCAAAACATCTAAAGGTGTTGCGGGGTTAAATACCAACCCTGACTTAGCACCACTTGATTTAATGAGCTGGAGCGAACGGTCAATATGCTCTGATGCTTCAGGATGAAACGTAATGTAAGTTGCCCCTGCTTCAATAAAATCACCAATGATACGATCAACCGGTTTCACCATCAGGTGGACATCAATATCAGCCGTAATGCCATAATTACGTAATGCCTTACATACCATTGGACCTACAGTTAAATTCGGTACAAAGTGATTATCCATCACATCAAAGTGAACAATATCAGCACCCGCCGCTAACACAGCATCCACTTCTTCACCCAGACGTGCAAAATCTGCAGATAAAATACTAGGTGCTATCAAGTAGTTTCTCATTATCACCACCTCTTCATTCAGGTTGGGCGCATTTTATCTGAACTTATCTATGCTTTCAGTAGGACTAGCTCAATAAAAGCTAAGCATTGTTCTCCTAATTGCATATACGTAACGCCGTTAAAACTCAGGATCAGGACATAACGCACCATGCGTCACATTGATTCACTTATCACCTGTATAATTATTCTGCTTTTTAACGGCATGCCTCTATGGGCTGATCAAGAAGACAATTCAACCAATAGGCCAACAGCGCCTACTCAACCTTCCAGCGCTGGCCAGCAAGCACCCTCCTCAACCAATTCCAAAGCGACACCGCAAGAAAATACAGCTACATCACAGCAAGATAGAGCACTTGCTAATGATTTTATAAACCGGAGTCAACAAGCGCTACGACAAGTCTATGCATCAGACCAACTCATAACTATTAACCTGCCAAAGGGCAAAACATACGGACTATGGCAAGATGAACGTTTAGGTTTATTAAAGGGGGCTGTAATACTTCTCGCAGAACAAGGCAATCATGCCGACTGGCCAAAATATATGCACAAACTCCGACAACAATTACCACTAAAAGGCTGGAGTACGCTAGCTATAAGTCCCCCATCGCCCTCACCCGTTATAATGAAAGCCCGAAAAACATCCTCTCCAGATTCAGATAAAGCAAACGCTATTGATGCTGATGCCAAACAGGAAAACAAACCATCAGACAATAAAACAAGCACCAATCCTACCCCTAATAAAACGGATAATGAAAAACAGCAAAACTCAGCTAACAATAATCAGCCAAAGACTGATATAAAAGAAGGTACTGGACCGAAAAAACAAGAAACAGAAAGTGAAAAACGTTTACCAATTTTTAAAGTGACGTCCAAACTACAAGAAAAATACGCAAGTAACGTAAATGAATTAATGAAAAGTGCACATCAGTATGGGCAAGAAAAAACAACAGATAAAGTGTTCTTGCTAGCGATTGGTAACAGCTGTTCCTTTTTATTATCCCACCTTAAAAAGCATCCAGATGACTACACTGGAATCATACTCATTGACTGCAAACCGAATAATTGGTCCCCAGCATCAACATCTGTTGAGCCATTAGATAAACTTAAAATTCCTGTACTAGATCTGGAAGTGAATAAAACTTCCCAATATTCCAGATGGTCACAACTCCGTAAGGCGGCCAGTATTAAGGCCGAAAACCCCAGCTACCGACAGCGATTACTCATTAGCATGAGTTATGACAGCACGCTGGATAAACGTATTTTAAAGTATGTTAGCCAATGGGTAGATGCTGTTTTAGATGCAATAAAACGTGCAGAAAAAGCAGCAGAAGAAGCCGCTAAGTTACAGCAACAAAATACAGGTCGCCCTCGCAAAATCTCTAAATAACTTACCAAAACATCTATTCTAAAAGCTTTTTAAATCAAACATGCCAACAGCAAAGTTTATCAAAATAACTAATAAGGGATGGTCATTGAGCGACTACCTTTTGCGAGCTTGATATTTTTTAATTAAATCATAAGCAGCCTGAATTTCCTGAGTTTTCTGCTTTGCCACAGACACCATTTCTTCTGGCAACCCCTTGGCAACTAACTTATCTGGATGGTGTTGACTCATCAATCGACGATACGCTTTTTTCACTCGCTGATCATCACACCCAACAGGGACACCTAACACAGCATAAGCATTACTTAATTGATTACGACTCGCCAGATTAGCTTGATGTCTTTGCCTGGTTTGTTCCTGATATTGGTTAAAAAAGGCCCGTTGCGCTAGATATCGTTGCTGAATGACTTGTAAGCGATACTGACTGATACCTAAAGCCGAACACACCTCACGTAAAACATTTTCAGCCTGTCGACTAATAACACCATCAGCATAAGCAGCCTGAAGCTGTAGCTCTAAAAACATATTCATCAAACTATGGCGATGACGTGCAACCTGGTGAAAAGAACTGAGTACAGGAACTAAATCCCGGGATAATTCTTTACCTTCATTAAAAAGATTAATCGCCGCTTTACGCTGACCTGGAGAAAGTCTCATTGACTTCATAATTTCTGAGGCTGTCTTGATCTCCTGCTCAGAAACACGACCATCTGCTTTTGCAACACGCCCCATCACTGTAAATGTGGCTGTGAAAAAAGCAGACTGAACCTGCTCATGATTAACTGTAAATAATCGACTTTGTAATCCGCTTCCTGCAAGTAACTGCCATACAGGCCGACGATCTACTAGCCAAAACCCTGCTACCCCTAAAATGAGAGCCCCTAAAGGACCACCAACAAGCAAACCAAGCAATGCACCAATTAGCGTTCCATACTTCATTATTTTGCACCTAGTGACTCACTCGCCTGAAGATGACAACACAACTGCTGTAACCGGTCAGGAGTGCCAATATCAAGCCACTCCCCCAGATAAAGTTCTCCTGTTACTTTGCCCTGACGAATAGCATCTCGCAACAATGGCGTTAAGGAAAACACTCCCGGTTTACAACCAGCAAATATATCTGGATGGAGAACACTAATACCACTATATGTAAAACGTTGTTCAGCACTACCTGATAACGCAATATGCCCTTCATCTACCAAATAAAAATCACCTTCTGGGTGATGGGGTGAATTGGGCACTAAAACTAAATGGGCTAGTTTGTGTTCATCCTGAAGCTGCTGTTTTTGCTTTTCTAGTACTGCAAAGGGGTAATTGCACCAAACATCACCATTAACGACAAGAAAGGGATCTTGCCCTAGTAATGGTAATGCTTTGAAAATCCCTCCTCCGGTTTCCAGTTTTTGCTGTTCCCTTGAGTACTGAATGTGTACCCCAAACTGCTGGCCATCACCTAATGTTTGCTCAACCTTCTCCGCCAGGTGCGAGGTATTCATAATCACATCGGTGATACCTGACTGTGCCAAGCGTTGTAGACTATAAGTCACTAGCGGTTGCCCATTTACAGGAAGCAATGGTTTTGGAGTTATCAGGGTCAAAGGCCGCATACGTTGACCTTCTCCTGCAGCGAGCAACATCGCTTTCATTATGAATCCTTTTTAGAATGGTAATAACTTAACCAGCGGGGCTGCAGCTCATCCTGCCACCAATCGGCTATATCCGCAAAGTCAGGCTCTGACAGAATGACCTGTTCCACATAGTTCACCACTAATGGTAAGTCCTGCAAATATCGTGCTTTATTTTCACGTATAAATAAACGTACAAATAATCCCAACACTTTTAGGTGACGCTGAAGGCCCATCCACTGAAACCACTGCCAGGTTTGCTCTGATGAAAATCCTTTTAGAGCCATTAAGCTATTCGACCAATCAAACCACCACTGCTTCACTTGATCAATTGGCCAGCAAATATAACAATCTTTGAGCAGAGACACTGCATCATATGTTGCAGGCCCTTGCACTGCACCTTGAAAATCAATCACCCGTATTGCGTTATTAGTAATCATTAAATTACGGGCATGGAAGTCTCGGTGCACAACAACTTGCGGTTGTTGTAATGCACAATCGATGATTTGTTCAAACATTCCTTGCAGCATTTTTTTCTGGATCGCGTTTAATTCAATTTTTAAGAATTCAACCACAAACCATTCATGAAACAAATCAAGCTCCCTTTGTAAAAAAGTTTGATCATACGCTGGTAAAGAGTAACCTGTGAAAGAAGTAGACTGTTGTATTTGCTGTAAAATGTTGAACGCTTGTCCATAGTAGTACTGAGCATTATCTTGATTGAGTAAAGGAAGTAATTGTTGATCTCCTAAATCTTCGATCAATAAAAAACCCTGCTGACTGTCAGCAAAAAAAATCTCAGGAACGGGAATACCCTGCAACTGCCATTGCCTTGCAATCGCAACAAAAGCAGTCGTATTTTCCACTTCAGGTGGCGCGTCAACGGCAATAACAGAGCGCTGAGGAGTTATATCCCAGCGAAAATATCGCCGCTGACTGGCATCACCTTGTAGTGGTGTAAGTTGTTTTGAAAGCTCATGTTGTGTATTAGATAAAACCCTTTGGTCAACATATTTATCGTGTAACCACTGGCATAACTTTAAATAGCGTTCATCCATTTTATGTGTGCTCGACAGCGTAATCGCTGTAATTAATGGTTAACTTGTATTCACTAATGTTTGCTTACGTTATTAGAGCTTAATACAACAACATTTAATGCATTTTTTTCCCCAAAAATGTCTCAAAAGAGGAATAAAATTGAAATGGGGTAGCTGAACATGATTGGAATAGATTATTATGCAACGTTTAGCAGTATCTGGTTGCACGAGCGCTGATTCATCACTCTAAGCAAGAAAACGCTTCAGCATACAAATTAGATTACCCGACAGGAAGCCTGGATTAAACCGCGATGGCAGTAAACAAGTTTCCCCGCAGAATTAATATTCCCTGGATCATTGGTATTCTTACCATCCAGCCATTAATCCCCACTTGGGCCGCTAACCCTACTAGCGCCGATGAACAGTGGCAATGTGTTCCCAATGCTTCAGGGCAGGGCTGGGACTGCAATGTAAATAACCGAGCTCCAGCTCCAATTAAACGAGCACCCCGCCCTGCACGAGCGACAACTCAAGAACAAGACACTGTAGCGTCAACCTCTGACACCCAACCCATTACGGAAGAAGATGTTCAGCAGGTAGCCACAACAACATCTTCAACCCCACCTCAAGGTGTCAGTAATCTCGATTGGGTGCCAAGATACCAACTGGATCCCAGCCAACTAGCGGCTGTGCCAGCGCACTGTACAGGTGCTTATATTGAGCCAGGTCGTGAGGGCAAAAACTTCTCAGGCGATATGTCGTTAGCGCCTATTTTTGCTACAGCAGACACCTATCGCTCTGTTGAAGGTGGTACAGCAACATTCACAGGTAATGTACTGGTCAGACAAGGCTATCGACAACTACAAAGTGATCTTGCCTTCTTATATCGTGATACTGAAACAGCAGAGTTTGAAGGTAATGTTGTCTTTAGAGAGCCCAACCTTTTACTAGTTGGTGATCAAGCCAGTGTCAATATGCAATCTGGTCGCTTTGATGCCAGCAATGTGCGATATGTTTTCCATAATCAACATGCACGTGGTGATGCTAACCAAATTACACGACGTGAGGATGAGCTTGTTGTCCTGCATGATGCTACTTATACAACATGTCCACCTACAGAAGATACTTGGACAGTAACGGGTAATAACGTCACCTTAAACAAGTTTACTGGCTTTGGTACAGCCACTAATGCCACTATCAGGGTTAAAGGAATACCTGTTTTTTATACTCCTTATATCTACTTCCCCATTGATGACCGGCGTCAGTCTGGTTTTCTTCCACCTACTTTGGGGTACTCAAATGACAACGGCGTAGATATTACGACCCCTTACTACTTCAACTTGGCACCGAATTATGACGCCACACTTTACCCCAGAATTATGTCTGAGCGAGGTTTGCTGCTTGAAGGTCAGTTCCGCTACCTAACAGAAAATAGTAATGGTGAATTAGGTGGCTCATTCCTTAACGATGACAAGCAAAAGGATGGCAACCGAAACTACAATGAAGACCGCTGGCTCTTTGACTGGACCCATCACCAAGCACTTCAGCCACGCTGGACTGCTGATGTTGACTACAATAAAGCCAGCGATCGAGATTATCTAAGAGACTTTGGTACTTCTCTGGATGTCACAGCTATCGATAACTTAAATCAAAGCTTCGTGACCACTTACAATGGTGGTAGTGACAATCATTTCTGGACGTTAAAAGGTGCCGTTCAGAAGTACCAGAATATGACATCCGATGGTAATGACCCCTACGAAAAAGCACCACAAATTGAGTTAAAGGGTAACTGGTTTGCCCAAAATAATGGGTTTGAAGTCAGTTATTTGGCAGACAATACCTATTTTACCCGCGATAAACGCTGGAACTACAAAACCAAAGTGCGTGAAGGGGAGTTTGATAAAGAGCATGAGATAGATCGGCCTGTCTATGGTGAAGGTGCAACGGAAATCTCCAATGCCCATGGTAACCGGACTTATGCTGAAACAGGTGCCAAATACAAGTTTGAATGGCCTTATGCATTCATAACACCAGGCTTAAAACTCAAACATGTACAGTATCATCTAAGTAACTTAGATCGAGAGGACTATGGGCCAAACGATCCTCAGTACAACACCAGTCCAAGTACGACTGTACCTATCTACTCATTGGATGCGGGCCTCTACTTTGACCGCAAAACTAACCTCTTTGGTAGTACTGAGTATACCCAAACCCTTGAGCCAAGAATGCTGTATCTATACTCGCCTGAAGAAAAAGATCAACTTGAAAACCCTGTCTTCGATACAGGTAATAACTCTTTCAATTATGCTCAGCTTTGGCGTGACAACCGCTTCAGTGGCTATGATCGACTGGCAGACATGAACCAACTTTCTGTTGGTTTAACCACGCGCTTTCTTGAGAAAAATGGTTTTGAACGCTTCCGGGCTGGTATAGGTCAAATTTTCTACTTCGAAGACCGTAAAGTACAGCTTGATCCCTATTACTCCGATCTTCTTGGTGGAACTTCTGATCCTGATGTTAACCTTCCTGAAAGCACTCAACGCTATCTGGACAGCCAAAAAGCCTCTACCTCACCGATTGCCACTGAATTGGTGTGGAATGCCACAGAAGCCCTATCTTTACGTCAAGACTGGATTTGGAATACCAATGAGAACCATAATCAGGAATACTCGGTTTCCATGCGATATAGCCCTGATTATGATCGAGTTTTCAATGTTAGCTACCGCTACCTAGATCAGGTTGACCGGACCCGTAAAAATGAGCTAGGTAATGTCATCCCTGGACAATTTGCTGATGGCGATATAGAACAAACTGATATGTCCTTTATCTGGCCAGTAGTCAGCAACTGGAGTGCTCTAGGCCGCTGGAATTATGACATTACTAACAGCAGAAGCCTGGAAGCTATGTTCGGAGCCGAGTATGATAGCTGCTGCTACAAAATTCGCTTCGTTAACCGCTATTGGATAGATGGTGATGACGATATTGATAATGCAGAAGCTGATCGCGGTATCTTCGTTCAGTTTGTCATGAAGGGATTAGGCAACCTCTTTGGTAGCAAGGTTGATAATTTTCTTGGCGGCATTGATGGTTACCGTGAACGCGAAGACAGAGAAGACTTTTAATTCATGAAATTAATGCAACGTTTGCTGTTGGCTGCCTGTTTAAGTACGGCAGCCATTTTTAATGTGAGTGCAGAAGTTCAGCCGCTAGATAAAATTGTTGCAGTGGTTGATAAAGATGTGATTATGCAGTCACAACTTGATGAACGCTTGGCAATGGTCCGGCTTCAATTAAGGCAAAAAGGAAGTAAAGTACCTCCAGAACACAAACTAAGAGAACAGGTTACTGAGCGTCTCATTGTTGAAAGCATTCAAATGCAAATGGCAGAACGCGCAGGGATAAAAATCGACGAAAAAACGTTGAATGATGCAATGGCAAAGATAGCCTCCCGTAATAACCTTTCTCTTTTAGAGTTCAAGCGTGTCCTAGAGGCTGATGGTATTTCTTACAGCAAAGCACGTGAGCAAATCCAGCGAGAACTTACCATAAGCCGCGTTCGCAAACGTCACGTTGCAGACCGAATCCGAGTGACTGACCAGGAAATCAAAAACTACCTACACTCAGCTCAGGGTAAATACCAGTTATCAACTGATTACAGAGTTGCCCATATCCTTGTGCCCATTCCACCACAGGCTAACAAAGAACGTGTAGCCATCTCCAAAGAGCTTGCAGAAGATATTTACCGAACGCTACAAAAAGGCAAAGACTTTGCTCAAGTAGCAGGTGCATATACTCATGAATACCAAGGAGTAAAAGCAGGTGATTTGGGCTGGCGTAAAGCAGATCAACTCCCTTCAATGTTTGCCTCTGTTGTCCCCAAAATGTCCGTAGGTAACATAGCCAAACCAATTCGGTCAAATAGTGGTTTTCATATCATCAAACTGCTTGCCAAAAAGGGAGAGCAAAACCACTTAATGACCCAGTATAAAGTTCGTCACATACTTATTAAACCTTCACAAATACGTTCAGAGCAACAGGCCAAAGCAATTGCTGAACGTATTTATACTCGTTTAAAAAGTGGCGAAGATTTTGCCAAACTTGCTAAAGCAAACTCTGATGATACTGGAAGTGCTCTTAATGGTGGCAGTCTTAACTGGATAAACCCAGATGATATGGTTCCAGAGTTCCGCAATAAAGTAACCGCAACAGCTAAAGGCACAATAACACCTCCATTTGCAACCAAGTATGGTTGGCATGTCATGCAAGTTTTAGATATCCGCAAAAAAGACGTGAGCAGTGATATTCAGAAGAATGTTATTCGTAACACTATTCGCAAACAAAAATATGAAGAAGAGTTACAAGCTTGGCTGCGAAAAATTAGAGATGAAGCGTTTGTACAAGTTAAGTAATCATGAGTGCTAGAACACCTCGACTTATTATTACTTCTGGAGAACCTGCAGGGATTGGTCCTGATCTCTGCATCTCCCTGGCCAACCACGCTTTCCCTGCTGAACTTGTAATAGCGATCGACCCTGACCTTTTTTTCGAGCGAGCAACTCAACTCAATCGTTCCGTCAGTAAACTTATTACCAATGTTGCTATTAATGAACCACCTACTCCAGGTTCTTTAAAGATACTCCCTCTAAAAACGCCTCACCCTGTCATTCCAGGACAACCAACACCAGATAATGCTTCTTATATTTTGGAACAACTAAATACGGCTATATCAGGTTGTCAGCAGGGTATTTTTAGTGGCATGGTGACTGCCCCTATCAATAAAAGCATTATTAATGAAGCGGGCATTTCTTTTAGTGGTCACACCGAGTACTTGGCTCAACAAACCCAGTCACAACAAGTCGTCATGATGCTCGCGACCAAGGATATGAAAGTTGCTTTAGCGACAACCCACCATCCTCTACGCCAAGTAGCCAACCTCATAACACCTTCTCTGTTAGAGCGCGTTATCAAAACATTAAACAGAGATTTAATACGCTATTTCGGCTTAAAAAAGCCTACTATCTTAGTCTGTGGATTAAACCCTCATGCAGGTGAAAATGGGTATCTAGGTCGAGAAGAGTTAGATATTATCAACCCCACACTAAATAAACTGAAAAAGGAAGGGCTGACATTAGTTGGGCCATTGCCAGCTGACACACTATTCACCCCCAAGCACTTACAAACAGCAGATGTCGTATTAGCCATGTATCATGATCAAGGACTTCCTGTGTTAAAGTTTCATGGCTTTGGTAAAGCTGCTAACATCACCTTGGGTCTACCTATTATTCGAACATCTGTTGATCATGGCACAGCTCTGGACTTAGCAGGCTCAGGTAAAGCCAATTCTGGAAGCTTAATGACTGCAATCAAATATGCTATTTATATGGCTCAACACAAGCAGTAAATAATAGGTAGCTACATCCTAGTCCTTCATCAAAGGACTACTTATCAATGCAAGTCGTATATTCAACACGAATCATTTATTACCAATAAGCAGACTATATGGCCAAAACGCCTGACTATGTTCATAAGCCTCGTAAACGCTTTGGGCAGAATTTTTTACATGACAACCAAATAATTCAGCGCATTGTCCGTGCTATTAACCCTAATCCAAATGACCACTTGGTTGAAATTGGTCCAGGACAAGGTGCACTGACTCAGTATTTAGTAACACAGTGTGCGCAACTTGATGTCATTGAGCTTGATCGAGACCTGGTTCCACTGCTTCAAGCCATGTTTAGTAAACACCCTCATTTTTCAATTCATCAAGGTGATGCCCTTAAACTGGACTTTAGTCAGCTTAAGAAAGAACAGCCTTTACGTGTAGTTGGAAATCTTCCCTATAACATTTCCACCCCACTTTTGTTTCACTTATTTAGTTTTCGGCATTTAATAAGTGATATGTACTTTATGCTACAGAAGGAAGTTGTTGAACGACTCGCGGCTAATCCAGGAGAAAATGCTTATGGCCGATTAAGCGTTATGGCTCAATACTTTTGCCAGGTTGATAACTTGTTTATTGTTAAACCAGGAGCTTTTAAACCTGCCCCCAAAGTTGATTCGGCGATTGTAAGACTTATACCACACCAGTCGTTGCCTTACCCCGCACAAGATTTACATATGTTTGAACACGTCGTTCGAAGCGCATTTAGTATGCGACGTAAAACACTTCGTAACGCACTTAAAGGTATGATTTCTGCTGAAACACTAACCGCTTTAGGTATTGAGCCAAGCATCAGAGCAGAAAAGCTAGCACTGGTTGAGTTTGTCGCTATAGCAAACGCAATATCATCACAATAAATCATAGAAACAAAGGAAAGTATTGATTATCCAAGCAACAATCAATAACGATGTAACATGCAAGGAGTGCTTTAAATCAGCCTCCCACCAAAACAATGTCATTTCATGTCTAATAGAATTTCATTATGTCTGAGTCCACTGTCGACCCAAACCAAATAACAATAAAGGTTAAAACAGAGTATCTTGATGAACAGTCAGAGCCTGAGAAACAGTGCTTTGCATTTCGCTATACCATCTCTATTCACAATGCGAGCAACTGGCCAATTCAGCTGCTCGCCAGACACTGGGTTATTACTAATGCTGATGCACAGCAAGAAGAAATTCACGGCGAAGGTGTTATTGGCGAAAAACCTGTGATTGGTACTAATGCTACTTACTCCTATAGTAGCCACTGTGTACTCAATACTCCCATAGGTAGTATGTCTGGTAGTTACCATATGGTGACGACAACAGGTGAGGCATTTCAAGTACCAATCCCCAGGTTTACTTTGGCAATCCCCAATGTACTTCATTAGCATTAAAAGGCTTGCTTATGACGACATTTGCCGTTGGTGATATTCAAGGTTGTTTCGATGAACTACAACAACTGCTTACCCAGGTTGAGTTTGACCCCTTACGCGACCAGCTATGGGTCGTTGGAGATATCGTCAATCGAGGCCCCAAATCACTGGAAACACTACGCTATTTGTATTCTTTAGGAGACACCTGCAAAGCCGTACTGGGTAATCATGATTTACATTTATTGGCCATTGCTTATGGTAAGCAGCCACCAAGAAAAGGCGATACACTCGATAGCATTCTTGAAGCGCCCGATCGAGAAGAACTATTAACCTGGCTCAGGTTTCGTCCTTTAATTTATTATGATGAGCAGTTACAGGTCACCATGGTTCATGCGGGTATTCCACCACACTGGTCCCTTAAAAAGGCGCTACGCCGTGCCAAAGAGGTAGAAGCCGTACTACAAAGTGATAACTTTGCTGATTTTTTGATGAATATGTATGGAAACCAACCTAATGACTGGAATAAAAAGCTTAAAGGTTGGGATCGCTTACGTATTATCACTAATTATTTTACCCGGATGCGGTTTTGCAGCAGCGATGGTCAACTAGAGCTAACCCATAAGTCCGGCTCTAATCAAGCTCCGGCCGGCTTTCAGCCCTGGTATAACCATACAAACCGAAAAACTCATGATGATTTAATTATTTTTGGGCATTGGGCAGCATTAGAAGGTAAAGCTGAGCATGAAAATGTGTACGCCCTTGATACTGGCTGTATTTGGGGAAACTCACTTACTATCATGAATATAGAAGCCAAAACACTACACTCACTACCTTGCGAAGGATACAAAAAAAGTGGAGATTGACAGAATCAAGCCTGAAGAGGCTCTCCATTACCTTCAAGCGGGCAATGCTTGCTTTGTAGATATTCGAGACTTGGATAGCTTCCAACATGGGCATATTCCCACTGCTCAACACTTAGATAATCAAACAATTCTTGATTTTATTGAAGATACTGATGTTGAAAAACCTATAGTGGTTTATTGTTTTCATGGACATAGCAGTGTTAGCGCAGCTCTTTACTTAAAACAGAAGGGATTTAACAACGTCATGAGCCTTGATGGTGGTTTTACCCTTTGGCAAGAGTACTACCCTGAAGCAGTGGATCAATAAAGATTCTAAACTTCAAAATTAAAAAACTGGAGTTGTTGTGAAAATCTACTTGGTTGGCGGAGCAGTAAGAGACCAACTACTGGGCATTAAAAATCAGGACCGAGACTGGGTTGTTGTTGGTGCCACAGCCGAACAAATGATAGCTCAAGGTTATCAACCTGTAGGTAAAGACTTTCCTGTTTTTTTACATCCTACCACTCGTGAAGAGTATGCCCTTGCCCGAACAGAACGAAAATCAGGTCATGGCTATCATGGATTTACTTGCTATGCTGCACCCGATGTTACACTAAAAGAAGACCTACAACGCCGTGATTTAACCATTAATGCAATTGCCCAAGATAACCAAGGTGAGCTTATTGACCCGTTTAATGGTGCAGAGGATCTTGCTCAAAAATGCTTACGTCATGTATCACCCGCTTTTGCTGAAGATCCTCTTCGTGTCCTTCGGGTTGCACGTTTTGCTGCACGCTATCATCATTTAGGCTTTTATATTGCCGAAGAAACAGTAGACTTAATGCGTTCAATGGTAAATTCAGGAGAAGTAGACCATTTAGTATCAGAACGGATTTGGCAAGAAATCGTCAAAGCTATACAAACTCAAAGCCCTTGGGTTTTCTTTACAACACTTCAACAGGTTGGAGCCTTGGAAAGAATCCTTCCGGACCTTGCAAGAGTCTGGCGAATATCCAATCTGCCACAACAAACGCTTAAAGTAGCCAAGCAACAATTAGTGAGTGACGAAGTGCTGCTTTCCTGTGCATTCCTTCTCCAAATACAACCTGATAAGCCTTACACTTCTACAGAAGTAAAATCAGCTCAAAACCAAACAAAGCAGCTGATGGAAAGCTTAAAAGCTCCCAATAACATACGACAACTTAGTCTATTAGTTAATCAGTTTTGGACTGGGCTTATGCGGCTTGACCTCTCAGCAAGTGACTTATTAGATATTTTCGACCGAGCAGATGCCTGGAGAAGAAGTGAGAGGTTTATGATGTTATTACAGGGTATTCAATGTATAGCCGTCAATGTCCCTTACTTAACCCAGCAACAGGTGAGTAAGCACATCAACACTATTTATCAACAATGGCAGACAGCATTAACCATTAAGCCTGGCCCTTTTTTGAATCAAGGCATAACTGGCAAAGCCTTAGGGACAGCTATCCATGAAGCACGCCTAAAGGCTATTCAGAGTTTTGGTGGAGTTACAGAAAGTACACAAGACTAATCAGCACCTTCAATGTTATACACAGGTGTATGTGACTCGTCTGTTAGCCACTGAAATACTTCAGTTTGAGTCAAGATAGATACTTTACTTCCTGCTGTATTAAGGGGTAATGACATGGCCAATGCCTTTGGTTGCTGACCAATGTGCTCACCACATACAGAAATCGACACGGTATCAAGACGTTCATTATTCTGAGGACAAATACTCTTACCAGAGCCTGCAAGGCCAATATATGAAAGCAACTCCTCTGCAATGGTTAAATAGTAGCTATCGAGAATAATCTGATGAGCATTAATTAGGCTTCTGGGAGGTGAATAGTGCAAAATATCCAAGTCACCAGGCTGTACTGTTAAGGCAGCCCCAGGAATACGGCGGTCACGACCAAGTGTTGTTTCTAGCTGGTTAAACCATGCTTTTAAGTGTTGGGGCTGATCTTCAGTGAAGAAGTAAACCACCATATTATAAAAGTCAGCCGCATTTTTAATACCTACAGGAGCAGTCCTAATCAGCTGACTCATCGCTACAACACCAAAGCGATTTAACAATTGCTGCAAAATAAAAGAGATATTTACCTGGTAGTGAGTATTGCAGCCTATACCAACCAGAAATGCCTGCTGCTTCATTACAATCTACATAACCTTAATTCAACTCATCAATGCCGCACGAGAACGTTCGCATTCTATGGCAGCCATGGCATCTCTTAATGCTTTAGGCTTACGGATTTTCAGTCGAATGTGTTCTACGGAAAAGGTTGCAAATAAGTGCTTCAATAATCCACCCGCCAGTGCTTCGAGCATTTGATATTTACTCGATGCACAAAAAGCCGTTACAGCATCTGCAATAGCTGCATAGTCAAGGGAATCGTCCAAACTATCTGAGCGCATTGCTGGCGATAAATCATAATACAAAACCAAGTCAATAGAGAGGGGTTGTGGCTGATCTCGCTCCCAATCATACACACCAATTAAAGCACTCACATCAAGCTGTTCAATGATAACCTTATCCACACCCTCTCCCAGTTTTAAAAAGTTAAGGTCGACTAAGCCGTACTATGGCTAGCTACAATAACTTTGAATTCGTTTGGACAAAAGCTATTGCTGAATTTAACTGCTGTACTGTTAAATCCTTAATTGCTAGATCCTTGAAAGTTCTGACATTGGCCAACGTGGTTTTGGTTTAATACCCAATTTATCGGACTGTCCTGCTAACAAGCGTTGGCACCCAGCATAGGCAATCATTGCGCCATTATCTGTACAAAACTCTGTTCTTGCATAGAATACCTGTGCTCCTAACTTAGCAACCATTGCTTCTAGCCGTTTACGGAGCGCTATGTTGGCACTAACACCACCCGCTATCACCAATGTATCCATATTTGCTTGCTTCAAGGCTCGACGACACTTTATCGCTAATGTTTCTACAACAGCCTCTTGAAAAGCATACGCAATATCAGCTTGTGTCTGGAGATCAAAGGTATCTTTATCCTTTGCGCTCATTACAGTATTAAGTGTGTAGGTTTTTAAACCACTAAAACTAAAATCTAAACCTGGTCGATCCGTCATTGGCCGTGGGAAACGATAACGACCAGCAGAACCCTGAGTGGCTAATTTAGCAATGACAGGACCACCAGGATAGCCAAGTCCCAGCATTTTAGCCGCTTTATCAAATGCTTCTCCCGCCGCATCATCAACAGACTCACCTAATAACTCATAGTCGCCAATACTTTTTACTGCTACCAACTGCGTATGCCCACCAGACACGAGCAACGCAACAAATGGAAAGGCAGGAGGATCGTCTTCAAGCATGGGGGCTAACAAGTGTCCTTCCATGTGATGAACACCAATCGTTGGAACCTGCCAAACAAAAGCCAGTGCTTGTGCCACAGCAGCCCCCACCATTAACGCACCAATCAAGCCTGGACCTCGCGTATATGCAATCGCATCAATCTCATTTTTTGCTAGACCAGCATCTTTCAACACTCGATCTATAAGAGGCAAAATACGCCGAACGTGATCTCTAGAAGCGAGTTCTGGCACCACACCGCCATACTCAGCGTGAATATCTACTTGGCTAAACAATGCATGAGCCCGGAGACCTGCATCACTGTCATAAACTGCAATACCCGTTTCGTCACAGGACGTTTCGATTCCCAACACCTTCATAACAACTTGAATCACGCTCATAGAAATGCAATAAGGCGCACATGATAATCTTCCGCGTCCAACAATGCACCCATTGATTGTTTTAGCACAAGAAAGGCCAAGAGTAGCTTTCTACGGAGTCTTCTTCTTTTAATTATTGTTTTGCACAAAAAAACGACATTTTTTCACTTATACCTTTGCATTTATTGTCAGAACGCTTTAATATTCGCTGCCCTTGAAATGGTCTAAAATTGCAAAGCATAGTTTGCTTAATCATTAACCAAAAGAGGAAGAAGGTAAGGTCTGCATGCCAGCGGTAAAAGTTAAAGATAACGAACCATTTGACGTTGCACTACGTCGTTTCAAACGCTCTTGTGAAAAAGCCGGTGTATTGGCTGAAGTTCGCCGTCGTGAGCATTACGAAAAGCCTACATCTGTTCGTAAGCGTAAAGCAGCAGCGGCTGTTAAACGTCTAGCTAAAAAGCTTCAACGTGAGCAACGTCGTCGCGAACGTCTCTATTAATTTTATTGCCAGCGCTACGTAGATCTGACTTTTCGCTCTCAACTTACGTAGAAATTCCCAATGGCAACAATTAAAGAACGCCTAAATGAGGCGGTAAAGGATGCCCTGCGCGCCAAAGAAAAGCTCAAGCTATCTACACTTCGTATGGCTCTTTCGGAGCTGAAGCGAGTTGAGATTGATGAGCGAGTGGAACTCGACGACTCAAGATGTATAACCATTTTGGACAAAATGGTTAAGCAGCGTCGTGAATCACTTAAGCAATTTGACAGCGCCGGCCGCGATGACTTGGCAGAAAGAGAACGCGCCGAAATCGAAGTTATACAGAGCTTCCTCCCAGCCGCCTTAACCACCTCAGAGCTAGAGTCTCTAGTGACTGAAGCCATAGCTCAAACGTCTGCTCAATCAATGAAAGATATGAGAGTGGTCGTCGAAAATCTGAAGCCCAAAGTACTCGGGCGGGCTGATATGGCTGAGGTTAGTAAACTCATAAAAAGTAAACTGACCTAACAACATCTTACTTCTGCTAGCTGTGATAGCGAGCTTTTCAGAGAGCGCCTATATATCACAGCTAAGGCCATTTATACTCTTGTTATGAGCGGCTTGATTCCCCAAACTTTTATTGATGACTTATTGGCTAGAACCGATATCGTTGACGTTATTGGGGGTCGCGTTCAGCTTAAAAAAACGGGTAAAAACCTCGCTGCATGCTGCCCTTTCCATCAGGAAAAAACGCCGTCATTTACCGTTAGTCCAGACAAACAGTTTTACTATTGCTTTGGTTGTGGTGCTGCAGGAAACGCACTGCGTTTTATCATGGAGTTTGACCAACTCGATTTTCCTCAAGCTGTCGAACAATTAGCTCAATCACTTGGCCTTGATGTACCTAGGGAAGCACAACAATATCAACGGCAAGCTCATCGTTTTGAAGCCTTATTTGAAATAACCAAACAGTCTGCCACATACTTTCAACAACAACTGTTTAAGCCCTCAGGTCAATCAGCACAACACTATATTCAACAGCGAGGACTATCTGCTGCGGTATTGAAGCAATATGCTATTGGCTACGCCCCAGCTGGATGGCAAAACCTGCTTGAACACATAGGTCAGTCACCTGAAAATACTCAACACTTGCTCACAACTGGGCTCGTTATTGAGAATCCTGAAAAGCAATCGATTTATGACCGATTCCGCCATCGCTTAATATTTCCAATACGTGATATTAGAGGTCGATTTATTGGCTTTGGTGGAAGAGTACTCAACCCAAATGATAAGCCCAAATACCTAAACTCGCCTGAAACACCCATATTCCAGAAACGGCAAGAGTTATACGGGTTATTCGAGGCTCGACAACAACAGCGTCAATTGGACTTTTTGCTTGTTGTTGAAGGCTACATGGATGTGGTTGCTTTAGCTCAAAATGGCATTCCAAATGTGGTTGCAACTTTAGGAACAGCTGTCAGTCAAGAACATGTCACTCGTCTCTTTAAAACCGTAAAAGAAGTTTTTTACTGTTTTGATGGTGATGAGGCAGGACGAAAAGCTGCCTGGCGAGCATTAGAAACCACCCTTCCTTTCATGCAGGATGGCTACCAAGCTAAATTTTTATTTTTACCGGAAGGAGAAGATCCAGATAGCCTGGTTCGCAAAGAAGGTCAAAAAGCTTTTCTAACACGCTTAAAGCGCAATAGCCAAAGTATTGCTGACTATTTCTTTCAGACACTTTGTGAGCAAGTTGATATTCAACATATGGATGGCAAAGCAAGACTTGCCGCTCTGGCGAAGCCTTTTATTGAGCAACTCCCCCAAGGTGTTTTCTATCAATTAATGCTGGGACATTTAGCTGAACTTACCGGCCTTAGCGAACAAGCACTCAGTGAGTTATCACAAGTACCAGCTCAACCGACAAGCAAAACAAGTGCTGAGTCTGCTACAAAGCCAACAGCTCAATATTTAGAAAAAAAAATCACCAGGCATTCAGCTAAAAATTTTGTCAGTGCAAGTAAATTAAGTGTATCCTTAACGCCCGCTCAAGTAGCTGTATATTTACTATCTAAATATCCTGAATTTGCTGAGCAAGTTGAACATTCTGACCGGCTTGCTAATGATCAAAGTGAGCATACGCGTTTACTCGCAGTGATGCTAAAGCTATTAAAGGACAATCCTCAAGCTTCTGTGGGACACTTAATCGGCGAGCTATACAATACACCACTTGGTAATATTTACGCAGCTGTTCTAAACCGTCCTCCACCTCAAACTGGCCAAGCAAGCAAAGAAGTTTTTCTTGAAGCCTTAACAAGACTGCAACAGCAGCTAAACTTAGAGGACACTTATCAGGAATTAAGTCAGTTCAAAAATTTAAAGTCTATGGATGCATCCAAAAAAGAAGCATTCATGCGCGCTTTTGAACAGCTGCGTCAGAGTAAGCGTTAAATGTAATGTACTCCACTTACCTATCCACCAAAACTAAACTCTTTGGTAGATAAGTTTAAAGTAGGGTTGATATCTAATGAGGCGTACCCCATCTACATAACTGTAAAGTTCTGCAGAAGAATATCTAGAAGAAAATCGGGGGTTTAGGCTATAATGGGCGGCTTACCATTTCGTCGGCACGTCTGAGTTCGTTGTTAAAGGGTTACTATGTCCGGAAATTCGCAGCAACAGTCTCGCTTGAAAGAGCTTATTTCTAAAGGTAAGGAGCAAGGCTACCTTACTTATGCCGAGGTAAATGATCATTTACCAGAGGATATCTCAGATCCGGATCAGGTTGAAGATATTATCCGCATGATTAATGACATGGGAATTGCAGTTTATGAAGCAGCTCCTGATGTCGACACCTTACTTCTCAATGAAGCTGATACTGATGAAGCCGCTGCTGAAGAAGCTGCTGCTGCATTAGCTGCAGTAGAGCAAGAAGCTGGGCGTACCACTGATCCTGTCCGTATGTATATGCGAGAAATGGGTACAGTAGAGCTTCTCACTCGTGAGGGTGAAATTTCTATTGCCAAACGGATTGAAGAAGGTATTCGGGAAGTAATGTCTGCCCTCTCATACTTTCCTGGATCCGTTGAAATCGTGCTATCTGAGTATGACCGAATTGTTACTGAAGAAGGCCGCTTAAGCGACTTGATCAGCGGTTATATTGATCCAGACAGCAATGAGCCTACAGCGATTAATAGTGAAGAATTCAACCCTGAGAATGATGAAGAAATTCTCATGGATCTTGACGACGAAGACGAAGAATCATCTGACGACGACGATGACGAAAAAGATACTGGACCGGATCCAGAAGAAGCAAGAATTCGTTTTACTGCGCTATATGAGCGCTTTCGTGAAGCATTAAAAATCGTTGAAGCAGATGGTCGCCACACGAAAGAAGCTGGGCAAGCTCTTGCGGCTGTTGCCGAATACTTCATGCCTCTTAAGCTTGTGCCTAGACAATTTGATTTACTCGTTTTTCGAGTTCGTCATGCACTAGAAAGTATTCGCCAGAATGAACGCGCGATTATGCAAAACTGCGTTCGGTTAGCCAAAATGCCTAGAAAGGTTTTCTTGAAAGAATTTCCAGGCAACGAGACTAATCAAGACTGGGCACCAGAACTTATTGCTCGAAACGAAAAATATTCACCAGCACTCGCTGAGCACCTTGAAGATATCCAACGCGCTCAACGAAAACTGGCTGCTATTGCAGAAAACTTCCTGTTAAGCATTCAAGAGATCAAAGAAATTAATCGACGGATGTCAATCGGTGAAGCACGTGCACGTCGAGCGAAAAAAGAAATGGTTGAAGCCAACTTGCGCTTGGTTATTTCTATTGCAAAGAAATACACCAATCGCGGCCTGCAATTCCTTGATCTCATCCAGGAAGGCAACATTGGCTTGATGAAAGCAGTCGATAAGTTTGAGTATCGTCGTGGTTACAAATTTTCGACGTATGCTACTTGGTGGATTCGACAAGCAATCACCCGCTCTATTGCTGACCAAGCCAGAACAATTCGTATCCCTGTCCATATGATTGAGACTATTAATAAGCTCAACCGTATATCTCGTCAAATGCTGCAGGAAATGGGACGCGAAGCAACACCAGAAGAGCTGGCTGAGCGTATGGATATGCCTGAAGATAAAATTCGAAAAGTGCTCAAGATTGCAAAAGAGCCCATATCCATGGAAACCCCGATTGGTGATGATGAAGACTCCCATTTAGGTGACTTTATTGAAGATATTACCATACAGTCTCCTGTAGACTCAGCTACGATCGAGGGTCTCCGCGAAGCAACCCGTGAAGTGCTTTCTGGACTAACTGCACGGGAGGCAAAGGTTCTACGTATGCGTTTTGGTATTGATATGAATACAGACCATACATTAGAAGAAGTTGGTAAGCAGTTTGATGTGACCCGTGAGCGTATCCGGCAAATTGAAGCCAAAGCCTTACGTAAATTACGTCATCCTACCCGTTCAGATCATTTACGCAGCTTCTTAGACGAATAATTCTATTGAGTGGTGAAAGTGAAACATTCACTTTCACCATTTTCCCTCATCCCCCTTCACAATACTTCTCCATTCTCTATTGTTAATACAGACAAGCGCCTCTTATCAGCCGCATTTGACATAATATGTCATTTTTGCCACTATGCAACTATCATTGCATCGCGGAGGTAATATGCACATTCAAGATCTTGCTCTGCGCTTTAATAATCTACTTCAACATGAAGGCTATGAGTTTGACTGTCAGCCAATACCTGGCTGTCCTGACGTACTCCAAATAACGGCAACCAATTTAGATCCATTACCCATTTTTGTAACCATCACAGAGCAACAAATCCTTTGTATTGCCTATTTATGGACAGAAGAGCAAATACTTGAGGAGCATCGCTTATCATTATTAGAAGCACTGTTAGAACTCAATGTACCCATGCCTCTTTCATCATTCTCCAAAACCGGTGATAAATATTTAATTTTTGGCGCATTATCAATCCACTCCTCTTTTGATGACATTATCCATGAAATAATCACATTACATGAAAATGCACTAGAAGCGACCAAAGCACTACAACCGTTCTTAAAGTAGGTTTCAGGAGTAATTACTATGAATGTCATGCAAAAATTACTTACTGCCTTACGCAGCAGTGCCCGTGAGCTTGGTGATGCTATTATTGATGCTAACAGCACGCGTATCTTTGAACAGGAAATTTCGGAGGCAGAGCATCATCTTCAAGAAGCTAAGCAAGAACTGACTTCACTACTTGCCAAACAGTTACAGTCTGAAGATGAGCTGAAAAAAGTTCAACTTGAAATTAAAAAGCACGAGCATTATGTAAAAGAAGCATTAAATAACAAAAATGAATCATTAGCATTAGAAATTGCAGAAAAAATTGCAGCCCTTGAAAATGAGTATACTCAAGTAAAACAAACGGTAACTGACTACCAAAGCAATACTAAACAGTTAAAAACATTAATCCAAAAAACAGAACGACAGTTACGTGACTATCAACGCCAACTGGCTATGGTAAAAACAACCGAAAAAGTACAACAAACTACATCGACTATTTCCGCTAATTTTTCAGCAAGTAACTCAAAACTGGTAACAGCAAAAGAAACGCTTGACCGTATAGCCAAACAACAAGAGGAAGAAAAATACAAACAACAAGCGGCTGATCAACTTGCTGATGAATCAGCAGATCAGCAGTTAGAAAAAAAGTTAACTGCAGCAGGAATCATAAAAAACAACCGAGCAGAAGACATTTTAGAAAAAATAAAACAAAGTCAACAAAATGACTAATTTTAGTTATTTAACTTTACATTAACTTAATAATTGTAACTGGATATGGCTAAGAAAAAGGCTATATTGCCTGAAAAGTGGCAACAGGAAAAAAAAGCACTTAAAGCAGTCCAAGTCGCGTTTGACTTAGGTGAAGAAATTCATTTATCTATTCGCCGAGAAGCAGTAGATAAACACTTAAATCCATCGGATCTTATCAGAGAGATTCTTGGACTGCCTATTAACAAAAAGCCTCAACGGCCACGCTTGTCTATTTCATTGTCACCTGACGACTTTATTTTTCTTGCTGAAAAGTTTGATCTGGCACCAGATGATAAAGTACAGATTAAACATAAAGCAGCCGAAGCACTAGTTGAATATGCTTTAGGTAAACCCCAACAACGGACAGATGAATAATGGTAGCGTTTCTAAACATCATTACTTCTTTTCCAACTATCGTATACTCTGTACTGTTAGCTTTTATTTTAGCTTATTGGCTACTATCTTTAATTGGCTTACTGGATATTGATATCCTAGACTTAGACATTGATATTGACGGTGATGTCGAGTTTACAGGATTGACAGGCTCAATCAGTGGTCTATTAATCTCTTGTGGTCTCACAGGTGTACCTCTAACGATTGTCATTAGCCTACTTGTGTTACTCAGCTGGATTATCACCTACTTTACAGATTTCTTTCTATTGCAGTTGCTTGAACCAAACTGGATTCACCATCTTCTAGGACTTGCTTGTATTGTTATTAGCTTCCTTATTTCCGTACCCATTACAGCACATATCATTCAACCCTTAAGACCTTTGTTCCAAACCCATGACAGCCGCTTAGGCTCTATTGTAGGCACCACCTGCATCGTCACTAGCAGTAAAGTGGATGAGCACTTTGGGCGAGCAGAAATAAAAAAAGACAATGATGTGATTATCATTCATATTCGCTCAAGCGAACCAAACTCAATTCGTAAAGGAGATAATGTGCTCATCATTGACTGCGATACAGAGAGAAATATATATAACGTTGCCAGTATTGATTAAACGTTAAATATAATCTTATATCCATTACATGCAGGTATTTCAAATTCCAGCACTTAATGAAAGATAAGTTTAAAAATAGTATACCCATAACGAAGTTTTTTTATACCCCAAGAGCACAAGGGGGCGACCATCCCATCAAGAGATGCAGCCCCAGGGTATATTTACTACTGTGTAAAACTTGCGGTAGCCTCTTTAATTAATAATAAGAGCGCTGACAACAAGCCCTACTAATGTGTTCCTGACACATTAGAACAACCTCACTGCCCCGTTAGGGTAAGCACTATGGATAGCACACACGTAAAAATGATTCGTAAAGGGTATAAACAAACTCGAATAACATCGCAGATTTAAAATGTACAACTTTAAAAAAAGTGTAATGGACAATGATCTGCGAAGAGTATAGCCAAATCAATTAAACTTAAACCGATGACTATTGCAGATTATATTTTACTCGCAAATTACAAAAATATGAGCAAACTATTTAAAGCAATATCCTTTGTTAAGGATATATTTTACAAAGTTAATAATTAACGATGGCTAAACGTGACAAGTAAACCATAAAAAATATATGTGACAAGTATAATTTCAACACTTAAACAAGTATTCATCCCAAGGAGTATTTTATGCACGGTGAAGCCGACATACTATCTATTCTAATGCCTTTTATTATAGGTATAGGCATTATATTATTTATAATTCTTGTATTTGCTCTCTTAGTCAATAAATTTTATGTCAAGGTTGATCAAGGTAAAGCCCTTATCGTTAATACCTTAAAAAAAGACCCCATAGTAAGCTTTACCGGTAAATTAGTACTACCCGTTATCCATAAAAAAGAAATTATGGATATTTCTCAAAAAAAGATTGAGATCAACCGAAAAGGTAAAGAAGGACTTATTTGTAGAGACAATATTCGTGCTGATATTGATGTTGCCTTTTTTGTGCGTATAAATAAGACTGCCGAAGATGTCTTACAGGTTGCATCTCGCATTGGGTGTGAGCGCGCCTCCACTAAAGAAACTCTGGAAGAATTATTCACTGCAAAATTTTCTGAAGCATTAAAAACTGTAGGTAAGCAACTGGATTTTGAAGATCTATACCGTGAGCGAGCTTTATTCCGGGACAAAATACAGGAGCAAATTGATAGTAGCTCAAATGATCTGGATGGTTATAAACTAACCGATGTTGCCATTGACTATCTAGAGCAAACACCTATAGGTTTACTCGATAACGATAATATTCTTGATGCCCAAGGTATTCGTAAAATAACTGAACTCACTGCAGCTCAGAATGTGAATACCAATAACTTAAAACGCGAAGAAGAACTTCAAATCAAAAAGAAAAATGTCGAATCACGGGAAATGATTCTGGAGCTTGAGCGTCAGGAAGCTGATGCAGAGGCCCGCCAACAACGTGAAATCGCCAATATTCAAGCACGAGAAACAGCGGAGTCTGACCGCGTTGCCACAGAAGAAAACCTCAAAGCAGAACAAGCAAGAATTCAGGCAGATCAAGAGATTGAGGTACTTCAACAAAATAAACAGCGTGAAATTGAAGTTGCAGAAAAGAATCGTGAACGTGCTGTAGCTATCGAAACAGAAAAAGTTGATCGTGTTCGCCAGCTTGAAATTATCGCCAAAGAAAAAGAGGTTGAGCTACAACGTATTGCTAAAGAAAAAGCATTAGAAGAAGAACGAAAAGCAATAGCCGATGTGACTCGCGAACGGGTTGCTGTTGACCGCACTGTGGCGGAAGAAGAAGAAAACATTAAAAGAGTGCGTGTACTGTCTGAAGCTGAGCGTGCTAAAGATGTACGTGTTATGGAAGCAGAAGCTGAAGCACAGGAATCCCTGGTTAAAGAACTTAAAGCAGCTGAAGCAGCTGAACAAAAAGCCGTATTTGCTGCCAAAGAAATGCTTACCATTGCTCAAGCAGAACTCGAAGTATCCGAAAAAGAATCTGCTGCTAAAATTCGCTTAGCGGAAGGTGTAAAAGCTGAACAAGCTGCGCCTGGCTTAGCAAAAGCAGAGGTAGATGAAGCTCAAGCTATCAGCTATGAAAAACAAGGATTAGCGCAAGCGAAAGTCATGCAAGAAAAAATGCGTGCTGAAGCCTTGGGTATTGAACAAAAAGGTGCGGCAGAAGCCAAGGCATCAGCTGAAAAAATGCAAGCTGAAGCGCAAGGTAAAGAACAACTGGGTATGGCAGAAGTCCGTGTCAAAGAAGCTGATGCTAACAGTCAAGAAAAACAAGCACTGGTTGATATCAAAGTCAAAATTGCCGAAGCTGAAGCAATTGAAAAACAAGGGCTTGCCGAAGCTGAAGCAATCAAAGAGAAATTCAAAGCTGAAGCCGATGGCTTACGTGAAAAATTTGCTGCAATGGGTGAAATCAGTGATGTGGCTAGAGAGCATGAAGAATTCCGTATGAAACTGGATACTAAACATGCAGAAAACATGTCCTCAATTGCCGCTAATAAAGAAATTGCCCACGAGCAAGCCAAAGTACTGGCAGAAGCATTAAAACAAGCCAATATCGATATTGTCAGTGGAGATGGGCAGTACTTTGATCGATTTGCCAATGCACTTTCTGTTGGCAAAGCTATAGATGGTGCTGTTGATAAATCTGTTACGCTGCAATCTATTGCAACCATGCTTAGCCAGTTCATGGGCAAATCTAATGGTGAAGCATCGGTGAATACCATAGATCAAGTTTCCTCTAAAGAAGAAAAAGCTTGATGACTATCTGCCCATAGTCAAGGGTATATAAACTAAAAAAGCATAAAGCTGCTTAGACTAATGCTGACTGTATTGCAGTCAGCATTAACGTCTTCATGTACTACAGGCTTAGGAAAGTCATGGTTCAAGATGAAGCTGGACACATACCAAAGATTTCATCGTTACGAAGACAAAAATTAATGAGTTCAACCATTCCTCACATTAACAGATTACCCAATTCAGCTAGCGATCATTACCCTATTCATCACTTTTGTACAACAAAAATGACCTTTTTATTTCTACTACAAAGCGGTATTAAATTGATGATTTCTTTAGCTGTTTCAGTAAGAGGTTGTAGCCGTGTCTAATAATACAGAACAAGTATTGGAACAAGCTGTCCATCAAGAGGGAACCTACGAAGTTTTAAGGAAACGCCTCCAACAGCAGGCATCAGCCTTAAATGAAAAAATCGCTCAGTTAAATGAACAACGTATTACAGCCTTTGGTAAAACAGAAATTTCAATTATTAACCGCGTTCGAGCAAGAACAGAAAATAATTGTGTTGCTCGCGATATTGTCAGAATAGGCAACCAACTGCTGTTTGGTTTTAATGTTTTCATGGGGCTAAAGAAAGAACACTCTATTAGTGATGTTTTTGCGCTCTACCAACTTTCAGAAGAAAGTTCCAATGAATTACAGATTACACCTATTGAACTCAAAACCAGTTTTCTTTATGAACAAAAATTTCTAGATGATTTCAAAGAACTTTATACTTATTATAAACATGCCAAATTAGTTCAACTCAGGGTCACTAATAATAAACTCCTTGCAGCATTTCAAATCGGTCAAAAAGTAGGTGACATTCGTGTCTTTCGTTGGTCGCTAGACAATGCAACTCCCAGCTATATTGATAATCGTGGCGAACGAGATATCAGCTTACCTGCAACGCATGATTTCGAGTGGATTCCCACTTCAAGAGACAATCATGTTTTAGGTGAACATTCACATATTAATGTACTCGATAAGGTGTTTATTGAGACAATTAATGGCGACCTCACCATTAAGATTGAAAATAATACTGCTGACGGTCAAGGTATTTATAGTGAACCTGTGGATGATTTACACCAATCACTTGATGACGCAGAAGTCTACTATGCTGATCTTATTGATCTGATTTTGCTCAAAGTAAAACCTTACCGCGAAGAATCTTATCGCTATTTAATTTTTAATACGCTTCTCAATACAGTCACACGTATCGATGAGTTAGGCTCATCATGTCAACAGTTGCCCGAAAACCACGGAATCATTTATCCTGGAGGTTATTACCTCACTACAGGTGAACACAAAACATTTTCAACAATTAACACAGAAAATCTGGTCTATAAACGAACAATCAAATCCCCCAATGGCGAAGATATACTTTATGTGTATTATGAACCCATTGCAGGCCGTTTTGTCTTATGTGCTTATAACCTCATTACCAAAACATTAAATAACCCTATCGAGGGCCATGGTTATGCACTGTATCCTGATGGGAAAATGATCATCTTCTCTGATAGTGGAGAGGAACCAACACATATTCACCCTATGCAAATCTGGCAAACGCCTTTCGTCAGCGACGAATTTGCTAGTGCGAAGGAAACGGCTACAGGCTTATTCGCAACATTAGGTAATGCAGAGCTCGTCCGGGCAATTTCAGACTTATACAGCATTAGTAAAGCAATTTTACAGTTACAGCCAAGCACTCAGGTTTATACATCTCTCATCAATCAATGCAAGACATTATTTGATAGTTATTATTGGCTAGATGAACATGAAGCGGGTGAATTAGCCCCCTTTGTTAAAGAGATTGTCAAAAACGCTGAATTAGTACTTGATGAATTTGAAAAAGTACAACATTTACAGAGTCGTGCAGAAGAAGCATTAAACAAAGCAGAACAACAACAGAAAGAGCTGTTAAGTAAACTGACGCCTGAACGCTGGGATAACCCTGAACAATTTGTTAATGCACTAAATAACTTTAAAAAACAAAAAGGTCATCTTCTTACCTTACAAGACACACGCTATATTAACGAAGAGAGCTTAGCTGAACTCAACAAAAAAGTTGATGAAACTATTGATAAAATTAGCCAAGCAACAATTGCTTTTATTAGTAGAGATGAAGCGCTTATCCCTTACCAACAAAGACTTGAAGCGTTTGAAGAATCCATTACAACAGCAGAGGATTCAAAGTCATTAAAAGTAATTCAAGATGATATTGAACAAACAGCAGAGGGCCTTGATTTACTTACGACGATCCTTTCTACACTTGATGTTGAAGATGCTCCAGAGAGAACGCTCATTCTCGAAAAGGTTGCAGAGATATATGCACAAATAAACCAAGTAAAAGCCAAATCACGAAATAAACTAAAATCAATTAAAGCAACAGAATCCGTTGCTGAGTTTGGTGCTCAATTTAAGCTGTTCTCACTCAGTATTACCAATGCAGTCAGTGTTTGTGATACCCCTGAACGCTGTGATGAAGAACTCACTAAGCTAACCGTGCAGCTTGAAGAAATTGAAAGTCAATTTGCAGATAATGAGCAATATCTCGGTGAGATTCTCAATAAACGAGAAGAACTATATGACACGTTTCAAAATCTCAAGCAAACACTGCTTGATGAAAGGCAACGTCGAGCACAGCATCTATATGATTCAGCAATACGAGTATTAAAAAGCATCGAACGACGCAGTCAAAGCTTTACCATCATTGATGACCTTAATACCTATTTTGCATCAGATGCAATGGTTCTGAAAATTCAATCATTTTCAGACCAACTGATTGCTCTGTCTGAAAGCGTTAAAGCTGACGATATTCAATCACAATTAAAAGGTATAAAAGATCAGGCTATCAAGTCACTGCGTGATAAATCAGAAATATACTCTGATCAAGGTAAGACATTAAAGCTTGGAAAACACCTATTTAATGTCAATACCCAACAACTGGATACGGGGTTAATACATAAAGATAACCAGCTTTATGTGCATTTGAATGGCACAAATTTCTACCAATCTATAGATAACGAAGAGCTAGCACATTTAAACGAATATTGGAACCAAACAATTATATCGGAAAATCAATATGTTTACCGTGCGGAGTACTTAGCGTACCAGATTATTAAAACAGCCGAGAATCTTCAACAAGGTTGGTCAGTAGCAAAACTTCAAGAACTCAAATATGATGATAAAAAGCTAATTAAAGCTATTCGTGAATATATGACACCGCGTTATCAAGAAGGTTACCAAAAAGGTATTCACGACCATGATTGTGCTAAAATACTAACAGCTTACTTAACGTCTCTGGAAACACAGGGTTTATTAAAATATACAGGCCTTTCAAGATGTTGTGCTGCATACTTTTGGATATCAAGCCAAAGTAATTCATCCCAGATAAATGTGCTATCAGGAAAAGCACAAGGTGCCTTTTTACTTGCGGACCAAATGGGTGAAAGCAAAGCATTAAATGCGCTTACTCATGAGTTGGAAGATTATCTAAAAGCGTTTTATCACGAAAAAGCACCCAATTTAACTATAGACTTTACCAGTACTGCTAAGTATTTAATTGATGTACTAGCAGTATCTCCCACCCAGTTTATGGTTAGTGTTCAGGGGCAACAATTAGCAGAACAATTTGAAAAAACCCTTCACAACTTAAATTATTACAACGTATTCGAAAAAATGCTCAGGGAGTTAAGCAACAATTTTCAATCACAATGGGAGTTACTACATCATTGGCTAACTGCACTGGCAAAAGATCTACCTGAAAATATACTTAATACCGTTATTGCTGATGCGATTACTGTCATTTTAACCAATAAAAAACTTTCCCTTAAAGCGCTTTCACTTCCAGATAGTAATAGCATCCCAAGTCTGTTAGGAGACCATCCTCGAATTCAACAAAGTGAATTAACCTTCTCTCTAGCTGAATTCAATCATCGTTTACAACACTTTATCCATATTGATACAGTTAACTTTGAAAAACTCATCAACATCAAACAAAAGTTACTTGAAAAAGAGCGTAAACGGCTACGCCTTGATGATTTCACCCCAAAACCGCTAACGTCTTTTGTCCGAAACAAACTAATCAATGATGTATACTTTAAAATCATTGGTGATAACCTTGCAAAACAAATGGGAGCCGCTGGTAATCAAAAACGCTCAGACTTAATGGGATTATTACTGCTTATTTCACCTCCCGGCTATGGTAAAACCACATTAATGGAGTATATCGCCAATCGACTGGGTCTTATCTTTGTCAAAGTAAACTGCCCCTCACTTGGCCACCGAGTCATCTCTCTTGATCCAGAAGAAGCTCCTAACGCAACGGCAAGACAAGAACTTATAAAATTAAATCTAAGCTTTGAAATGGGTAATAACGTCATGTTGTACTTGGATGATATACAACATACGCACCCTGAGTTTTTACAAAAATTTATTTCTTTATGTGATGGTACACGACGCGTTGAAGGCGTTTGGGATGGTGAAACTAAAACCTATGATTTAAGAGGTAAAAAGTTTTGTATTGCAATGGCTGGAAACCCTTATACGGAATCAGGAGAAGTTTTTAAGATTCCTGATATGTTAGCGAACCGAGCCGACATCTATAACCTTGGAGATATACTTAGCGGATCAGAGGAAACATTCGAATTAAGTTATATTGAAAATAGTTTAACCTCAAACTCTGTATTGGCACCATTAGCAGCTCGCAACTTAACGGATGTGTATCATCTAATCGATATGGCAAAAGGCAAGCAATCAACGAATGGACAGTTAGAATACGACTATTCAAGTGCTGAACTTGAAGAGATACTGAGTGTTATACGAAAACTTTTGTTTATTCAAGAATTTGTTCTTAAAGTTAACCAGGCTTACATAAAATCCGCAGCAACAGCAGATGCCTACCGAACGGAACCGCCCTTTAAGCTACAAGGAAGTTACCGAAATATGAATAAAATGGCAGAAAAAGTAGTTGCCATTATGAATGATCAAGAGTTAAACAACTTGATACTTGACCACTATGTTGGAGAAGCTCAAACATTAACATTTGGGGCAGAAGAAAACCTTCTTAAACTTAAAGAGTTAATGCAGTTTTTAACTGAAGAAGAATCAGTTCGCTGGCAAAAAATCAAAGATGAATTTACAAAACGGATTGCCCTTGGTGGTGATGAACAAGATACTCTAGCAAAAATAGCTTATCAAATTGCCAGCTTGAACCAAGGTTTAACTGGTATTCAAAAAAGCTTAAGTCAGTCAACATCCACACAAACCTGGTCGGACCATCTTACTCATTTTCAGCAAACGGTACACCAGACACTGGGACAACAACAAAAGCAATCCCTTGCAGCAAGTCAAATGCTCCAACATCAATTGGGTAATATCAATAAGGCAATGACAATGATTGGTGAAAACCTGGCAGAAAGTAGTCATGGTTTACAACACATTACAGCGTTAAGTGATGCCTGCCAGCAAATCCAGAAAAGTCTTGAAACTATTGATTTCTCGATCAATGTTGTTAACCAGCCAAGCCCTGTATTAGAACAGTCACTGAGTGCACTTGCGAATACGGTAGAGTCATCTCTAATGCCAGTAGTGACAACTATGAACCATAAAATAGGACTTGATCAAAACATACTGCGTAAGGTTAATGAACTCTCAGATCAACTTAAAGCGTTTTCGGACCGTCAATAAACTAATTCACTATGGTTAATTCAAACATTACTAATCTTTCCCGCTGGAAAAGTGTATTAGGTCTGTTAGGTATCATGTGGCTGATACACCTAGCAAACCTTTTGCTAGGTTATCAGCTTAATCAATTTGGGCTAGTACCTCGTACCACAAGCCATTTTACTGCAATATTTTATTGGAGCTTTTTGCATGGCAGTATCGACCACCTACTTACCAACAGTATCCCTTTCACTATCTTAGGACTATTGGTCGCTGTACGTGGGAGCTACTACTTCTTTTTAACAACACTGTTTATTAGTATTACATCAGGTATCGTCGTATGGCTGTTTGGTAGAACAGCCATTCACATTGGTGCCAGTGTATTAATTTATGGTTATTTTGGTTTTCTGATAAGTCAAGCTTGGTTTGATCGACAACCTCTTTCACTTATCATTGCACTTATTGTCGTTATCACCTATAACGGTTTAATTTTTGGCATATTTCCAAATACACAACAGATTTCATGGGAAGGCCATTTAGCAGGGTTAATAAGTGGTAGTCTTATGGCATGGCTTTTGTGCAAACAAAAACCTACTAAGAAGCAATTACAGGAGTAAAAACTATGAGTACAACAACACATGACTATATCAAACTGGCAACCTACGCTGTAAATATTTTTGCGAGTGATGGTAAGCTAAATGCACACGAGTTTGATCAGTTAATGACTATTGCTCTGCGTGATGGTATTGTTGATGATGATGAAAAAAGAGTGTTAACAAACATTCTAAATAAAGTAAGAGTAGAAGAAATTTCGAATGACTTACAAGTTAAAATTACTCAAGTGAGAGAAAAGTACAATTTCTAAAACTAACGTCGTTTTTTAATATATCATTTACGAATCATTTTATATCAATCTATATAAAAAATGGTTCAGACAAGAAATATTGCTATACTTATTGGCAATAAGTATAGCAATATCACCATGAGATTAATTTTGTTAATCTCAAACTTACCTGCATTCAGTAGGTTATCATGACAAAATTACAGGAACAAAAAATTATCGAGTCTTGGCGTAAAAATGCCAAGCCATGGACTGAAGCAATTAAAAATAAGCAAATTGCGAGTCGAGAACACATTACTAATCAGGCCATTATTGATGCTATTCTCACCTATTCACCTAAGACTGTTCTTGACATTGGCTGTGGTGAGGGTTGGTTAACACGAACATTAACAAGCCTTCACATTAATGCTTATGGTATTGATGCTGTACCTGAACTCATAGCCTATGCTCAACGTCTCGGTCAGGGGAAATTCAGCCTGATGCCATATGATAATATTAGCCCTACTACAATTCAGGATAAATTTGATATTGCTGTGTGCAACTTTTCACTCTTTGGTAAACACTCAGTGAATAATCTGCTAAAAAAAATACCCAGCCTGTTGAATGACAATGGATATTTTATTTTACAGACACTTCACCCACACTTTGAGCATAACAATAAAGTATACCAAGATGGCTGGCAGGAAGGATCTTGGTGTGGCTGTGGTAATGGTTTTTCTGACCCAGCTCCATGGTACTTTAGAACTCTTGCTTCATGGGTAAACCTTTTAGCTAATTGTCACTTTTTAGTAAAAAACATCAAAGAACCAAAGCCTCAGGAAACCCATCCTCCACTCTCCATCATATTTATATGCCAAAAAACCTGAGCTTTTATCCCTCCAGTTTCATCAATCAAGTAAACTAACTATTTTTCAACATCTTGCATAATACGAAATATATGTTTTTTTAGGTCCAGTAACTTTTCCGCTTCCAAAATACAAAGCCCCATCAACCTGGCCCGCTCTTTATTATGTATATTAAAGTTTCCAAATGATGCTATAATGCCACAGGTATTTTTACCCCCCAATCGATGTAATAATGCTTCCATTTTGTATATTGTATTAATTCCACTCTTTCTTTGCGCCAAAAAATTTCTAGCTTTACACTCAATAATAAACAACCGATTGTTTGCTAAAAACACAACATCTAGCTCATTTCTAACGGTACTATTTCCGTAGTCCCATACGACTTCAACCCCTCTGGCAACATCTTGAATAAAATCACACTCTGTCGCTATCTTATCTAGCTCAGAAAAAACATATTCCTCTAACCAAAAGCCATTACAGAATGCCCTAGACTCTTCACTGGAAAAAACTAAACGCTTCTTCTCTAACTTAACCAAGCAGTAGTACTCCAAAGATCCCACAAGCTCTTGAAGCTGAGCATTGTAATACTCCTGGCTAGATAGCCGTCTTGAATATAACTTCAGGTTATTCGCTGTTGAAGCTAAATGATTTAGTAGTGCTAGCCCTTTGGTCAAATACCTGGCACGTTTAACCCATCGTTCACCTAAACGTTGAGCTTCTTGAGAAATCTTACTCGTTTGCTGGTGTGTGACCGCAACTCCCTGTAGCTGAAAGTAACGCTCAATTGAGAGGTGATCTTCCAGGTTAATAGTCTCTTTCTTTTCAGGGTTATTTAACCAAACAACTGCATCACTTGTTTGGTTGACCTGAAAAATACCCAAATTTGCCTGCTTGAAAATCTCATAAGCCGCAATCGCTAAAACTTTATTTCCTCCAGATATATTTAACTCATAGTCAACTTTATCTGGATTCTGTAATAATGCACTAACTGTCATTAAAAGCTCATTGAAGTTCCAAGCATCATCTATAAAAACTGTTCTAGTAGTAATTCCTTTTTCTTCTATTAAGGCCGATGTACTATTAACAGCTTGCTGTAAACTTGTTATAGCAATAAAAACAACTTCACTTGGTTGCATTCTAGAATCAAGAATAGGGGTTACATTTGCACTTACAGATTCACTAAATAAAATAATTTGTACTTTTTTCTTTGCCATTACAGTACTCGTCAAGTAAGTGGAAGCCTTATCTTTTCATTGCCAAATGTAAAATACCATACGTACTGTAACATTTTGCAAAACACGACCAATAAAATAATTACAAAAACTCAAATATTACACTTAAAAAGTAAATTAGAAATGGGTGACTGAATAGGATTTAGATAACACAATGACAGAGCCTGATACAGACCCGTACAATTTTATTCAAAAGGATAAATAGCGAAATAAAAAAACCACCTAATGGTGGTTTTTTATTGAAAGAGTATATATCTAGTGACAACCAAGCTTATGTAACTCTACTGCATTCTCAAGCCATTCTACTAACTGCGAGAGAGAATACTTTTGGCTTTGCATCCGCTCCGTGCACTCTTCCACTATATGGTCAGGTGCATCAGTTAATAGTTTAATAAGTTGTCTTGCCTGATCCCTCATTTCTTTAGGAAGGCAGGTAAAAACTGAAAGAAAGTGTCTTTCATCAGGCATAAGCGTGCCTGGAGACTCTTCAACCCCCAGTAGATAATCCATCGGAACTAACAATACATGGGTTAATTTGCGAAGTATATCACTATACCGACTGACTGATTCACTAGTAGGTATACCTTCCACAAGCAACTGCTCAATAACAGAGACCTCAACACCAGAGCGTGTTGCAAGCTCATCTACATCGATTTCTATATCAATCATTGCTTGCCGCAAACGAGTTGAGAGCTGCTGACTTAACCCTACGTCAGCCATCATAAAAGGAATTTCCATATATGTTCTTCCGCTATCTTGAATTCATTTTAGCAAGCCTACGACAACCACTACATTACTGCCGTGCACTACATCACAGTGTTAAGCAAGAAGACTTAATATTCTTTTCTATTATTTTCTTATAGCGATTTAGAATAAATCGCTGGATAAATAAGTTTCAAGGTGAACTTATTAGTCTTGTCAGACACTTACGACTTCTGTCGTAATAACTTAGTAATTAACTAACTAAGCGTAACTATACTCTGTTTACACATTATGTGCAAAAATATTCTAATAGAGAAATACTTTACTCATATCAAAGATATAATTAATTCCATATTCTTAAAAGCACAACGATAGAGCACCTTAAAACCTTACAGGGAATAAATACTGACCCAGTAGAACTGAACGTTCCCAAGTAGTTTATAAAAGACTAAAGCGCACTTACTCTCTTTACCTACCCTATCACCTTCAATTTATTGTGCCAGTAAAATGTGTTTACTGGGCTATGCTGAGCAGTTAATAATGTTCTCCAACAACAATAAACTTCCAATGCGCTCTCTAAAGTAAACTCCTTTTTCCAAAACTGTCTACCATAAAGAAAACTCAAGGCAAATTCTCGCCAACTTGAAAAACAAGAAAAAGCTAAATCAGCAGCTTCGAATATATTTTCCCAGGCTTTTTCCTCACTGATATAACCTACTAAAGCACCTCGCCTGAACAAATGAATACATGTTGCAATGTCCCATGCTTTAATTCCCATATGAGTTAATTCAGGAAGACTACGTTTTACAAACAGGAGAATCTGGTACTCTTCTTGCTCCTGTCTATAGGTCTCAATATACAATGATTGCCTTTTACTATCGATTGTATTCAAAAACCTTGCTCTTGCACTAAAAGCAGCATTATATCCTCCCTGCTCAGTAAGCCAGTTTTTTAGCTCAATGAGTGAGTTTCCACAAGTCACCTTCCAATCTCTTTGCAACTGTGTTCGCCAATGGTTTTTATATTCTTCACTATCATCACAACCAAATAGTGTTTGGTTAGCGTCTTCCAGAAAAGCATCATGAAAACAGGCTAGACCGATGGCTCTCATCTGTTGAGATGTATGTTGGGAAGGATAATTAAACTTCATCATCTAGTCTTTGACCTTATGGGTAAACATTTAAGCTACTTGGCTCTTCATCAGACATTAAAGCAAACTCAGCCCAATTAATTACATCCAAAAGTGAACATATATTGATGGATATTTTTTGATGCTCTTTTTCATCAACACACTTCATGTTTTGCATATTTGTTGATTCAGACGCCAGCACAATCCAGTGATTAATCAATAAAAGCCATTGCTCATAGTCTTCACTAAACGCATTAAGTAACCTTTTGGCTTCAACCCAGTGACGCATTGCAGCAACAAAATTTTGCATATTAAATTCAGCTAATCCTAATAAAGCTTGACTAGCCACAGATTGCTCTTCCTTTATAATCATTATCCCAGTGGCTTTACTTGGATTACTTTCCCAAATACACAGTAAACTTGAAAAAAAACTGTGAATACTTACTGCCAAAACTGATGGAAATTGGCCTCTAGATTCAATATTTTTTAATAAGTCAAAGGCAGACAGGTATTGTTTTTGCAAAAACAGAATAATAAGTTTATGCCAAAGCCACCAAGTATTCACTGATACAGACTTATCAAGAATCTCAAATAAATCAACCAGTTGATCAAATTTTTTATGGGTTATACATAAATAAATACACCGTCGAACTAAACTTTGACAGGTAAATAATTCCCAACCCTGTACAGCATAATTTACAGCATCTTTTGTGTGATTCAGCCCAAAGTTTGCCTCAGTTAATAGCCATAAAATTCGTAGTGAAAAACTCACGCGATATAAATCGTATTTATTAATATAGCTCACTACCTGTTGATATTCATTTAAAGCTAATAAGCAGGCAGCAATCTCCACTTTTGCATTTTGATTTGTATTATCTAAATGGATACATTTTCTGAAACTTGTTAACGCTTGCTGGTAATCTTTTACTAAATAGTAGCATTGCCCTAATCGAAACCAATCATTCGCTGATATATCAAGGTGTGTTAATACTGATTGGTAATCCTTAATCGCCCTACTATAATTTGCCAACTCAAAATTACAGCGGGCACGAAATGATAAATAAATACGATTATCATCATTGATATCAACATTAATCAAATCCAGTGCATACTGGTAATAACCTAACTCTAAATAACAGACCACTAATTCATTTCGGGCTTCAGCACATAAACCCTCACACTGCTGTATGTATGTAATATAACGTTTTGTATCAGCATGTCTGTTTAAGTTAATACAAGCCTTAATTCTGAATAAAATACTCCATACAACAAGCCGATAATCCTGAATAGCTGGTAACTGATTTAAAGCATTTAAAACTTCATTCGCTTTTCCTAAAGCTAAGGATACCTTTACCTTAAGTAATGCAGTTACAACTTCAAGCACACGATTCTCAGACTCTTGTAAATCAATTTCAGCAAGCAATATTAGCATCTTCTCATTAATAGGTACCTCAAGCAGCTTCATTAGTGCACCTTCGATCTCATCAGAAGGTGTTTGGTTTGAGTTTAAAAGTGATATATAAAGCCCTTGAATAGCCTCATGATTCTGAGAATCAATATTAAAAATCAAAGTGTAAATATTTAAAGATTGATTCCAATTTTTTTGTTTTACTTCTATAGTTGCAATTCTTAATAAAAAATCAAGATTATTATCTAACTGATAACCAGCATAAAAACAGTCTTTAGCACGTTCCAATAAATTAGCTAACTCAAATGAATTTCCAAGCAACCTCAAGAGTACAGGATCTTCATCATAGATTGCATATGCAGACATCAAATGCTCTATTGCTGATCGAATATCATTGCAAATCAAAGCATGACGCCCCTCAAGCCTACGTTGTAAATACTCATCAGCATTTATTGATGGAAGTCCTTTTAATCCTTCATAAGTTAAAAATCCAGGACCATCTTTAAAACTCCCAAAAAAACGATCAACCAAACTTTCAGGATATTGGTGATAAAAAATCCATTGATTCGCTATCCAGTCAAAGTGACAACTTAAGCGTTTTAAAATAGAGGGCGGGACAAAAGGGTGATGTAAAAAAAACTGTAATAATTGTACAGAAAGCTCTTCTTTCTCTTCTTTGTTCAGACCTTTTATACTTAATAACCAGTTATCCCAAATGACACACTGTACTCTTTGTGAAAAGTCAGAATAAATCATTTCAACTGCGTATAGAGCCTGATCTACTTCAGTCATCCCAACGTTATGCTTATGAAGCAGGCAACCACCAACATCTAGCTTATTATGCTTAGCACTTAACAAAGCTTGTTCATAAGCGTCCCTTAAACCCTGAAATGCAGACACGTCATCTAAATTACCAAATGCTTTTAACTGCTTAGCATAAGCTTTCTTAATAGCCTTCACATCACTTGTAGGCGTAATCCTTAATTGTTCCCAACAGTCCATAGCGATCACTTTTAGTTAACTTAAAACTACATTTCTGCTTCCAGGTGGTCTAACAATGCACTTACTTCATGATAAGCTTCAGCAATATAGTGCTGATCCTGACGCGCTAAAGCCGTTTCAAAGTCGATAATGAGCTGCCCTATTAATACTCTCTTTTCACCTAAAGCCTGTTCAAATAGGCGCTCTCCTCTTGCCAGTAAAAAACGATTTGGCAAATGTTCGCGAGGATGAATCTTCAAACGGTTTAATGCTTGTAGTCGCTTCGTAATTTCTTCAGGTGAAAATTGCCCAGGATTTTTTTCAATAATGGTTGAAAACGTTTCTGCTGTTGATAGCACAGTCACTTCAACTTCAAGCAATCCATTCACATCATAGGTAAAACGAACATCAACTGCTTCTTGACCTGCTTGTGCCGTAGGCACATTAACAGAAATTTCTCCCAGCTTTATATTATTCTTAACCCGCCGACTCTCGCCTTGATAAATCTGAATACATACTTTTGACTGTCGGTCTGCTGTTGTATAAAAACGTTCCACACGAGAAATTGGAATAATACAATTTCGTTCTAATATTGGCTGATAAAGTCCTGTCTCTGTGTATTTACCACGTGATGCGGCTACTTCAACGCCTAATGAGTAAGGGCAAACATCTGTCATTACCACTTCTTCAAGTGCTTTATCTTGTACAAGCAGTCCAGCCTGTATTGCCGCCCCCATTGCAATAACCTGATCCGGATCTATACCAGTAACAGGAAATCGTGAAAATATTTTGGTCGCCATCATTTTGATCATCGGCATGCGCGTAGCCCCACCAACTAATATTAACTGATCAATATCTGTTGGCTGGAAACCTGTGTCTTTTAGTACCCGTTCTACAGGCTTACGTAAACGTTCCAATAAGTTTGCAGCTACTTGCTCAAACTCAGATCGTTTAATATCCATTTCTATAGAGGCTGATGCTAACACAGCTTTCAAAGTAGACTTCTGTTTTGTACTTAATTCATGTAACACACGTTTCACTGCTTGCCGTAGTGTCGTACGCTCTGTTTGCGTTAATGACTCCAAAATAATCGCCTGTTTTGCACAACAAAAACGTACTAGCTGTCCTAAAAAGTCCTCTCCCCCTAAATGATTGTCACCTGCACTGGCATTAACTTCTATAACCCCCTCAAACAGTTCGAGTAGTGATACATCGAAAGTCCCACCTCCTAAGTCGAGTACAATCACCCGTTGCTCACACTGTTCCTGAATACCATAAGCAAGTGCCGCTGCAGTTGGCTCATTAACCAAACGAGTAACCTTCAACCCTGCTATTTCACCTGCCAAACGTGTCATTCTGCGCTGATGCTCACTGAAATAAGCGGGTACACTAATTACTGCTTCTGAAATATGCTGGCCTGTGTAGTTTTCTGCATCTTCTTTCAAGGCCCGTAAGACAAATGAGGCAAGTTCATGAGGCAAGAATTGCTGCGAACCTAGACAAATTTCACGTTGGCTTCCCATATATCGCTTAAATACTTCAAATGTATGAAGAGGATGGGTAAACAAACGCTCTTGCGCCACACGACCAACGACTATATCACCGTTATCATCAAGGCCTACGACCGAGGGTGTAAGCTTTTCACCTAAAGCATTGGGGATAACATCTGTCTTACCATTTTGCCAAATAGCGATAAGCGAATGTGTAGTGCCAAGATCAATGCCGACAATACTCATGGCAACTCCATTGCAGATAATTATTAGTAAACTCAAGCTCAGCAAAAACAAAGTGTTAATTTGTTTTATTCATTACTTTGTACAAACTAAGTATTTTGCGAACTGAAATTACATTAAAAGAAGACCCAGTTAACAATTGAGTTTGTTACCAGGTAATTTAATTTGATAAGAATTATAAAGACAAAATGTAAAGCAAAGTGCGAAATACCCCAAGCGACTCAATACCATTTGTCGGCTTACTATATTTCAAGCATATCTTCATAGAATAGAAGCAATACGCGTCACACATTTGTAGTGAATGGGATGGCAGTCTTTTTCAGATTTAATTGTTAATTCCATAACGTTGTATTTTTTCTACTAACGTGCGCCTCGGCATTTTCAGTACTTTTGCAGTTTGGGTCTGGTTCCAATTATTTGCTCTTAAATGTGATTCGAGTAGTTTTTTCTCATAATGTTGCACCATCTCTTTCAAAGGCAACCCATTTTGAGGATAAACAATTAATTCGTCGGGCATTTCTGAGGAAGCACCATTCTCTAAGAGAATTTGCTCTGGCATATGCTGTGGTAATAGGACTGTTTCCCTATCACAAAGCAGTACAGCTCGCTCAATAATATTTTGTAGCTGTCGCACATTACCAGGAAAATCATATCGCATCAGTATATCCATTACGGCAGGTGAAACCTGAATTTCCCTGCGACCATAGCTTTGGCAATACCCTTTAATAAAATGATTAATCAGTGCTGGAATATCTTCCTTACGTTCACGCAAAGGGGGTAAAACGATTGGAAACACACTCAACCGATAGTATAAATCCTCTCTAAACTCTCCTTTGGTAATTTTATCTTCCAGATTACAGTGGGTAGCCGCTATGATTCTTACATCGACTTTATGTGCCTTATTTTCACCTATTGGCTTCACTTCTCCTTCCTGAAGCACCCGTAGCAGCTTGGTTTGTAAGTTCAGTGGCATATCACCAATTTCATCCAAAAACAACGTGCCACGATGAGCTTCATCAAGCAGCCCTTTTCGATCACTGGTAGCACCTGTAAAACTACCTTTTTTATAGCCAAATAACTCACTTTCCAGCAGTTGTTCCGGGACTGCAGCACAGTTTTGTGTGACAAAGGGCTTATCATTACGGTCACTATGCTGATGAATTGTTCGCGCAAAAACTTCCTTACCGGTCCCTGTCTCTCCACGCAATAACACAGTAACATTTGAACTAAGCACTTTATCCATCAGTGCATAAACTTGCTGCATTGGTTCACTTTCACCAATAATTTGGTAATTCTGTGATGACTTCCGTTGTAACCGAAGCTGTTTATTTTCTGCTTCAAGTTGACGATTTGAGGCATCAAGTACTTGAATCAAATGTCGATTCATTGCCATCAACATCGCATTATCCAAAGCTACTGCTGCTTGTAGAGAAAAGGCTTGGGCAATTTTTTCAACCGACCGAAAGGAGGCAGAAATATGCCCATTTTGTACTTTAAATAGCTCCAGCACCCCTAACGTTTGCTGGTTACAATCTCGAAGTGGCATCACCAATAGTGTTTCAGTCTTACATTTTAAAACCTGGTCACGTTGATATATTTCTGTCAACTCAAACCCAGCAAACTGATAGGCACTATCAATATAAGTCTGCAGGCCAGTAAAAGCGACATAACTATATATGTTCTGTGTATTAAACTGTCCGTGTGCACGCAAAGGAACATCTGTTGCGTAATCAAAAGCAGCTGGCGTTCCTCGCCAAATAGCGGCTTTGGGTTCCAGACGAGACTTGGTGATGTCCAGCGTATATAACGCCCCTCCATCAGCCATACAAAGCTTACAACCCAGCGAAACAATTTGCTGAGCCAGGCGATCAATATCTCGCTCAGAAGCTAAGGCAACACTGGTTGCCAAAAGCTCTTCAACTGAAATGGCTGACATCCTTTTCCTACTACGCAGGTGTTACCACAAAAGCAAGTTCCTGATCCAAACTCACATGCAATTTAGTGTAAGCATGCTGATCAGAACCAAGACGTAAAATACAATCAGATATTTTTGGCAATAACCCACCATTAATCAACTGATCAATGTTTCGTGCTCCTGCTTCAACTTCAGTACATCTTGCGGCCATTTGCGCTAATAACTCAGGATCATAACTTAAGGCCAGTTTTTGCTGTTGTACTAAGCGTTTATTAAGTTTATTTAATTTCAACTCAACTAATTCAGCCATTACATCACTTGCAATTGGAAAGAAAGGCACTATTTTCATTCTGGCAAGTAATGCGGGTTTAAAATGAGCACTCAGCACTGGGCGTATTGCTTTAGCTAATTCATCCTGAGTAGGGTATTTTCCATCCTGACATAGGTCACAAATAATATCTGATGCTAAATTACTCGTCATAAATACCAAGGTATTTTTAAAGTCGATTTCCCGTCCTTCACCATCAGATAGCGTGCCTTTATCAAACACCTGATAAAATAAATTCATCACTTCCAAATCAGCTTTTTCCACTTCGTCTAATAACACAACAGAGTAAGGTCGCTGACGAACGGCTTCTGTAAGTACACCTCCTTCACCATATCCCACATACCCAGGAGGTGAACCGACCAAACGCGATACGGTATGTTTTTCTTGAAACTCAGACATATTGATGGTTGTCATGAAACGTTCACCACCAAAACAAAGGTCAGCCACATTAAGTGCTGTTTCTGTTTTACCAACCCCACTAGGACCAGCCAATAAAAATACTCCCATTGGCGTATCAGGGTTATTCAAGCCAACCTTAGCCGCTTTAAGTGCTTTATCAATCTCAGCAATAGCATGATCCTGACCTTTAACCCGAGTTGTCATTTCAGAGACGAAATCAACCCCTCCCTGAACGGCTGTCGCCAACATTTTAGAGGCAGGAATACCTGTCCAAGCAGAAATTACTTGTGCGATAACTTCAGGATCTACCTCAAAGCTGACTAAAACATGCTCTTCCTGCATAACCTCCAACTTTTGCTCGGCCTCTTCAAGCGCCAATAACAGTTGGCTAACATCTTCACTCGGCTCTGCTACTGCGTCTTCTATTGTTAATGGCACATCTTCTTCATCGCCATCTTCATTGCTAATCTCACTTTGACTCGCTTGTAATGCTTGATCTTCTATTGGCAAGCCTTCAGGATGATGCTGAATTTCCCGTAGCTTTTGCCTTAATTCAAGAATCTCTGTAACCTGTTGTTGTTGTTCCTGCCATTGTTGCTCAACAACAGTCAACGACTCAGCAACTTCCTCCAATAACGCTTGTAGCTCTTGATGACGCTCACAGTCATATTTAACACCAAGCTTTTTATCTCGCTCTAAACCTGCAAATTCACGTTGTAAGCAGGCTTGTTTAAATAGCAGATCCTCTACCTGAGCAGGTTTTGCAGCCATACTCACTTTTACCCGAGCACAGGCTGTATCGATCACATCAATCGCTTTATCAGGCAGTTGGCGACCCGAAATATAACGCTCGGATAATTGTGCCGCAGCAACTACCGCATCATCACGGATATAAACACCATGATTTTTCTCATAAATCCCTTTTAAACCACGTAAAATAATTGCTGCTTGATCCGCATTAGGCTCATCCAGCTTCACTAATTGAAAGCGTCGAGCTAAAGCAGGGTCTTTTTCAAAATACTTTTTATATTCTGACCAGGTTGTTGCTGCGATCGTGCGCAACTCACCTCGTGCCAACGCAGGTTTCAATAAATTGGCTGCATCACCTCCACCTGCTTGATTACCCGCACCAATTAATGTATGCGCTTCATCTATAAACAAAATAATGGGTTTTACTGATGCTTGGATAGCTTCAATAACGCCTTTTAAACGTTTTTCAAACTCTCCCTTTACGCTGGCCCCTGCTTGCAGTAAGCCCATATCCAGACCTAACAACGTGACATCTTTTAAAATAGTGGGAACATCCCCTTCCACTATTTTTAATGCCAGTCCTTCAACTACGGCAGATTTACCAACACCTGGTTCACCGACAGTGATGGGATTATTTTTTCTCCGGCGAGATAACACATCAACCATCTGTCGTATTTCGTTTTCTCGACAGAAAACCGGATCAATTTTTCCCTGCTTAGCAAGCTCTGTAAAATTAATTGTGTATTTTTCTAAAAAAGATTGCTGATCGTCTGCTGACGATAAAGGCTTGGTAACAGGCGATTTATTTTCTTCATCTGCACCTTGTAATAACTGCTTTAACTCATCCGTTGGAATCGTATTGAGCACTTTATAATAAGCCAATCGTGAAAAGCGTAACTCATTATCAAGGACCGTACATAACAAAATGCCTGGAGAGATAAAATCCATTTTTAACTCAACAGTTGCTAATAAAAATGCTTCCTGCAACCAGTCCTGTAAAAACTGAGAAAATACTGGTCGGCCATTATGCCCTCCTCGCATATCCTGCTCATGCTGCAATGCTTTTTCTAGCCGACTACTCTCAATTTCATAGTGCTTCAACACTTTTTGAACTTCACCCTCTTCAACAGCTAGAAGTTCTAATAAAACATCTTCTACTGTTATTTCAAAGCCTTGCCTCGCTACACAACGACTGGCAGCAGATTCTAGTGCTGTTCGGCTTTCTGGGTTTAGATGGGAAATAAGTATATTAAGATCAAGCTTCATGTGTCACGATATCCTGTTGCTGTTGATCCGCAGAAAACCAGTGATAACTTGGCAATACCACTTCATGATGATTTTTTAAGGACTGGTGTTCACCCAGCCATGTTGTCCAACCTAACTGGCAACGACTAGTTTGCTTCAACTCCAGTTTAGGGGCTTCATAAGGCCTAAGACCCAACTTGATGTCATATTCAAGTTGATCACGTTGAATAAATTTAATTAACTCATGTAACGGACGATAATCATCTCCAGTAGGAAGGAACCGTTCAAAGCGTGAAAAATCCAAGTCATCAATAACAACTCTAAACTTACCAGAACGATCTCTTACAGAAGCACCTAATACCAAATTAATGCCCATTTCACAGTTTGCCGCCCCAAGTCGGTTTCGCTGTTCCTCTGGGATCGGTACCACACGCAACATACATTGCTGAATTGAAATGGCTTTATGTTGAAAATAATGCCGCATAATTCCTGCCAATACTCCAGCAGAATGAATACGCATACTTAACAAGCCTAAATAAGGCAGCAGCCGATGCCAATGTAAGTGAGTACTTTTTCTAAGATTAAGTTCACCCAACCCTATCAGCGAAAACATGTGCTGAGAGAATTCATCTAACGCTTCTTCTTGATAGTTAAGGTAGTATCGATATTTTTTCCAACCGTGATACAGTAACTCGATATAACGGTGGTTAAATACATCCATAAAATCACGGATTGGGTGATTTTCTGGATCATTTTGTACAATTCGTTCCGTATAAAAAGCAGGTAATGGAGACGCAGGTCCATACAGTCCCATAAAATTAACTGTCAGCAAGTAATCTTGCCTTGCTTCTAACTGCCTTATTTCAAGCGAAGCAATGTCGCTCGGAGGAAATGCAAGCGAGGCATTTGCCCGATAACGCATGTTAATTGGCTGGTCATCAAACTTAGCCGATACAGGAATATAGTATGATGTGAGTAAATGAACTGCTTGATAAAAGCTATATTGCCTGCTGTTGACCAGCAAATCATACATTAAAGCACTGGCTGCTGACCTATGCGAGGCTCCCACTTATAAATCTCCCCATTTTCAATACCAACCACTTCAAGGATATGGAATGAGTTTAGTGATACATATAAAGCAAAAAACTCATTTAATACTGAGGCAAATAAGAACATCTCGCCTTCATTCGCAAACTTGCTTATTCTTACCTGTAATCGTGTTTTGATGCCCCGTATTGGCAAGCCTTTATATAAACGATCAATGTTTTCATGTTCAATTTTTTCAATACCTTCAAGCCTATTTTTGCTTATTCTGGCATATTGACGATCATAATAACTACGATAATCATAGGTTGATAAAATAATTCTTAGTGCTTCAGTATTGACTAATGACACATAATTCAACGACATATTGGATATAACACGCCAATGAAAACCTTTATCTAATGGCGGCGTGAATGATTGCGTTACCTTCGTTATATTTTTAAAATCCACATACTCAGGGGTATCCCCTGTTTCAACATTAATATCACCTATTGATAACTTACTCGGCAAATTACGATTACTACAGGTTAACTCAACAGAAATAGTTTCTGCTTGCGGTGCTAAATCTTCATCATTAAATGAAACAAAAGATAAATAAGTATCTACACCTTGTTGAACAACAGAGTCTTTTAAACGTGTACGGTAATAAATATTTTTTTGGCTGCCACCAATTGAAATTGCGTGATCAAACGACTCGAAGGGTTTATACGCTCTTTTTAGCTGATCACCATGACCCCACCCTACTACATTATCAATACTGTAAATTTCATAGTGTGAAGGACTTTCACCTGCAGGTAAAACCCGATATTCAGTACGGCGTTGATCCATTCGAATGGGTGTGGCTTCATGTTCAAATAAATTAACAACAGGTGTGCAAAACAAACGAACATTTTCTAATTTAGGGATATCTTGGCGCTCAATGGGGCGATCAAACTCAATAACTAAGTTAAACTCACCTGCAGTTTGCAAAACATCTTTAATTGTTTCTTTTTGATAAATTTTATCCAGACCTTCAATATCAACAAACAAATATTTTTCGGCTAGCGCAAAGTACTCCTGAATATAGCGATACCCCATAAAAGTATTATCAGAATAGGGTAGCAAGCTTTCATTCTCAGCAAAGCCAACTGGCTTAACATTATTAGGTGTTAACCTATATAAATCAATTGACTCCCCTTCAACAGAAGTAGTCACCATTATTTTTTTAACATGCCGGTTCAAAAAATAATAAAGCGTTTGTGAAATATTAAATTGGCCATGTAAAAAAAGCCGAAGATTTTGCAGTGATATATCTTGTAAAGTTGTAAAGTTTAGTAAAGAAAAGTGTAATCGTAAGCTACTACCTGTTGCTTGTAAGGTATACTCAAGATCATCTAAAGTAATAGGATAAATATCCACATCGTAACATGTATGAAACTTACAACGCGTGCCATCTACAGGCAATGATTGAACTTCAACACCACGTTCAATCGTTTGCTTTTCTGACAAGCCACCTTGTATGGTAAACTCCAAAATACTCATCGAAGGCACAGGTTTTAAATAGTTTGGCCAGAGCAGACTCATTACCGAATGAGATAATTCTGGTAGTTCATCTTCTAGTTTTTGTCGTAGTCGTCCAGTAAGAAATGAAAAACCTTCAACTAGACGCTCAACATCAGGATCTTGTTCCTGAACTGATAAATAAGGCGCTAGTCTTGGGTTTTTTTCTGCAAACTCTTTACCCAATTCACGAACGGCATTAAGTTCATCCTGAAAATACTTATTGAAAGACACCGCACTTATCCCCTTATCAACCTTTTACCCGTGCTTGACCAGAACCTGCTAACTCAGTTTCAAATGAAATGCGTGAACGTTGATTTTCTGTTACAACTTCTGCAGTAATACCAAACTTAAGCACTAATGGATTTTCTGCATCTTCATAATGCTCAACACGTATCGTAGATAACCTAGGCTCATATAAACTCAGGTATTCTTTAATAGCTTGTTTTATTTGAATAATGGCATCAGGAAATTGTGACACTAAATCATTAAAGTCTGGCATGCCATAATCAGGTAAAGCCATCACACTTCCCTGACGCACATTTAACATATCTTGTACGTGGGAAAGAATCGATTTTTGAAGTTTATGTTCATCAAATGCGAGTGTTCTTTGATTAACCGTTTCTGCATTGATGATTCTTTCAAATAAACAACGCTCTGCAATCATGCGTTCTCTTTATTAAACCAATTGGAGTTAAACCTTTTGATAAGTAATCTAACTTTTAAAAAAAAGGATATTACGGGTTAGTGATAGACTCATAAAAGAGGGTTAACTTGTTAGTATTACTACGCTCATAGCGAAGGGTATCAACCCTTCCTATGAACACAGCACAAAACAACACCGAAAAACTTAATTGAGCAAACTCACTGAACCTTACGATTTATCAAGCTTACCTACGAGTGATAACGTAAAATCAGCCCCCATATATTTAAAATGAGGACGTACAGATAAGTTGACGCGATACCAGCCTGGTTCACCCTCTACATCAGAGACAATAACTTTTGCTGCTCGTAGTGGACGACGGCTACGAACCTCTGGAGAAGGATTTTCCTGGTCAGCAATATACTGTCTGATCCACGTATTGAGTTCCCGCTCAAGGTCTGAGCGTTCTTTCCAGCTACCAATATGCTCACGCTGGAGAACTTTTAAATAATGCGCTAGTCGGTTAATAATAAACATATAAGGCAGTTGTGTGCCTAGCTTATAATTTACTTCAGCCGCTTTACCTTCAGGATTATTAGAAAATTTCTTCGGTTTTTGAACTGAGTTTGCAGAGAAAAAGGCTGCATTATCACTTCCTTTACGCATTGTTAATGGAATGAAGCCTTCATCTGATAACTCATATTCTCTCCGGTCAGAAACAAGGATTTCTGTGGGAATTTTCATTTCCACATCACCCATCGAGTCAAATAAATGAACAGGAAGATCTTCTACCGCACCACCGCTTTGTGGTCCAATAATATTTGGACACCAGCGGTATTTTGCGAAGCTGTCTGTCAATCGAGTAGCAAATGTAAACGCTGTATTTCCCCATAAATAATCTTCATGGCTGGAAGACACATCTTCTCGATATTCAAATGCACGAACCGGATTTTCTTCTGGGTCATAAGGCTGACGCAGCAAGAAACGAGGCATGGTTAAACCAACGTAGCGAGAGTCTTCTGATTGTCGGAAACTATGCCACTTCGCATACTGAGGGCCTTCAAAAATCGCTTTCAGGTCTTTTAGGTTTGGTAACCCTTCGAATGAGTCTAAGCCAAAGAATTTTGGCCCTGCTGAGCTTATAAATGGAGCATGGGACATTGCAGAAACACTAGCAACATTCTGTAATAATTTCACATCAGCTGCAGCTGGAGAGAAGTCATAATCGCCAATAATGGCACCAAAAGGCTGTCCACCAAACTGACCGTATTCTGCGGTATATACTGTTTTATAAAGGCCGGACTTGGTTATTTCAGGAGCATCTTCAAAATCTTCATATAGATCTTGCTTTGATGCATTTAAAATTTCGATTTTAACATTTTCCCGAAAGTCTGTCCGATCAACAAGTACTTTTAAACCACGCCAAGTTGATTCCAGCTGCTGAAATGTTTTGTTATGTAAAACCTGGTCAACTTGTTTACTAATACGCCCATCAATTTCAGCAATCATTTTGTCAACAAGGCTTTTATTGATACGCTCTTCTTGATTCTGAGGCTTCAGTAATTCAGCAATAAAAGCCGTTACGCCCTTTTTCGCAACATCATAACCCTCTTCCTGAGGTGCTATTTTTGTTTGCTGAACGATTTCATCTAAGAGTGAACTGCTTTCAGTAGCCTGCTCATTTGGTTGTTGATTCATTTCTGGTGAATCAGACATAACGCTCTCCTACTTAAATACTTTAAGGATTATTCGCCAGAATTTTCTTTATCTAACCCTAGTTCTTGCAGTAGCTTCTCTCTTGATTCAGCATCATTCAATACATTTTGAATGGCTTTTCTAAACGCAGGAGCGTTACCCAATGGGCCTTTAAGTGCTACCAAAGCATTTCTTAATTCCAGTAACTGATTCAGTTCAGGTACCTGTTTAACAATACTTTCAGGTTCAAAGTCACGAATATTTTCAAATTTTAACGATAACCCCATATCGTCATCTTCATTTTTAGACAGCGTATTGGGCACAGCAATATCAATGGCAAGGCTTTGCTTTTTCAGCACTTCATTGAAGTTGTCTTTATCAACGCTAATTGTTTTACGCTCTTCAATTAAACGGTCATCTTCCCTTAAGGTAAAGTCACTGACCACTAACATTTTAAGTGGTAATTCAACATCTTCCTGTGCACCACCTGTTTCAGGCTTATAAGAAATATTGATACGTTCTTTAGGCGCTACAGAACCTTCTTTTGCCATTTTCTATCCCTCTGTTCAATAAACGTTATAACTCAAGTGCTGCGGCAACATCAAAACAACATAGCCTTGCATGCAAACTTTCTATAGTTTCAGGTGCCACTTTTTTATTGGGTAGTCGTTTATAACTTCGTAATAAAAGTGATAGCACCTGAATACATAATTCAGGTTCCCACTGATCTAAATGATGTGCTACCAAATAGCGATCCATTTCTTCCAGAATAGGACAAGCCAACTCATACTTTTTTACATCAAAGCAAAACTGTGCTTGTTGTAATTTCCAGTACATAGATTCTCTTAACGATGCTGATCGTAATCCTTGTCTAAAAAGGCACAGCGCTTCCTGTAATTGTTTTTTGCTCGCTAATGCTTTTGCCTCTTTACATACTTCTACCCATGGTTGGTTCACATCTTGTAAGTGACTTGAAGATGACTGATTGCTGCTTGCTAACACAGTAGACTTAACCCAGTCTTTTGTTTCCTCATCAGCAAAAGGTGACTGGTCAAAAAATGTCAGTTCGAGTAACTCTGGAAACTTTCGTAAAAAACCAGCTGTCTGTGTAATTACAGCCTCATAGGCTTCTTGTAAACCCAACTGGAGTAATGCTTCAGCCACTAAACGATGGCCATCTAACCAAAAAGGGGCTTTTGAAATACTATTTTCAACCTCATCAACAAGCTGCTGATATTGACCATTAGCCATAAGATTTTCATAGGCTAATCGCTTGTCTTTTGGAATCGGTCTTAAATCTGTTTTACCTTGTTGATGACGAGGTAGCTGAAAAACATTTAACCATGTCGCATATCGATTAATTTCATAGGCAAATGCATCATTTAATTGCTGCTCACGTTTATAAGCAGCAATTTGTCTCAAATAATCCTGACAGGTTCGCAAAGCCTTGTTGCACTCTCGGTCATCTGTTAGATCACCTTCTAAAGGTTTAATGTCTGTTTTAATCGAACTCGAAACAGCTTTAGTTTCTGTTTTTTGTGCTTGTGGCTCTATGCTAGTTGTTCTTTTCTCTTCTTGTGCTTTTACTTGTTCTGTTGATGACCTACTTTGTGAAGCCTCTGATTCTTGTGGCTTGCTACTTTCAGGTTGTTGATTTGCAGGCTCAGCAGGAGGAGGCATTGATAGTTCTATATCTTCAATAAAGCCTACCAGCAAGCGACGGAAAGGACCTAGTGCGGGGGCATGATTCCCCATAATGTCATTAACTTGCTGCTCCAAAGCTTTTACTGCCTCAGTCGCCTTAGATAACATTACAAGGTCTTCCTGCACAGGCTTATAGTTTCCAACCATTTCGTGGAGGTCTTCAAGCAACCATTCCAAAGCGCTTGCTCGCGCTCTTATCCGTTTTTTTGGTGGAAAAATAATATCCCAACAATGCTCAACAAAGCTGTTTAACATTTGAAAGCCTGCATACAACCCTTCAAAGCCAAACATTTCATAGAGTGCACGACAGAGATAACAAGCGACTAAAATATCTTTTGACTGCTGCTGTAAGTGCTCCTCTGCTTGAGCAACAACCTTTTTCCAGGTGACAGAGCCTTGGTCAGTAAGCGCTGTAAGCTTGGCAAATTCAGCTTCTAGCGTTTCATACGTGGAAGCATAGCGAGCATCAGACCCAGATGGAGCATCTTCAGGTAATTGAGCTGTCGCAACTTGCTGAAAATAACTGACATCCAATTCACTCATGATTGCTTTGCCCCTCGATAATCCTTTGTGCTGCGATTTTATCCACAAGTACCGAAAAATTAGTTAATGACGATAGGTGTTCATAAAGGTGCATCATATAATCGTTTGTAATAAGTTCCTTCAACTGTTTTTCTGTTAGTTTTTGCAATTGTGCCTTACTAATCACCATAAAACCTGTGACGGATAAATCATCTCCTTTATTCATTTTTATTTGAGCATTCATAGGCTCCAATAAATTAAGCGCTTTTATATGCTTACAAAAGGTATTTGTGTCCTCACTTGCTTGTTGAAAAGTCTTTAAAAAATTAATTTTATTTTTTGTATACTCGCTCACACTGCCTAAATGAAACAGATCAATGCCTTGTGCTTTATTTAATACGGATGATTGTTCATCAATGCAGACAATCCAGTCTTGTTCAGGCTGTTGAACTTCGGCCAGTATGAACGGATATCGTCTTATATAGGCAGGAATATATTTAGCTGTCCAACTTCCTCTGTCAGTCACAAATACATTATGATGTTTTTCTAACCCAAGTACTGCCGCAGGTTGAATTTGATCATCTTGTTCAACAAAGACTATAGGAAAAACTTTTGAAGCCTGACTAAACTCTGTGGAAGTTAAATAAACAGCGCTGATATCAGCAGCGAATTTATAGTTAGCATTTTCGAGAATTTTATACTCAGCATGGTCTTCCATGCTGAGCGGTACAATATGTTTATAAAACGCGTTGTTCGTGTTCATCTGCTTACAACATCATACTATTTATTCCTTCATAGTAGTCATTGACTCCAATCTTTCCACTTGAAGCAGATCTTCATCGCTATAACTAAATAGTGTTACCCCATCAAGAAAGATACTACTATCAAAATAACGTGTATCCTCAAGCGTTATTAGCGCTGTTTTAGCCGCATCCTTAGAGACTTTAGGCAACATAACCGTTGTCGTTTCAGACGTATTTACTAACGTTGGTTTATTGAATAATCCCGTCAATACCGCCTTACGGGCGTTATAAATTAACAAGTCTTTGCTCACGAGTAAGTTAACCGGCTGATAGTTACTGCCAATTTCACCGCGTGTATTTAATTCGGCCCTACGTGCAATAATATTGTGCTTATTTGATGTGGGTAACGTATGAATATTGCCTATCTTAGAAGTGATACGAACATCATCAGCTTTAATATGTGAAATATTTACACCAGAATAGCCATTGAGCACTGCGTTTCCTACAGTATTCAATGTGCGGTTGCTAAACATATTAACCTGTCCCTTTTTACTTATGATGGATGCATTCTGCGCGTTAACATTTCCATCTAGGTTAATATCTTGCTGTGCCAGTATATTTAAAAAGTTGGTACTCACATTTCCAAACACCGCCCTCTTACCACTGCGAATATTCACATTTGCCGCCGTAAGCGAACGAGCATTAACATTCCCTGCCGCTTTTGCTAAAAAGCTATAACCATTGCCAACAACGTTAGGTAGTAGGATACCTCCTTGATCACTATAAAAAACTCCATTGCTATGCAGGTAAACTGTGGGTGTTTTTTCTAGACTAATACCTCTTTTTGCTGATACTGGTTGAAAAATATCTACACCACGTTGATTTTCAGAAATTAACCGACCATCAATTGACACCCGTCCAAGGATTGTCTTTCCAAAACCACTGTATAGTGCCAGGTTACCCGCACCCTCAACCAGTGTTTGAGACAAGTTAATGTTTCCTGCACTCTGTTGCGTCTGCAAACTAACATGCTTAGCGATAGCTAACGTGCCAACGTGACTAAAATCCAAGCCACCTTGTTTAACACTTATATCGCCTTCTAACTCGACTCGTGGAGCAGTAATACCAAGTGAACCAATATGGGCAGATGTTAAGTTGATCATGCCATTAGGTGCCGTAAGTGATAATGCATAATTACCGCGCACATATTTATCCACAGCTAAAATATTGCCAGCACTAGAAACAACTGACGTATCATTAGCTAGCTGCCACAACCCTGAACCATTAAAACGTACATCATTAAATGCTTGTATTTTTCCATCCGTGATTAATGATCCAGTATTCAAAACTGTAAGATCATTTACAGAAACATCAGATAAGCTTACATCGCCCCCATGGGCATTTATTGTTAAGCCATTACCCTTAACCTGAGTATTAGAAAAGTTAACAGCACCACGCTGGGTTGACACAAAAACATTATCTTGCAAAGCAATCAGATCAGTACCTACAGCATTTAAGTCACCATAAGTATTAATATTTCCGGCCAAATTTAGTTTTTGTGCTTTTACATTAAACATATGTGCTGAGGCATTTTCTAACGAAACAGTATTGCCTGTTAATGTGACATTACCATTTATTGCAGACTTATTGATTAACACTTGCCCACCAGGAGAATTTAGGAGGGTATCATGATACAGGTTAATCAGTTTATCATTATTAAAATATATACCGCGTTGAGTTGTAATATCATGGTAAATATCAACTGAACCTGCATTATTTATCGTTAATGTATTAATAAGAGAATTTTTAGAAAATTTCCCCAATCTTACAGTATTTGCATTTATGTTTAACGCATAACTTCCTGCAAGTGTTTTATTTGATAAATCCAACTCATAATTAGGTGAACTTAATAGCACATCCTGCTTCAGTACAATATTGCCTTCATTGCTAAAATCAAATCCCTTGTTAGCTGTTAGGCTGGCATATAAATTAATGTCTCCTGAATGAGCCTGAGTACTTCCAACAATGAGATGACCATCAATATTTAGCTGCCCAAGGTTAATATCCCCTCTCTCATTAATGAGATCTAAGCTTCCATCACCTTGGACAAAGGTATTTTTTAGATCAATAGCTGTGTGTGAAGGAATAACATTTTCTACTATCAGTGAACGATTACCGTCAATATCCAAAACGCCTACACGTGTTAAATCTAGCGAGCCATTATCGACCTCAATATCACCCTGTAAATAAACAGTACGAGAGGATGTCATGAAATTGGCCACATCAGCATCAGCTAAATAAATATCGCCTCGGTCAGCCGACAAGTTTAAACCATAACTGCCTGATATCTTTTTATCATCAACAAATATCGAACCATTTTTAACATTAATATTTGTATCGCTAGCAAGATGCCAGTTTCCAACACCTTCGAAATAAACACCATTTTCAGCATAAATATTGCCGACTGTAGATAATAATCCCATATTGTCTACAGCAAGTTCATTGATTGCCATATTTCCTAACAACACATTACCTTGTCCAGACCTAATAAAAAGGCTATCTCCTTTCACCACGCTATCTTGTAAATTGACAACGCCATGACCAAGGTGAGTATCAATAACAGAATGTCCAATGAGCTCAACTGTATCAATACCTTCTGTAGTAAAAGCCGACTGTGTAATGATGTTATCTGTGAGGGTTAAAGATTGTGCCTTCAGACCTAATTTATCTACTTCCAGTGAGCCTAATGTAATATTTTTAGCATCAATATTTAACTCAGAGCCATACAACTTGCTGTTTTCTAATTGCACATCACCTTGCAATGCATGAATTTTAATTGGTTGATCTAGCGATATTCGGCCATTGCCTGTTAAATCAACTCTCTCTGAGACAACAATATCATCATTGAGTATTACATTTTGAGCACGGTTGATCGTCAATGTTTTAAGTGGGTTAGAAGTATCCAGTTTACCTAGTGTTATATTTTCTGCATTTAGTGTTAACCCATAATTACCAGATAATGTGTTCGTTGATAAATCTAAATTAGACCGTTTACTATTTATAACAATATCATCCATCAAGGTAACAGAGCCATGCCCTTTGAAGTAAATGCCATTATCAGCCGTTATATCATCAACGAGTGAAATATCTCCAACAGTACTAACTGTCAGTTTTCCTGCACCTAAATTGACGGAACCGAAATGGATATCTCCATTGCCAGAAATATCTAATTGATAGTTACCCGAAATTATAGTATCAGCTAAATTTAAACCACTGCTTAAATCCTTCAACTGAAGATCATTTTGGATGTGAATACGGTCTGTATTGTTAAATATAACATTCTTAGCATTCACCGAATCATTAAGAAATACATCTTTTGCAGAAATATTTAAATCACCAATACTGGTATTAGCTCCAATGCTAGAAAGCTTGATATCTCCATGACGACTTATAAGAGATAAATTACGTTGTCCATAAACACTATCAACTGAGGATAAGTCAATACCTTCATGAGCACTGATCACTGCATCTTGATTCAAATACACAAAATCGCTATTTAATTGTATTTTTCCACTATTTGACGTTATATCACTATTAATATCCGTTAAATAAACATTATTAGAAGTAAAATCACCATCAAGATTAATCAATCCAGTTGAAAGATTACCTTGGTTAAGGTTAAAAGAAAGATCTCCTATACCTCTGACTTCGGTATGGGTTAAGTCTAATGATGAGTGCCATCTATCAACATTAATTGTAGTATCAGTTTCAAGGGATAACTTTCCAATATGATTAAAATCAATTGCATTATAAACATAGATATCCCCAGCTAAGACTACCTCATCTGCATTTGTTAATTTAACAGTATTAAAGCGATCTCCTTGGTTACCAATTTGGCCAAGTTTGATATTCCTTGCATTTAAGTCTAACGTTTTTGCATTAATTAGATGAGAGCCACGAAGATCAATTGATCCTGATGCAGAGTAAACCTTAGGAGAGCTAGAAAGACTAATCTTATTAATATTATTAAGTACAATATCTCTATCAGCGATAATATTACCTTCAACCGAAAGGTAGTTACCGTCTTTCATTGCAAGTGACCCTACATCTAACCTTTTCAAGTAAGCCTCTTTAGCTAATAGGTCTAATGCGTAATCTCCAGTAACATTGTTATTAACAATAATATCTCCACGGTCTGATACCATTGACACATCATTTTGTAGAGTAAGGTCATAGTCTGCAGCTAAGTTAATTCCTTTATTAGCACGAATATCCCCTTTTAACTGAAGTCTCGCTTGTGTATCAGCATCAAGCACACCTTCAATATCAACATCCTGTAATAGAACGTTTCCAGCACGACTTTGTATCTTGAGATTGTGATCTCCAGTTACCAGCTTGGCTAGCTTTATTTCAGACCAGTAGTTACCTGTTTCTAACTCAACATTTCCAACTAACGTAATTTTTCCAACATTACTAAAATCAATTGCTTTTCTAGTGTAAATATTATCAGACAATATTAAATTAGAGGGTGTGTTTCCAAATATTTCAAGTTCGTTTAAGCTTACTTTGCCAAGCGCTATCGTGTGACCAGGTGCAGAAAGCTTTAACTGCTTGCTGTTGTTATCAATATCATACTTATCGATTCTGATATCCCCACCCTGGTTGGAAATACTTATGGGTGAATTACTATAAAAAATAATATCGCTTACATTTTCAACATCAAAAATACCATTCAAACTAAGATCACCAGCAAGGTAAAGCTGATCAGCATCAAGACTTAAACTAGCAGCATCGACAGAATCTTTAAAGTAAATATAACCGGGTGTTTTTAATGCTAATGTGTAGTCACCTTGTACAATCGGTAGTGTCAAATCACTCTTTGTACTAATTAAAGCATCAGTACTTAACGTGATATTATTTTGATTCTTCAACACTAAGGTATCTGTCCAAATATCACCTGCTAAGGCAAGTGATTTTGAACTAATCGTTAACTCGTTAAGTGGAGATATTGATTGATTAATATCACCCAATATAACCTCATTATTTGCATTAATCGTTATACGCTGATCACCAACAACTTGTGCATGACCTAAATCTACACTGCTAGCAGTTACTGCAGTATTTTCAGCAAACGTAACATTACCCTCTAACCTAAGGTTATTAACATTTATATTTTTAAGGGATGGGTTAAATTTTGTCTTTTCTGCTTTAACTGTTAAATCGTTAATCTTAGTTGACTCAGACATTGCCAAGGTGACATCTTTTGCTTCAACCTTGATATTTGCTTTCTGTTTATTCCACTCGGATCTTTTAAATGTATTAACCTTCCCTGATAAGTCAACTTCATCACCGGCTAGCTCAATGGTTCCACCTGTTTCTGCCCCAATATGACTAAGGACTTTAAGCTCTCCGCTGTTAACAACTTTCTTACCAGAAAGAGTGATCTTACCATTTTCAATCGTAGTCGCTTTAGCCTGAATAATACCGTCATTATTGACTAAGCTATTTATGGCATTATTTGTTGCTTCTGCCGAAAGTTTGATATATTGCGCGTTAATTTCGCCATTATTAATTACTTTTCTAGAATCACTATCATTTATGATAAGCTCCCTATCTATTTCAATAGACATGAGACCATCACCATCAAAATCCAGTGAGGCTTTATCAGAACCAATTAATGATGCATTAAGCTTTGCAGTAATAGTACCGTTATTAACGACTTGTTTTCCTATTAATGCAACGCTACCTGATGAAGCATTAATCAGTCCATTATTTTCTATTTTACTATTACTATTACCTGAAAAAATCAGCTTATCATCATTCAAAAAGCTTTCAGCATGCTCATCTGATACGTTCATGCCTGATGCAACAAACCCACCCACATTTACTGACGCATCTTTACCAAAAATAATACCATTAGGATTAACAAGGTAGACTTTCCCACTAGCAGTGATTTGTCCATGTATCTGCGAAGGATTTTGATCATTAATTCTATTTAATGTGGCCGCAGAAATACCTGGTTGATCAAAATGTACTTTTTCATTTTTATTTACGTTAAACGACTGCCAATCAATCACAGCTCTATCTGATACTTGATTAATCGTAGTTGTTGTACCAGATTGAGTGATTGTAGCATTTCCATGTGTGACAGTACCATTTTGTGGAGCAGCCATTACTAAGGTTGGAACCACAAGGGTTGCCGCTAGCATGCTTTGACGAATTGAGGCAACTAAAGGTTTTACTCTAACTTCATTAATCATTTTTTGATTCCTTTTGCCTAACCATCAAAATTTATAACTAACTTCAAAAAAGACTTGGTAATCTCTATCGTTACTGGCCTCATGACTTGAAAAAGGCTTCGCAACATAAAACCGACCATCAAGGCCATTAATATCCGTAAAATACATACCGACCCCAACACCCGATAATGATTTTTTCTCTTCTTCATTATCCAGAGGATCGTTAAGCCGTCCTACAGCATGATCAACAAATACTGAGAAATTGATCATATCTTTCCAGCGCTTGCCATTATATGTTTCGTTATCACCTATAAATGGAAAGCCAACATTCCATTCCAAAGATGTAAAGTAGCCTTTATCCACAAGAAATTCAGATGCGGGGTAAGCGCGAACACTATTAGGTCCGCCCATGCTAAACTGCTCTAAAGAAACTAATGAATCATCTGAATATTGGCCTTTAAAATTAAAGGTCAATGTTTGGTCCTCATTCAATGCTTGTACACGCGCTAATTCAATATTCCACTTTGAAAACTTACCACCGACATAATCACCGTTACTTCTTCTTCGGCTTGAATGCTCTCCATCACTTGATAATGTTTTTTCATCCATAGCACCTAATAAGTTATCAAATCCCTGAGAATAACTTATTGAACCTAAATTGATACCGCCATACTTTTTATCAACATGATCAAAGCTCAATTGTGCTGTTAATACAGTCAGTTTATCAGTACCTAAGGTAAAATCTGTTTTTGTTTTTGTTTCTGACTCTTTGAGAGCTAATCCTAAACGTCCATAAATATTTAGGTTTCTACTGCGTTTAAATACATGACGCCAGTACACTTCATGTTGTGTACTGTAGCCTTCCAATCCTAGCGCTTGTAATTCACTGCCTACATCAAATTTATTTTTTGAGCTGCTTATTCCTACATAATTACGCGGGTTAAACGCCTGCAACTCATATTTAAAAGACCAATACAATGAGTTACTGGGCCTATCTGTTTGTAATAACTGGAGACTTAACGTATCAACTAAGCCAGCTAGGTTATAAAAATTTAATTCAGTCAAATAACGGTCTTTTCCAGTATACTTCGAACCAGAGGAATCAAACAATAAACGTCCACTATACCACTTTTCCTCTAGTGTCATTGCTTTTAAATCTGCAGTGCCCACTTGCTGCCCAGTAGTAAACATACCTCCAACCGTTAACCCTGGATAATCATTTAATAATAAAAGTGCCTCCTCAATTTCTTCAGAAGAAACAGGCTTATTTAATAGTTGATCGAAAGGTTTTAAAATCTGCTCATCACTATAATGTGTATTATCATTAGCAAAAACTTTCCCTAACTTTCCTTCAAGTACATTAAATGTCACAGCATTATTTTTTACTTCCTGAGCAGGAATATATACTTGAGCAAGTACCAGTCCATGAGAGCGATAATATAATGTCAGCTTATCTGCAATAAGTTGCAATTGGCCAATAGTCAACTGTGCCATTTCTCGGTTACTTTGATAATTGGAAATTTCTTCAGTAGCTATTTTTATTAATTCATTAACAAAAATATCATTTTCGTCATGATCATTAAAACCAACAAGATTGATATTTTTTACAACTATTTTTGGTCCACTATCAACATCTAGAGGTCTTTCTATTGCAGGTGGAATTGGAAAAATTTCTTCTTGAATAGCAGGTATAGAAAACCCTTGATTCAATTCAGGCTCTGCGCCGCCAGGGGTAATTGCTGATGGTATCTCTTGAGATACTACAACAAAGGAGGTTAAACCAACGAAAATAGAAAATATACGTGAAATAGTGCTTGTCTTCATACGTTTCCCTGTTTGGCTTACAACCATTAAGCCAGGCGTTTTGCTGAAAATATTTACTTGCGCCTATTATTTGAACAGGGATCATACGGATTTAGAGCGTGTTGACAAAATTGTCACTTTTATAACTTACTACGACTAGAATTCACACTTTCGTGACAAAAACGCCACTCATTCTGTGACAGCAATCTCATTACAATAGTGTTTTTCATTGATATGCGGAAATTTTGACGAATTTGAGCAAAGTTCATTATTTACATTAATATAAACTGATCAGCAAAATAACCTATACTTATGAACTATTGTTCTTTTTATGAATTAAGTCACTTTGTATTTTTACGTATATGACAGTTAAATTAAACTATTTATTTCCTTTAGAAATAATAATTTTTTATTGAATTATGATTAGAAATTTGCACCATTTTATGGTTAAAGGAAAAGTAAAGAATATAAACAGCACATTGCATTCAAACTTAAGATTAAACCAATAACGACAAGGACAGCTCAATACAATGAGTTATATACCAGCTCTATTACAACCGATGTTTGTAAAGCGCCTTATATCCGGATAGTTGCCGCCATTTGTGCTTTTAAAGCCTGAATGCCCGAGTATGATGTCCCTCAACCCGTTTTTTTTTTTAACTATACGTTATTGATTACTAACTTTGTTTCTCAGGACACACTCATATGAAAGGTCTTCTTAAAAGTGATTAACTGTACTCCCTAGATCAAAGCGGATCACAGTAACTTGCAAATCAGCAAAACCATTCATGATCCAGATCAGAGTAAGCAAAATAGTTGACAGTATCAGTCTAACTTGTTGATTTCCAATTTCTTCTGTCAGATACATAAAGCCTGCATTATAATCAGTAACGACATTTATATACATTCAATATTGAGTCGAACATACTTTAATATTCATTACATAAGAGTATGGATTTACAATGTTAATCGTTCCAGCAGAACAAAAATTAGACTGGTCTAAACCACCAATCTTAACACTCTTACTCATCATTATTAACTGTATTATTTATTGGGGCTACCAAGGTAATGACGAGCAAAAAATTGACCATGCCGTCACCTACTATATAAACAGTGGCTTATATGAAAAAGAAAAGCCGCTCTATTACCAGTACATAGATAAAGAATATGAGCTATACAATGAAATTTATCGTCTTGATAAAGCGGGTTACAATAGATTCGTAGCTAATCAAATACTAATCAGTGTTGGTTTTGACCAGTTTCTTAAAGAAAAAATTAAAGACGATGAAGATAAAGAACAGTGGCTCCAATCGAGAAAAGTAGCTACAGATCAGCGGGATGAAGTTAGCTCTATCCGATTCGGGATTATCCCCGCGAAGCCTACAGCTAGTGGCTACTTCGGATCCATGTTTTTACATGGCAGTGGGGATCACTTGCTGGGAAACATGATTTTTCTCTTTATCTTTGGTTTTTCATTGGAAATTGCCATTGGCAGAATTATCTTTACTGTTCTGTATTTAATCACAGGCTTAGCGGCAAATGCTCTTTTCGTCGTCCTCGAACCACAAAGCTTTATACCTGGAATTGGTGCATCAGGTGCTATTGCTGGCTTAATGGGAATGTATTTAGCACTTTATGGACTACGAAAAATAAAATTCTTTTATTGGATAGGTTTCTATTTCAATTACTTTCGCGCACCAGCCATTGCCATTTTCCCAATTTGGTTAGGGAAAGAACTTTATGGTGCATTTTTTACTTTTGACCATATTAATTACTGGGCACATATTGGCGGTTTAATCAGCGGCTTTGGCTTGCTTTACCTGACTAAAAACTGGCTAGTTAAAGTAGATGTTGATTACATAGAAAAAAACGACCCTAATGAGCCTATTATACGAGCCATTAATCAGGCTGATAACTATATATCAAACTTTAACTTAGATGCTGCACAGCGGGTATGTCTGAACGCTATGAATGAATACCCTGAAAATCACCAGCTTCTTGAAAAATATTATGCAATTACTAGTCATAATCCTGCAGACAAAAACTTTCATCAAGCAGCATTAAAAATATTTCAATTGGCTAAAAACCCTCAACATGTGGGCTTCGTTCATAAAATTTTCAAAAAATACTCTCAACAAAATAATGCTTCATCACTTAACTCACCTAAAGTACTTGCTTTTCTCACAGAACATTTTTCAAAACATGGTTATCGGACTGATGCGGAGATACTACTAAAACGCTTGTTAAAACTCGATGCCAAATATACAAGCTTACCCACCCTTCTATTTTTGGTAGCCAAGGCTTGTGCAAAAGATAAAGATCAAGCGAGTTACCAGCGCTACCTCAGTTATCTAGTACATCACTACCCAGACTCACAACAGGCTAAACTGTTGAAAAAACACTAATACCAGTATGCAATTCAGTTGTCTTACTATTATCCTCAGCTTCGCTGAGGATAATCTTATTCAACCCAGCTAGTTTATGATTTCTTCATACCCTGTATTACATTTTGATAATCTTTTACTTCCTTTGTCACCATCGCATTGGGGTACTTTTGAATAATAAAGTTTAATAGCTTCATTGCTTGTTCGTCTTGATGTAACCCCTCAGAAAATGCTTTTGCCATAACGAAGTAAGCATCAGGAATACCACGATATTGTGGAAAAAGCTTATGGAGATTTTTCAGTAAAAAGATAGCTTCTTTATAGCGATGGCTATTTGCAAGAGCAGCCCCTAAACGATGACACATTTCAGCAACCTTGAATGTCAGCGCCACTTTTTTTTCTTTACATGTCATATAAACCTGAGCAGCTTCACGGTCCATATTTTGCTCAAGTAATAAATTAATAAAATGAAGGCTATGCCGTGTCAGTAACTCATTTTGACCAAATGTTTTTAAGTAGTGATGATACCGCCTATTCAACTCAAGACTTTTCTGGTATTTGTTAACTGCATTGCGAATAACTTCTCCAGCCTGCTCACGCCTACCTTCCTTCATAAAAATTTCTGATTCACAGAGCGCTAGTTTCGTTTCATAGTCAACTTCATTGAGTGCTTTTGTTTCATCTTGCTCACTGACAAAACCAAAGGCTACTTGATATTGATATATACAATACCCCAAAATTGCAACTGAAACACAATGAAAATAAGCGCTAAAAAAAGCATCTATTGGAATGACAAAAAACTCATTAACAAATTTCAGCATTATTTCTGTCGCAATATTTGGCCCCATTGTAAGAATGTATAAAAATACAAAGAGAAGTAAATAAGGCCAACCCATTCCCCTAATAATTTCAATAATACGGCTGGGGTTCATAGCCTCCCCAAGCGAGTGCTCTCGCGCTAGTATCATAATACTGGCAGGAATAAAGAGATAAAGCAGAGCAGAAACAATAATACCTATGACAATAGAGGTTTTAAACGCGGCTACCCCACAAATTACTGCGATAACAATTAACGCTATTTGTTTAAAAAGTAAAGATACGCCTTCTAATGAAAAAGCTATTGCAGCTGGTGGAGCTTCCTTTTCACCTTCAGCAATATAATTAATTACCGTAAAAAAATAGTTAATCTGAATTCCTCCCACAACAATCATCGCTGCGATGTATAAAATAAGTCCTCCAAGAGAAGTAACGTCACCAAAAACAAAATAAACACCTGTCTGGATTAAAGTAATAATTCCTAAAAAAGCTAACGCATTACTCTGAAAAGGATATACAAAAAAATCATGAGTTTTCTTCCAGAAAGGCTCTGCTGAATAAGTCCCACCTAGATAAGTGAGAGGTTCAGTACACAATGAACACTTTATCTTTCGTGTTGAATCTACGGGGATGGGCACACAACAGTCACCATAAAAATGGTTACACTTTTTACACTGCCATGTGGCGGGCTGGTCTTGATGGTATTTACACGTTCCCATAATCGTATCTAGCAAATCCGGCTACTGTAAGCTATACCCAAAATCAAAGGGTATAAAAGTCACTTTTTCCTTTCCAACAAGTAGCTAAGGCTACTTTCTCCATCAAAAAGGTTTGTCTTCCCAATAATAGACTAAGCCAAACAAGGTTCTTCTCTTTACCATAGTCATAAAATCAGTACCCTGTTTTCAAATCAACATTATCACGATGTTCAAATCTGTAAAAAAAAAAGGGCCTAACGGCCCTTCTTAACATATCCTGTCCACTGACTGTTAGTCCTGAGCAATATCTTTCATACTCAGCTTGATGCGGCCACGATTATCAATATCCGTTACGACAACCTTAACTTGTTGGCCTTCCTGCAAAACGTCAGAGACTTTTTGAATTCGTTTCGTTGAAATCTGAGATATATGAACCAAACCTTCTTTACCAGGAAGGATATTCACAAATGCTCCAAAGTCAACAATACGTTGTACTTTACCGTCATAAACCCGGCCAATCTCAGCTTCTGCAGTAATTTCTTCAATACGCTGAACAGCTAAAGCAGCAGAAGCTTTATCATCTGCATACACTTTAACATTGCCATTGTCATCAATATCGATGGCAGCACCTGTTTCGTCGCAAATAGCGCGAACGGTTGTTCCACCTTTACCAATAACATCACGGATTTTATCTGGATCAATCTTCAGCATTTGCATGGTAGGAGCATTATCCGCTAGCTCAGGACGAGATGCAGCTAAGACTTTGCCCATTTCACCTAGAATATGCAAACGAGCTTCACGCGCTTGCTCCAAGGCAATTTCCATGATTTCTTCAGTGATGCCCTGAATTTTGATATCCATTTGTAGGGCAGTAACCCCCTCATTGGTACCAGCTACTTTAAAATCCATATCACCTAAGTGGTCTTCATCACCCAGAATGTCCGTCAAAACGGCAAATTTTTCACCTTCTTTAACCAAGCCCATTGCGATACCAGCAACAGGAGCTCTTAGTGGTACTCCAGCATCCATCAATGCTAAAGAAGCACCACAAACAGAAGCCATGGAGCTTGAGCCATTAGATTCAGTAATTTCTGAAACCACCCTCATGCTGTAAGGGAATGAGTCTTCTTGTGGTAGTACAGCCTGAACACCACGCTTCGCCAGACGACCATGGCCAATTTCTCTACGGCCAGTCGCACCTATACGACCACACTCACCTACTGAATATGGAGGGAAGTTATAGTGCAACATAAAGGATTCACGCTGCTCACCTTCAAGCTGATCAACTAGCTGTGCATCACGTGCTGTACCTAAAGTCGATACCACAAGCGCTTGTGTTTCACCACGAGTAAATAAGGCTGATCCATGCGCTGCAGGTAAAACACCTACTTCGACATGAATAGGTCTTACTGTTTTTGTATCTCGGCCATCAATACGTGGGTTACCATCCACAACATTCTGCCGAACAATACTTTTTTCAAGCTTACTGAACAGACTGCTTACTTCTGCTGTACTGGGCTGCCCTTCCTCATTGGCTAATTCATTGACTGCCTGTTCACGGATTTGACCAAGCCGAGTATAGCGCTCCATTTTGTCTGAAATTTGGTAAGCTGCACGTATATCTGATGCAAATGCATTCTCAACCGTCGTCATCAATGCTTCATTGATAGCAGGCGCTTCCCACTCCCAACGAGGCTTGCCAGCTTCAGCTGCAAATTCTGTAATAGCATCAACAACAACTTGGTACTCTTGATGCGCAAATAATACAGCACCTAACATTTCATCTTCTGTCAACTCATCGGCTTCAGACTCAACCATAAGTACGGCATTTTTAGTACCTGCAACCACCATATCTAATTCAGACTGTTCTAAGTCTGCATAGCTAGGGTTGAGAACATAACCACGCTCATCAATAAAACCAACTCGAGCAGCCCCTATCGGACCATCAAAAGGAATACCAGAAATAGCCAAAGCCGCTGAAGTACCAATCAATGCAGCAATATCTGGATCATGCTTTTTATCAGTAGAAACTACTGTACAGAGGATTTGAACTTCATTCATGAAGCCCTTGGGAAATAATGGGCGAATTGGGCGGTCAATTAAACGAGATGTGAGTGTTTCTTTTTCTGATGGACGTCCCTCACGCTTGTAAAAGCCTCCAGGTATACGACCAGCAGCGTATGTTTTTTCTTGATAATGAACTGATAAAGGGAAAAAATCAGCGCCTTCCACTGCTTGTTTAGCACCTACTGCAGCAACTAAAACAGTTACGCCACCCATAGTTACTAATACCGCACCTGTAGCCTGCCGTGCAACGCGCCCGGTCTCCAGTGTTACGGTCTGATCACCGAACTGAAAAGTCTTTCTTACCGGATTCACAATGTTATCCTTCTTTCAAATCTTTCAATAATCTTGCCTGAAAATATTCATCTTGCACTGATTTTATGCTAGCAGCACCAACTCTACAGAGTTAGTCCATACCTTACAGTGTCTATATATTCAAGGAGGCGCTGGACTGGCGGCAACTGAATGCGAGAGATAACAGGCCTATTGGTATATTTTTTATACAAATAAAAACACCGCTAAACACTGGTAGGAAGACCTACCACTGATCTTAGCGGTGTACCGATTACCAGCATTAAGACATTTATGAAGTCTAGCTGGCGAACCTTCATCGCTAACCTAATTAGCGACGTAAGCCTAAACGAGAAATCAGGTTACTGTAGCGACCTACATCCTTACGCTTCAGATAGTCCAGCAGCTTACGACGCTGATTAACCATTCTAATTAAACCACGACGAGAGTGGTGATCATGAATATGAGATTTAAAGTGTCCTTGCAAACTTTCAATGTTAGCAGACAACAATGCTACTTGAACCTCTGGTGAACCAGTATCACCTTCAACAGTTTGGAAGCTTTTAATGATCTCAGCTTTTTTTTCAGCACTCAGTGCCATAATTAATTCTCCTAAATAATATGCACTTATTGATGTAGTCAAAGCAGCTTGAAGCAACCAGACTAAGCAAACTGAAGGTATGACCGTGCATATTTACAGCCATCCTCGCAATCCAAGCAGTGATTAAGTGCTAACACTGCTTAGCAAGCTTGCACATTCTACCCGTAATTACGAGTAAATTCTAACCAATCGTCGTGGAGCAACACGACCATCATCTAAAATCTCACCTATCCCCAGAAAAACAGGCTGATCACCTTCTTGGTAAAGCCTTACAAAACCAGCCGTTGGTGCTCGAGGAACCAACACGGGTTGTCCCTGGATTAGATAATAAGCCGTCGTTTCACCAAGAATAACTTGAGGTAATAGTTTAAGGGCCATATCTGTAGGCTGGAGCAACTTGTCCAAAGCCTCATGCCCACCTTGCTGGCATACCTCGTCTAACTGCTCGATAGTATAGGCATTATCTAAGGTAAAAGGACCAGCAGATGTACGACGCAGAGAAGTAACATAGGCACCACAGCCTAATGCTTCACCAATATCTTCTACAAGTGTACGAATATAAGTCCCTTTACTGCAGGCCACCTGTATCTCAGCAGTCTCTTGGCAAAATGATGTTAAAGACAATTCACGAATCACTATATTTCTAGCTTTTCGCTCAACCTCAATTCCCTCTCTTGCCAACTTATAAAGTGGCTGACCATCAACTTTAATCGCTGAATACATTGAAGGAACTTGAGATATTTCACCTGTAAACTGCTCTAGCGTTGTCAGCAGTTCTTGTTCAGAAAAGGTAACTGGACGCTGCTCAATGACTTCTCCTTCAGCATCCCCTGTCGCTGTGCGAATACCAAACCGAACACCTGCTTGATAACCTTTATCTGCATCAAGCAGATATTGAGAAAATTTTGTTGCCTCACCAAAGCAAATAGGTAAAACCCCTGTTGCTAATGGATCAAGGCTACCTGTATGGCCTGCTTTTGCAGCACCAAACATGCTTTTAATTTCCTGCAATACTTTATTTGAGGTAACACCCTGGCGTTTATCGAGCACCAGAATACCATGCACAGGGCGACCACGCTGACGACGACGTCTTGCCACGTTTTACTCTTCCTCAACATCTTTATCGTGGTGATTACGATCTTTACTGACAGCGTCATCAATCAACTTTGATAGATATTGGCCACGCTGAATACTTTCATCGAAAAAAAAGCGCAGTTGAGGTGTTGTTCTAACAGTTAATCTTTTTGCTAGCATTGACCTTAAAAAGCCAGCTGCTTTATTTAATACAGCAACTTGCTCGTCATTACTGACCTGATCTTCTTTCCCCAAAAAAGTGACATAAATATTCGCATAAGCTAAGTCTCGACTTACCTCGACACTACTTACTGTCACCATTCCTAATCGCGGATCTTTGATTTCTAACTGAATTAGCACTGCTAATTCTTTTTGAATCTGATCCGCTATACGTTGTGTTCGACTAAATTCTTTAGCCATGTATTCTCACATTCAATTTAATTTATCAGTCAAACTTACAAGCTACGCTCGACCTGAATTGACTTATAAACCTCAATCTTGTCGCCTACACGTACGTCATTGTAGTTTTTCACACCAATACCACATTCCATGTTGCTTCGTACTTCATTGACGTCATCTTTGAAACGGCGCAGAGACTCAAGTTCACCTTCGTAAATAACCACGTTATCGCGAAGCACACGAATACGCTCATTACGGTAAACCATGCCCTCAACCACCATACAACCGGCAATAAGACCAAATTTAGGTGATTTGAAGACGTCACGAACTTCAGCCACGCCCACAATTTCTTCTCTAAATTCAGCTTTCAACATACCACTGAGTGCTTTCTTAACATCATCAATGATGTCGTAAATCACACTGTAGTAGCGTAAATCGAGGCCTTCGGTTTCAACAATCTTTCTTGCTGTAGCATCAGCACGCACATTAAAGCCAAAAATGACTGCACTGGAAGCTAATGCAAGGTTTGCGTCAGTCTCAGTGATACCACCAACACCACCTGAAACCACTTTTACTTGAACTTCTTCATTACCAAGATCATTCAAAGCTTGTGTTAACGCTTCTAGAGAACCACGAACATCCGCTTTTAAAACAATGTTGAGTGTTTTCTTCTCATCTTGTTTCATGTTCTCGAAAACATTCTCAAGCTTAGCAGCTTGTTGACGTGCCAGTTTCACTTCACGGTATTTGCCTTGACGGAATAGTGCAATTTCGCGTGCTTTCTTCTCATCCTGAACTGCAAAAACCTCATCACCCGCATCAGGTGTTCCATCCAACCCAAGGATCTCCACTGGAATTGATGGACCAGCTTCTTTAATAGGTTTTCCATTTTCGTCCAGCATTGCACGGACACGGCCATAGAATTGGCCAACAAGCACATTATCACCTTGAGAAAGCGTACCATTTTGTACTAAGACTGTAGCCACAGCACCACGACGCTTGTCCAAAGAAGACTCAATCACAATACCGCGAGCGGGAGATACAGGAACAGCTTTTAACTCAAGCAGTTCAGCCTGTAACAACAATGCTTCTAGTAGTTCATCAATACCTTCACCACTATGTGCTGAAACATTAACAAACTGGGTATCTCCACCCCATTCTTCTGGAATAACATCGCGCTGAGCCAACTCATTTTTAACTCGGTCAGGATCAGCTTCAGGTTTATCTATCTTATTAACCGCTACAACAATAGGTACTTCTGCAGCCTTAGCATGTTGAATAGCTTCCTCAGTCTGAGGCATTACACCATCATCCGCAGCCACCACCAAAATAACGATGTCAGTTACCTTGGCACCACGTGCACGCATCGCTGTAAATGCTGCGTGACCTGGTGTATCCAGAAAGCTGATCATACCGCGGTCAGTATTTACATGATAAGCACCGATATGCTGAGTGATTCCACCCGCTTCACCTGCCTGAACTTTTGCTTTTCGGATATAGTCAAGTAGTGACGTTTTACCATGGTCTACGTGACCCATAACAGTCACTACAGGTGCACGAGAAACTTGATCACCTTCAACGATATTAAGCTCTGCAGCCAAACTATCTTCAAGCGCATCAGCTTTTATCAGTTTGACTTTATGCCCCATTTCTTCAACCAGAATTGCGGCTGTTTCCTGATCGATGACTTGGTTAATTGTCACCATTGTGCCTAGCTTAAACATGGCTTTAATAACTTCAGCTGCTTTCACAGACATCTTCTGAGCTAATTCAGCCAGTGTAATCGTTTCAGGAATACTCACTTCCCGAATAATGGGTTTTGTTGGTTTTTCAAAGCCATGCAATTGTGTTTTTTGAGGAGCAGATCTCCCACGTCGCGTATTTTTTCCACCACGCCCAGGCTTTGCATCACCTTTATCTACTGAGCGACGCTTCTTACGACGGTCATCGCCATCATCGTCACGGTCAAAACGACTCTTTTCACGGGCTTTGCGTTTAGGTGAGCTTTTATCCTTATCGGCTGGCTTTTCTTTTTGAGACTGCTCAGCTTCTAACTGCTTACGTGCTTCAGCCTCGATACGTGCCCGCTCTTCCTGGTCTTTAACTCGTTTTGCATCTTCCTTAGCTTCCTTACGACGCTTCTCTAACACACGTGCTTTTTCTTCAGCTTGACGTTTCTTCTCAGCTTTTTCAGCTTCCGCTTCGTTGCGTTTAACGTAAGTACGTTTTTTACGTACTTCAACATTAACCGTCTTACTCTTCCCTTGACCGCCACTCACCTTAAGCTGGCTAACGGTTTTACGCTTAAGCGTTATACGACCTGGATCTGCTGCAGAGCCACCATGACTTTGCTTTAAATAAGCCAACAGAACTTGTTTTTCTGAGTCAGAAACAGCCTGGTTGGCCTTTGTTTGCGGTAAGCCCGCATCTTTCATTTGCTGCAGTAATCGTTCAACAGGCGCACCAACCACTTGGGCGAGTTGTTCTACTGTTACATCTGCCATCAACAAATCTCCTCTCTCCGTGGTTACCCTTGCTGCCCATCTTCGAACCATGGTGCTCGCGCAGTCATGATGAGTTGTCCAGCACGTTCTTCATCAATGCCTTCAATATCAAGCAAGTCGTCAATTGACTGCTCTGCTAGGTCCTCCATGGTTATGATGCCTTTACTGGCAAACAAAAATGCCAGGTGCTTATCCATCCCCTCCATGGTCAGCAGATCATCTGCTGGCTGGGCTTCTTCCAACTGCTCTTCTGAAGCAATCGCAAGTGTTAACAGATTGTCTTTGGCTCGCTGACGCAACTCATTTACCAAGCCTTCATCAAAGCCTTCAATTTCCAGCATTTCTTCCAGAGGTACATAGGCTATTTCTTCAAGGGAAGTAAAGCCTTCATCAACTAACAACTGTGCAAGGTCCTCATCAACTTCAAGCTGCTCACGGAAGCGATTTACAATGTCATCCACTTCACGCGCTTGCTTGGCTAGCGCATCTTCTTCAGTCATCACATTGAGTGTCCAGCCAGTTAGCTCACTGGCTAGCCTGACATTTTGACCATTACGACCGATTGCTTGCGCAAGGTTATCCTCTGCAACCGCAATATCCATAGTATCGGCATCTTCATCCACGACAATTGAAGCTACTTCAGCAGGGGACATTGCATTAATAACTAACTGGGCAGGATTATCATCCCAGAGGACAATATCAATTCGCTCATTTCCCAGCTCTCCAGATACGGCTTGTACACGAGATCCACGCATCCCTACACAAGCCCCGACAGGATCAATTCGACCATCATTGGTTTTTACTGCAATCTTGGCTCTTGAACCTGGATCTCGAGCAGCGCCTTTAACTTCAATAACTTCTTCAGCTATTTCTGGCACTTCAATCTTAAATAGCTCGATCAACATTTGCGGGCAGGCTCGGCTAAGTACTAGCTGAGGACCACGTCCATCTTTACGAATATCCAAAAGGAGTGCTCTTACCCGCGTTCCAACCCGAAAAGATTCTCGTGGAATCATTTGGTCTCTAGGTAATACTGCTTCTGCATTATTTCCAAGATCAACAATAATATTATCGCGCGTTACTTTTTTAACTGTACCGCTAACAAGTTCGCCTAACTTTTCTTTATATGCTTCAACTACCTGAGCGCGTTCTGCTTCACGAACTTTTTGAACAATAACTTGTTTTGCTGTTTGAGCGGCAATACGACCAAACTCAACAGACTCTATTTGCTCTTCCCAATAATCCCCAATCTGCAGGTTAGGGTCTTTTTCATCGACTTCTTCAATGACTATATGTCCAGCAGGATTTTCATAATCTTCATCAGCAACAACTTTCCAACGCCGAAAAGTATCGTAATTTCCTGTTCTACGATCAATGGCTACACGAACATCGATATCTTCTTCATATCTTTTTTTAGTTGCAGTTGCCAAAGCAATTTCAATTGCTTCAAAGATAACATCGGGCGGCACACCCTTTTCATTTGATACTGAGTCAACGACTAGTAAAATTTCTTTGCTCATGCTACGCCTCGCCTGTTACTTAACCTGCCCAAAAGCCCAGAGAGCCCTTAAAACTGAGGTATTATGTTAGCTTTCTCGATAAGATCGATAGCGAACAAATATTCATGGTCTTCAACCTGAACCACGACTTCGTCATTTTCCACGCCAGTGATAACGCCTTTGAATTTTCTTCGGCCTTCATAAGGTGAGCGTAACTTCAACTGGACTTGATGCCCTTTAAACGCTTCATAATGCGCCAAAGTAAATAATGGGCGATCCATACCTGGTGAAGATACCTCTAGTGTATATTCGCCAGAAATTGGATCTTCTACATCTAAAATACTGCTAATTTGCCGGCTAACTTTTTCGCAATCGTCTAGATTAATTCCCTCTGGAGAATCAATAAAAACTTGCAGCTTTGAGTGCTTCCCTTGAGAAAAAAGCTCAATACCCCACACAACAAAGCCTAATGCCTCTACGGTGGGCACAATCAATTGTTCAAGTGTCTGGTGTTTACTTGCCACAAGTCACTGGCCTCAACCCAAATAATTTTTTTACAAACAAAAAGTGGGCATAGCGCCCACTCCTGAAATCAATAGTAGCTTGAATATCACATTTACAGTGAAGGCTACTCCTTGTCACAAACATTCACTGAAAAAATTCAGCTAATAAAAAACCCCTTATTTAAGGGGTTTTTCTTAATCTAGTGGTAGCGGGGGCTGGATTTGAACCAACGACCTTCGGGTTATGAGCCCGACGAGCTACCAGACTGCTCCACCCCGCATCAAAAAGGCGCTTAGATTATATTCAGCATTATCTACACGGTCAACTTAATAAACAAATGGTGCCGAAGGCCGGACTTGAACCGGCACGGCTTACGCCACTACCCCCTCAAGATAGCGTGTCTACCAATTTCACCACTTCGGCTTTACATTGTTTTATCAAATACCTACTGATCTGTACTTTCTTGATCAGCAGATGAATTTTGATTTTCAGTCTTTACTTCTTCACTCTCTACATCTGCGCTACTTTCAACAGACGTAGCTTGTTGTATATCTTCAGAAGCTTCACTATTAAGTTGTATATCAGCTTGATCATCAACAGTTGTATTTTCTTCCACAACTGATTGACTAGCTTGCTTTACATTAGCTTCTGAAGCGGGTGCAGATTTTGCTTCATTTTGCCCCACTTCGTCAACCCCTGGTGCATCATTAGCAGAATCTTCAGCATCATTAACAACAGGTGCATCACCAGTAGACTGCTCAACTTTCTCAATTTGAGGTACTGCAGACTCAGATACTACACTTGAGCTATGCTTACCAAGCATTGCGAGAGTAAAACTTGTAACAAAGAATGCTGTAGCCAAAACAGTGGTCAATTTAGTAAGGAAATTACCACTACCCTGACTACCGAATACTGTTTGTGAAGCACCACCTCCAAATGAGGCTCCAGCTTCAGCACCTTTACCTTGCTGTAATAGCACTAGCCCGATGAGGGCTAGCGCTGCAAGTACATGAATAATCAGTATGATCGTATCCATTCAGTCATCAACCTGCTGCACGACAAATCGCTACAAACTGATCAACCAGTAATGAAGCACCACCTACTAATCCACCATCGATATCAGGATTTGCAAATAAGGCTTCTGCATTATCAGCTTTAACACTCCCACCATAGAGTATCTGAATATTCTCAGCTAATTCAGCTGATATTGCTGCAAGTTGATCACGAATAAACTTATGTACTTCTTGCGCCTGATCAGGTGTTGCAGTTCTACCAGTGCCTATTGCCCAAACAGGCTCATAAGCAATAACAAAACCATCAACCTGTCCTGCAGATAAAGCAGCTAATATAGCGCCTAATTGTCGACCAACAACTGTCAGTGTTTCCCCAGCTTCACGTTCTGCCAGATTTTCTCCAACACAAACAATAGGCGTTAATCCCGCCTGTTGGGCTGCAACAAATTTATCTGCAACATCTTTATCTACTTCACCGAACAGTGTTCTGCGCTCTGAGTGACCAATAATGGCAAACTTACACTCCAAGTCCTTAGCCATAGGAGCACTAATTTCTCCAGTATATGCACCTTTTTCTACTGCAGAAATATTCTGAACACCCCAACCCATTGCACTCGCCTTTAGTTTTTCAGCTACTTGTGCAACATAAATGCTGGGAGGGCAAACGGCCACATCAGCTGTTCCTAACTCAGTGTTCAGCAAACCTTCAAGTAATGCTGCATTTTCAGCAGAATTACCGTGCATTTTCCAGTTTCCTACCACCAAGGGCTTACGCATAAAAACCTCGCCTAGTCACTTGAGGCCGGCCATGTTAGCGTAGTAGCCAGTAATATACAACCTACCGACCTACTAACTAATTTGACGCAGCCTGTTGTACAACCCCAGCCAACTCATTGGCTAACTGAGAAACCAATTGTTCATTTTCACCTTCAACCATGACACGTATTACAGGTTCTGTTCCTGAAGGACGTAATAATACACGACCTTTGTCAGCTAAACGATTTTCTGCATGCGCTACGGCCTGTTGAACAGCTGCATTATTAGAAATATTCAGCTGCTGTTTCATTTTGACATTGATCATGATTTGTGGATATTTTTGAACGCCTTGCCTTAATTCGTACAAATTCTGCTCAGCACAAAACATGGCTTTCAATACTTGTAAAGCTGAAACAATGCCATCACCTGTCGTGGTTACATGGCGACAAATAATATGCCCGGAAGACTCTCCACCAAGACACCAATTATTTGAAATAAGTTGCTCATTCACATAGCGATCACCAACTTTTGCTCTAATAAAGGGAATTGAAGCAGACTCAAGTGCTTTTTCTACCCCTAAGTTGGTCATCAGAGTCCCTACAACACCACCTTGCAACGCCTTATGCTGCTGCTGATGTCGTGCAATAATATAAAGTAGCTCATCCCCATCAACTACACAGCCTTTGTGGTCTACCATTAGCACACGGTCACCATCACCATCAAAGGCAATACCGAGATCCGCTTGCTGGTCCATTACAGCTTGTTGCAAAGAGCCTAGAGAAGTTGAGCCCACATTTTTGTTAATATTCATGCCATTGGGAGATACACCAATAGCAATCACCTCAGCACCTAACTCCCTAAATACAGCAGGTCCAACATGGTAGGTTGCGCCATTGGCAGCATCAACAACAATTTTTAGCCCCTTTAAACTAACACTACCATTAACGGTACTTTTACAGTATTCAATATAGCGACCTGCCGCATCATTAATACGGGTTACTTTGCCAATCGCATCAGACCCAACAACAGTCATATCTTGATCTAACATTTGCTCAATCTGAAGCTCAATGTCATCATCAAGTTTTAGTCCTTTTCCAGAAAAGAACTTAATACCATTGTCCTGGTAGGGATTATGTGATGCACTAATTACAATTCCAGCTTGCGCTCGAAAAGTTCTGGTAAGATAAGCTACAGCAGGTGTAGGCATAGGACCCAGCAAATCAACATTGACACCTGCAGCAGAAAGACCCGCTTCTAAGGCAGACTCAAACATATATCCCGAAATTCGGGTGTCTTTGCCAATTATTATTTTGCTTTGCTGTTTCCCCGCAAAGACTCGACCTGCAGCCCACCCAAGCTTAAGCATAAAATCGGGTGTAATTGGAAACTCACCTACTGTTCCACGTATACCATCAGTACCAAAGAACTTTTTTTCCATACTTAAATTGTCTCCAACAAACGCCCTTATTAACCCCAAAGCCAGACTGTTAATCCTGTATAGCATTTAGCATACGAATCACGTCAACAGTCTCTGCTACATCATGGACTCGCACAATATGAGCCCCATGAAGTACTGACCAAGCAGCTAAGGCGAGACTACCAAATAGCCTCTCTGATACTGGCTTACCAAGCACATCACCAATCATGCGCTTTCGTGATAAACCAACAAGTAAGGGCAATTCAAGCTGCTGCAACTTACTCAAATGTTTAAGTAACAGCAAATTATGATCTAGCGTTTTACTGAAACCAAAACCAGGGTCTATCAGTAAACGCTGTTTCTTAATGCCATGTTCAATACATATATCTACTCGTTGCTGTAGATAAGCGATTACCTCATCAACAACATCGTCATATCTGGCAAACTGCTGCATAGTAGCAGGCTCACCAAGCATGTGCATTAGACAAATAGGAATAGTTAGATCTGCAGCAACTGTTAACGCACTGTCTCTATTTAATGCCCTAACATCATTAATCAGCCCTGCACCTAACTGTGCAGCCTCACGCATCACTTCAGGTGTACTCGTATCGACTGAAACAACAATATCAAAACGCTGTTTCAACGCAGACAAAACAGGTAACACTCTATCAAGCTCAGCTTGCACAGTTACAGAATCCGCACCAGGACGAGTGGATTCACCACCTATATCAATAATTGAAGCACCAGCATCAATCATTCTTTCTGCATGCTGAAGCGCCTTATCCAAACGGCAATACTGACCACCATCCGAAAATGAATCAGGAGTTACATTCAAAATACCCATCACCTGTGGTGTAGATAAGTCTAATACTTTATCACCACAGTCCAGCATCAAAGTAGATGTTGTCATAACCGAAGAGTAAGAAACTTAATTAAGGCAGGTTAAAAAGTGCAAGGTGAGCTTAATGCTCACCTGCAGGTCCTCCAATAGAGGGTTTTTTAGATGCTTCTTTTGAATCAGAAGTGCTACTTTCTTTACTAACACTGACATCTTCAACTTTTGCGCCCCCATTTGTCCCATCTTCAGGCCAATCTGCGGGTGGCTTAGGCTTCTTACCAGCCATAATATCGCTCAACTGGTCAGCATCTATTGTTTCATACTCCATTAATGCATCTTTCATCAATTCCAGCTTATCTCTGTTTTCCTCAATAAGCCTTTTTGCCGTTATATAGCAGTTATCAATGATATGCTTAACTTCTTCATCAATGAGTTTTGCTGTTTCAGGACTTACATTTAAATGGTGAGCCCCCTGAGACTTTCCTAAGAAAACTTCACCATCTTCTTCGCCATAAAGTAAGGGACCAGCCTTTTCAGACAATCCCCACTTGGTAACCATATTTCTGGCCATTTGAGTAGCCTGCTGAATATCATTTTGGGCTCCCGTTGACACGCCATCAGCCCCATAAATTAATTCTTCAGCAATACGACCACCATAAGCAGAGGCAATTCGTCCTAGTAAATAACGCTTACTATAAGAGACTTTATCTTCCTCTGGTAAGTACATTGTGACACCAAGTGCACGACCTCGAGGAATAATAGTTACCTTATAAACAGGGTCATGCTCTGGCATTTTTAAGCCAACAATCGCGTGACCTGCTTCATGATAAGCCGTCATTTCCTTATCTTTTTCACTCATCACCATGGATTTACGTTCAGCACCCATCATGATTTTATCTTTTGCTTTATCAAACTCGTCCATACCCACAACACGACGATTACCACGAGCAGCAAATAAAGCAGCCTCATTAACGAGATTGGCCAAGTCAGCACCAGAAAAACCTGGCGTGCCACGAGCAATAACAGCAGGTTTCACATCTTCTGAAATGGGTACTTTACGCATGTGTACTTTAAGAATTTGCTCACGACCACGTACATCAGGCAGAGGAACAACAACCTGTCGATCAAATCGGCCTGGACGCAATAATGCGGGATCAAGTACATCTGGACGGTTAGTAGCCGCTATAACAATGACCCCCTCATTCCCCTCAAAACCATCCATCTCTACCAACAATTGGTTTAAGGTTTGCTCACGTTCATCATGACCACCACCTAAGCCTGCACCACGATGACGGCCTACTGCATCAATCTCATCAATAAAAATAATACAAGGGGATTGCTTTTTAGCCTGGTCAAACATATCACGAACCCGAGAAGCACCAACCCCCACAAACATCTCTACAAAATCAGAACCAGAGATAGTAAAAAAGGGTACTCGTGCCTCACCAGCAATCGCTTTAGCAAGCAAAGTTTTACCCGTACCAGGTGAACCCACCATAAGTACACCACGTGGGATACGCCCGCCTAAGCGCTGAAACTTACCTGGGTCGCGGAGAAACTCTACAAGCTCTTGAACATCGTCTTTTGCTTCTTCTACACCTGCAACATCTGCAAAAGTTGTTTTAATTTGGTCTTCGCTGAGCAGTCTGGCTTTACTCTTACCAAAGCTCATGGGACCACCACGGCCACTTCCACCTCCTTGCATTTGACGCATAAAAAACATGAAAACAGCAATAATGACAAGAATGGGGAAACTTGCTACCAGCAACTGAGTCCAGATGCTTTGCTTTTCGATAGGCTTAACTACGACCTCAACTTGGTTGCGCAACAAATCATCCATTAGTTTGTCGTCGCGAACCGCCAGAGGAAGGTTAGTTTCAAATGTTTGATTATCAGTAAAGCGCCCATTGACTTTAGAGCCATCAATTTCAACTTTACTCACCTGTTTGTTTTCAATGTACGTGACAAAATCGGAATAACTAATTTCTTTGGTTGAAGACTGCATGTTGCCAAAGTTTTTAAACACTGTGAGCAACACCAAAGCTATTATTAGCCACAACACCAGATTTTTTGCCATGTCATTCAAAGGGCTATCCTCTATAGAGTGAACAAAGTTGACAGTCACTCAGTCTGCCTGACCAGATTTCTAACTGGTAACCATACCAGCTTCATCACGATTTATTGGAGAAGCGTTCAAGGAATAATCCATACGATACTACAGATTATCTATTTGCAACAGTTTCTCATTTAAAGCTCATCGTAAGATTGATTACCCACTCGTCTCTATCTCAACGCTTTAGACCACGGGCAAGCAGATAAACTTCACGGGACCTGGACCTTGATGATGATGGTTTTCGAGTTTGCACCTGCTTAAAATGCTGACGCAATACTTTAAGATAAGCATCAAAGCCTTCCCCTTGAAACACTTTCGTTAAAAAGCTCCCTCCTGGTTTAAGCACCTGCTGTGCCAAATCAACAGCCAGTTCTGCCAAATACATTGCTTTAGGCTGATCAACAGCAAGTACCCCACTCATATTGGGGGCCATATCAGAAATTACAAGGTCTATTGGTGTATCACCGATAACAGCAAGAATTTCTTGTAGAACTTCATCTTCAGTAAAGTCACCTTGGATAAAATCAACACCAGCAATGGGGTCCATTGGCAAAATATCTGACGCTACAACTTTCCCTTGATCTCCAACCAGACTAACAGCAACTTGAGACCACCCTCCAGGCGCAGCACCTAAATCAACTACCGTCATTCCTGGCCGCAAAATTTTATCTTTTTGCTGGATTTCCAGTAATTTATAACTCGCTCTGGAACGATAACCGTCCTGCTGAGATTTTTTTACATACTGGTCAGAAAAATGTTCCTGCAGCCAGCGATGACTACTTTTCGACTTACCCATACCGTACAACTCTGTAATCTGGCTTACTAAAGCAAGCATTCATTGTTAGAAAAATAGCCTGTAAAATAGTTACCAAGCGTACTCATAGGCTAAAATTATTCCAACTCGGGTATTGTTATCCGTGAGTATTTTATGTTTTCACAGTGGATTTATAAATAATGTCGTTGTCTGCCAGTCAGAAAAAGCAATTTCGTGCCATTGGGCACAACCTTAAACCTATTGTAACTGTAGCTGGAAAAGGCGTTTCCAGTAGCATTGTTGAAGAAACCCTAAGAGCACTCAATGATCACGAACTCATAAAAGTGAAATTTCAAGTGGGTGATCGCGAGGTTAAACAGCAGTTAATTCAAGCACTGTGTAATGAATGCCAAGCCGAACTGGTCCAAACAATTGGTAATATTGCTTTGATTTATCGTCCAGCAGAAGAACCCAACCTGCAACTCTCAAATTTACACAGGCATTAACCGCTGTAACTTCCTTCTGACCGAATATAACAAACCCCTCGCTCCCAATAGAACGAGGGGTTCACAGCTACTCACAACAACATAAAAGTTCTTGCGTACCTAGAGGTGCTTAACTTCCTCTATTTCATACTCCACTTCACCACTTGGTGTTCTGACAAGAGCAACATCCCCTTCCTCCTTGCCAATCAGAGCACGCGCAATCGGGGAGTTCACAGATATTTTCCCTTCTTTAATATCCGCTTCATCATCACCAACAATCTTGTACTCCACTTCTTCGTCGGTGTTTAAGTTGAGCAGTTCAACGGTCACACCAAAAATTACTTTACCTGTTTTAGTAATTTTTGTGACATCAATAATATGAGCAGAAGAAAGTTTACCTTCAATTTCTTTAATACGGCCTTCAGTAAAGCCTTGCTGCTCACGCGCTGCGTGATACTCAGCGTTTTCTTTTAAGTCTCCATGCTCTCGAGCCTCAGCTATTGCTTGAATAATCCGAGGACGCTCTACAGTCTTAAGGTGTTTAAGCTCTTCTCTAAGTGCTACCTCACCACTGACTGTCATTGGTATTCTATTCATCCAGTCACACCTTTATGTAAATCTTGTAAGCGTCTAACCGTTTTTTCGGGTCCAAAACGGATCGCTTCGGCAACTGCCTCAGCACCTGCAATAGTTGTCGCATTAGGAACTTTGTGCTGTAAGGCCGAGCCGCGAATAATATAAGAGTCAGCAATTGCCTGCCGTCCTTCCGTGGTATTGATCATCAAACTAATTTCATCGTTCTTAATCATATCAACCAAGTGCGGACGACCTTCACTGACTTTATTGACTTTAGTTACAGGAACACCTGCTGCGTCAAAGGCATGTGCTGTGCCTTCTGTCGCATAAAGCTCAAAGCCCAGTGAAATAAGCAACTTTCCAACATTCACTGCACGTGGTTTATCCTCATCACGTACACTAATAATCACCTTCCCTGAATTAGGTAAATTAGTGGCAGCATGCCCCTTCGCAAAAGCTTCGGCAAAGCTATCACCCACCCCCATCACTTCTCCTGTAGACTTCATCTCTGGCCCCAAAATAGGGTCAACCCCAGGAAATTTATTAAAGGGGAACACTGATTCTTTTACACACCAATAATGCGGAATAACCTCAGAGGTAAATCCAACGTCTTCAAGTGACTGCCCTGCCATAACTTTGGCTGCTATTTTGGCCAGAGACTGGCCTATACACTTGGACACAAAAGGTACTGTACGTGATGCACGAGGATTAACTTCGATAACAAAAACCCTGTCATCCTGCACTGCCAACTGCACATTTAACAAGCCAATAACACCAAGTTCAAGTGCCATACATGCCACTTGATCACGAATGGTTTGCTGTATTTCTTGGCTTAAACTGTAAGGAGGCAGGGAACAAGCAGAATCGCCCGAATGGACACCAGCTTGCTCTATATGCTGCATGATAGCACCGATCACCACTGTTTCGCCATCACAAACTGCATCCACATCAACCTCAATCGCACGGTTGAGGAATGAGTCCAATAACACAGGACTTTCATTCGAAACCTGAACTGCTTCACGCATATAGCGCACTAATTCTGACTCTTGACTAACAATCTCCATCGCTCGCCCACCAAGCACATAAGATGGCCGAACAACCAATGGATAACCAATATCTTCCGCTTTTTTGATTGCTTCTTCACTGCTTCTTGCTGTGGCATTTTCTGGTTGGAGCAACCCCAAACGCTGAATCATTTGTTGAAAACGTTCACGATCTTCTGCTCGGTCAATCGCTTCTGGCGATGTACCAATAATAGGTACACCAGCCGCTTCTAAAGCTCTAGCAAGCTTAAGCGGTGTTTGGCCTCCATACTGAACAATCACCCCTTTTGGTTGCTCAATAGCAACAATTTCCAGCACATCTTCTAGGGTAACAGGCTCAAAATAGAGACGATCTGACGTATCATAATCTGTTGATACGGTTTCCGGGTTACAGTTAACCATAATGGTTTCATAACCTTCTTCCCTAAGCGCCAATGCCGCATGAACACAACAGTAGTCGAACTCAATACCCTGACCTATTCGGTTTGGTCCACCGCCCAACACCATCATTTTTTCACGTGCTGTCGGCAATGCCTCACACTCTTCATCATAAGTTGAGTACATATAAGCTGTACTTGTTGCAAACTCTGCCGCACAGGTATCCACTCGCTTATAAACTGGATGCACCCCCAGTTTTTGCCTGTATTCTCGCACGGCTTTTTCACTTACACTGAGTAACTTGGCTAAACAAGCATCAGAAAATCCCTTACGCTTTAACTGCCAAAGCGCTTGTTTTCCAAGACTGTTTAAACCGCCTCCCGATTTCACCTGCTGTTCTGTTTTTACGATGTCTTCGATATATGTCAAAAACCAGGGGTCGATATGCGTCAGTTGATACACTTCTTCTACAGTCATTGAGGCTCTAAAGGCATCTCCCACATACCATATCCGCTCAGCTCGGGGAGTGATTAACTCAGCCTTCAGCTGCTCCAAAGCACCATCCAGGTTTAAGTTCAGCTTAGCATCCAGACCTGTCACACCGACTTCCAAACCACGCAGTGCTTTTAAAAATGACTCCTGAAAATTACGACCAATCGCCATAACCTCTCCCACAGACTTCATCTGTGTTGTAAGACGACTGTCTGCATCTGGGAATTTTTCAAAGGCAAAACGGGGAATCTTAGTCACAACGTAGTCAATGGTAGGCTCAAATGAAGCAGGTGTACTACCACCCGTTATTTCATTCTGCAACTCATCAAGGGTATAACCGACAGCCAGCTTGGCTGCGACTTTGGCAATGGGGAATCCCGTTGCTTTTGAGGCTAAAGCTGAAGAACGAGAAACCCTTGGGTTCATCTCAATCACTACCAGTCGACCATTCGCAGGATTCAGTGCAAACTGAACATTTGAGCCTCCCGTTTCCACACCAATTTCCCGCAATACAGCAACAGATGCATTTCGCATCAATTGGTATTCTTTATCGGTGAGTGTTTGTGCAGGTGCAACCGTAATTGAGTCCCCAGTATGGACACCCATTGGGTCTATATTTTCAATAGAACAGACAATAATACAGTTGTCTTTCTTATCCCGCACAACCTCCATTTCAAACTCTTTCCAACCAATCAGTGACTCATCAATCAATAGTTCATGGGTTGGAGAAAGGTCTAAACCACGCTCACAGATTTCTAGAAATTCTTCGCGGTTATAGGCGATCCCGCCACCGGTTCCTCCCATCGTAAATGAAGGGCGAATAATACAAGGAAAGCCTACGTCATTGAGTACTTGCAGTGCTTCTTCAAGCGTATGAGCAATACCCGACCTTGGTGTTTCCAGGCCAATTGCTTTCATAGCTATATCAAAACGTTGTCGATCCTCTGCTTTATCAATGGCATCATGATTCGCTCCAATCATTTCTACGCCATATTTTTCCAGAACACCATGCTTATATAAATCCAGCGCACAATTCAGTGCAGTCTGCCCGCCCATGGTAGGCAACAAGGCATCAGGCCTCTCTTTTTCAATAATCTTAGCAACGGTTTCCCAGCGTACAGGCTCAATATAAGTTGCATCAGCCATCACGGGGTCAGTCATAATGGTGGCAGGATTGGAGTTCACAAGAATAACGCGAAAACCTTCTTCTCGAAGCGCTTTACATGCTTGTGCTCCAGAATAATCAAACTCACAAGCCTGACCAATAACAATAGGGCCTGCACCGAGAATTAGAATACTTTTGATATCGTGACGTTTAGGCATGGTTTCTCTTCACTGACGGTAAATTTGTTACAACTATTTTGTGTTTACGTTTATGCAGAGGCGATTTGCTGTAAGGGCTAATCAGCGTCGAGATCGAATTGAATCGATAAAGAGATCAAAGAGGGGGGCTACATCGTGGGGACCAGGGCTTGCTTCAGGGTGGCCTTGGAAGCTAAATGCAGGTTTATCTGCTAAACGAATACCCTGTAACGACTGATCAAAAAGCGACTTATGAATGACTTCAACATTTTCAGGCAATGATGCCTCACTCACAGCAAAACCATGGTTTTGGCTGGTAATCATCACATTACGGGTATTAAGGTCTTGTACAGGATGATTGGCACCATGATGTCCAAACTTCATTTTCTCTGTTTGAGCACCTGAAGCTAATGCTAATAATTGGTGACCTAAACAAATACCGAATAATGGCATATTAACTTCGAGTAACGCGCGAATAGCTTCAATAGCATAAGTACAAGGCTCAGGATCACCAGGACCATTTGAGAGAAATACCCCATCAGGCTGTAACGCTAACACTTCATTAGCAGGTGTAGTGGCTGGCACAACAGTAATACGACAACCTCTTTGGGCTAACATTCTTAAAATATTATGCTTAACACCAAAGTCATAGGCTACAACATGAAAAGGTTTATCGCTTAACGCTGAAAAATCATTACTTGATGGCTGCCATTCACCTTCGTTCCATTCATAAATTTTATCTGTGGTCACAACAGACGCTAAATCCATTCCTTTTAATCCAGGAAATGATTCAGCTTGAGCAAAAGCCTCAGTTTCTGAGATTGATGTTCCAGTCATAATACAGCCAGATAGGGCACCTTTTTCGCGAAGAATACGCGTCAATCGGCGTGTATCAATCTCAGCAATCGCAACAATACCCTTTTCTTTTAAAAATTCAGATAACGATTGTTGACTACGCCAATTACTCACAACAGGTGATAATTCACGAATAATTAAACCACTTGCCCATACCTGAGCAGACTCATTATCTTGCTGATTAATACCTGTGTTACCAATATGTGGATACGTTAAAGTGACAAGCTGACGAGCATAAGAAGGGTCTGTCAGAATTTCCTGATAACCTGTAATAGCAGTGTTAAAAACCACTTCTCCTGCTGTTTGCCCATCAGCGCCGATCGACACTCCTGAGAATATCGAACCATCTTCAAGGGCTAATATTGCTGGTGTTGACAAAGCTAACTCCCTCACATTTTCGGATGCATTTTTTCATAGGCAAAAAAAAAGCAAGATGCCTGCAGTTGTTATCTGCTACATCTTGCTTTTTTCTGATAGCCGGACATTTGTAAACCAAACCCCTTTTCTTGGCACAAATTTCTGGAATTTTAAAATAAAACCATGCCCGGCGTCTATTGGAAAATTGAGGTCGCTTACAAAAAATTACGTTGAGAACTAAATCTTGTATTAACGTAAGCCTAACACATCCTGCATATCATAAAGACCAGGCTCTTTCTTCGCTAACCACTTGGCTGCTCGTACAGCACCTTGTGCAAATGTCATACGACTACTGGCCTTGTGAGTAATCTCAACACGCTCACCCTCAGCAGCAAACATCACCGTATGATCTCCAACAATGTCACCCGCACGAATGGTTTCAAAACCAATGGTTTTACGATCCCGTTCTCCAGTGAGACCTTCACGCCCATAGACTGCACACGTCTTAAGATCACGACCTAGTGCATCAGCGACAACCTCTCCCATCCGGAGTGCCGTACCTGATGGCGCATCAACTTTATGTCGATGATGAGCTTCTATCACTTCAATATCGACATCATCACCCATTACTTTTGCCGCCAATTCCAGCAGCTTAAAACACAAATTAACACCCACACTCATATTCGGTGCGAAAACAATAGAGGTTGTTTTGGCCGCTTCTTGTAACTGCTGTTTTTGCTCATTACTAAAACCAGTAGTGCCAATAACAATTGCTTTATTCGATTGTTGGCAAAGGGCTACATTGTGCAAGGTATGTTCTGGGCGGGTAAAATCGACAACCACATCAAACTGATCTAAACAGTTATCCAAGCTTGCTGAAAGGGCAATATTCATTTTTCCCAACCCTGCCAGCTCGCCTACATCCGCTCCTACTAACGAACTATCAGGTCGATCAGTAGCCACCGTTAATTGGCAGTCACTGCTTTCAGTAATGGCTTGAATGAGTGTTCGTCCCATTCTGCCTGCGGCTCCGACAACGGCTATGCGAATCATATACCCCTCAACTTTATAATTTTTGCTAAATAAAAAAAGAATGGTGAATTACTTTTAACATGCTATTTGAGGTTGAGTCACTTTCTTATTGCTGTATTTAAAGCACCCTAGCCTACTGAACCGGGCCAATTTATAAAATCTGTAAGCCCATGCAAATTTGGCCAGAAAACGATTAATATTTAATCATCATCTGGCCAAATTTATAAGGATGTATTGTCAAAAGCCTGTTTACACTATTTATGTGTAAGTACCGCAAAAAAACTAACGCTACATATTTTCAAAAAAGTTTTTTACACCTTCAAACCAAGATGTTTTACGAGGTGACTGCCTATGACCACCTTCACCTTCAAATGTAGCTTGTAACTCTTCAAATAATTCACGCTGACGCTTTGTCAGACTGACTGGTGTTTCAATAATTACGCGACACAATAAATCACCCTGTGCTCCACCACGAACTGGTGCCACACCTTTTCCTCGGACTCGGAAAAGTTTACCTGTTTGAGTTTCAGGTGGAATTTTTAATTTTACTTTGCCATCCAGTGTTGGGACTTCTAATTCGCCACCTAAGACAGCATCACAAATTGTAATGGGGACTTCACAGTAAAGATGCTTGCCATCTCGCTGGAATATCTTATGGTCTCGTACCGCGACTTGAACATATAAATCACCTGCAGGCCCACCATTCAGTCCTGCCTCCCCTTCACCTGCCAGGCGAATACGATCCCCCGTATCTACACCTGCTGGAATCTTAATGGAAAGGGTTTTGTATTCTTCAACACGACCTTCACCATGACAGTCTCTGCATGGATCCTTAATGACCTTACCTGTACCATGACATGCAGGGCAGGTTTGTTGTACTGAGAAAAAACCCTGTTGCATACGAACCTGGCCAACACCACCACATGTACTACATGTTTCAGGTGAAGAACCTTTCCGTGCTCCAGAGCCATCACAGGTTCGACACTCTACTTGTGTCGGAATACGAATTTTCTTTTCAACACCTTTTACAGCTTCTTCAAGCTCTAACTCCATAGAGTAGCGTAAGTCAGCACCCCGCTGCACACTGCTACGTCCACGCCCAGCGCCTGCTGCCGTTCCGAAGATATCACCAAAAATATCGCCAAAAACATCACTAAAGCTACCTGCGCCAAAGCCACCAGCACCAGCCTGACCATCCACACCAGCATGACCAAACTGATCATAAGCCGCTCTCTTTTGAGAATCAGAAAGCACCTCAAATGCTTCATTAACCTCTTTAAACTGATCTTCTGCCGCTTTATCCCCTGGATTTCGGTCAGGGTGATATTTCATGGCCATACGGCGGTAGGCTTTTTTCAAGTCTTTTTCAGAAACATCCCGGGAAACACCCAGAATTTCATAGTAATCTCTTTTGGCCATAGCTTTAGGAAACCTGCGAGCTTATTACCCCGAAAAACAATTGCTGTTTCGGCACAAGACAGTTATAGACACAAACGACAACGCGGGAAGCACTCCCGCGTTATACCGTTAGGGTTGTCACCCTGTTGAGAAGAATACCCTCTTTAGCAAAAGGTTACTTTTTCTCATCCTTTACTTCTTCAAACTCTGCATCAACAGCATCATCAGCAGATTTGTTTGCACTCTCACCTTCAGGTTGAGCTTGGCCAGCTTCACCTTGTTGTGATTGCTCGGCATACATGCGTTGCGCCAGGGCAGAAGACGCTTCTGTTAATGCTTTAGTTTTAGCTTCTATTTCTTCTTTGTTGTCACCTTTGAGTGCTTTTTCCAGCTCTTCAATGGCTTTTTCTATATTTTCCTTCTCTTCAGCAGAAACTTTATCTTTTGCTTCTTCTACTGTTTTCTTCGTAGCATGGATCAAGCCATCAGCCGCATTGCGAGCACTTGCCAGTTCTTCGAACTTACGATCTTCATCAGCATGCGCTTCTGCATCACGTACCATTGAATCAATTTCATCATCAGACAAGCCACTGGATGCTTTGATAACAATAGATTGCTCTTTACCTGTCGCCTTGTCTTTCGCCGAAACGTTCAAGATACCATTCGCATCAATATCAAACGTTACTTCAATTTGAGGCACACCACGTGGTGCAGGAGGAATATCTGCCAAGTCAAATCGACCAAGAGACTTATTATCACCAGCACGCTTACGCTCACCTTGGCATACATGAATAGTTACAGCTGTTTGGCTATCTTCCGCTGTAGAGAAAACCTGTGACTTCTTCGTTGGAATTGTCGTATTTTTCTCTATCAATGGAGTCATAACGCCACCCATTGTTTCAATACCCAACGTGAGTGGTGTAACGTCAAGCAATAACACATCTTTCACGTCACCAGACAGTACCGCACCCTGAATTGCAGCACCCATTGCAACCGCTTCGTCAGGGTTAACGTCTTTACGTGGCTCTTTGTTAAAGAAATCTTTAACTTTTTGCTGAACCATAGGCATACGGGTTTGACCACCCACCAGGATAACTTCATTGATTTCAGAAATATCCAGCCCAGCATCTTTTAACGCAATACGACATGGTTCAATTGAACGTGTAACCAATTCTTCAACCAAAGACTCTAACTTAGCACGTGTCACTTTAACATTAAGGTGCTTAGGTCCAGTCGCATCAGCAGTAATATAAGGCAGATTTACATCTGTTTGTTGGCTAGAAGAAAGCTCAATTTTGGCTTTTTCTGCAGCTTCTTTAAGTCTTTGCAACGCTAATGGGTCATTGTGCAAGTCAATGCCTTGCTCTTTTTTGAACTCATCTGCCAGATAGTCAATCAAACGTAAGTCAAAGTCTTCACCACCCAGGAAGGTATCACCGTTAGTTGCTAATACCTCAAACTGGTGCTCACCATCAACTTCAGCAATTTCAATGATGGAGATATCAAATGTACCACCACCCAAGTCATATACAGCAATGGTAGAATCACCACGCTTTTTATCTAGGCCATAGGCCAAAGCTGCTGCTGTAGGCTCATTGATGATCCGCTTAACTTCCAAACCAGCAATACGACCAGCATCTTTTGTTGCCTGACGCTGTGAGTCGTTAAAATAAGCAGGTACAGTAATAACGGCCTCAGTCACTGTTTCGCCAAGGTAGTCTTCAGCCGTTTTCTTCATTTTTTTCAGAACTTCAGCAGAGATTTGGGGTGGTGCTTTTTGATCCCCTTTTACTTCAACCCAAGCATCGCCATTTTTAGCTTCGACGATCTTGTAAGGAACCATTTTAATATCTTTTTGCACCACATCATCAGCAAAACGACGACCTATCAACCGCTTAATTGCAAACAATGTGTTGTTGGGGTTTGTTACCGCCTGACGTTTTGCTGGCTGGCCTACAAGTGTTTCACCATCATCAGTGAAAGCAATGATAGAAGGTGTTGTACGCGTACCTTCCGCATTTTCAATCACTTTTGGCTTGTCACCATCCAAAAGCGCAACACATGAGTTGGTTGTACCCAGGTCTATACCGATGATTTTACCCATTTTTTATCTCTCCATACTCTACCCACGTAGAGTAGCTAATTCGTCAATAACCCTAATTTGAAAATGTTGAGTCAACCGCTGTCCGCATATATAGGAGATTGCCAGTGATCACTCTATTTGCTTTGCTATATGCGTCCTGTTCTAGCAATTTCAAGCCTTCTCATCGATTTTTGTTTCACTAGGCTTAGCCACAATAACCATGGCTGGACGAATCAACCGTCCACTCAGGGTATATCCTTTTTGTAACGCAGCAAGTACAGTGCCTGGTTCTGCATCTGGACTTTCCTGCATAGACATTGCTTCATGGTATTGAGGGTCAAATGGTTCTCCGACAGGATCAAGCTGTTCAACATTATGTTTTTGCAATACATCAATAAACATCTTTAACGTTAGCTCAATCCCTTCGCACATAGCCTTCTGCCCTGGCTCATCACGATTAGCCGTTTCTAAACCACGCTCTAAGCTATCAATGACAGGCAACAGTGATTTACTAAAACCTTCCAGTGCAAATTTATGGGCTTTTTCGACATCTTGTAGTGAACGACGCTTAACATTCTGCGCATCAGCTTGAGCACGTAAAGCTTGTTCCTGAGCCTCCACCAAGGCATTCTGCAGCGAGTTAACTTCTGTTTGTAGAGACTCAATAGCCTGCTTGTCAGCCGCTGTATCTTCAATTTCAGTTTGATCTACTTCCACTTCTGATAATTCTATGCTGGTATCTTCAGTTTCAGTCTGTTGATCACTCGCTACGACTTCTTCAACCTCAGGTGTAGACTTTTTATCAGTCATCCCAGTCTCTCCGTTAATTGCTATAGCTATTCAGGGCAACCGTACAAATGGTTATTTTTCCAGCAATATGGGGGTAAACCGCCGTCTTTCAAGGCTTGACTTTTAGGTATTCATTATTATTTGATACAAAAAAAGGCTACTGTACAAATTAACAGCATTTACGCTTTAATCGTTAACTATGTATAGATAACTGTCTGAGTACTACAACTGTAATGTTGTATGCATTTATTCCGATGCTATAGGCTAGACCTGGCGACTGAATACTGCTAGTTTACTGTATAAACAAACAGCTATTTTGATAGCTTATTTTTTCCCTCATCAATGTTTAGGGCTGGAGTGGGTACATGCTGCTTCACTTATCTATCAGCAATTTTGCCATTGTTGACTCACTAGAGTTGGATATTCCCTCTGGTATGACAGTGATTACTGGTGAAACCGGTGCGGGTAAATCCATTATGCTTGATGCACTTGGGCTTGCTTTAGGCGATCGAGCTGAAGTTGATATGATTCGTACTGGTGCTGACAAAGCAGAGGTTATCGCCAGCTTTGATATACAACACTTGCCAGATGCTCAAAAATGGCTAGCAGATCATGATTTGCAAAATGGTAATGAATGCATTTTTCGCAGAGTAGTTACTCGAGAAGGCCGTTCTCGAGGTTATATTAATGGCACCCCCTCAACTCTCCAGCAATTGCGTATGCTAGGGGATATGCTGATTGATATTCACAGCCAGCATGAACATCAGTCTCTGCTCAAAAAAGAAACCCATCGTAAATTACTCGATGCCTTTGCCCAAACCTCAACACTATGTGATAACGTTAATCAGACTTATCAGCGCTGGAAAAAAAGCACAACCAAGCTAAATATACTTAGCCAACAACATGAAGAAGTGGCTGATAAAGTACAATTACTAAGTTATCAAGTACATGAACTTCAGTTATTGGACCTTCAGGAAGGTGAAGTAGAAGCACTGGAACAAGAGCAAAAAATGCTGGCTAATGCCGAATCTTCGATGCATTATTGCCAACAAGCCGTAATGCTCTGTAGTGACAGTGATAACAGCAGCATTCTCCACCATTTAAATATTACTCAGCATGCCTTAAGTAAAATTCAACCGGATAACACATTCATTAATGATGCACTACAACTGCTGGCGAGTGCGCAAATCCAAGTCGAAGAAGCTGTAGCAGAACTTAATCGATTTACAGACCACTTTGATGCTGACCCTAATCGACTTCAAGAAGTAGAACAACGATTAAGTGCCATTTATGACCTAGCACGTAAGCATAAAGTGCCGCCAGAAGAGCTCTGCATAAAACAACAAGCCTTAGAAAAAAATCTGCAAGAACTAGAGTCCTCTGATGAATCTCTTGAAGCCCTTACTCATGAAATAGCTCAGTTAGAACAAGAATATTTTGCGAAAACCAAGATGCTTTCCAAGCAAAGAGCAGTATCTGCCAAAACGCTCAGCCAAACAGTCTCTGAGCAAATACAACAAATTGGCATGCCAAACGGCTATTTCCAGGTGCAGTTAACGCATTTGCCTACTCATACACCAGAACCATTTGGCATGGAAGAAGTTGAATTTCTAGTCAGTACTAACCCAGGTCAACCCGCCAAACCGCTGCAAAAAGTCGCTTCTGGCGGAGAACTCTCTCGTATTAGTTTAGCTATCCAAGTTATTGCAGCCCAGCTATCAACCACCCCAACTCTGGTATTTGATGAGGTTGATGTAGGGATAAGTGGTGGTGTTGCAGAAACAGTAGGTCAGTTACTAAGAAAGATAGGTAGCAAAGGACAGGTATTGTGCGTTACCCACTTACCTCAAGTTGCTTCACAAGGCCATCAGCACTTTTTCGTTCATAAGCAGGTTAAAACTGATACTACTCACACTAATATTGCGACATTAAGTGCTGAGGAAAAGGTCACTGAAATTGCCCGCTTACTTGGTGGACTTAATATTACTGAACATACATTGGCACACGCAAAAGAAATGATTACTGCCGTTGAATAACCGGTCATCTTACTAAACAGATAAATGTAAAAAATAATTCACCCAATATTTATCTGTTTAACTCTCAGCAAATTAAAACCAATTAAACTACTCTCACTGCTAAAGTAAAAACTAATTTTATACGTATAATCACAACTTTTAACCTGGGCTCAAATAGACCAAAGATGACCTATTTGAGCTGCACCCTTTTTAATACACAAGCAAATTTACACTAACCACATCACCTGTTTTAAAGCTTACTTGTGCCATATTTTTTGAGAGCTTAGCTCTACACATCAGTAATAACTTAATCAGTATGGGCTAGATTAATAACAAACCATGTCACAAAAAATTATTTTTTTTGTGCCTTAGGTTTCACATAAAGTACGAGACTATGGTCAACCAAATCATAGCCGTGTTTTTCTGCTATTTGTTTTTGTAGTTTTTCAATTTCTTCATCACAAAACTCAACAATACGGCCTGATTCCACACATACCATATGGTCATGATGATTACCTTGGGCCAACTCAAATACAGAGTGTCCACCATCAAAGTTATGCCGAACTACTAAGCCTGCATTTTCGAACTGAGTTAATACACGGTAAACTGTTGCCAAACCAACATCTTCATCAGCATCCATTAAGGCTTTATAAACATCTTCAGCACTCATATGGCGATGGTCTGCATTTTCTAAAATTTGCAGTATCTTAATTCTGGGCAAAGTTACTTTCAGACCCGCTTTTCTTAACTCTTGATTTTCCACAACACTATCCTTTATAAATCGAACCCTTAGCAGACGCCAAGAAGTAAGGTATTATCTCACTTTGACCCAAGATAGTGGAAGTCTTTATAAGATGCAAAACACCTTAACAAAATTCACTTTTCTCGCGTCACTTTTAATATGCATTAGTGGCTGTTCATTTTTCTCAGATAGCGACCATCGTACGGTTAGCTTTCCTGGTGTGTATAAGATTGATATTCAGCAAGGTAATATCATCAGTCAAGATATGGTAAACCAACTACGCCCAGGTATGACCAAACAACAGGTACGCTTTATTTTAGGTTCCCCTCTTTTGGTAGATAGCTTTAACCAAGAGCGCTGGGATTATGTCTACAGTTTTCAGCCTGGTGGAGAAGGTCGCTCCCAAGAAACTCTCAGTATTTTCTTCAAAGATGACAAGCTGAGTCACTTTTCGGGAGATTTTCGCCCAGATCCCAAAGCTATCATGGAAGAAGCGGGGATGCCTATACCAGAAGATGAAACAAGTACAGATGTATCAAGTGATAGTGAGCTATTAGAAGACGTTCCAGCAGAAGATTTCTAAGATGAAGTGCGCTCAAACAAACCTTGAGTAGCCAGATTAATGGTTACTCAAGGCTTAGTATTACAAATTTAAAGGGCTAGCTACGCTTGGATTAATCAGGAGACTCTGCCTGCTTAGCAAGCTTCGCCTTTTCAGCACGTCGTTTACGAACTTCTTTGGGGTCAGCAATGAGTGGTCGGTAAATTTCTACTCGCTCCCCCTCATCTAACACTCGCTCCTTGGGTTTAGGGACCAACTTGCCAAAAATACCCATTTTGGCTGTATCCCAGTCAATTCCCTTAAACTCCTGATCAAGCTTTGAAGCAATTGCAGCCTCATAAACAGAAGAGCCTTTTGGCACATTAAGTACAACTACTTTTTGCTTATTTGCCAGAGCATAGGCTACTTCAACTTTGATTTGTTCTTCTGCAATATCAGCCATAAACTTCCTTTGCGCGTTGACAAAAAGCATCCACCATTGAACTGGTTGCTGACACCAATAAAGCACCAAGTGTCTTTTCTAGCATTTTACCAGAGAAGGTAAAAGCTATATCCAATTCCACCTTACACGCATTATCTGCAAGCGCCTTAAAGTGCCACTTACCTTTGAGCTTAGAGAATGGCCCTTGAACCAGTTCCATTTCTATGGATTCACATTCCGACAAATGATTTCGAGTCGTAAACGAATGCTTGATACCACCTTTTGCAACATCTAGGCTCGCTTCCACCATATCGGAACGCCTGGAATGAACCTTTGCTCCAACACACCAAGGCAAAAAATGAGGATAAGACTCAATGTCATTGATGAGGTCAAACATCGCTCTGGCCGAATACATGACCAGAGCTGAACGATTTATCACTGCCATTAACTGATGCTTTACCTTATAAAGACTGAATAAGCGTCACTATGAATACAACAAACACCGCTACAGGAGCAATGACTCTTGAAGTCGCACGCCATAAATTGAAATAAAGCAGATTCTTCAACGCTAATTCATTCAAAACCAGAGAACGTTTTAACGCCCAGCCTGCATATATAGCAATTAACATTCCACCAAGAGGCAACATAATATTTGCTGTCAAATAATCCAGAAAATCAAACACTGTTTTGCCAAAAAATGGTTTCACATCTGCCCACTCATTGAAGGACAGAACAGAGCCAATACCTAAAAACCACACTAAAAAGCTAAAACCAATTGTAGCTGTTACCCTACCGACAGAAAATCGCTGCGTCAAATAGGCTACGGCTGGCTCAATAAGCGAAATAGCTGAGCTTAAAGCTGCAATAGTGACCAGGAAGAAAAACAAGCAACCAAAGATTTGACCAAAAGGCATATTACCAAATGCTTGTGGTAAGGAAATAAATAGCAGGCCAGGACCAGAAGATGGTTCCATACCATTAGCAAAAACAATGGGGAAAATAGCCATACCTGCCAACAGCGCGACAACGGTATCAAAAAACACAATCGTTATTGCTGTACTGGCTATATTGGCTTGCTTAGGCATATAAGCACCATACGCCATTATCGCTCCCATGCCCAAGCTCAGTGTAAAAAAGGCATGCCCCATTGCTGCAATAAGGGGTTTAGAGGTAAATACTCTGTCACAGCCTGTTTCAGCCCATTTACAAGCTGTTACTGCGCCATCTACTACCTTCTCATAAGTAAAAAAGGTTTTTTCCATATCAAACGCAAATAAAAACTTTAGTCCCTCTGCGAACTTATCAGTCTTAAAAACAGCATAAACAACCATTACCACCAACAGTATAAACAATGTAGGCATCATAATACGCACACTGTTTTCCAGTCCTTTATGAATACCCCGTGCAATAATAAATGCAGTAATAACCATAAATAGGGTATGCCAAATCATAAGGCGCTTGGGATCACCAATTAGATCTTCAAACATTTTCCCTGTTGATCCAGAAGCAACATTATTAAATGTGCCCCGACCAATTTCCAGGGTATAGTCCAAAGCCCAACCCGCAACAACACTATAAAAAGATAAGATAAAAAAGCCAGCTAATACCCCCATCCAACCGACTAATCCCCAAGCTCGAGTTTTACCCGACTCTGCGGCAAGATTACTCATGGCAGTTATTGGATTACACCGCGCATGTCGTCCAATAAGCGCCTCAGACATTAAAATCGGTAATCCAATAAATGCCACACATAACAAATAAACTAATACAAAAGCTCCTCCCCCATACTCCCCAGTAATAAATGGAAATTTCCAAATGTTTCCTAACCCAACAGCAGACCCGGTAGCGGCCAAAATAAATGTCCACCTCGTGGCCCAGGTAGCGCTCGTTGATGCAGTTGATTCTGCCATGTTGTTATTACCTCTTTTCTTGTTCTAATTTGGCGCAAAGGTTACATTTTAACCAACTGTAAATTTCTCACAAGAACATGTAGCACATAGTCATAGCACAAACTGTTATAAAAATTTATAATAGCCCGCATGGCTAAAAAACAGAAAGGCACCGGCCAGCAGTCCGGCACAATTATTCTTAACAAAAAGGCTCGCCACGACTTTCATATTGATGAAAAATTCGAGGCAGGCGTCGCTTTAACCGGATGGGAAGTAAAAAGCCTGCGCGCAGGCAAAGCCCAACTGGTCGATAGTTACGTTCTCTTAAAAGATGGCGAAGCATGGTTAGTTGGCTCACAAATACAACCACTCACCACAGTTTCCACACATATCGTCGCAGATCCACTGCGAGATAGGAAGCTACTCTTGCACCGCAAAGAGCTATCCAAACTTTTTTCCGCCGTGCAGCAAAAAGGCCAAACCTGTATTTGTACTGCGCTTTACTGGAAAAAGCATATGGTAAAATGTGAAATAGCCATTGCCCGAGGTAAAAAAGAGTTTGATAAACGCGCAACCCAAAAAGAGCGAGACTGGCAAAGGCAAAAACAACGCTTAATGCGCCAGTAGTTGTATAAAAATAATAATATAACTAAATAAAATTGACCAAAATTAGCAAAGTAAGTACTTGAATTAGGTTGACCTGAACCCTATATTTAGGTCATAGTTAAAGAAGAGACGAGGTTTCTACCGGGGGCGATCTGGATTCGACGACGGTTACGAACCTTTCTGGTGCATGTCGAGATGGCAGCCAATCTCGTAAATCCAAAGCTGCAAATTAATAGTCGCAAACGACGAAAACTACGCTCTAGCTGCTTAATCCCAGCTAGCAGTTCCACTAGCCAGCTTACGGGGTGGTGGTAACTGTCATATTTAGTAAGCTCGCTGAGAAGACTGTCTGCATCAACTTGGCTAAACTTTTCGCAGGCTCGCCTTATTCGCCCTGGCCGTCGGGCCGACTAAGGTTAACCCAATAGACGGAAGCTAAGCATGTAGAGCCGAAAGCAGAGGACTGGCGGACGCGGGTTCAAATCCCGCCGCCTCCACCACTTTCACCCTTCCCAAAATCAAAAAAATTCCTAGTGTTTTCAACCACATAAACGCAAACCTTAAAGTTTTGGGGTGTGTATGTATGTGCAGAATTAGGGTATCAATTCACACGAAAATCACACAAGAAACCCTTTTACCCATTCATAGCTGCACAAGAGTGGTGCATTTTTAACCACTTTCATTTATATAGCGCAACCTTCTTATACCCAAAACCTACAGTTGTTTCCCTACCCTTTCCTCATGCCAAAGCCGATCGATGGCCAGCAAAAGGCAATTCACGAACTCAGGCTTGGTTTTGCTTAATTCTGATAGTTTATGAGCTAAGCCTTCTATATAGGGAATAGGTTCATACCCGGTTGCTAACCACTGCAAATCAATTTCAAGTACGTAACATAACTCAGCGGCTTCACTCAATCGCAGGTTACCCAATTTCATACGATCATAAATTTGCGCAGCGGTTAAACCTGTCTGCTGGCTAATCTCTTCTACTGACAGGGAGTGGTCATTGATGACTTGTCGCAAGCGAAGTCCAATCGCTTTTCGTTCCTGTTTACTTCTGATACTTCTGTTCATAGTCCTTTAATTATGAACGTAGCATGAATATTTACTATGAATATCATGCCCGTTTTTAGAGAAATGACAAAAAAGTAGTCCTGAATCCCAATGCTATTTAGAAAAATACCAAATGTTTATTTATTGCACAGAAAACTGAGATTTACATCCCAAATAATTACGCGTATTTTCACTTTTATGACTAGGACGTTGGTACAAAACATTAAGTCGTAAGGAAGTGATTATGGTGTTTAGAACAAAACCTTGGGAGCAGTATCAACCAAACGAAAATTGCAGCACGCTAGAATTAAATGACCCAAAAAAGAATTTTGATATTCATCCAACTTATTTTTCACCCCCGCCCACTCTGATCATCAGGACTACTTCATTAAGGGATAAAAATGTTGTTATTCCCCAAGAAGAATTCAGTGAACTTAAAAACATGGTGTTTTATATAAAGCGTTATTCAACCGCTGCATTTAATTTCTTATCCACTATTTAAATGAGGCGTGCTATTTAGCTTGTGAAGCAATACATCAATAACACAGCCAAGACGAAACTAATTTCCGTAACACGCTTGTCATTCCGTCTACACTGACTGTGTAGACAACATTTGGAGTACTATCGTGTTTCGTCTGGCACGAGTGGGTGATAAAGACAACCGAGGAAATACCATCATTGAAGGTAGCCCTAACATGAAAGATCAGGGCCTACCTGTCGCTCGTGTGGGTGACAAGCTAAGTGATGGAAGTGTTATCACCACGGGTAATCCCACAATCATGGTAGATGGTAAGCCTGCTGCTATTGTCGGTAGCCAGGTTAGTAATGGTAATGTCATCGTCAGTCCATGCAGCTCCAAAGTCACTACAGGTTTTCAAATAGGAACGGGGACAGGCAGTGCAATCCAACCTAAGCAACTACAGTCCGCAGGGTTTGCGCCTGATACCACCCCCGAGACACTGACACAGTCCTTTACTGAAGCAGCTAAACCTGCAGAGCAAAAAGAAGAAGAACAAGCTAAAAACTGGGTAAGACTTGAGCTAGTCACTGAAGATGGTGCTCCTGTCCCTAATGCAAGTTATGAGTTGTATGATCAGGATACCGAAGCCCAGATCAAAAAAGGCCAGCTGGATGCTAAAGGGAAAGCCTTTATTGAACTAGAAGAAAATATTGAACAAGTCCGCGTACTCTACCCTGATCACCCCGACCCAGAAGAGCCAGAGCTAGCCCCCTACAAAAAGCAAGGTGGAGAAAGTAATGACGACTATGCCAGACGCTTAGCAAGAGAACATAAAGCGGCTTGGATAGTAGAAGATCGAGCAAAGATGCTTACTGTGGTCAAAGCGCTTAAACGTCATTTGGGAATCTCAGAGCCTTTTCATAATGGCAATTTGAGCACACAGGATCGTAAGTATCTGGCATTACTACAAAACATGCGCACAGATATTGATATTTGGACAAGCCAATATCTAACTAAAACAGATACACAAGCAGAGTCGTTTCCACTAAGTCCACTCATCAAGCTAGGCCCTGATAAATACCTTTATGAGATTAACAGTTCAGGCAGCATATTCCCCTTAAAAGATGTAGCGATGACCCGTGAGAACGGTATGGATGAAGACAATATTCTGTACTGGACACTAAAACATATAGAGCCTGTTACTGAACAACTTATCCTTCAAAACAAAATTAAATCTGACCCTATCCGTTTTTTGCAAGAGCATCCCGATCTAGTACTGGAAGGCGTTATCCTCGCTCAGTCAGTAAGAGCCTGGCGGCGTCTAAACAGAGAAGGGTTACCAAAAGGCACTGTGTTTTATATGAATCCTTTGGGGGGTAAAGGAAAAACAAAAACGACAGTAAAGTCTAAAACTAAAGCTAAAACACAAAAAACATCAAGTAATAAAGAGACAAAACCTAAAGGTGGAGCCGCTAGAGCTGCAAAATTTTCCTCCAACTGGCCTAGAGCCAGCTTGAAAACTGCAATTAACAAATTTGCTGGATCCAACCCAGTAATAACTACAACAGATAAAGGAAAAAAAATTTACACTAACCCTAATACAGGAGTTCAGGTAGTAGAAGACATTAATGGAAAGTATTTTAGAATCTATGATCCTAGCAAAACAGGTAAACGTACTTATCTAGATATGGATGGTAACACTCCTAACAATAAGACTCTCGAAAATGGAAAACAAGCAGGACGTAGCCAAAGTGAATATAATGAAGTCACTCACTTCAAAATTGAGGAAAAAGAATGAAAATTATTTCAGTGCCCTTAACTCAAGAAGCGATGCATAGACTTGATCTTGATCAGTCACTTGAAGGTGATCTAAAAGAGCTAACACTCAGTGATTCAGAGTTTTCAGTACTATGGAGTAGTGGTGTACTAGATGATTTGAATGAGGAATTAGATCTATTAATTGATGACTTCGAAGACGAAAGTATTACTGGAGAAAAGCTAGAACAAGCTCTGATCATTACCCAACATAATAAGCATTATATAAATACCCCCATTGTCAATGCATTAGCTAAACAGTTAGAGCTGGCTATCAGTAAATCTACTGGTGTATTCTTTTTCTTCTAGCAAAAGCATCTATATAAATTAAAAAAGCCATAAGAGTTTATCGATATAGTTAGAAAAATTATGCATCAGAATAAAAATCACTTAGATTCATCAAGCGTAAAAAAGATTCTGGAACAACATAAACAGTATATTTCTAGTCATGGCACTCAAGGAGAAGCTGCAGACTTTAGTGAGACGATGATTGAAGATTATGACTTTAGCGGGATAGACATCTCGGAAATTAATGCAATACATTCTACTTTCGTTAATTGCACGTTTAATAACTCTGATCTATACGCAGCCAACTTTAGTAAAAGTAAATTTAGTGATTGTAACTTTAAAAAAGCAACTCTCATAAAGTCTTCATTTTATAAAGCAAAATTCAGCAACTGTAATTTTGAAGGAGCAAATTTATCACAAGCTGAGTTTATCGATGCCGAAATAAGTGATACAAACTTTAACCATGCTGACTTAGCATATGCCATTTTTGAAGAGTGTTTACTTAAAAATACTAATTTCAAACAAGCTATTACCACTGGTGTAGAGTTTGACTAACTTAATTTTTATCACTGACATTAATCTAGTACATAGATATGTTTCCTTTATTTCAGTTAGAAATCGATATTAATGGCACACAGTGTAGAATATATTCTAGACATACCTGGTGAAAAATTTAACCAACAACTTCCAGGCAATGAATCTGCAACAAGTACAGAGTTAGAGGATTGTAAAACTTATGATAGTGGCTTTGAGTTTACACTACCAAATACAACTGTTGACTTAATTGGAGAGCTTACAGGAAATGTTACAATAATATGGACTCCATGGGTTTATTCATCAATTCTGCGAACGCCATCGATTCTAGATAAACTTGAGGATTGGGAACAACAACTTCTTAATTTCTGCCCTGCCATAACAACTTATCGAGTTGATGAGTATCTTATTGAAGTTTGGGAAAAAGAAGCAGGTGAGTATTGGTTTAGAGAAGTAAACCCCTTTCCAGCTTTAGCTGAGTGGTTAAATAATCAAGAACAAGACCACTGGAAAAAAATTTATTAAATATATCACTCCATCAAGGTTTGTCGGCTATTTGTATAATTGCGTGTGGTTAAAGCTATATAAAACTGACTGTTTTGCCTTCAAAATCAGGTTGAGCTTAAAAATGTCTGTAGAACTATCCATTGATAATCCAGCTAACGACGAAGAAGCAACTTATATAATACCTATCGCTGCAGAGCGTATTTTTAAGCAAGTATGGCATGCTGCTGCAATAGAATACAATCTACCATTAGTTGAACATATTTCAATTTGCTTAGTCGTAGATAAAAATAACGTTGATCAATTTTTAAGTGAGCTTAAACAAGTACTTTCTTGGGCTGAAGAAAATACCGATCCAGTGCTTTATCAAAGTATCTCAACAAGGATAAATAGGCTATTAAAGGAAATCCCAGATCTCATGAATAAAAGAAGCGATGTAATTCTTTCTATTGGTTAAACTTCCTGAGAATGCTTAGTAAAAATAAACCATGAGACTTATGACTTCTTTTTTTAATTAGCATTAATCCTTTTCAATAAAATATCTATCCCTAATGGGTAACCTTTTCCCAGGACGATCAATTGGAAGGATCTCAAATGAATCAAATAATGTAGGAACCAATAAATCATTAAAACGCTCAGTCGCTTGTAATGAAGGATTTAGCCAGTCATGAGCTAAAGTAGGTTCATCTAGTGGTAGCATTAGAGGCATTGACTTCTGATGTACATCCTTAAGTTTAGGATGACCTGCTAATGTAATGATTGATGTCGAATAAAACAGCTCACCTGTTTTACTTCTCGATAAAGCCCACCAAACGCTATCATGCCTGATGTAGGTGTAAGCTGATGGTAGTATCGATGACCTTTAGGTCCATCCCCTTCTACAAATGAGCTTGCAGGAACGATACAACGAGACAGCTTAAACGCTTTCTTACTAACAGGACTTTCCGTTAAACGCGACGACTTTGAGTTGAATGTTGCGTATTTAGCATGAGATTTAAATCCATCATCTATCTCTTCAAGCAATAATGACCACGTAGCATTGCATAACTGATAGCCTTTATCCTGCTGAATAACAATGGATATTTTCTGGCTAGGTTTGAATCCTTCACTAAAATGTAATTTATCTTCTTCATAAACTAAGTCACGAATATCCAGACGAATACAAAAGCCACTCCAATCAAACCCTGATCCAAGGGCAAATTGTCCACACATACATAGCCCAACACTATTAATATCTTGATCAGTATAGATTATTAATATCCATTTAACTATTTACTGACTTTCATATAAAATTGATACCTTATCTCCATGGCTAATGAAGTTTAGATATGCGAACAATTATACTAGCTATAGCTGCTATTTTTATAGGAAAGGTTATAGCTATATTTAACTACAATATTGGATTCAATATCACTTTTTTCCTGATATTCATATTTATATTAGTTCCTCAGACATTTATAATGCCAAAGGTTCGGCACTTTGAAAAAACAGCAAAAAAGAGACTTAAAGATTCAGGTCTAAATGCGGCAACAATACATCCAAAAATTTTTCGGATACCGAGGCGAGGAGTTAGAATTTCTTCAGTGCAATTACTTTTGGTTGCAGAGGTGAAAGAGGACACTTACTGGATAGTTTGTGGCTCTTGGTGGTTTGGCTGCATTATTAATAAACTGAGAATATATCGTCAAGAAAATGGGAATTTTAGAGAAATTTATATAACTCATAATAAACAGGACTAAATATTAAATGAAAATACTATTAATTTTGCTAACAGCAATATTATCCACCACATGCTTTGGAAAAGGTGAGGCATTAGATAAAGTTAAGATTTACTATATTCCCATTGGCGTGGCAACTTACGGAGCAATGACTCCAAATAATATTGAAGAGTTAGCGACGCATCTAGGCATGACTAACTTATCAGATCCTCGCTTTAAGAAACTGATGAGAATTCTTAAATCTTCTTCTAGTGGTCAATTTGAAGGTAATAAATTAAGGGTAAAAATTATTTTACCTAAAAATGACATTATTTATGTTGATAATTATGGTGGCATTAAATTATCAGAGTCTAAAACCCTAAAGCTCGATAATTCAAACCTACAAACAGTCAAAGCAATACTAAATGGTATTACCACTCCAAAATAAATACTAAACATTTTTCTTGCTAAGCCCACTCTGTGGGCTTTTTACTTCTCCAGCTTCACTGACACCCCATAGCCCTCCCCACTCACCCGGTGTCTAGCTGTTTTAATCAGCCACTGACCATCCAAACCAGCCCGTAACCCTGAAATAATCACAGGCCTTTCAGCCACCAACTTTGGATCACCAGGCAAGGTAATTTCCAAACTGAATTTAGAGCGCTCAGCACCTTTAATGGCAGCATTTGCAGCTGCTTGAGCGGCTTCGCGTGTGGGGTATTGCATACTTAAGGTTCGAGCCGGCTCGCCCTGCCCTACTGTTATTGATTCAGTTTGGCTTGTACTACTGTTGTGGTATTTTGCGATCACGCGTTTATAGCCTGAACGTTCGGGCAAGCTCCCTCGATAACTGGTGATATCTTTAGCCAACAAGTGAATTTTTTCCAGAGGTTTACCACTAGCCGTCTTTCCCTGATTACGCTCCACAAATAACAGATGTTCACCCGCTGGTTTGGCAATGGCATCATATTGGTTGGCAATACGACTTAAAAAGTGCAGGTCACTTTCTTCGGTTTGATCAATATGCTGAATGATTAAGTCAGTGAATTTTTCGGCCACTTTTGGATTTAAACCATGGCGTTGAGCAATACTCCCAACAATATCCGTCAATTTCACCTGATGCCAACTTTGGCTACGCGGCGCACGGATAGGCCCTTTTAAATCCGCACCACGGGCTTTGATTTGCATTTGGTTGGGTGGTCCTGAGAGTAATACCTCATCCACCGTATAGTTGCCCATAGGTACTAAGCCGGTTTCTACATAGCCCAAGGCACAGGATAATTGAACACCTTTTTTTGGGATGGCTAACGAGCCATCATCGACCAGGGTGAGAGTTAAACTGTCCGACTTCCAACCTGCTTCATCAGTGAGTTCTAGGCTAATGAGTAACGGATCAATGGTCGGCGTTAGGTTAGTGTCACCCAAGTGAATACTGAAAGTAGGTTGCATATTAATCCCAAAGCTTATCAGTAGGATTGGCAGGGGGAGGAATTTCGGGTAAGTCGAGGGTTAATCCGGCAGGAAGCACCGGGCCCAGCTCAGCCAGGCCCGGGTTTGCGGCTAATACATTTTGGACGTAGTAACCGACCTCACGAGGTTTATCATAATAGTACCAGCATATCGCATCAAGACTGTCGTTTTGTTTGGTCCGATACTGCATCGTTTTCACCGTAGTAACTCATGGATAAGCTAAAGTCGATTTTTCGGGGTTGGCCTTGTTGATCCAAGTAACTGTTGGTCTGCTCCACGCTGGTAATACTCCAGTAGTCGAGTAAATCGCCGGTACCGGCTACCAGTAATAATGGCTTACCTTGCCTGCCTAGTGTTGCCATCTGCTCAACGGTATCGACGGCACCATATTGGCCTGGAAACACACTGCCTGACAGGTTAATGGTTTGTTGACCTTCGCCGGTATACTGCAATTGCGGGATAGTGCCCAAGCGCTTTTGCTCGGACCAGGTAAACGACCAGGCACGTTGCAGTTGATTAAACGCTGCCGTCTCAATGGAAAAGGTAAACGGCCCTAATTTCAGTAAGGTGCTAATAGCCATACGTCAAACCTTCCTGATCATAAAGTGATGCACGACGATCCGATTCTGCCTCAAATTCTCGCCGTTTGAGTTCTTCCCTTACCCGTTTAGCGATTTCTTCACTGTTCTGACCTGCTTGCGCATGAATGGTAATCGGGGCGTTAATATTGGTACGCGACTGGTTTTGTATTTTAATGTGTTGGTTACGTTTAGCCTGTAATTGGTCCTGTATCTTCTCATTATTACGCGCTTTGGCAATGGAAATAACACGTCCTGACTCTTTTACAGGGTTTCGTGTTTTGGTTTTGTGTTGATAGTTGTAACGGCGATTCGCCATGGCATAAGGTTTCACTCCATAGTGAATACCTCGGCTCCGCCCTCGGTGTTGTGGGGCAATATACGATGATGGCTTGGGCTTGGGCTTGGGTTTAGGCTTCGTTTTTTGCTTATTGTTTTTCTCCTCTTTCTCATCATCATCGCCAAACCAGTTAAAGACACTACTGATGATGTCCTTAATCCAACTGAATTTGGACGCCAGCCATTCAAAGCCCGGTTTCCAGTGTTTGAGCAACATGCCAATGGGGGATTTGTTAAAAATACCTTTAATTAAATCCCACGCTCCCGTAAATAGTCCTTTAATGTTATCCCAGGTTTCACTAAAAAAATTAGATACCGGTGCCCAGTTTTTAATTAAAATCCCTAGCGGGGAATAACTAAAAAAGATATTTTTTGCCCAGTCCCAGAACTGATTAAAATACCCTTTTACCGTGCTCCATAGCTCACTAAAAAAAGATTTGATCGGTTCCCAGTAAGTAATAATTAATGCTGCACTACCCGCAATGGCGGTGATGACTAAACCGATAGGATTCATTAAAAAGGCGGTACCGACCGCTTTAATAATCGGAATTAAACTCCAGACCACTTTACCAAACGTGAACACTGAGGAAACCAATTTAACGCCCATTAAACCCGCTAAAATATAACCGACGTTTTTCCAGCCAATGGTCGTGGAAATAAAATCACTAATCACACTGGTGACACTAAAAAAGCCCTGACCCAGGGCATAGACATTTTTTGCCCAGATTTTAAAGCGGCTGCTGATATTTTTAGCAAAGGCTTGTATTTGCGGTTGGAAATTCACCACCCAAGCTTTAAAGTGTTTCATTAATTCAGTGAAGGCGGGCATCATCGCTGCACCAATGGTGTTCTTTACACCGCCCAAGGCCATCTGTGCATTCAGCAAGGCATCATTAAAATTCTCCGCATCCCGTGCAGCTTGTTCGCCAAGGACATTACCGGTGGCACGGGCATCCACTCGTAATTCCTGCAAACCTTTACGACCACCTTTTAGCATATTCACCAGATCAACCCCTTTACTGTCGAATAACTTCATGGCGAGACGGACACGGTCATTCTGGTTTTTTACCTGGCTCATTGCTTCCGCAATTTGTTCATACTGCTGTTCAGGTTTTAATTTCCCAAGCCATTGTGCATTAAGCCCTAATTCGGCGAGGGCATTTTTTGCTTCACCTGTGCCTTTGGCGGCTTCTGCAACGCGTCTTACCATTCGTTGCGTGCCCAAATTAAACTGCTGTACCGATACCCCTGAACGCTCGGCGGCATATTGAAATTCCTGCAGGGCTTCAATACCAAACCCTAATTTATCCGCTGTTTTAGCGATCGGGTCTAATCTTTTGGCCGTCCAGGCGGATAAGCCAAACGCCGCAGTTGCGCCACCGGCCAATACCCCTGCACCCCGTTTAATACCGGTTGCCACTTTACCCACACCCGGCATCAGCTTAGTGCCGAACTTCTGCAAGGCGGCTTTGCGTTGTAGTTTCTTTTGTGCCTTGGCTGATTTATCTAGGGCAATACCATACTTTTTAACGGCGCGTGTCGCCGATTTATACTGCAATTCAACGGATTTAATTCGCTCGGCTAAGCGGTGGGCGGATTGACGCGTCGTGGTTTGTTTGCCTTTCAGCTCAGCAAGTTTGGCTTTGTATTTATTGAGTTCTTTAACAGCGGCTAATTGTTTATTAGTTTCACGATAAGCCTTCCCCAACTTCGCCGCCGAGGCCTGGCTTTTCTTAATGGATTTACCCAACGATTTATCTAAAAACGCACCAATAGCGATATTTAAGGCAAGTTTACTCATAGAATCGGCTCTTTCGGGGCAGCATCAAACCAGTCCACTAATTCATCCAGTGGCATGTTGATAAATTCAGACAGTGGGGTTCCAGGGAGGCGGGCGGCTAAGGCAAAGACGATGGTTTGACAGTGTCGATAATTAATGACGAAAAAATTTATCGGCGATCACCTCACTGATTTGACTAAAATCAGCCCCGTCTATTTTTTCAATATCCTGCTGACTTAAGCCGGATAAACCTGCCATCATGGCAATGGCTTGTTCTAACTCGGTACCACCTTGTTTGTCGATATTCTTCATATCTTTGACGGTAGGTCGGCGTAATTTAATTTCTGAAATAGTTTCGCCATTGACGTTAATGGGATAATTCAAGGGTATTAATTCACTCATAGTTTTACCTTTTATTCAATTCATCCAAAAAAAAATTATTTAATTTAATGGTAAGTATTTTGTTTTAAAAACCCAACGCATCGCGCATTTGTTTTAATTGATCCACCCCGTTAATCACCCGCTTCATATTGATTAAATCAATCTCAGCCTTAACACTATTATCAATACTTAACTTGTAGTAATTGAGTTTCAGGGTGACACTCATGGTGCTTATTTCTCCAGGTTTTAACGAACCCATATCGACTTCGGTGACTAACCCAGTACCGATGACTTCAAACGGCTTCACCTCGTGGCTATTGCCTTTTTGTAAGCCCCCTTTGATTTTTACCGGCAAGCCGTCATTACCCTGTTGTAAGCCAAAGTTTTCCAACACGGCGGTATTCATATCCTTAATACTAAAACTGAGCTCGAATCCTTCCATGCCCACTATAATGGGCACTGGGCCATCCATGCCACCCGCATAAAAGTCTTCCGTTTTTGCGGTTAATTTCGGTGGTGTAATTTCTTCAATCACCCCACGCATACTGACACCATCCAGCCACAGACAGCCATTATGGAGTTGATAGCCTGCTATCATGATTAATTCCCCAGTAAGTTTTGATAATAGCGATCGGTCATCGACGACCTAAAAATAACGTGTTCCGCCGGTGCCGGTGGGGTAAAGTCAAAATCAAAATACACTTTACCCGCCGCTAAATTATCCGGTGTATTTAATTCTTCGTTGGGGTAGCACTCACCGCCTAAAATCGCACCCAACGCGGTTAATGTGCGCAAATAACGATTCACGCCTTCCGACACATCAGCAAAATAGGTTTTGGTAATATTCCGATCCACCGCCCACAGGTGAGCACGCAATAATGAATCTTCGATAATCGCCTTGGTCCTCACCACATTAACAAAGGCCCATTTCGGATCTGAAATACAGGTGGTGCGGTTACCCCAGAGTCGATAACCATTTTCCTGAATAATGGTGGTGATATGGCTTTCGTTCAGTAAATTAGCCCGGCAATTGGCATCCCCCAACGTGAAATCAATGGGGCGGCTGGTACCGATAATGCCATTAATCTGTTTATTCGACGGTGAATGCCAAAAGCCTTTATCGTTATCCACCTTAGCCATCAGTCCGGCGACATACGACGACGGAGGTCTATCTACAGCTTGATGGGTTTGGGTATCCCAGACCTGCACCCAGGGATCAATTAAATACGCATAACGGCTGTCGTATTTGTTTTTATACTGAATGGCTTCTGCACCGGTGGTATTAGGACCATCAATGATGGCTATACCATTGAGTTGGTTGGCGATCATGTCCAGCGCTTTACCCACCGGCTCTAATTGACTGTAACCGGGTGCAATCAGTAAACGGGGTTGCACACCCACCACGGATTTGGCCACCGTTAAGGCATAAATGCCAGTGGGTGGATCACTCTGACCATTACCGACTAATGCACTGATTTGCTTAGCTTCCTCGCTTTCTTCTTTGACGCGAATCACGACCACTAACGCGCCAATCTGATCAAAAATCCCTTTAATGGCAGTCGGTAATGTGCCTTTATCACCGAGTTTTGTAGCTTCGCGTAATGAGCCAGCGATTAATATGGGTTTGTTTTCGGGGAATATTTTGTCATCCGCCTCGGGGGCGGTACCGACGACACCAATGACCGAGCTTTTCACGGTTTGAATGGGGCGCGGGCCGCTGTCAATTTCCACGACCTCGACGCCATGCAGGAATTGTTCTGGCATAGTGTTTTCCTATGAGTGAATTAAAAATAATTAGGCAGGAGAATCGATTGTATCGTTTAACGATAAAACACACTTAATATCACCATGCGCCAGTTTTAATTTATAGGCCATGGTCATCGAATCTATGGTGAGTGTTGTGTACTGACAATCTTCAATTAGGATCGACAAAATAACGGTGCCATGTTTATCGGTGTAGATTTTAGGGGAGCAATTGCCTTGGGTTGTGGGGTTATACAAGATGCGACCTTTCTGGTAACAATGCCCACAAAAGACTTCATCAACAATCTTGGCACAACCGTAAGCATATCCATGGATTCGGATATGGAACATATGGCTACCGGTATCAACATTGATATTTATGGGGGTAATAAAATGAAAATAGACGTTTTTATTGGTGCCTAAATCCGTGGTATCAAAGTCACCGGTTGCACTGGGAGGGCTATCATCATGGTAAGAGGTTTTGGCGACAAAGCCTTTAAAAATACCATGGTGTATGGTGCCAGGTTCATCCTGAATACCGGTATACCATTTTTCTTTATCATAAACGACTTTTTGTACGTACTGCGGATGGGGATCTGGTTTTTGCTCATGGGCAAGAATGGATCGGTCCACATATTGGCGGCTGGCCAAGACAATGGCCGGATCAATTTTAAGCTCGACGGTTTTAGTGTTGGATAACTCAAAAATCACCTTTAAATATAAACTACTGCCACTGCCTTGTTCGAGTCGAGGTTTATAGGTTTTAGGGTAGCGCCCAACGACAATTAAATTATCTTCATCATCGTATAAACCAAATTCAGTGATATAAAAATTACCGTCGGTTTCAGGAATTACGGTTTCACTGACCAGCCAATTTTTATTTTGTTCGTCCTGATAAATACTGTTAATCGGCCCTTGCCAGCGTACCCGAACAAGATGTGTATCCGTCTCTTTGGGGCTGGTTTCCTTACCGCCATCTTCACCACCATCACCCACTTTTAACATCGTAAGCTTAACGGTTTTACCCAGGGCATGGGCATTAATAATGCGCGCCTGACCGACTTCCGTCAGCAAGCTATAGTATTCAGCATTCATGAAGTACCTCGTGGTTGAATGACATGGGTATGGACCGTTTGATAGCCCACAATCAATTTTCGACAAACACAACTGTTTAAGTGGGTGGTTAATGGTGGCGCGATGGTTAAACAACTCACAGACTGATGGCCTGTGGCAATAACACTGGTAAACTGGTTGCTAATCGCTTTCGTCAAATAAGGACGAACAAAGGTCGTTTGTCCATTCAGACAGGTGGTCGCAACACCGGGTATTTGGGTTTTATTCGTTAAATACAGGGTTAAATCAAAATGTGAGCGTATATTTTTAGTGCGATTAATCAGCCGGCGAATATGTTCATATTGTTTTTGGGTGATGCCATCATTTTCCAGGTTCACATCCGCTTTAAAGGTATAGGGCTGACCACCGTATTGAAACCATTCCTGGATACTGATATCCACCCCAGTTGCGCCCAGGGCTTTTTTAACGGCTCCGAGTGTGCCTTTAATTAAATGCACGGCAATCGACGCCTTAATCACTTGGCGTTTTATTTTAGGTGTCCAAGTCTCATCCCATTCATCCACTGATAACGCCCAGGCTAACCAGGGTAAAATCGGTTCAGGGCATACATCCGGTTTCCAAATAATATCGGGACGTGCCGGAATCGCCGACACGCGGGCGCAGCTGTACTCTAATGCACGTTCAAACGGCGAAGCATTACTGGGCAGTAAAGACATAAATGAAAATTTAAAAAGGTGGGAATAAATGATTAGGCAGTAATATTCAGTGTAATTTTAGTGTGTTTAGGCGCTTGCCATTGTTCGGTGACAATATCCGTGGAGGGTGATATTAATTCAACTCGTCGTACACCACCGGTATGCAACGCATCATAAATACCGGAGATAGCCACCGTTTTACCCAAAGCAAAACATTGCGCCAAATAGCTGTTTAATTGTTTTTCGACTTCGTGTTGTATGGCATCTTTTGAAGGACCATGGAAAACATAAATATCCGCTTCAATTTGGTAGGGAACAATCTCGGCTTTTCGAATAATGACTTTATCCGTCAATGGTCGGATGTCTTCACGGTTTAATGTGGTTTCTAAAGCCTGCTTTATTTCCTGATCAAGTGTTGTATTCACCTCAGAACGCGGTAAATAGCACACAGTGACTTCACCCGGTTTCAGCGAATAAGGTATCACATCCAGTATTTGATCGTGGGCTTTACTGGCATGGAATAAATACGCCCCTTCAGGGCCTGCGGTAGAATAGCCTTCAGGTCCCAGTTGAATACGCCGACGGAATTCATCATCAGGTTCCATCACAGCAGGTACAGGGGGGATTTCATCAGGCCGAGCGGGTTTAATGACTTTACGCTTTACCCCATAATTCGCGCCAATATGATCGAGATCCGCACCACGGGCATACGCTAATAACAGTGATTGCGCACGCTCATTAAATTGTTGACGAATGAGTAATTCACGGTAGGCGGAGATTTCCAAGATTTTATAAGCCGGATCGGACTCCACTAACGCCGTAAAACCATAGCTTTTTAATTGTTCCAGCATCGCATTAAAAATGCTTTCATAATCCAGTGACTCAATCACCTCTGGTGCAGGTAACTGAGATAAATCAATGGCCGTATATTCGCTCATAAGATAATCCCGTCCAAGGTAATGGGTTTACCTTCGGGTAAGTAAATGCCTTCCAAGTAGATTTCGATTTGACCTGGTTGGGTGCGGGTGGGTGTAGCTTTAGTCAGCTTGAAACGCGGTTCCCAACGGGCCAAAGCTTCAGCGGTAGCCGCGATTAACTCCAAGCGTAAAGCCCCATTTAAGGGTTCATCGATTAAATCTGGCAACCGACTCCCATAATCACGCCGCATGACACGGGTGCCAATGCGGGTGGTTAAAATATCGGTAATCGATTGCTTGAGGTGTTCGATGCCTGATAATCTTTTTCCTGAATGACAATTAATACCAAGCATAAAATTTAATTAAATAAGGATCCTTAAGCCCTTTTTACATTAAACCAAATAAAAGTTGGATAATTAGGTTGATCTTGATAACACTGATCAGGAACTTGCAAAGAAACTTGGTAACCGGCAGCAAATGCAGCTGTTAGTAATGACAACGAGGCATCTCCATTTGGAGATTTTTTTCTATCCCAACGAAAGGAGTTACTCCTACATGCATTTGGACCAATAGGATTACCTGAAATTTCTACAAAACAGGTCGTATCTACAGTATGACAACCAACAGATTGTATCTGTCTCCAGCTAGTATTCATATCTGCATAAACTGCGGCATTAAAAAGTATTGATACTAAAAATACAGCTAATTTTTTCATTATAAATTCCCTAATATTTTCCAAGGGAATTAAATAGCAATATAATAGATATTTCAATCAGTATCTGTTAAAACAAAAAATTATTGTCGTGGCTTAGGCGGCACATGATGTTGATCTAAATGGCTGTTATAAATATCTCTATCTGCCGCCATACTGCGGGTTTTATCGGTAATATCTGCAGTGGCTTTGATACTGCCTTCCACATGCACATCACCGACCATATTAATACCTGCAGGTGAATGTAAGGTACAAGTACCACCCTCAGGCAAGTAAATATTGTAATGATGCTGCTCACGATCATACTGGATCTGAGCTCCATCTTTGTAATAACTACCCGATACATCAGGCGTTTGCTGAGGAGCAGAATATTTATCCTGGTATACTGTGGGTAAAATAAAACCCTGGGCTAACTCACCGCAAGGCGATAACACCACCACTTGCTCATCTTCTTCAGGTGCCCACCAGGAACGATCATGACTGGCTCTTGTTGTTAGCCAGGGTAGCCAATCTGTCGTGAGTTTATCCATTTGTACCCGGGCGCGCGCACGATCATAATCCACGCTTCTAATTATGCCTGGCCGAATTAAATTCTTAACCAGGCGAATCAGTTCTTCGATATTAAAGGGGTTTATATCGGGGTTCATGGGCTTTACCTGTATACGGTACATGGCTGGCTAATACAGTTTTAGGTGTTTCACCTTCGTCTTCCCACAGTAATTCACCCATATAAAACGACTGTTGCCAGGTCACTTCCCAGCTTTCATAACCTTCGGTATCAGGGTTAAATAAGGCAGGAATCGCTTGAATATGCTTGGGCAAAGCAACGACATTATCAAGTCCCCATAATCCTGTTCCGGGCTGATTTAACAGCGTCATCACCTCACAGGCCATACGGCGAATTTCAATGGCTAAATCAGGTGTGCTGTTGGCTAACACACAGTAGCAAAACCAATCCGCATTGATGACATGGCGACCATCACCGGGATTCTCACCGATTTCCATTTGATGCATCCCTAAATAAATACCGGGTGAATTCAGGCATTTACCTGGATTATAAGCCTGCACAAATTCCAATCGTTTACCAAAATGATTCGTTAGCGTGTCCACCATGGCCTGGTGAATTAATTCAAGAGGATCATATTTATTCATGATTTAACGCGTAATTAAGTTCTTGTTCCAGGAGCGTTATGAGTCGTTGTTTGCCACGCTTTAGGATTTGGATGACAACAGGTTTCGCCACGGGCTCAATGTCTTGTGTTTGGTAAACAAGGGGTAAACGAGCCTTCCCAGCCCGTTTAAAGGCGGCTTCACGATCGCCAATTTTAAACGCACCCGGTCGATAATGCTGACCCGCTTTTGCACCACCAGGCACTTCTTTGACCTTACCAAAATAACCTAACCCTACCGGATTAACACCCAACCAAACCTTAATTTTACCTTCGGCATACACTGTGGTGACACGTACTCGGTGTTTTTTAAACAGGTTTCGCTTCACACCGGAGGCATCAACGACTGCTTGGATTAATAACCGTTCGATAAATGCCGTGTATTTACGTTGGGCACGTTTAATGGCGCGCTTAACATCCGCCTGACTCCGATCCAAACCCATTAACACGTCATCCAGTGAGTCATTAATATCAACCGCGACTTTTAACGCCATCGACTACCTTCCTTAGCCGCTTCATAAGGGGATAGTTTAATAATGGCCATACCCGTATCTTTTTTTAATGGCGGCCAGTTCAGTTGAAATTTCTGCTCGTCGATCACCACATATTCATGTTGTTCAAGCGTAGTTAACTCATTGACCGAAACGTGTAATTCAGGCGTCGCATAATTTAATTGGATTTTATTCAGCTTACCTTCCTGATCGCGCCAATAAAAAATACCGGTAATAATCTGGCCATCCGTTAACACAATTGGACGGCCATACATGGTCATGCGCTCCCGATTCAGCTCCTGTTGTAGACTTTGGAATACACTCATAGCTTATTTTAAAACGTCAGTTAATAACGCTGAGCCATTGGGGCGAGCAGGCACCACTAACGGTGCAGATTGCGTCATCACATATTCTACAGACGGATCTTCCTGCACCCAGGATTTAGGGAAAGTACGCATAGGCCGTAATACTTTGACATCCATAATCGCACCAAAGCACTGCACACCTTCCACATCACCGACGGGCATCACCACACCTTCAGGTAAAAAGGGCTGCATGTTGCCTGTATCATCCTGATACTGACGACTGTCGCAGTGTAATTTTAAGCGTCCGCCACCCAGAGAACCCACAAACACCACATCATCGGCTGCGGTTTGTGGACCTCGATCGATGGTGGCATTGGTGCCAGCAACCTGGGTATCCAGTTGGTCCAGTAACTGTTTATTTTTACGCATGCATTTCCATACGGCAGGCCCAAAGTAAATATCCTTGGCTTGCGAACCACCGGGGACGGAAGCCATGGCTACACTGATTTCCTCGATATCATCGACGATGGGCGCAGCTGGATCCGTCCAGAGTTTCTTGGGTTTTAAAGTAAGCTTTTCACTGCGACCATAATTGACTTCGCATTTGGGATAATTTTCACCACTGATGGTGACTTTGCCATACAGTAAACTTTGTACCGCCATCCATTCCAAACGATTATCAATGGCTTCAGCCTGTTGAATAAATAATTCCATTTTATAAATATTGTAACGCTGGGCTGGCGATAAACTGCCTAAATACGCTTCACCGACACGGCGCTTCATCATCGGTTGCGGTTTAACCGCATTTTTAGGTTTGATATACGCCGGTTTAAAGCTTTTCACTTCATAACCTTGATCGGGTAGTGGTCTACCTTCCAACATGGGCGAAACAAACGGCGCAAGACGTCGTTCACCAAACACTAATTCAAAATTAATTTGCTCTTCCTGCGATTCATAAATCGAAGAAAAGTATTTATTTAAATAATACGGAAAAGGTTTTTTCTTGAATTCGATCGTACGCACCAGCGTAATCGTATCGCGGTCGATATTCACGGTCATGACAGTAATTACCTATTAAATAAGCGATGTAAGAAGTATTTTAATAAGGTGGGAGGTAAGTAATAAAAACGAGGATTAAAACAGTCATTTATGTATAGCTGGGTGTTTTTAAAAATATTCCACGCTCACGAAACGGTTGCATAAGGGTTTGTTCCGTATGACCGTTGCCTAAATGCAGTGCGGCAGGATTAAAACAACCGGCGGCATACACACCTGTAGATTGTGCCTGACTTTTCGCATCCACGGCGTACGCTAAAATACAATCGGGCACTTGGCTACCATCAGTCGCCGTAGCATCGGATAGCACATATTCGCCTTTATCATTACGGCCTAACACCGCATTCGCGGGTAATTGCTGGCCTTTGGCAATGGTGACGGTAATGGTATTGACCTGGGTTTCGCCGGTTATGAGTGGCATTAAAGGTGGAACAGAATAATGATTACTGGCGGCATGCATTACTGTTATCTCCTGTGATTAATTCAAAGTCAGAGAGCATTTGCTGAATCGCGGATTTAGGTTCGTTTGTTTTTTCAGGGGTATTTTCCGAGGGAATATTCGGGTGCTGATCGTTATTCATGTGCTGGGTAAAGGCGTTTTGTGTAGTGTTTTCTTTTTTGGGGGCAGAAGCTTCAGCTTTAGGCAGCGTCTCCAGTAACGCTTTAGCATCATCCGCCGCCATGCCGGATTTTACTAGGTGTATTGCGGTTGCCATTCGGCCTTCAGCCGCTTCGCACTGCAAAATACTTAAACAACGCTCCCGTTCTTGCTGGATTGCACTGGCTTTAATGGCATCCGTATCAACGGGTTCTACGGCAGGTTGTGTGCTTTTTACTTGGGGTTCAGTGGGTGTAGTCATAATGGCCCTTGTATCGTTCAGGTGGTGAGTAAATACCGTCAGCACTTGGCTGGCCGGTAAAATCTGGTCAATTAAACCCATTTCCTGGGCTTGCTCGGAGGAGTAAATAGCGGCTTCAGTCTTACGAATGGTGTCAGCTGCTAACTGACGATTTCTCGCTACCGTATCCACAAATAAGGCATACAACGCATCAACCTCTTGTTGGAAGCGCTCTTTAACGGCATTAGGCAGTGGCTGATAGGCATTACCATCGGCTTTATGCGCACCTGCATGGATAAAGGTGACATGGATACCCAGCTTTTCATGGGCTTTGCTCTGATCCACATGCGCCATAATGACCCCAATACTGCCCGTTTGTGCAGTTCGCGGAGCAATAATATGATTGGCGCCGGAAGCTATGGAATAAGCGGCACTGGTCGCCTGTTCATCCACTAGCGCCCAGATGGGTTTAATCTGTCGTGCGTCATAAATGGTATCGGCTAAATCCATGCAACCATTGGCGCTACCACCAGGACTATTAATGTCCAGTAAAATACCCCTCACGTCATCATCTTCTAAGGCGGTATCCAATTTGGCTTGTATGCCATCATAGCCGGTCATCCCGCTATAGGGATTTAAATAGCCATAACGGTGGGTTAATGTGCCTTCAACAGGAATCACCGCAATACCATCCTGGATCTGGTAAAGCTTACGTTCACGGGCTTGGTAATTTGCAGCACTGGCTTTTAAATCCGCCAGCAATAATTGACCGCCATCAGCGAACGTTAAACTCTGCAACTTAAGCCGTTCAGCCAACGCACCAAAAAAAATCCGGGCATAACCCGGATTCATTAATAATGGTTTATTGATTAATTCATCAAAGATCATTCTTCTGTGGCCTTGCTAACAACTGGATTAAAACTTGGACTGAAAGGTGACAAACCGTACGCTTTAAATTCCTGGGCTTCTCGTTGCCGTTGTTCCAGTACTTCTTGGTAATCTTTACCCAGCATCATGCAAATTTCTTCGAAGGTAATCGCCCCCAGAGCATATAATCGTTCTAAGCGTTCCACTTCTTTTACTCCATCAATATGAGTTTGGCCTTGAGCAATCCAATAACAGCGGGTCCAGGCAGATGGGTTTTGATAAAAGTTAGCGTTCCCTGGCAATTCAATCACGCCCTTATTAATCATTTCTTCCAGCCATAGCGCATAAATTTGCTGACAAAAACGGGCGGGAATAATATGCCGGACACTTAAAAAGAATTTCCAGCTCTCCAACATACTGGCACGGGCACTGGAATAATTGGTTTTACTAAAATCCCGACTTAATTGTTCAAAACTGATATTTAAGCTAGCAGCAATATGGCGTAATAAGGTGTCTTCGAAGTTTTCAAAATACGGATTGGATTTGGCAGTTTTTAATTCGAGTTTTTCATTGGGAAATAAATGCGGAATGCGCGCGCCGTTATAATGAATATTATTAGCGCCTTGATGATAGCTTTGCACCGCGTGCATATAACTATTAAGCGTATTTTGACTACCATTATTCGGCTCACCACCACCCAGTGCCGCCAGCACCGTTTGCGGATCAAATTCTGATTGAATCACCGCTGCATACATGGCATTCACGATGGCATTTTGCAGCGTAGCATCCTGGAATTGCTCCAGCATTTTTAGGTTGCGCAAAGTGCTGACAAACACATTAATGCCTCGGGTTTGATCTGGTCGCTCAGGCTCAAACACATGCAGGACTTGCAATCGGCCCCACGGCTTGCGTCGTTTAACCTTTTTCCAGATATAGGCATCTAACGCTAAATCGACATCGCCAGGATGGGCACAACGAATATGATAAGCCATTGCCTGACCTCTGTTACCCAGTTCAACACCCGCTCTTAAGTGTTGGGTATCCGCCTGCTCAAAGGGATTACTTAATCGTTCACTATCGATTAATTTAATACAGGTTTGTGGTCGATGATTATTTGAAGCTCGCCGCCATTCCGCTGAAGCGAGTATTTCGCCCTGGCTGGCATAGTGTCGTACTGATTCGCGTGCCATCATAGTTAAGGTTCTTTTTTCTTCCGCATCAATCCAACAATCCGGATCTTCCGCCCAATCCGTAAAACGGGCTTCCACATCCTTGGCCCAGAGGCTGGCTTTTTCGGCATCGAGACCTAGCACTTTATAATTTGGCTTGGCCGATAATCGAAATTGATGGCCCACAATATTATCCACATAAATCTGTTCCGCCCCATTAGCATAACCGTGGGTACGTTTAATATCCCGCGCCCGACTATTAAGCAGGGGCATTTCCGGCAAATGTTCACGGTCAATAGACAGTAAAGCAGGTTGCCAAAAATCCATACTTTGCTGGACAGATTTCGTGGATAAAGGATGGGATTCCATGTGTAAGGGTTTTCCCGAGCTGTCAATAATCAGGGACATGGTAATATAGAGAAAAAGTCGATGAGGATAAATTTGACGGTGAATATCAGTAAAAAAAAGATGTTTTTTATGTTGGCCTTATTTATAGGTACAATTTCGTTAATTATGCTCGCTATGACAGGCTATATTGTCTGCACACTTGATGTCCCTTCTGGTACTTTTTAGCTTCAGCCTAAAATATTACTTTAAACGCTCGTCGTTGTTTGGATTGATTAATTTCGGCTTCGAGCTGCTGGATATAATGCTTTAAATCCTCAGGTTTATGGTAGGTCACCATCGCCCCATCCGCATCACGGATGGAGGCCCGTAAATCCCCTGTGCGTAATTTATGCAAAGCCTGTCGTGCTTCAAATAAACGTTGTTCGGCATTCATCCGAGCGCTCTCCCTAATGCAGATAGATCTAACGGTTTTGGTTTTGAGACTTCGTTAAGGCTCGTAATATCAGGGTCGAAAACCAGCGTGTTTTCGTCCCATGGCTGCGCCCAAGCGGGAGGGTAAGCCCAGTTAATGGTTTCGGCTTGCAGCTTGTGGGCACAAGCGCCGTTATACACGGACAAGTCCCAAGCTTCGTTAGGTCCGCCGAGGGGTTCCCACTTGCCTTCAGCGTTACGGGTTTCTGCCGTGAGTTCTTCATAAAAACTTAAGGGCAACCAATCGGGAAAATGAAAATATTTTGGCCCGGGTATGTCCCGATCCAAAACATTATTTAAAGCGTCTTTGAATAAATTGGTATTCAATAGCTGTAACGGAATATCACCGTAGATTTTGGCTTTACGCTGCGAGTTATGGGTATTATCCGGAAAGGTTTCCCGCATTTTTTGCTGAGTATGGCGGTCACCTTTAATCAGCATAAAGCGGTGTTGTAAGCCTTGTTTTTTGACTTTGCGGTAAAAGGCATAAGCATTATCCGTCACGCCATCCTCACCACCGGAATCACACGCCACCATGCGTATACCCATTACCCGACCAGAGCCGTCAGCTAAGGGATAGGCTTTATTCAATACCTTATCCAGCAATACATCCCAGTCCTCAGCATAAGCACCTGGATGAATCGGTAAACGTTCATCATCTTCATCAGTGCGATACGGGGAATACCGTAACGCTAAGCGATCAATGAGCCATCGCTCTAACCCTTCTCCCCAGCCTTCTACCTGCACCACAAACCGGCGACGACTACCGGCTTGCACATCGATGGCAGCGGTTAAGAACCGGACACCATGAGGTATCGTGCGTTTTGTTAAGGGTTCTGCTCGTGCTTTTAAGCCTTTGGCGGTACGCTGATACTCATTAAGAATCGGGAAGTAAGGGCGGCCTAAATCGATATTAAATACTGATTTAAACTTTTCCTGACTTCCTGTTTGTTCATAATGCTGTTCCGCTAACAAGTAGGTATACAACAGTTCTTGCCAGGTTTGGTACCCTGCTGCTGGGCCTTCCATCCAAAAGCTGGCATACCGCGATTGTCGTTTTTCCCCAATGACCTCACCTGCCGCAGTTAACTGTTGACCCTCACCCAGCCAACGACACTGATTGTTAAGCTCATCTTTTTGGCTCGGTTCAATACGCTGCTGACAATGAGGGCAGCGCATATAAACGCTTTCTGATGCCTTAACCGGATCACTGTGCTTCTCCCAATGCAGTCGTTCAAAGATGGGTTGAAACCATTCCTGACAGTGTGGGCAGGGCCAATATAAGCGTCGTCGATCCCCCTGGTTATATAACCCTAAAATACCTTGGCAGGGCGGAGCTTCATGAGGAGTACTCGCCTCCCAACGTAAATCAATAATGGGTTTACCGGGAGAGGACTCGACCACGGTCATCCCACTCGACATAAAGGTTGTGGTGCGCTTTTTGGCGAGGGTAAATGGATCGCCTTCGGTATCAATATCGACTTTTAAGCGATCATAATCCGTGAGAAAAACATATTTATAGTCTGAGCTGGATAAGATGTTTTTGGTAGGCCAACCGATTTTTAAATAATTACCAGCCCGAAATATTTTATCGTGGACATTATTATCATGGGATCGTGGTGATAAACGTTTTGCTAACTCAGGGCTGCAATGAATCGCTCGATCTACCCGCTTTTTGGAATACTCCTGTGCTTTTTCCTTGGCAATTTGCACAATCAGCATATCGCCTGGATTATGAGCGATAACGTAGCTTAACCAGCCTTCACCAAAGGCCAGGGTTTTACCCGTACGTGCCGGCCCAACAAAAAAGACAGCGGTATACTCACGACTGTTTAAACAATCCAGTGGCTCGATGATATAAGGTGTGATTTCCGGGGACCAGGGATCACTTCCATTGCCGTTATTTTTGGGAACTCTTAGAGTTTGTTTAACCGCCTCACTAACGGATAACCGGCTGGGTGGTTTAATGATTTCAGCAACATCATCGGCAATATTATTCGTTTCGCAGTGCATGTTTTAGTTGGTGATACAACGACTGCCGTACATCATTTACAACGTTTTCAACAGCCGTTAGGGCTTTGGGAGGTAATGCGCATTTGCGTTCCAAATGATCTGGTAGGGTTTCACAGGCCTGAATCAGGACTTGAACAACCGTGTTCAGTGTACGACGCACGTCTTCAGCCTCACAGAGCTGACTTTCACGCAGTTCAAAATCAAGACGTTCATTTTCCGCCTGAAACCAGTCTTTGCGATCCTTAGGCTTCATTTTTTCTGGGTCATGCAGATCAGATAATTCAGTACTACCAAATAACGCCGGCCCAACCTGGTCAGACGCATACACATCATAGCCTTTCAGTTTACCAACCGGTTTAATTTCCATCTCTTTCAGTCGCTTTGAAACGGTTTTGCGGCACATATTAAAGAGCTGTGCCATTTGGCTAATACTCCATTTTTCAATCAAAGGAAAAGTCATCGTGTTCGCCTCAGATGTCGCACCTTTAAGTGTTTGTTTTTATTAACGAAAAGGGTATATGGTGGTGCGGCGTATTAGGCCGAAATTTTTGCGTTTATCGCGAGGGTTGGACCAGCGTGTTGCAATAAAAGTGTCAGGAGGGACCCATATATCCATATTTTTCAAAAACCTTTATCTTTTTGATAAATTCAATTAAATTTTAATATAGACGAAAAAAACACTTACAAAAGCAAGTAAAAGATTTTATTTCTCAACTTTTTTTACTGCTACTCCCTCATCTAAATCAAACGAGGCAATATCACTGTTAGCATTAATCAACACTTCCTGAAAGCTATTATTATTAGCAGCAAAATACAATATTTTTTCAAGGTTTGACACATCAAGCCTTTCCAATTCGTTGCCCCTTAACTCTACATACTCCAAGTCAATATTTCTTGAAAAATCAACATTTTTTAACCTATTATTATTAGCTCGTAATTCAACCAAAACAAAATTATTCGATACATTCAAATATTCCAAGCTATTGTCATTAACATGTACTGTAGCAAGTATAGGATTATTAGCCAAATCTAATCTCTTAAGATTATTACCATTTAAATCCAGATATTCAAGTAAAGTATTTCCAGATAAGTCAATAGACCTCAACATATTATTAACAACAGCTAATTCTTTTAGACTATCAAATTTTAATAGATCTATATTCTCCAGCATACCATTAACAATATATATTTTTTTGATAATAAAACTTTTTGAGATATCAAGTCTTTTTAAATTATTAACTCTTACCTCTAAGACCTCTAACAAAAAATTATGAGACAAATCCAACCACGTTAAAGCAGCACCTCCAATGCTCAACTCAAGCAGCAAATTATTTTTCGACAAATCAATTACTGAAATATCATCTTCATACAAGTAAAGTTTTTGTAATTGGCTATTACGAGACAAGTCAAGCATTGATAAAGAGTTACCCCGACTACTGAATAGTTCAAGATTTACATTAGTTCTTAAATCCAAATCACTAATACTATTCTCATCAACAACAAGCATCTCAAGATTTATATTACTCCCTACAAATAAGTTGCTTAATCTATTCTTACCACATGAAAGCGCAATCAATTTCACATTTTCACTTACATCAATCGACCCAAGCTCATTACCATTTAAAAACAAATAAATAAGTTCTTTATTATGAGCAACATCAATTTCTTCCAATTCATTTAAACTCAACTCTAACGACTTAATATTTTTAAATAGCTTTATTTCACTAACATCACGAATCCCTCTATCCTTGCAATCCAACTTAACTATTTCATTGACGCTTGTATAGTTTGACTCCAATACACAACTTTTAAAATTTGGATCTTTAAACTCAATTTCAGAGATAAGCTTGGTCTGCTTCTCAGCAGCCGAACTACTCACAGAAACCAGAGCAATAACAACCGTAGCCAAAAGTGTTTGAACAAGTCTTCTTGAATACATGATAAATATATTCCTTCAAAAACCTTTGCCTAACTTTAGTAGAGTGTGTAACCAAACTAATATTTAGCTGATGAGCTGTTAGTTTTTTATTTTAAGTGGCTCAATAAACAATCTCCAAAAACCAAGCTTTGTTACCTAGCCTTACAATAATACTCAGTATAAGAATAAGCATCTACTAATAACCCAATGCACTGTTCAAATTTAAAAAAACGTAGCCGTTTACCTTTTGGCAACTCTATCAATAAACTATTTTCTGAATCTTCTATTAACTTCCACTTAAACCAAGTTTCTTGTTCTTCGACAGAGTCAATTGGTGTATATGTAGTTTTATTACCCTTAAAGACAAACGCCATTTCATCAGATGAGGAGTTAATAGCCTTCAGCACAAGCTCAGGAAGTTCACTTCCAGTGTGTTCCTTTATGGTTAAATCTCCATCTAGAATCCATGCACCATCCAGCCATTCCAAATGGCCTTTTGGGGCACACCCAAAAAGCATTAAAGCGAATAATACAGTAAAGCTCTTAATAAATTTCATGTTTCATAACATCTACAAAATATATTTACAAGCTGGTTTAATTAACCCACTTACTCATTATAAAAATCACTCTTTAAACTTACACTTATGATTTTTTAGAGTCTGTACATAGTCGAATATTATTGGTCTTTTATACCCCTTTATTTCATTATCAGATGCTGTTCGCATCCAGATATGCCTTTGTATTTTCAAGATTTTAATAGGAGTTTCTTTACAATACACTTCCCTCCTTCGCTTACAGTCACTTATAACTTTTTCTTTTTCAGCTTCATATCTAGCAATATATTCCTTACAAATAGATTCCTTTTTATTCTTTTCTTTTTCTTTAACACTAGATTGTTTTAAATATTTATTTTCAGCCTCTTTGGCCTTTTCGGCTTTTTCAGCCTCAGCTCTTTTCTTTATAAAGGATGCCTTTTCAATTGCTTCTTCAATTTTTTCTTTTGATGGACCCTCTCTTATTTTGATAGCGCGTTGTTCACTATTCACATTGCAAGTTTTTTCCTGATAAGTGATTTTTCCTTTAGAATCAGTGCATTTATATACCTGGGCATGTGAAAAATTTGACATAATAAACACTATTACCAAACTAGTTAATACATATCTATTCATAACCAGCTACCCATTATATAAAACTTCAAAAGCTATAACCCTGCTATAAATTGTAGCTTGGAACACATCGAAAAGCGGTAGAGTTCATGGTCTTGTTATGTTATTACCATCAGATGTTACTTTGACTGCTTTAAAGTGCTGCCTTACTGACTTAGGGAATAACAGCAAAAAGGCTGAAGTAAAAAAAACACCAACCTGTAGGTAAAAATATAGATGAGGAGTTCCTGGGGCGTTAGTGTAATAATGAATCGCAATTGTTGAAGCCGATCCCAGAGCCGCAACAAACGCGAGGATACCCACTGTAAGCCTCGCCCAATTCCTTTCCATATACACCATTGCGCACAAAAAGCAGACTAGGCCGAGCCTAGGCAAGACTGTTGAAGTATTGATCTCCAAGCCTGAATATGCAGCAAATGCAAGACTTCCAAATGCATTCGCTAGAATTAGTATCAATGCTAAGTAGACGAGTGTCATTGCTTTGTTGCTCATGTTTTTTTCCACCACAACCAGCTAACTAATTCCATTCAATTTATTTTGATTTTTTATATACCCTAACTGAAAGAGCTCTAGCGCAATATTCTTTAATTTCGATGTCTCAGGTTCGGTTCTATTAGATTTTTTTACTAACACTTCATACTCATGTATGAGAAATTTAATTGACTGTTCTTTTTTCCGGCAATCAATGCACTTAGTGCAATCAGCATCGACATAGAAACCAAGATACTCAAGCCAGTATTTTTGCTCCTGGGCATAAAAAATGAACCATCTTTGACATTGCACACATTTCTTTTCGATATCCACATATATGCAAATTGGATACGTTGAGTAATTCTGTTTGGAAATATCAGCCTCAATCGCCGTTTCGGGAAAAATGGAGTCTGCTTTATATTGCCAGTGTGCGCGAAGAATTTTCTCTACGGGGAAAGTTGCACCAGAGTAAATTGGTTTATCACCATACCTCGGGTGGGTAACATATTCTCTATACTTTGTCTTTCGTTTCTTCGACATTACTATGTGCAAACTCCGCGTTAAAAGGCTTTTTTATACTTGATTGTTCTGTGCTATTAAGCGAAAAATAAACGATGAAAAAAGTTATTGTTGAACGCTTTGTTATAAGCTATTTGTTTGCAACCTCACTTACTAAACTAAAAAATGATGAAACCTGCGAGAAAAGCACAAGATACGATGGGTATAGAATAGCTTTAATCCTTGACCTTACGTTACGATGTTTTCGCCATATTTGAGATAAAGCCAAAATAATGATTGGTAATCCTAATACATTTCCAAACACGAAACCAATAACTAAACCTATCGATTTACCATCGAGCTGACCAATAGACAATATAAAAGATAGAGTAATATTTATTATAATAAGAGCAATAGTCCATATTGCTAAAAAAATCCACCCTTTATTATTTTCTGGTTTATTTGGTTCTATATCTAAATTCGGAGGCTTGTAGGCATTAGTATTTTCTTCCATATTTAATAACCTATATTTTCGCTAGGCTAAGCCGATGGTGCGGAACATAGCGTAATACCGGTCGGCTTGAGCGGCTTGTTAAAAATTCCCGAAAATACCGTCGTACCAGTATTTGTTTCGATCTTTAAACCATAACTCATTTTCAGGTGTGCATAAATCGGCCAGCGACTTTGCTGATAACTGGTAGCGTTCCAAAAGAGCCAGTAAATCTCTCAATGCCTCTTCATCGATTTCAGTTTCATCAATGTGCAGATACCCCTGATCGATACTTTTTACGCACGGAATTTCCTGTGCCCAAGTAAAGAAATGATCTTCATCGAGCTGTGAGTAGTAAACTACTGGCTGGGTATCAATTTTGATCATAGTTGGTGCCTTGCCTTATTTTGCGTATTGAGCCAACATTTTTTTCGCTTCTTTTGGCACAGCCTCATAACTAGGGTACTCAGGTTTCATTTTTGCGACATGGTGCCATTGGGCGATTGCCTGTTTTGTTTTTCCGATTTTTAGATATGACTCTGCAAGGAACAGGCGAGCATCACCTTCACAGTAGTGTGGCTTTAATGCTATCCCTTTTTCTAAAGGTGCAACTGACTGCTTCCAATGCCCTAGTTTTTGCAAGCATCGACCAAAAGCAATGAAAAACCTTGGATCATCAGAATTCGAGGTTATTTGTTTATAAATAGGTAAGGCTGAAGCAAAGTCTTTTTTTGCTTCAAAAGCAGTTGCCTGTTTATAAAGTTGTTCGCTATCCATACTTATACACATAACGTTCGTCGTTGCGGGCAGTTTGTAGCGACACAGGAACAGAAAATTGTTCCGACAGCCTACGTCTGTTAATTTTTCGATCGCTCAATATATTTCGATAACACCCAAAAAACAGTAACCAGACCAACCCAAGAAATTATCATTGGAAGTACTCCAGTTAATAAAACATCATCATAGCCTGAGAAAGGCACATAGATAGCCACTGTTAAAGAGAACGAGTGACCACCTACTAAAAGCCCTGGCGTAAAAAATAAAGCAATTGGAGTAGCACGTAACAGTGATCGTTTTTCAACGGAATGACCCGCCGTTACTTTCCATATCGTAAATGCAGAAAGAAGCCCTAGAAAAATACTTACTATAACTACAGTTTCTTCTTTCATCCAAACTCCTAAAGAAACTTAACGCCGCAAGCTGGGGCAAATTGCCGGAGCGAAGCGCAGGTAATTTGTCCCTAGCCTTGGATTGTTAGTAGCTATGTCCAAAGTGCCCACCTGACTTCAATAAGTTTGTGAAGCATACGATCATCTTCTTCGTATTGCTGCTCAGTTAAACCGCATTGATCTTCTATTTCTATTCTTTTCTGCCACCATGAATAAAGCACTTCAAGCTCATTCTTTGCTTTTTGATGCTTTTCGTCAGCTTCCCAGTCAGTGTGACCAGTGAACAGATGCTCTTTTTCTACACAATCCTTAAGCAACTGAAAGCAAGCGTGCAACAACACACTGTCTTTGTCTTTCCAGCCATCATCAAGGCTATCAATTTTCAAGATATTTCCTGGTTGCATCAGAATCTCATTAGGCTTCTAACGCCTAACACAGCGGCTGGCAAAATTGGCGCGGCTTTTGGAACAAAAGGCGTGACACTTTTGACAGTCCGTTGCTGTTACTTGTTAGAAGCTTAGTTGGCGATGTAAATAAATTGCTCATCATTTAACCAGCCCGCCTGCGCCTTAATTTTATATAATTCAAATGCCTCGTGATATGGATCGGCACTATACTCGGATTCTACCATTGCCCAGGCTATCCAGTGCGATACTGTGTAATAGCAACCAGACAATTGATATAGTGGCTCACTTAAAAAGAAAAATGCTTCATAACCTTGCTCACCGCAGTGTTTTTCAATGATTTCACAAAGCTCATCATCTAAATGCACAGTGGGTGAATCAGCACTTTTTAGCACTTCACGTCTCAGTATTTCATTGCCTCGATAAACGGAGCGTTTCTTGGCCGCAGACTTTTCTCCATTTAATTTGATGAGTTCTTCATCTCCAAATTCTCGCAGTACACTCTCGATATCTTCATTAAGTTGATCAAGTTTGTTTAAGAGCTTCTCATCACTAATTTCTGCTGATTGAGGATGAGTTTTTCTTACTTCGTTAATTCTTTTAAGTAATCGATCGCCATTGGGGAATATAGAAAAGCACTGTTCTAGCTTTTCATCACCAACATTCCATATGTCGAAATGAAGAGCATAATCATCTCTGATATCAGGCATTGAATCAGTGGGTTCACCTAAAGCCTCTCTCCACTTCCTTTGCCATTCTTGTTTAATGCTCATATCTCTCCATGCTTCTAACGCTGCCATAAATTGCAGTTTTGTAGTGGAGTTTTTTTTGTTATTAAACACAAAAAACGCAACGGAAATCTGTCAATTTGATGGCCATGTTAGCTGCTGAGGTTAGATATAATATTTTCAATATTTCTTTTCCATACAGGATAGTCTTCTTCGTTTTCCTGCCACAGTTCGTTCAGCTCTGATTTATTAGAGAGTACGAGCTTCAATCCAGAAACAATGCTCGCCTTATATCCAGAAAGCCCGGACTTATCTTGTTTAGCAACCCAATCATCATAGCCTTCCGTTTCATGTGAATATTCCGTTCCGTTAAGAATCGAATCCAGTATTGAGCCCGATACAATTACTTCATGACACTCTTCATATTCCAAGTATTCGGAGTCTTTATGCGTAGCCGCTTTTCCTATAAAGGATTTAGCATCAGTTTCCATAGCGTCGTATAACAAATCACATGAGGTGTCATCATCAAAGACACCCATTCCCCATGCTCCCATTTTATTCTCCTTCTTTGAATTTCATTACAGCTAACTATTAATGAACGTCAGTCTGACGCAAGATATTACGTCACCGTGACGTATAACACCTCAATAAATTATAGGCAACTGGCACTTTTTAAGCCTAGTTTATACTCATTATATTATGTAGCTATCTATTTAATACTAAAAGAGTTAACTAATATTTGAACGGTTATTATACGTCAGAGTGACGTAATATATTACGTCACTTTAGGAAAATTAACTGTCGCTATATATGAGAGTGATTTTGAGGCAACCCTATAATTAATCAAGAATATAATTTACTGAACTGACTGATTCACTTAATTCCTTTAAAAGCGTGTTCAGGTTCTTTTAAAATAGTGTCTCACTCTTTTAGTACCTCATAATCTAAAAAAAGCCCACCGTAGTGGGCAAGGGACATTACAGGGAGAAGTCGTTATTTAATGATATTGAACTAATTGATGAGCTATCTTTGCAACACCTTTAGCTGTTAAACGTACTTGATCAACTATCTTTTCTGAACCATCTTGATGTTCAATCGCTGTGAATTTATGAACTAAAAAGCCACGTTGAATTTTATCTTGGTAGGCTGTCCAACCAGGTGCACCTGGGCGACGATAAATCCATTTGTTTGTGGATAACCAGCTAAATAAATCCTTTGGTTTCATCTGTAAGTCTTTAGCTGCATTAGTAATACAGTAGCTCTCATCACCCCCTGCTATTTTCTCAAAAGCTTCAGCCTTAGGGAGCACAGCTTTAATCTCTTCTTTAGCTGCATCTAACTGGACCGTTTTTGTTTCTATAATGGATTGAGCCATTTGCAACGCTTTTGCTAACACCAGGCTTGGATCATCTTTTTCCTGACCAGCAATATAACCACCATTTTTACGGATACTAGGCAGTACTTCATGTGTTACCCAGCGCTTGAATACTTTGGCTTCAGGTCGACGGCTTTTAAGGATAGCTGAGTACAGCCCAGACTCGTTAATCGTTTGTAGTTCCTGGCTTCCACCAGGGGTGCCCATAATGTGGGTACCCTTTTCATCTCCGTCTAAAGAGCGAGTCATCTTATACGCGGTTGCATAACCCAATACCTCTGCCACATCCTTCGCCACAAACCAAAGCTCACCCTCTTTGTTAATCACTCGCACTGCAGATGTATTAAATTTAAAAGGTATTACGTTCATTCTTATTTTCCTTAATATATTTAAAAAAAAAAGCCCACCGAAGTGGGCCGTGCACAACTATTAATTGTTTTTATGTTTCTGATGGTTATTTATCTTCTGATTAAACAAAGCAGATTCACGCTGATCCTGCCGATGCTTATAAACCCAATTCACGATAACGGTTATAAACGTCAGGATTACACCGATAATCACCCCCCAGTCTTTTACCGTAAATCCTGCAATAACCGTCACGGCACTGGCCGCATAAGGTGCGTTAGAAATTATCTTCTCGGTAATCATCGGGCTAACCATTGTCTATCGTTGCCGGGCAACACCTTTCACTTTTTCCATGGTGCGAATACCGCCTAACCCCAATAGTGTTAAGACCAAAGTAATGAGCTGGCTGGTATCAATGGTGGGCAGCATTTCAACGACATCGGTACGATTAGCGAGGGATAGACCAATGATAATCAGATCTCTTAGTACCCAGGCATACATCAGTAGTCCTACACATAACCAACCCAGGCCAGGACGCCAACCTGATACAAAAATGGATGGATGCTTAGCTTCTTCTAGTGTGGTTAAGGCTTGGAGGATATGCGGCTGGTTAAGTGTTTCGAGGGTTTTATTCCGGGCTTTTAGTCGTTCTTCATCACTGGTAAATAAATCATCAAGGCCACTCATGATGGAACCAGCAATGTCAGGGATTAGCTTATTAATATTCATCTTTTACACGCGGTTAAACTCATCAATATCACTGACAACAGACCACCAGGATTTCACATCAAAATTAGGACATGTCTTGTGCATATCTAAATCACAATGGCCACACACTTCAGCATCAGGATATTTAATCTTCCACTCCAGTATTAATCGCTCCAGGCTTTGCATCTGCTCATCAGTAAATTGATCACGACCAATTAAACACACCCCCAAGCTTGTGCTATTGTGTCCAGCCACATGAGCACCTATCCAGTAATCAGGACGTCCATGCTCTACTTGTCCATCACGTCGAATAACACGATGGTAACCAATACCTACCCAACCCTGACCTATATGCCAACGATGGATATCTGCGGCTGAATCATCCCTTCCATTCGGTGAGTCAGAACAATGCACAATTAGTCGGGTAATATTCATAGATTTCTTCCTTAAAACAAAAAAAGCCCGCTATGACGGGCTTATTACAGGTATATTTAAGAACGCTTAATTGTCATACAAACGTCATAACAGGCTTACAACTAAAATTTCATTTGACCCTTTTTTTTGGTCTGTTTTAAACTCGTTGAGAATCAAGAAGTTATAGAAGTGGGTAAAAAAAGGGTTAAACACCCCAAATCAGGCTACAGTTCTTTAACAATCAGTAATTCAGTAGTTTTAGCTCTAGTTAACTGCCGCATAGGCAGCTTAGAAATTGTGGCTATCATCAACGATTTTACCATTAACGTTAACTGCCGCATAGGCAGCTTAGAAATTTACCAAGTAACAAGTCTTCAGGGATAACATGTTAACTGCCGCATAGGCAGCTTAGAAATAGTATAGCGGCAAATCGCTTAAGGCTAGCACGTTAACTGCCGCATAGGCAGCTTAGAAAACCACCTATGTGTAAATAAGGCAGCGTATTTCGTTAACTGCCGCATAGGCAGCTTAGAAATAGTTGATTGATCACTACTATTACAATCAATCGTTAACTGCCGCATAGGCAGCTTAGAAATATGTGGTGAAATAAATGATAAAGAAACAGGAGTTAACTGCCGCATAGGCAGCTTAGAAATATATGTAGTAAGTGTGATGATGGTTCGGTGCGTTAACTGCCGCATAGGCAGCTTAGAAACTAAAGAGAGAGGGTGAACTCCAGATGCCAAAGTTAACTGCCGCATAGGCAGCTTAGAAATATCTCAGTAACAACTCCATATACCCCTGATTGTTAACTGCCGCATAGGCAGCTTAGAAAATTAGGAGCTATTACCACCTCTGGGAGTATCCTGTTAACTGCCGCATAGGCAGCTTAGAAATGTGCCCACAAAGCTAACATGACAAGTAATAAGTTAACTGCCGCATAGGCAGCTTAGAAATGAAACGCTAACAGATATACAGCGTGCAGCGCGTTAACTGCCGCATAGGCAGCTTAGAAAAGTAATGGTATACACAGCATAGATGCAAAGATGTTAACTGCCGCATAGGCAGCTTAGAAAAGTGTTGTTTATACAGACCCATCACCTACCTCGTTAACTGCCGCATAGGCAGCTTAGAAATATTCGATGCTATGTTGGTGCTTATTCGTACAGTTAACTGCCGCATAGGCAGCTTAGAAAATTGGTCTTTGTTTTTTGGTACTAACACTATAGTTAACTGCCGCATAGGCAGCTTAGAAAAACCTAGTTCCGCAATATACTGCTCTGGAGTTGTTAACTGCCGCATAGGCAGCTTAGAAATTTAATGTGAGTACTTTTTCGCGTAAGTCATCGTTAACTGCCGCATAGGCAGCTTAGAAAATATTGTGATTTTCTGAAAGCTGAGTCTAAAAGTTAACTGCCGCATAGGCAGCTTAGAAAAAGTTAAGTTCAAATGTAGGTTCTTCACGCTTGTTAACTGCCGCATAGGCAGCTTAGAAATGGTAGCCATATTCGCTTACTGCAATACATCCGTTAACTGCCGCATAGGCAGCTTAGAAATCCATAAAAAAGTTTACGACGAGATACAGAAGGTTAACTGCCGCATAGGCAGCTTAGAAAAATACGACATAGCTTACTTTCAACTTCATCGAGTTAACTGCCGCATAGGCAGCTTAGAAATACAAGATCACCACGTTAGAAATTACACTATAGTTAACTGCCGCATAGGCAGCTTAGAAATGTTCCAGATCATCAAACTGTTGCTCGATTTGGTTAACTGCCGCATAGGCAGCTTAGAAAATTTAAAGCTATTCCATAGTTTTGCCTGTCGTGTTAACTGCCGCATAGGCAGACCCCAAAAGCCCTATTTACCGGGCTTTTTTTTATTTTAAATATTAAATAACTTGGGAGGCTTTTTAGATATGAAAATCTTTTAGACGGAATAATGGATTCTGGAAAAAATATACCCCTGAAACGGTACCAAATCAACTTGTTTGCTGAAATAAATTTATTTTGGAAGAAATGGCTGTGGTAATTTCTGTTTCCCACAGGTAAAACTCTGCCACACATGCAGTATATCGGTCATGCCATGTCTTCTTCCACGCTTCTGGTTTTACCCCGCAGAACTTCGCCATGCTTGCTTTTGGCATTGGCCTTCTACCATTTGAGCAAGAGCACTTTCGAGCTTTTGCAATATACACCCCCGTCCCGTTACATGTCGGACAAATATTCTCCCCCACTAATTCATTTATTACCAATCGCCCCAGCTGTAAGAAAAAAAACATACTGCGCTTGTCGTCATCTGCGAAAGGTGCTCGCCATTTATTTTTAAGCCCGAAAAGAATGACTGCACGCTGCGTGAGTTTATCCAGCTCGTGAATAACTGTCTTGTCTCCCACGTACTTCAGTAACCCAAATAAGTACGCTTCTCGTGATATATCGGCCATCCCTAATGCGCCAGCCACGTCCTCCGCTGTAAGTCTTGGAATTCCGCCTGGTATCACATCGTGTTGAACGGTTCGATGCCCTAATAACGCCATGACACTTGCGTTGGCCATACATTACTCCTTAAATGGTCTCATGACATTCATGTCCTCTTGGTGTCCTTTAGAAAAACTAAATCACCACACCCCTTCATCCTGTTAAACTAAATACACTTTCTTCTCGGCTTCTAGCGTGCGTATTTCTTTTTTTAATCTAAGTACACGTTGTTCATAGTTATGCACGATGACGGCATTAAACGTTTGTAGATCACCAATCCTCAGGCTAGTACGTCGTAGTATTGAAGTCTGCATGGCGAGTTCCGCCTGGGTATTTGGTTGGAATATAAATTCAGTTTGTTGTTGTTTTTTAGGATGCTGGCCGTGAATTAATTTCACTCGTTTTTTTCCATGAACCTCTAGCAGCCCCCAACCAGGTGGTAAATCTTCAACTGTTAATAGTCGGGGTGGCGTCATAAAATACCGATATTTACCAACACCGAATTCAGGGTGTTGTCGAAAAAACTTCTTACGGTCCGCATGAAAGTCCGCGCGACTGACTTTAACCTCAATAAGAAAAGAATCTCTACCGCCCCGTATCCAACCTATCGCATCAGGTTCTTCCAGCGTCAGTGAGTTTGCTTTCAGCTCGGCAAAAGCTACGGAGCAACCAACCGTTTTTAGTAGCCACCGTTTGGCAACCTGGCAAAGTGCTGTATGCGAATATGTATTCATGTGTACGTCCTGTAACTGGGTGAGAAACTTTCTCGTTTACTACGAATCTAACTATTGGTCTTAAAAACTGCGTACCTTTCATTGCTTCGTTGTAGTGCTCAGTAGCCCAGAAAGAGATTACGAAGCAATGACTTTTTCTACCGATAACTCAAGCATCAACTGCCGTGATTTAAATACCCTATCGTTTATGGTTAGCCTGCAGGCAGGTGGGCGTATTTAGTTATTGTTTCCTTTGCGGCAGCAAAGCCCTTGCAGACAACAGCCATATACCCGTTCTCTGTTAACCTATTGATCCATTCAAGCTGTGAGTCACTCACTGGCGCACTTTTCGGCGGCGTTGCTTTAAACTCGATGGCAAGTCCGTGATACCCACCACGCGGTTGTAAAATCAAAATATCCGGCACTCCTGCTTTAACGCCCTCGCCTTTCAACTTCTTCGCCACAGCAACATGACGATGGCCGCCATTCGGTACATGAAAAGCACAGTCATAAAGTGTTCTGTAACGTGTATACATCCAGATAAATAATGCTTGCTGTTCCTGTCCTTCGAGATCCCGTCGTTTAGCAATGTGCGCTGGGGTTAAATGATTGATGTATTTGTTTTGTTTCATGCTGAGTTAGCTCCATTGGCTAAGCGGGATCTCATCGCAGCTAACGCCGATTTAGCTGACCTCAGTTGTTGTAAACCCTGGGCTTTGATCTGAGCCTGCAGCTTAGCTTCGTGATACTGCTCGTTGATATCCAGTAGTGATTGACGCCTAGCGTCTTCTAACGCTGGTCTGACGTCGGGTATCTGTTCGCCGTGTGCAATACGGTTACACAATTGCCGATATAGGCTCTCAAAGGTCTTTCTCAGCGTTTTTACTTCATCACCCTGAGCACAACGTATGCGAAAGAAGTCTGTGGCTTTAGCCGCCGCATAGACGGCCTCATGACTCCAGTTGTGTGTCATTTGCTCGTGGCTATGCCGGGTTACTTCCTGCCAGGCTTGTTCAACTGAGGATAAGCCATGCTGTTCGTGATCAACGGTCGTGCAGTAGTGGAGGAAGTCCGCCAACGTGGGCATAAATCGAGATTCAGACTCCGAGCGTTGTATACCCTTTTCCACTTGAGCGGGTGTGAGTTGTTGAAAACGTTCGTTGTTCAACCACTGCAGTTTGGCACTCCGGAGCTTGTAATCCAGGTTAACCCCGTTATTGGCCAACGTGGGTACATCCAACGGCCAGGCCTTTTTGAACTGCAGGGGCCACACGGTTTCAAACATACCAAACAGTTTGTTGATCAGCGCACGCTGTGCTTTTGCCGGTAATGCTGACACCGTTTGCGCGTGTTGCTGACGTTGGTCTTCACCTGTCGTATGCTGTTCACCAGTCTGTGTCTTCGAGTCGTTGACGGAATGAATCGTTTTCTGAAGTAACTGCCGTCCGCTGTGCATAACTCACCTCCATGGTGTGTTTTTCGTGGTTGATGATGTTTACCCGAGTGTTGTTTTTCTCGTTGAGTGCGTGTTGAAGCTGGTTTTCCCTGGTTTGCTGAGCTTGATACCGTCGATACTGGTGTCGTAGGTGATTAAAAAATTTGGCATCCCACGACGGGTGTTGTTTACCCTCACCCACCCAGTACAAAACAAATTCGTCTCGTTGTTCACTGGCAAATTGTTTGGGAATACCTGCGCGCAGTAGTTTTGCTTCCAGCAATGGCCAATCAGGTTCCCAATTGTCGGTCATGGGTTTGGCCACCGGATTTTTTCTCGGGGGTGGTTCTCCACGATTAAAAATTTCTAGCGCTGGATCATTATCCTCGCGCGCGGTCGTAGTAGTAGTTATTGGGGATTCTATTGATGGTTTGGGTGTCACAGCTCTGACACCCTCCCCCTTGCAGAGCTTTGGCACCCCTTCTGTTATAGGGGTGTCACTAGGTGGTACCCCTATGGTTGTAGGGGGTTCAATTTGACACCCCTCATTTTGTTCGGTCTCTGGTGTAAGTGACTCTTTATCTGGCTCAGGGTCTTTTGGTTTGGCACCTACGTGTAATAAAAAATAATTTGTGCCGGTGGCGCCATTAATTTTCACTCGATTTTGTTTAGTGAGTAATCCGAGTGTTTCGAGCGATTTAATATGACGTCGTGCAGTGGATTTAGACATCGAGGATTTTTTAGCAATGGTTTCCATCGATGGCCAACAATATCCTTCGTCATTGGCATTATCTGCCAGAGATAAAAGCACTATTTTTTTATGAGGGTCCAATTGTTGAAGGGAAAAAGCCCAGGTCATAGCATGAATGCTCATACCATCCTCCTAAAAAAATAGGAAAAACTGTTGTTTTTTTCGTTTGGATTATCCATAATTACTAAGTCTCTTTGTCAAATTAAAAACTGCTTATCTCTCACGGGTAAGCAGTTTTTTTTCTGCCTGAAATTTGTAAGAAAAAACACCCGTTAATAAATTCAGGGTGAAAAAAATCCTGCTGAACTGTTCAACATTTTTTTCCAATTCGTCATTCACAAAAAATTAAGACAATAAAAATTCTCTCGCCTTTTTTATGAACAAAAGGCGTCGTTAATATTTATTGAATTAATGGATACTTATTTAAGTGAAATGAATTTATGTCCCTATAAGTCCTCCTTGACAAGCCACTGTCCAGATATACAGCACAATCAAGCCTAATGACAATACACCCCGAATTTTGTATAGTGTATACAATACAAAACGTGTTCCTGAGCCGCTGTACAGTCATTTGTCTGACGCATAGGCAGCTTAGAAATAACACCCTGTACTGTTTTTTTATATGGCCGGACACCCCAGGGTGTGCCGGTCTTTTGTTGTTTATTATTATGTTAACAATACATTACCAGCCTAATTGTATTGTTACAGTGCAAGATTAGCAACCTTAACAATACAAAGCAATATTGTTCGTATAGTATGAGTCAACTTTGGGAAAGAATCAGAATAGCCAGGACATCTTCTGGACTTACTCAGGAAGAGCTTGCGGATGCGTTAGGAGTTGCTCGTCCAACAGTCGGACTATGGGAAAATCCTGATCCTAAGAAGCGCTCTCGCCCAAGAAACAAAATGCTTCATAACATAGCAGAAGCTACAAACACCCCCTACAACTGGCTTATATCAGATACATCAGAAATAAACTCCCTCCTCCTAGAACAAAATCCTTGCCTAAAAACTAAAGAGCTAGAAAACAGGTTAAAATCTGAAATCATGGAACACCGTCAAGAAGTTACTAACCACACCAATAGTGCCATGTGGGAAAGAATCCGAGCAGCAAGGATTGATGCATGTCTAACTCAAGAAGAGTTTGCTGAAAAATGCAACGTTTCTAGAGGAACAGTTGTTCTATGGGAAAGCTCTGATCCAAAGAAAAGGATTATTCCTAGACAAAAAAAGCTGGAACTTATCAGCCAAATTACTGGTGCACCATTAGGTTGGTTACTATCCGATAAAGAAGTAATCGATACAAAATGGAAAGAAGAGCATCCTGAAGAATCTTCTCAAGAGCTGGAAAAACACCTTGAGGAAAGTAGACATAAAATGCTTGAAGACGTCAAAAAAGCAGCTTCAATAATTTACTCACTTGCATCTCAGTCAAAAATTAATCAAGAAGAAGCTGATGCAGTAATAGCGCTAGCCAGCCTGATTAAGCGCAATAAGTAGGCTTCATTATCTAATCTGTATTACTTGCACACCACACAAAAAAACAACACCAAAACTATTCAAAATGAAATATTTAACAATACATCTGTTGACATCACATGTATTGTAGGTAATAGTTATTCATAGCAAAGGAGAACGCTATGGATAGCACAGTCACAACATCAGACGGACACTGGCAAGCACGCCTTACCAATCCCTACCTTGCCCCGCGCGAAACACTCTACTGCTTAGGTCTTCTATCTGGAAAAACGGATAAGGCTATTGCACGGGATCATAATATTGAACCTAGCAGTGTTAGCCGTCGGATTAAAAATGCTCACTACAAACTCAAGACGACAAACCGAGCCCACTTGGTGGCCGAGCTTATTCGTCTCAATGTTATCAGGTTAAAAATTCCACCTATGATTGCCATGCTTTTAGCGGTATTCACTATCAACAGTGTGGCACTCGTTGTAAACGACAACCCAAATAAACCCAGGCAAGTACGGGTTATACAACGCACATCACGACGACCGGAGTATATGTCACTGGATGATGATTACCCTAAAGGAGAAAACTCATGGAAGAGTATGCCACTGTTTATCAGCTGAAAAGTAATGTGGATTATCTTGTCGAACACTTAGTAGGAGGCATATCAACAACAAGCCTTGTTTCATCCACTCACGATTTTAAATGTCAGGTGTGTTTTGTCCCCATCAATGGCTGTAGCACATTAGCCATTGTGGATAACCAATTATTTTTTCGTGTTCACCTGCAGATGACATTACCTGAGTTAGATAAACATCAGCCTTTCTTTATCAATGTATTTATTACCGGGTGTATTAACGCTGAAAAAAGCTTGTTGGTTATCCACAGCAAAAACAAACAACACGCTAGTTTATGCCTGCAGTTATTTACCAAGGCGGTCAACCAACAAAATGCTGTTGACTATGTTCTGCAGGAGGCTGCATGAAACCTATGGCCTCTCCTATTCATTCAACAGCGGCGTTAGAAGTTCATCAGATCAAAAGGAGGAATCAAACAGAAGCAGAATTAGTTTGGGATAAAATTTCCAGCGATTCTCAACTTAAGCGAGAAGTAAATACAGCGCTTTGGCTACGACTACGTTATTTACTGCGTAAAACTTATCGCAAATTATTAATAGAGCCTGCTGGCTACTAACACATAACATAAATTTATTTTTTAACACGCTCAGGTATGAGCAACGGCATTTTATTGCCTAAAAAAAGGGAACGATATGAAAGAGATGGAAACAGCAGTGATCAGTGCATTTAATAATCTGGCTGACACAGGCGTAATCAATGAAATTATTGCTTCAAACGTTGAGCGGAGCGTTAAAAGTGCGGTTGAAGATTGCCTAGAACCTTACTCTGACTTTGGTGGGCAACTTAAAGAAGCGATTAAAAAGGCATTAAATATCAATATGGAAAGCTTATACCTTGGAGGTTACAACGATTTTATTCTCAAGGTCATCAAAGCAAAGCTAGATGCCATTGTCTTTGAAGAAGGTCGAAAACAAATTGAAAGCAATCTGGAAGAATTACTAGCGCCTGCACCAAAGGAAATAAAGTTTTCTGAGCTGATTGAAGACTTTAAACAGTACGTAGTTAATAAAGAAGATGAACTGGATGATCATATTACTTTCAATTTCAAGAAATTAAGCTCACTTTCACTTATTTATTTTGATGAAGAATCCGGTAAAAGCAATTATCAGTGTAAGTTCAAAATAACAGTTAATGAAGAAGATCATACCATAAACTCAATAGAAATTGATGACGTTAAATATGGTGAAAAGCTTTTTATCGGTAAGTTATACAGTTTTGAACGCGATTTATTTCAGCTGTATACCGCAGGTACCAAGCTTATCCTGGACTTTGATGACGTAGATCCTTACTACCCAGAGTGTGAAGAATATTAACCTGGGTTATCCACAGTAAGCCCCCTTGCGACATCAATACAGGAATTAATATTGTGAGTGCAACAGCCGAAAACAAATCTATACAACACTTTTTTGACTCGTTGTTTAAAGACATTCCTAGGGAATTAACACTTTCCGAGCTGATTAATACGTTCAAGGAGTATGCGGGTATTGTAAGAGGAGAACCTGTTAGCCAAATTTCATTTCACACGACCCAACTGAAGTTTGTGTCGATCATTTATTTTGACTCACAACCCAATATACAAGACTACAACTGTAAATATGCCCTTGTAGTGGATAGCAGTGGTAAAGCTATATCACTCCAAACTGGCAAGCTCGTTGGATTTGAGCGTTATTTATTCCAGCTACAAGCCATCTGTACCAAGCTCATCCTGGATTTGGATGTCGTAAATCCATACTACTCCGCGCATGAAGAGTTGCAAAAGAAGTTATCCACAGACAGCACTTCTTACCACATTAACGCAGGACTAAAACAATGAGCATCAAAGCCAAGGATAAAAACAAATTTACTCCCTGGAAACCCAATACACGCGTCATCCGTTTTCAACACGAGCGGAGAAGAGGTATGCAGTTTCTAGCAACAGAGCTGTCACTGGATCTTGCTGCAGGGCTCGCTAATCAGGCTATCAGCAACATGCTCAACGCGGTTAAGAATGAGGATACAACACAGTAAGCGTATAACACTTGCCTATACATGGGCAGTAAACACAGGAAGTGAATCATGTTGATACTAGGTCGCCAGGTTGGACAGTCTCTGCGAGTAGGAGACTTCCGACTTATTCTACGGGGTAGAAACCCAAAGAATGCAGAAATAACGCTGGTTTATGGCCATCGCGTGCGCATTATGACCGTTGCCTACACACTGGCTTTTAAATTGGGTAAGTCGATAACCATCACCCCCTATCCTCACAGAGGTAATGAGTTCATAAGTGAAAGAGCGATGAACCAGGTGAACTTTCATATCCGTGCACCTCGTGATGTACCTGTAATACGGGATGAGATTGAAGCTGTTCGCACACAACAATCCGCTTAATAACAATTAACGCATTAGGTAGGGAAAACAATGCAATTAAAATGGGTAAAACTTGCAAAATATTTAGAGCTTTCGGGTGACACTCGCCATGCCTTTACTAATAAGCAACGTACTGGCGTATTTCTTCGAGATAGAGAATACCGCACATGCAGTGATGGGCGTATATGGGTCAATCTTGAAGCAGTCGAACAGTGGGCGCAAAAAAGTGAACCTAGGAGGCATGCGTGACACACAGTAAATTACCTATTGGTGTTAGCATCCGGAAAAACATTCGTTCTGAGTCCTTGCAGATCGCTTTTTCATACCGTGGTGTTCAATGCAGGGAAACACTGAAAATTAAACCCAATAAAGCCAATATCAAGTATGCTGAAGCTCTACGTGCTGAGATTATTAGTAAAATTGAGCGGGGTTTATTTAAATACAGTGAGTATTTCCCTGAATCGCCCAAGTGCAATACATTTGGTGAGGCTCAACAAAAAAACCTAAGGATTGCTGATTTACTAGAAGAGTATCTGACAGATCTCCCAAGGACAGTAGAACCATCCACAGCAGTAAGGTATCGCCGCTCCATACACGGACAACTGCTCCCTGAGTTCGGCAATATCCTAGTCACTGAACTCACCCCCAGACGAATTAGGCAGTGGATAAAATCAAAACGATGTAAACGTAAGACAATTGCTAACCACTTAATACCGTTGGTGAAAGTACTCCGGCTAGCAGTAGTCGACGGTATTATCCTTCACTCACCGATGGATGCGATTTCATTGGATGATATTATCCACAAGCAAGCTAAGGTGAGTGATTTTAAAATAGATCCTTTCACCCCCGATGAAATCAACCAGCTGTTGAGTGTCATGGAAGGACAAGAACGTAATGCATTTCAGTTTGCCTTTTACACTGGGGTTAGAACCAGTGAGTTAATTGGACTTACCTGGGAAAAAGTTAACCTTAGACATCAAAGTGTGTTGATCGACCAAGCCAAAGTCGAAGGCGAATTGAAAGGCACAAAGACTGGCGTTAAAGGGGAGCGAGAAGTCTATTTGTTTCCCTCCGCTATTCAAGCACTTGAGAGCCAAGCTGAGTTTACCCATGATAGTGAGTTCGTGTTTCATAACCCTAGAACCAATGAATCTTGGGCAGATGACCAGCAATTAAGAAAACGAGCGTGGATTCCAGCGATAAAACGTAGTGGCTTACGGTACCGAAATCCTTACCAAACACGCCACACCTATGCCTGTTTACTTATCGCCCGTAATGAAAACCTTTTTTGGATCGCCAGCCAAATGGGTCATCAGGGTATTGAGATGATCAACCGTCACTATGGTAAGTTTATTGAAGAGGCTGGGGATAATGCTAAGTACAAGCCTAAGTATGAGTGGTAGTCTGATTCACTAATAGCTGAAGTTAAATTTTTAATTCACGCAGTTTAGGAGAATATAATTATTGTAATATAGTTTCACACATTGCTTGTAATGTAGTTCTAACTTTATTAAAATTCGCACTCTTTCCAAACACAACCCTCCATGTGTATTAATTTTTTAATTATTGGATAGAGGTCTTAGTGTATCCAAGTTAACTATTGCTGTTGAAATTAAGCCTATTATTGGCGCCTATAATTATAGGCTTGCATTAATTTAAATACTGTATCATTTCAAACTATTTTCTAGTACATCATCTTGGACTTTTGCCTAAGTGATTTCCTATTGCCTGGAAAAAGTAGTTAATTTTGAATACCAAACAAATCTGTGACTAAGTTGTTTAGGTGAAGTAGTGACAACAATTACTCTAAGAAAAATATTAACCGGTAGTCTTATAGTTAGTTTGCTGTTTCTTACAGGCTGTGCTACCCGAAAAGATGCTGCATTTACAGATGATACGACTAACGTCGATACTTCAAAAGAATCAGTTGCATTTTTTACTCTTAAAATATCAAATAAAAACAATATAGCATACCAACCATATGTTCATAGTTTAATCGTTTTTGAAGATAAAGAGAAAGACAATAATCGTTTCTCATTTGCAGTGGAAGATCCATACAAAGAGGTAGAGAGTCAATATAATGAGTACATTGTCAGCTTCCAGGTCAAACCTGGTAAGTACATCTTAACCGACCTAATCGCTCGCGGAGGATGGTTTCCTATAATGGGCGTATTTTCAACACCTCTATCTAAAAGTATTACGATTCCAGACAATAAAGTAATCTATTTGGGTCATATGGATGCAAAAATAATTGATAAAACTAAAGATGACGAGTTAAGAGCAGGTCCTCTTCTCCCTTTAGTTGACCAAGCTATAATTGGAGCATCTACAGGAACATTCAAGATAAAAATAACCGACAGGTATGATCAAGACATAAAGTTGGTACAGAAAAAGTATAGTTACCTAAATGATTTACCCGTTGAGAACATGACGCTTTCTGAGTGGGAACAGCCGGTTAGGTAAGGTTAGCCAACTTACTTTTTATTTGCATGATTCAAGGTGTATAGGAAAAGCCTATACACCTCTTTATTCAGAGTATTAGCCAATAATTTTTTCTATAAACTGGCTGTATTCATCTTTCATTGGCAAATCAAGGTCTACTTTGAGCCTGTTACGAAGTGCTTTTACATGCTCATCCGTCTGAGGGTTATAAGCCTCTTTTTCATACGTTTCCCAGTAAAGACCAACGCCTCTTTTCTGCCAGCTTTCGATATCGTTAAAATTAATTCCTCGTTGAAATAGGAATTCATTTTTTTCAGCCACTGACATCTTATTAAAAGTCGCTGCCGCTTTTCTAGGAGAAACACCTTCTTTCCTTAAGGCCCAGTAACAGTGAGAGTTTAAAGCATTCCTATGAGCGTCCTCATTTCGCCAACGGAAATAGTCAACCACTAGCTGTTTGGATGGCAATTGACTAATCCTAGAGTCAAAAACACCCATATCACCCAGCAGGAGGCTAAACTTAGCACTGGCTTCACCCGCCAAGACAGAGTTAAGTTTTCGCTCTTTTCGGTCAAAGGTATTCTCATTTAAGTCAAACAGTAGCGATATCTCATCACTCTGGGTATACCCATAGATAACCTTGAATCCGCACTGCATTAGATGGCTGACGGTTTCAACCATAATGTCTCTAAACTTAGGATCGTAAGGAGCCTGAAAATTATGCTTTTCTTTTGTTAGAGACGTAAAACAGCGGCCATCAATTCTAGCGACTATGTATATACCAGGTAGTACACTATGATCATGAGCGGTTTCATAAACCCGCATCTTTGCATCTAACTCACTAAACTTCATCTTTCCACTCGTCTACAACAAAACCATTTTCAGACAACCTGACATAGTAAAGCTTATCAAATCCTTCATTATACTCAGGTAGCTCAAGCTTTTTATAAGTCGCTTTGATCCCAATCTCAGGTATGCATTCTTTGCCAAGACGTTGACTATTTCGCCTTAGGCACTCTTCAAGCTTACAGGAAAAATAATAGCCTGTTACCTCAAACCTATGAGCTTTAAAGCCGCTTATATAACCTTCTCGATCATTTCGCGTAGGGTTAGTATTATCGATTACACATGGCTGCTTAGATTCTAGGCAAGCATTAAATAAAATACGCTCACGGTGTCTTGTCCTCAGCATATCCATATTCAAACGCAAATGAGTCTTATTAAACTGATTTAAGAAAAATGAAGACTTTCCACTCGCCTGCAACCCGATAAAAATAACTCCGTTCATACTTCTAAACTCATATCAAAACAATTTGCTATCCAGCACTAAAGTGATAGAGGTTATTATGACTCTATCGATAGAGGAGAAATAGTAATATACATAACACTAGATTTGGAAGGAATTTTATTTGTCATTCCTAGGAATATTACTAATTTACCTCGATAACTAAATGGGTTGGCGATAACGCTAAGTGGCAGTGTAGCTTAGAGTAAAATACTTATTGTAATTCATACCAACTTTTTGGAATAAGAGCATAATCTCCTCTCCACTTGTTATCTCTAACTGCTTGTTGAAACCAGTATTCCTCAATATCTGCATGGTCAGTAATTATAACTTGAAGTCTTGGCTCCAAACTTTTAACTATTTGAAATATCCATTTAAATATTTGTTTTAATGCTTCACGATCTTCATCTTTTTCTATTTCAAGGAGACTACCAGTTATTGAGTTTTCAGCAGGAAAATAGACCTGTGAAGGCTGATCAAGAAATATAAAATTGCCTACTGGTCTTGAATTTTCAATGAACCATTTTGCAAGAGCAAAGTACGCTACTAAATGATAACCTACCCAGTTTTCACCACTTCCCATATTGCTCATTGATACTACTCCTGATGGAGTATCGGAAACAATAGTCAGTTTATTTAAATCTAGTCGTATTCTATGCTCGCTATGTTCTAATTTTAGTTCTCTAGCCCATTTAGTCATGTCCTCAGCAATACAGCTTAACTGAGCGTTTAGTTTTTCTTTCATAGCTTCTGGATCAAGATCATTTAACAAGCAGTCTATTTTTTCATCCAGATCTACTATTTTTATTTTTATGTTTTTTACATCTTTATTCCAGTTTATTCCTTCTAAATATAAACTCACCTTTCCAACTAACTGTGCTCGAAAAAAATCTTGATTAACTCGCTTCTTGATATTAGGATCATGATCTTTAATATTAAATATTGCCCTTTTAACCACATTAATTCTTTTTAACAACTTTTTTTGGTCTTCTTGTAGCTTTGATAAATAACCGCTAATTCTAGGTTTTGTGGAGTTCACGCCATCAAGTTTACTTTCCAACTCAACTATTGCTTTCTTTATACTTTTTTCAAACTTTAGTTCATCATTATTACTTGCATCACATACTGGACAAGTATTTTCAAATCCTTTTAATGATCTAAATAACCCAATAGATTTAAGCCTATAAACTTGGTTATTGGCAGCATCTCTAAAATTTGATTCATAAGATTCATACTCTTTTGCCTCGCGAATACGCAACTTATAAATATATCTTTTTTCTAATAATTCTTCTAGCTCTTTTTCTAAATTAGACAGCGGATCAGCAATATCTGAAGGAGTAATATCTTTTGGAGACCATCTTGCTACGGTAGTTAGCACCTTAATGAGATCTGTGTCGCCAATATTTGTTATATCTGATTTGTACATTCCAAGTCTAACTGCTTCATTTAATAACTCATAACCTTTACTTAGCCCATCAACCTGAAGGGCCTCAATTTCCCTCACTTGTTTTATGAGCTTATTACGTTCTCGTTTTAATTCTCGTAGCCGACTTTTTTCATTTAAGCGGTTATCTTCTGCAGCACCTATAAAATAAGGCAATGTGTCTTTAATATTTTGAGGAATATAGGCTTTAGATTGCTGGTGAAACAAAACGTCATTATTTGCAATTTCATTTTGACTTAAAAACAGGTAATAACGTGAGTGGCGAAAACCTAATTTTACTTCAGAACGAGTTTGACTTTCAGGTACATCGGTAATTTGCTCAGGAACACCTATTTTCAATGTTAGATATTTTACAACATCACTAATATTTGTACTACTTATGATAGATTTTTTATCTGGTATTGAGATGTCATAAGAAATAATCATATGAGCATCTGAATTAGCTTTCTTTCCCCCCACTGGAGCAGCTCTAGCAATAAAAACTTGACTATCGCAAAACTGTAATAAGACTGCATACCATTCAACTGTATTCTTGATACACCCTTCTTTTACTGTACACTCGCTTGCACCAAGACAGTACTCGACAATATCTATTAACGACGTTTTTCCTCTTTTGGAAGCTCCTGTAATAATATTTACTGTCCCCAGCTCAAACTCAACATCCCTTCGTTCATCATTTTTTCCATAGAGAGATATCGTTTTTATCTGCATAGTCATGGTCGTACACCTAAATGTATGTACACTGCTTCAACAGTTATTTCAGAAAACCAACGCCCAAGAAACCCTGCAGCTAAATAGCATTGATTGAAATCAGGATTACATTTTACATATTTTGGTTTTTTAGGTAGCGAAATATCTGTAAGAGAATAGTATCCTTTCTGATCTAGTAGTAATAATTTATATTTTAATAAGAAAATAGCTGCTGAATTTACAATTCCTATATATGCCGAAGCTGTTTTTGAAAAATTTATTAATTCTCCTTGATTTTCCGCCACCCACCCTATAACTGAAGTTACTGTTTTGCTTGGCAATAACCTTAAATACTTTGGAGACAAAGATAAAGGAGCCACTAAATATTTTAGAGTACAATGAAATGGCTTACTACTCTTCGTTTGATATTCTCTAATAGCTTGATACAACACGACGCCAGCATATGCTGGATTATAAAGATTAAACTCTTCTTGAGAGTACATATCATTAGTCAAAATCATGCTGCATCCTCGTTGCTACTTTCTTTTAGTATTTCTAAGTAATCGGGATGCCATCCAATTTCAAGGTTATCTGAGAGTATTTCATAACTACCCTTTGAAACATAAGCCTCAGTAAAATCCTTTCTAATTGGAATAACTCCATTTTGTATACACTCTCTATACAAATTGACTGAGTATTTTCGCTTCCCCTCTTCACTCTCAATCTCTATATCCGCCTCTAAAAACATTTCGAACTCTTCCCATTTTTCACGCAACCGCATGTCATAATTTTTTAGTTCTCCTGGATCTAGCAACCCATCTTTTGCCCATTTACTTCTTTGACAAAATGCACGGTAATAAAAGCGTAAAGCTCGCTCTTTCATTTTACTCGATGCGTTAAAAATATTTAATTGTTTAATAAAGTTTCGGCAATTTTGTTCAATATCAATAACATCAGGAAAAACATTTGCAAACTCAGTAGGCAAATTATTATCAGTATACTCAAATTTAATCGTATCAACTATATTTTGAAGTCTTTCTAGGTTAATGATTCCAGTAGGTGTTTTACTTAGTTCTTCAATACACCACTGAAGCCATATACCCTCTATGCGGTCAGTAAATGCTTCAGCCGTTTTCTCTGATGTATATTGTCTTCCATAGCGTACTAATTTACTTCTAAGTATAAGTAAATCATCATTTCTACCAATAATATAAATATCACTTACAAAAAGTTGTTTTTCTATACCTGTTAAATCACTAAAAGCATTATATCCACTTTGATTATTTTTATTTTCTTCTTTACATACCTCTACCATTTTTTTTATTGCACGATCAATATCCCTGCTTTCAGTATTACTCAAATAGCTTGCAATTGAGTCAATTGGTAATGATTGAGTTGTAACTAGCGTAAGAGTAATCTTCCCTAACTCAAATTTCCCTTTTTTTAACATATCAATCCAAACACGTATTGTCTTCCAAATATCAGAGCTTCTATCTGTTATATTTCCAACTCTTTTCTGATGATATTTTGCTTGAATTAACTCTATTGGAGAGCCATTTTGATCAAAAGCAACGTCATCTAGAGTCTCTATTGATAGATTATATTGATTAGGTTCATCAACTTCGGGAAGCTTTTTCAAAGCAAGGTATAAACCAAACCTAACTTGATACAGGTACCCAAGCATTGATGGAGAGGCATCAAACTCTGACTTTTGGTTCATACTCGAGAATCCTTCTCAATTTCAGCTAATTCCTGCCATACATCGCAATGCTTCGTTATTTTGTTAAAAGCTATACATTTATATGTCCTAGCAGATCCTAGTAATTCCGTACAATACAGCTTTAATAAATACATCAACTGTTGAATAAGTATACCTAAACTTCATGTCAATATGCTAGACGGGACTATAGCCCTTTAATCGGTTTAAATTTATACAAATTGCTTTCAAGTCATACTTCAAAAGAATTCTAGTTAAAAGTGTATATTCAGATTTGTCTAGCTAGAGAATTAGTAAAACTTAAACTATTCGGTCATTAAAGACTTCATCGGCTGCAGTACTTTGTTTATTTTGTAGTTCACATCATTTTCACGCAAGAACAAAATAATTTGGCTTTATTCTTAAATATCAACAAGTTAAAGCCAATCACCCAGGCTTTCATAAAAAACCCACATCTTTGCATCTGACTCACTAAACTTCATTTTTCCACTTGTCTCCAACAAAACCATTTTTAGACAACCTGGCATAATAAAGCTTATCAAACCCTTCGTTATACTCTGGCAGCTCGAGCTTTTTATAAGTAGCTTTAATCCCTATCTCAGGTATGCATTGCCAAGCGGTTTCTTAATGATATTTAGATTAACATTTAATCAAGCGTGTAAAAAAACTGTAAGATAGTATTGATATGGTTGTAGCTTTTATGTACTCTGGCCGCCGGGCATGGTTGCTCAAATACAACAACTGGGTATGTAAATGAAAAAATATATTTCATCAATCGCTATTTCTCTGGCTTTAGTTGGAGCTGGACTTTCTGCAAACTCTTATTCCGCCGATCCTGTAACAATTCGTTCTGCAAGTTTGGTTGCGACTACTAGTGGCAGTAATCTTGACTTGTACCATCTCTACCTTAGAGATACCGGAACCAAAGAACTTTATCTGCGTCGCGATGCGTATGCCGATTGGACTTTAAAGTCTGTTGGCGAAGGATGGTTTAATATTGTAAGTATTCACCGTCCTGGTGGCTGTATTTACGACTCCTCTGGCTCTGATTTGGCTAAATATGACAGTAGCTGTAACAGTGACTTCCCTCGTGCTGAATGGAAGCTTCAGTTAGTTAATAACAATTTTAAAATTGTTAATAAGCTAGGTCGATGCTTGGAGTTGCATCCTGAACGTATGAGACTTAAAGCTGTTGCCTGTGGACCTGATAATCTGCAACTATTCCGCATTTACTAAGCAGCTGTAGGCAATCTGTCGGGTCGAATTATAGCAGGATGGTTTAATTTCCATTCTGCTAGGGATCGAGGTGAAATTCCTCGGGTCTACCTGGCTGTTGCTATATCATCGTGTCCCCTCAATAAATATGCGTAGATGTTAAAAATTTTTTGGTTTCTACATGCTAGCCGAGGGGCAACGGTAATGAAATTAATCTTGATTTTGTTTTACCATCAGAACGTCAAGTTGAGTATAATTTCAGTATCTCCTGCGAAATAAAATTGTTATTTGAAAAAAACTGAAACAACTAGATTAGTATTGCACTACTGTTGTAGTACAATTTTTATTATAACAGTTGAATAATTGGATTTTCGAACCACACCATTATCACACGAGATAAAAATAATTAAATTTTATTCTTAAATATCAATAAGTTAGAAGCAATTGACCAGGCTTTCAAATCCCGCCATTTTCATTCTCTCCAAACTCCACAAAACTCCTTATATTTTCTACTACTTAAATGAAAATCATCAAGAATGCCTATATTCTCTCTCATAATCATGGCTTTTAACAGCGTCAGCAACCATAACCCAAGTTTGTTAAGAGGCTGGCCCTCAATTTTAAGCCACCCCATCTGTTCACAATAAATAGCAAACCCTTGATATTTTTCATTAATCCACATTTCATCTGGATGGTCATGAAACCCAACAACACCAACATCCCCATCCCGAATTTCGAAATTAATGCAATTTCGAATGCGTTCTTGGGATAACTTACCTGAATCCGATAAATCAGTAATCAGCTTCTTATCCATTAAGACATTTGGATCAGTAGCAATCTCAATAGCATGCAAGCATATACACTGATAATTCTTAGGACGTACAGGTATAAGCTTGAATGATTTTTTTCGTTTCCAGAACATGTAACCTCATGGCGATGTAATAACCGATTAAGTAAAAATATCGTATTTAGAGCATCCAGCGAGTAACACGAATAAAACTCAATGATCTTGTTGTTTTTATACTGTAACTACTCCAGCACCTCAAATTTTGAAGAAAGACTTATTACATTACCTGAATTTTGATCAGTTATATCAGCAAATACCTGATATACTCCAAGTGGTTCATCATCCTCAATTCTGATTTTTATGTAACCAGCACTCATTTGTAAGAATTTACCAGGTGCAGGCTTATTCACCCACGCTTCTTGTGTAGGTAGCTCAGCATAAATACTTCCGTCAGGCTGAACAACCCGAAACTTAACGACAAGGTTACAATTACCTTCTTTGTTGACGCTACATCCACTGAATATAATGAATGCTGAAATAAAATCATTTCTTTTAATTTTATCTGTTGTGCTTAAATTAACACCAACAGATGTAGTGTTCCAACGTTGGAATGTTTCATTTTCTTTATCAGTAAGTAGCAAATTGGCACCAAACTCACCAATAGACTTCCGTGATTCAGTGTCTGGTACAGGGTTACCCTCTTTATCAATCCAACCTGCAAAACTTGGTAAACATATTATAAGCATTAAGAGAGCTACAATTATTCTGATTGACTTCATTAATTCTTCCCTACTACATCACATGCTGGCATTGTGAACTATATAACGCCTGACTCAAGAGTTTTGTCCATAAGACTAGATGCTTCTTCAGCACTTGCCTCAGTAACGTAATCACTTTCAATTGTTTCATTTAAATATTGAATAATAATTCCTTTATCAGCTTTTAAATGAATGTATAACTTAGCTAATTCTAAATTTGCATCACCATCACCTTTAGCTATCGCTAATTTAAACCATTTTTCGGCCAAACCATATTTCCTTTGATTTTTATAAACAATTGCTAAATTATTTGCTGAAGACAACTCTCCTTTTTTCCATGCTTTTTTGTACCATTTGATTTCTTTCTGGTTTCTAAAGTCTGGTTTTATACCATCGCCATAAAGAACACCAACCCAAATCATACAAGAGGTATTACCTGCTAATGCGCCTTTAACAAACCAGTTGAAAGAATCAGCTACTCTCCCTACGTGATAATATTTATACGCTTTACTAAAAATTAATTCAGTCCAATGAGACATGGTGATTACTTATCCATTTTTCCGTATAACACACTAAAGTGACAACACGCGTTTGCATACCCTGCCTACAAAGCAATGCTACCATTGTTTATTATGCGTTTTGCCATTGCTCAATTACCTGGTTATATTTTTCATCTGCCTTACCCTCAGTATCATTACATGAAAAATACACTATACTAAGAGCACAATATTGCCCATTATGTTTTTTAAACTCCTCCATTAACTCAATGACGCGTTCAACTTCGATTTCTTTACCTGAGAGAATAGTGCTTCTTTTACCTGAAGTAAAAGATTGTAGTGGCACACTACAGGTGTAACTCCGTAACCTTTTGGATCGATTTCATCTTCCATCGTAATTAATCTCACGCCTAATGCTTTTGTAATAAGCATTTTTTGTGTAGTGGAGTTTTGCCGTAAAGTGGAGCGTAGCAAAAAATATCCTATTGACAAACTTGTTACGCATTTAGTGCACCATAGTTATGAGCAGAGCTTTGATTAAAGAAGACAACAATATTATCAGCCATACTCCAATGTGACGAGTCTGATATTTCTAACGCAGAAATAACCACAACTTTACCTGAGCTAAAAGTGATCACTACGCTTTGAGGGAAATACGTTTTCTTTTTGAAAAATCCTACTTCCTTTACCCAGTGCCAAATGACTTCAATGTTTTGTATTTGGCTGCCAACTATCTTGCACCAGTTTGATGACTGAGACACATCTACTTCTCTGCACTCCGACACCTCAGCCTGTATAGGCTGCTCCAAGATAGATACACCATATTGTGTAAACTCACTACCCCAGATAAAGCCAAATACCTTTCCAGATTGCATTTTTAGATTAATACCGTAATCCAGACAGTCGTAGTCCGAGTTTTCAGTAAACTCTGTTTGATATCCTTCATAGTTGATCTCAAAATACTCAACCGAAACAAGTATTTCACTTTCAAGCTTACTAGCAATATTTAAGTATTCTTCCTGGGTCATATTAATGCATTACGCTGATGTTAAGCGACCTCCTTGCTTGACGTCGTAAGACCATGAGAGCCTTAGCAAATTTGAACTACTTGTTATGCACACGCTAATAATGGTGCTCACAACGCCAGCACTCACCGCTGCCTTCGGGATAGTACATAGCACCGCAATTGGGGCAAGGGGCTGGCTCACCTCAGGTTTGTATGGAGCCCACCCCTGCCTTAAATAATATATGGACATTGCTTCTTCATGTGATGCAGCTTCAAATGAATACAGCCTTACCTCACATTCTTCATCTACCTCACCATTGTGAAATTGAAGAGGGTCTTCACCTTCCATCAAGGTGTGGCCTATATCTTCTCCTTCTAATGCCCATACTGAGTATGTTTTATTCATGCTCTACCTACACGTCCAGTGGACTGGGTTGTTAGCATTTTTGGGTGTATTCATTAGCTAATTGCCGGATGTCTCTTTCACAATCATACCTTAATTCTCGCAATATTTTATCCGAGATCTGATTTGCTGATATTAGTATTTTAATAAAGGATTCTCTGCATATCGAGCAATTGGTTGCAGAATAGAGCTTAACGAGAAGATTACGTGGGTGCTTGATGGAATTTCCATCAAAAATATCCTTTATAATCATGCCAAAATAATGTATCTCATCGTCGTCATCAAGCGTATCCAATATCCTAGACAAAACTTTTAAATCTTTTTCGAAAAAATTGGAAACAAAGAACTCTAAATGGTCATTAAGATATGTTAGATCTGTGTAGTTCTTATCAATTAATTCTCGAATTTGATTGTCCTTGATCTTCGACAATATTCGTAAGATTGAATGCTTTATTTGCTTGTTATCTGTTATTAGTAATGGCAATAAATTTGAAATATCTAAAGGGTATTTAGCCCTTAATAATAGGCGCAAGTATGCTTCAATTTTCTTTTCATCTTTTTCATGCAATAGAAGCTTTGCGACACTTACAACCTCTTCATCTGTAAGCCATTTACCAGCAATTATTGGAATTCTTTTCCCCTCATCAATGAGTTTTAACAGTTGAGAAAGTGAACGTTTTCCACGGATAGTTGCATTTTCTGTCCTTAGTGACTCTATTTCTTCAATTTTAGTTAAATATACATTTATATATTTATTGCTTTGAGCTTTCTGAGCCAGGTAATTTTTGGGTGAAGACTCTGGAAAATACTCTTTGCAAACCTGTAACTGCCGATCATCAACCCAGTAGTCATGATCAAGCTCAATCTTCCTTCCTTGGGTTTCAGCTACAAACTTTAGTCCATTAAGGCCATCAAGTGCTACTAGCACATTAGTATCAGCAAATTCAAATTCTGGATTTAAATTATTGGAATATCGTTGATAAATTGCTTTTTTCGCTTCCTGGTTGCCTTGTTTTGCAATAATAGCTGCTAGGTCAAAAAGTAATTGTATGTCCCAATATTCTTTGTTGGGAGAATTTAATTGCCTTATTATTTCATTGACTATCTTTTCTTTATTTCGGGCGAGCGATAAAATTTCAAATAGATACTCGGCCCTAGATCCTTCACATTGTGGATCATATGCTAAGTTATGCGTACATGCCTTAAGGATATACTGATCAAAATTAGCAGAAGGATTTTCTTTAAGAAGTAATATCGCTTCGCCAGTTCCATTTTTAATAGATTTTTTAAATGATTCTGAAAGGGTTTCGTTCATTCTGGTTTAGTAATGCTAATGTCATAGGTAAGGGACGCAGCGAAGCGCCCCAGTGAACGAATTGAACACTTTATTAGCTTACTCTCCTCCTTATTGAATTACTATTTCCTTAAAAATAAAGTATGGTTTTACTTTTAACTCAAAAACCTTACTTGCTAAATTGTCTAATAGTCTATTAAGTTTTATAGGGTTCTTTTTTTCTGTGAGTTTGAAAGAGTGCAACCATGACAATACGTTTCTGTTCTTACCAAGTATTGCTGTACAAATAGATCGGCCATTATAGTTTTTATTTATGAATTGTTCTTCAATTAATTTCGATTTTGAATTTGCTGGCCATTCTTTCATTATTGTCACACCTCGACTATTTGGGCAGTATATGTCCTCCATGAAATAAAATGGCTCGCCATCTTCTACCTTATAGTTTGCAAACATTATCTCAATAATGATGTTTCTATTTGTACTATATATTTGAAAAGAATATTGCGATTCTACTGCTTCGACTGCATAGCCGATTTCTGAAACCCCATAAGCCAATTTTTCTAATGCTTTACTCTGTGTTAAAGCTTCATTTTTTTGAATGGGCGCCTTCTTGAACTCTTCAATCACGCCCTCATCTGAATAAGTTATGAATGACAAAAAACACAACACGATGACTATGAAACCTTGAATTTCTCTCATGTTCTCACTTAAAACTAACGCCGCTATTTTTTGAATAGTCTTGTCACCCCAAGATACAACTTCACTATAGCTAAAAAACCTTCTAACCACATGCCAATGATTATTGACAAACAGCGCAATAAGAACGAGCAAAGCTAAACAAAGCGCCTACAAGGATAAAAAACGAGAATCTAACAATAAAAGGCAGCCCTTTCGACGATGACTTCGCTTTTTGGAGCACCAGCTTTTGCCTCATATACTCTTTGCTATTTTTACTTAAAGTGCATACTACAGGCCCTTTTAATAAGCTTACCACGTTGAGGTTTGTTGAGTAATCATTAACACCAATACTGAAGCTATTGGTTACGTCAGTAGATAGATTTCGTTGAGAAGAGACTAACTCACCATTCACATATACTTTTTCAAGGCCTGATAGGGGACCAGGGCAATCGCATATAAAAATACAACAAAATCAGTATAATAGGATGATTAGTAACTGACTTAGAGCATAACATTGGAAAAAAATAACACAATTGCAGATCATTTTAGTCACTTAGACGACCCTCGAGTTGAACGCCATCGTCGTCATACGTTGGTTGATATCATTACTATTACGATTTGTGCTGCATTGTGTGGAGCAGATGATTGGGTTGCTATTGAGCGATTTGGTAAGGCCAAAGAAGCATGGTTTCAAGGCTTTCTAGAATTGCCTAATGGGATACCTTCCCATGACAGCTTTGGTCGCTTTTTTTCGCATCTTTGCCCTAGTTCATTTCAAAAATGCTTTATCCAATGGGTTCAATCAATCACTAATAACTTCCCAGGTAAGTTAATCGCGATTGATGGTAAAACCCTTAGGCGATCATTCACTGAGTCTGATAAGAAAAATGCGATTCATCTCGTTAATGCTTGGTCAATAGAAAATAAACTCGTCTTAGGTCAGCTGAAGACGGATACAAAGTCAAATGAAATCACCGCCATCCCTGAGCTATTAGAAGCTATTGCAGTTAAAGGTGCTGTTGTATCAATCGACGCTATGGGATGTCACAAAGCGATTGCTGAAAAAATTCGTGAAAAAGAAGCCCATTACGTATTGGCGGTTAAAAATAACCAACCTCGTCTCTATTCAGCTATTCATGAGTTACTTCACTCCAAGAAAGCCAAATCATATCAACGTCCTGCTATTGATTTCTATTCTTCTGAAAAAGAGCAACATGGTCGACACGAAATACGACGTTGCTGGGTTTATAATGCAGCGGCCAAATTACCAATAGCCGCAGAGTGGCTGGATTTAGCGGCTGTCATTAGAATAGAAACAGAACGAACACTACAAGGAAAAAAGACGCGAGAGCAGCGTTATTATATTTCCAGCCAGTCATTGTCAGCAAAAGAGGTTAGTGAAATGATCCAACATCACTGGCAAATTGAAAACAGCTTACACTGGAGTTTGGATGTTGCATTCAGAGAAGATGATAGTCGAATTCGTAAAGGACATTCAGCTGAAAACATGTCTAGAATTAGGCAGATAGCACTTAACATTCTTAAGCAAGATAATACTTATAAAATTGGCATAAAAAATAAGAGACTCTCTGCTGGTTGGGATCATGAATATTTAATGAAGCTAATTTGTTCGGTGTGAATTTATATGCGATTGCCCTGAAGCCGACCCCAAGCGGTCCGCTTCAACGACTTGTTCTGTATCATCCTCGGTGAACTAAATGCTTATTTGAAAGTTGTTTAAATTATTCTGCGTTTTGTTGCAGACTTCGAATTCGTTGAGCCTCTTCCTGAATCATATTTTTTAGCTCTTGTATGTTCTCTTGAACTCTTTGTTGTCCAAGTGCTGCACCTTTTGAAACTAAAGCAGGAGTTTCTCTTAATACCTTTTGCCCCGTTGGTGTAGAATAAAAATCATTGATTTCATTGATTTCTTTTTCAGTAAAAGCTTCCATATATATATTAATATAATCTTCTCTTAAACTTTCACCGCTGATGTATTTGTTGAAAAATGCTTTCATAGTTTTTTCAAAAGGCTGCAAAGCTGGATTTTGAGATAGCTGCATTTTTAACATATTTTCACCTGTGGCAGCTAAAAGTCTATTTAGATCCATAGTAGTAAGTAGACGATCCGCTGCTTTACGATAGCTTTCATTTTCTGCCAATACGTTTTGATGTAGTAGTAATGCAGATGTCAGTATGGCAAAAAAAATACAATTTTTAAACTTCATGAGACTTCCTTTTTAAGTTAGGGTGAACGACAGCATCAGGAGTGCTGGGGCAACATCCAACTTTGCAAAAAATCATGAAAAAGCTGCAGGCCAAGAATCCCCTGAATGCACTTGTTGGGAACCGTTTTTCACTTATCTTTTACCAAACCACTTGTCCTTGATAGTACTGTAAATATTTTTATTTTTTACAGATTCATATGCTTTTCTATATTTGGATACTAACGCATCGGAAGTCTTTTGACTAAATGCCATATAGAGTTTCAACCGCATCTCCTTAATTTCATAAAACTTTTTCAGTTGACTATAGTCACGATTTGAATTTTCGACCATGACGGCCACTGGCAACTCGGAACCAAATAAAAGATCAAACCTCTTTTTATATAACATCTCTACCAATTGAGTTTGTCTGGTCACAATCTTTAACCTACTAAAGCCACGCTTATGAAGCTCTTGATACTCTACCGATTCTTCAGTCACTCCCGTCTTATATTGCTTTGCCTGTTCAATAGACTGGATTTGAATATCTCTTCGAGATTGTAAACCAAAAAAATAATATCTGACTTCATCTAACTCACCTAACCACTTAAAAAGAGGTTCTCTCTGTTTTGATCTTACAATCGAATAAATAAGTACATTCTCCTGTTCTAGCGCCATTTTGTAAGCCCTTACCCAAGGATAGACTCTTATTTTAGGACTTGCTCCCGCTTCTTTAAAAACTGCTTCTACAATCTCAGTCGCAAATCCTCCTACTTTCTTATTCTTTATCACCTGATAGGGAGGTAGGTCTTCTGTCACAATTTTTACTTCTTGAGCATGAACACGTACGACAATAAAAAAGATAGTTACTATCAAGATCACAATTCTCATATTTACTCCGATTATTTGATTTGATATATCCCTATACCTCTTCTCTATTGGAATGAATGAGAAGAAATCTATGACTTAGCTCCCAACTATTAATGAACGTCAACGTGACGTATAACACCTCAATAAATTATAGGCAGCTGGCACTTTTTAAGCCTAGTTTATACTCAGTATATGTAGCTATCTATTTGATATTAAAAGAGTTGACTAATATTTGAACGGTTTTTATACGTCGGAGTGACGTAATATATTACGTCTCTTTAGGAAAATTAACCGTCGCTATTTATGAAAGTGATTTTGAAGCGACCATATTATCAGTCAAAAATATAATTTAACGAGCTGACTGATTAACTTTTTTCTTTTAAAAGCATATTCTGGCTATTTTTTAAATAGCACCTAATTTTTTTAGTACCACATAATCTATCAAAAAAACCCACTGAAGTGGGCAAGGGACAATACAGGGAGAAAACGTTTTTTAATGGTACTTAATTAATTGATGGGCTATCTTTGCGATGCCTTTAGTTGTTAAACGCACTTGACCAACTTTTAGTCGTTCTTCATCGCTAGTAAATAAATCATCAAGGCCGTTCATGATGGAACCAGCAATGTCAGGTATAAGATTATTAATATTCATCTTTTACACACGGTTAAACTCATCAAATCGCAGTGGCCACACAGGATATTTAATCTTCCACTCGTGTATTACTTGCTCCAGACTTAGCATCTGCGCCCCGGTAAATTGACCACGACCAACCAACCCCCCAAGCTTGTACTATTGTATCCAGCCACATGATCACCTATCCAGTAATCAGGACGTCCATGCTCCACTCGTCCATCGCATCGAATAACACGATGGTAACCAATACCTACCCAACCACGGCCTATATGCCAACGATGGATATCTGCGGATGAATCGTCCCTATCATTCGGTAAGTCAGAACAATGCACTACTAAATTGTTAATGTTTATGGCCCAGTTCTTGCGAATTAGAATTTCATCAGTTAAAAATGAAAAAATAATTATTTTGAAACCAAGGATGATTTTTATTGCGTGTAATACAAATAACCGACTAAATTACTTTTTAAAATCTATACACTAACTTGCAACGAATATTTTATTAAATCGACTCAGTGTATAACTACACTTCCCATGTCTGTTGGTAACACATAATTATTATCTACCCACAACAAACCTCACTAACTCTATGAACAGGAGGATAAATTAATATACAACTACATATCTATTAAGCCTAACCATCTAAATATTTCTAAGTACATAAATTGATACAATTCACGAAAATCAAGGATGAAAAAATGAATCTCTATAGAAGTTATTTTACTAAGCTTTTTTTTCTTTTAAGTCTACTGAATTTTAGCTTACTGGCTCATTCAACTTGCGTAAAAACAAGTGACCTGAGCGGTACAGAAACATTCACATTGTATGCAGGTCAAAACATCGATGCAGGTACTGTTTCAGTTACTGTGAACGATGATAATCTAGTCGTAACGTATAATACTACTGGTGGCTGGGAACTTGTTGAAGGACATTTATGGGTAGGCAGGAGTCTAGCCGACATGCCTCAGACCCGAAAAGGTAACCCTATTCCTGGTAACTTTCCCTATAACTCTGGTGATATTACAGGACAAACAACCTATACATTCACCATTCCTTTATCAACATTAGAGTATGTATGCCCTGAAGATGACCAAGTATTTAAAATGGCTGCACATGCTGCTCTGAGAAAAGATGATGGTAGTGGTGGATATGAAACACAAACAGGTTGGTCTGATGGCAACCCTATTGTGGACCAAGGTAATTGGGCAACTTACTCAGAGTTCACTCTAACCTGCACATGTGATCAAACAGGTGGGACCGGCGATAAGTGTGAAACTTCATTTGCATGGAATCCTTCTGATACTGACCCACAAGATGGTCTTGCACCTTCCGTTTGTTTCCTCACAATTGATGAGGATGGTAATGGTACCGCTGATTTCAATCGTTGGGGCTGGTCAAATGGAACACTTGACGTTGGAATACATACTTTCCAATTATGGGCTGCTGCTGGTCAGTGCGATTTAAGCAAAGGGACACAGATTGGCTCTGTCATAGTAATGTATGATGGCTCTACTGCAACAGTTACATACACAACAAATTCACCCTACTCATTAGCTGAAACTCATGCTTATGTAGGAAGTGAAATCTTGCCACGTAATGTTCAAGGCCAGTTTACAGTGGCACCAGGACAGTACCCACAAGTACATGATCCTCTCGCGAATGGAACTGTATCTGACACCTTTATTTTCACAGGTTTGTCTGGCTCTGTGTATGGTGTTTTCCATGCAACCACTTGTGGTTTTGAAGAGTAGTAAACTTGATTTTGCCATAACTTATAAGCCCGCTTATGCGGGCTTTTTGAATACTTAAGCTTAACCCTAACTTGTCAAAAAGTTTTACCATTAAATGTTGATTAAATTTTTTTCGCTTCCATAAAGCAATTAAAATTACTGTACTATTATTGATTCCATTTAATAGCTGATCCTCTCATTTCAATGCATTGAGTACTGATAATGAAGTATTTAAATAAGAATGAGTGACCTCTTTTTTCGTGTTACTTAAGCGTCATATGCAGCATATGTATAGTTAATCGCGATAATCAAACTTTATCCCAATTACCTTATTTTGCTGAAGTCGGATTTCACAAGTATATCGCCCAAAGTTATGTATACTATGAATTAAAAAAGCAGTTTTATTATCATGCTCAATGGGTCCTGATACCGAGACAAACTGGCTATCAAAAACTTCTTGCCTTACCTGCTCTAAAGTATAAGAGCCATTAAACTTCTTACACATTTCTTCAATTTCATTTGCTGATGCAAACCATGCATATATTTGATATCCAATACAAGTAGTTAGTATTAAGCCAACTATTTTTAGGAATAAACGGAAGTATTTCATATTAATAAAATGAAGTAAGAATCACCTTGGAACAAAAACAATTTACTCAAATACTATTAAGCCTTGTTAAACTCTTCTCTGAAAGCTCTAACAATACTCATTGTTTTAGAAGTATCATAAATCGCAAACACAACTTTATTAAATGCTGAAGAAAAAGCTGGAGTATTCAACCAATAGTTAAAGGATTTAGCAACCATAGATGGATCATTTCCAAAAACACCACATCCCCATGCGCCAAGCACTATATTTTTATGACCGTTATCTCTTGCAACCCCTAGGACTTGTCCACACCGTCTCATCAAGGCTAATTCTATTGTGCTAACTTTTTCTCCTCGTCTAATAGCTTGATTTGCATTTGGTGCTGGAGCAGTAATTACTGAGGCAAAAAATAATTGGTTTGGTTCGTCCCTACTTCTTGTTCGAAACCAAGGAACTCTCGGACTATAGATAATATGATCAGTATAAAGCATTGATTGCTGATTTCTATTTGCATCATAATAAGCGGTTTGAGACAACAAACAGTTGTAGAGCGTTGAACAACGCGTTAAGTCCTCCTCTTGTGCTTTTGCCCCATTTATAAAACCACCACCCGGATTTCGAGCTGATGCAAAATTGAGCAGCACTAAATCATCTTGATATTCTTCAAAAAGTCGTCGAGCCGCAATTTGAGTGGTTTCTTCAGTTATTTCAATTTCTAGTTTATTTCCACTTATAGTATTTTCTGTTGTTAGCTTATCAAATTGATCAGGAGTATAGGTTTTTGAGTTACTCGTTGCATACTCTATATACTGACGTATATCAACCCAGCTACCATCAACTGAGTAAAATCCACCTTCCTCTATAATTTTTAATACTTCCTTAGCCTTACCTTTTAATGACACAAATAACACTCCTGTTAGTATTGAATGACCAAGCGAAGTATAAACGAAATCTACATATAAACAATCAACTTATTATGTTTGGCATTCTATAAAGTTAAACACTACATAACAGCACTAAAACCTCTTAGTGTATATGTAGTTTTATTGCCCTTAAAACAAATACCATTCAACATTAATGCGCTGACAAGCCATTCTAAATGGTCTTTTTGGACACAGCCAAATAATATAAAAGCGAATAATACAAGAAGGTTCTTAATAATTTTCAATATTCATAACACCTGCACATCCTGCGGTGTCTTCCGTCAGTTTGGCGGTTTTGTTAATTGCTCTCAATCATCTACTAGCAATCATCGCCAATACAAATAATTCAATACCTAAAATGGTACCAGCACCTGTTTTAAAAAGCTTTTGATGTGCAGATATTTCTACCTTAGGCTCCATTTCTAGCAATTTTTCAATGAATATTAGAGTTTCTTTATAATCATCTAACTCTTCTCTAGGCAGTGAAATACCTTGTCTAAGCCCATTATATAAGAAATATAGATAAGGATTTCCAAGGTCATCAATTACCAACTCCCAAGAATCGATTAAATCAATATTTAGATCAATCACACTTTGTAATGATCCCGGCTTTATACTAAGTTTTCTATTTTTAACATATACTTTCAATTAACTTGCTCCCATATAACACCGCTATCAGCTACGTGCTACCTAACTAAGCTAACTTTTGTGCAATAATAAGCAGAGCGAAGGTATAAAAACCCGTTGAAGCATACGTATCAACTGGATAACTGTGTTATACATTCTGATTATTTTCAATAAATATTCTAAGAAAAGTAAAATACATATCTTCAAATACTTCGTTTACAAAAACTCTCCAACGTGCAGCCAGCTCAGATTTATCAAATTCCTTTATATCCTATAGCTTTCTCAGAGGGCCGATGATCTGGCTGGTACGGCCACACTTCATTCAATATAATAATAGAGACTAGTTATCCAAATACTCTGTATTAACAGGAATTGTAGGGTTATTATAACACTTCTTCACATTATAACAGGTAGGTATATCGATGTAGCTCTCTCTCGACCCACCATTATCTTCCAGGTTATATCCCACAGAGTATATCCACATATTTTCCTTTGAGTATTTTAACTGTTTACCATCAAACACATCTATTGGTACGTTATCTAAAAATCTAGGGACTAAGTCCTGAAGTTTCTCTGGAGCTTTGTTATTCTCTTTAATGTACTGTTTGACCGCAAAAGAAACCACTGTACCATCAAGATAAGTGTGGGTTAGACATCTTTCAAATATATAGTCAATAAATATACCACCAGATGCTTGAGCCATCATTTTTCCATGACTATTCGGTAATATGCTAAACTCTTCGATATCAGGAAATTCTGTATCAAAATCTTCTAGTTTAGAGTCACCACAGTATAGAGAGCTAAGTTCGAATAACTTTTTATACCTGACAGCAGCTAAAGAAGTTGTTCTATTTGGATGAAATCTATATGGAACAAGTACTGCCTGAATTAAAGATTCAATATAGATTTTCACATTATTTTCACTATTATCTTCTTGCAACTCTTTCATAATCATTTTAAATCTATCAACAAAACCATATGGCAGAAGGTCATTATTAAATTCTTTAACTACATATAAATCACCAATTATAGTTTGCTTAAACCCATCATTTTTAAAACCATCAATTTTTTCATTAAATCATTTAAAGTGTTGTATTTAATATTATCGTATAACTGTTCCTGGTGCTCTTTTACCCATTCCAAAGTATCATAGAGCATTATATTTCCTATTTTATAAAGAATTATATCCATATTTAACCCTTTTTTAACTCTCTGACTGAAGTCTATTGACACAGATAATAACAACAATGCACGCTCAAACTGTTTATTTTTTAGATAATTTTCTAACTTTAACAAAATCAACTTATTAACATCTTTATAATATGTATAATTAGGAGAAAATTTATGCGAAAATTGTTCTAAAGGAAGCTGAAAGTATGGGTGTTCCACAACTTTCTTTACATCATCAACAAATGATTTTTTCTCTGCTAAAAGATTATCAACATAGGATTGATCCCACTCTTTCTTATCCAAAAGCGCATTCACTTTGTTTTGCTCACATTCAGTAAACAATTCAAAACCACTCTTTTCAATATATTTTATAACGCTATAGCCATTTTCACTATCTACAACAACCGGTATCAAACTAAACAAACCTTGATCATCATATGTCTCAGTATCAATACTCCCTATCATAATAATAATAGTCAGTAATAGTATGAATAATACTATTAGTTTAAGGCTTTTAATGATGAATAGTTTCATACTACTCCATATATCGACTCTCATTTTTTTAAAATCTAATAAAGAAAGTCAATATCTGCAACTATGAAATTTTATTGATAGAACACTCCAAAAATATAATTATCACATCACCTAACAAACTATTCCTACTAATTTTACAGACAAGTGAAAATTACTTAGCGTTAAAGAACACTAAAACTATGACCGAATTACAACATCACAACAAAATACCTAGAACATATTTTACAAGAATAATGATTTCGAGTATCAAGGTAATGACTGTTCATACCACCTCATTTCTCTTAATTTGTTATTATTTTTTGTTTCCACGACAAACGGCACCGACACCAGGAAAAACAAACCAACTAAACCCAAAACCCCAACTGCGATTCTATATTTAATTTCTTTTGATGAATTACGCAATATTACACTTTTAATGAATTTAATATGGAGTAACAAATGAAGTGACATCATTAACAAAAAAACTAATGCTACGTAATAGTGAATATCTCCCCATTGGTGTCGAGTAAGCCCTAATACACTCATTCCTCTACTTCTTTCAGGGAGCACATACTCTAGAAATATTCCTGTAGCCGTCATGAGGACTAATGTTATGAATGAGATTATATCAACATACTTTATAATCATGCTGCGGTTCATATTTAAATTACCTAAATATTAATTGTCGAAGTATTCACTGCTTATAGTGATCTAAAACTGATCAATAATGGTTTTTATACATAATCACTATCATCCCAAATAGCTTAACCTTACTAGAACGAAGCTCTTTTTAACTTTAGTTGCTAAAAATCGATCTCAAAGCCTATCATAATGTTGCCAGCATATCGTATCAAGACTAATGTTTTATTTCATTTAGTACATCATAGCGTTAAGTGAATACTGACTTACAGCAATCAATATTGTAATGAATGACTTTGAGGGACAAGTAAAAGGGCTTGATACAAAGAAGGTTAACTACTATGTCAAAATAAAGATACATGATAACATGTAAAAAATTTTTGAGGATTAATTAAGCGTGAGTACCAGTAGAAAAAAAACATTACTCATTGTTACATTGTTAATTAGTACTGTTTTTCTTATTATGTCAGCTATGATATGTACCATTTACTGGTTTTTTGACTTTTATTACCTAACATCTTAGTCACTAACAGTTTTAATATTATTAATTAACCTGACATTACTATTAACATGAAGTGAATACAATTAATATTTATAAACATAACTATTAAAACATTGACAGCAATACTATACGTTTTCCTAAACTTATTTATAACTCAATATTCAGTTAATAATATATTAAAGTAAGGTTAGAATCATCTCACACCAATCAGGAAGTATATCATTATACCAATTTATAAATTTATCAGTCATAGCGTTGTTCCTTATGACTAACAAATTTACTACTTCTACCACTATCCACGCTTTAGCAAGAATAAGCTGTCTATACAATTCTGCTCCATCTGTAATAGAGTTATGCTTGATATAGCGCTCAACTACATCAGTGTAAGTTGCTTTATTACCCATTCCTTGTACTAATGGAGCAAGATCAATCGCTGGACTACCTTGCACAAATCGTTCCCAATCAAATAATACAAATTCACCATTGTTACGCTTCCCCCAGTTTCCAGCATTAGTATCTCCTGAAATAAAGGAGTTTGACTGAAATAGTACTGAACTTAGCTTACATAAGTGATTTAATAAATCTTCAGCAAATTTAGGTAAATCGAGAACAGATAAGGTATTTTGTGTTTGTTCAGATGTCCAACAGTGCAACTTACGATCCGGAATAAAAGGTAAACTACAATTGTGAATTAATACAAGCTGCTTATACGTTTCTGGCGCTTTGTTAAGTTCGCTAAGAGAAAGTTGGTTAGGAATATATTCGAGAAACAAGTCATTTCCATTAGTATCAATGAGTCTGGGAATATTAATGCCTTGCATCTCTAGTTGAGGTGCAACCTGTTTATAAAAACTCATTTCAACAGGAGAAACATTGACTTTATGGACACACAGAACACCTAAATACTCAGTAATATACACTTCTGCACTTCCCATTTGGAAAGTTCTTCCTTGTTCATAATTTTCCTAAATTTATGGCCCACTAATATAATAAGAGCATCTATTCTCAGTTTTTCCATTTTTTAAGTAGCATATCGTAATATGCTCTAATTATTATAAATCATGTTACCTCCTTTAATTCATAATCCTGCTAAGTTATTGTAACCGTCATTACAGTATGCAAATTTAGATAAATTAAAATAGAAATGCAACTAACCATCAAGCAGCTAAATGACTTTTATGAGGCTTAACTACGGTAAACCAAACTATTGCATACATAGCAAGTGCTTCGTACTTTCCAGCTAGAACACACTTGCATTTTAAATGACCTAGCAGTCACTTAAAATGCAAGCTGGTAGGTTCTACGGAGCTTTTAGCTTGGTTAATTTATTTGGAATAAGACCGTATACATTTAAAATTCTCATCCATGCTCCATCACTTTTCATCTTCACTAACTCTTGATCAATTTCATTAGCATACTGATATGATAATGGATTCACTGGTGAAAACCCCACATACACAGGCTCATAAGAGCCAATACCCGCTTCAATAATTTTAACAGTGCTATTCAACTTTTTTAGATAATGTTCCATTACCCAACGATTCTCAATCACCACTTCAATTCTTTTAAACATCAATATCCTAACTAGATCAACGATAGGAGTATCCCCTGATGCCAAATATATTTTATCCTTGTGGTTTTCAATATACTTATCTAATTCAACACCATAACTATAACCTAAAGCTGCCCCTAATCTTATTTTAGATAAACTGTCAAGCCCTGTATATTGCCACTTATTCTCGGAATGGATAAAGAAAACATTTACAGAATAAGCCAGTGGCTCTTGGTGAAAAATAAAATCTGGTGCGTCACTATGAAAAGCACCAATGATTCCGTTAAACTCTCCTGAACGAGTCTTAGCGATGGCTCTTTTCCAAGGCACTAACCGATAGTCTAACGTATGCCCTTTACGATTAAAAATATACTCAACAATATCAATTAACACACCCTTTTTATCTGATTCTTCTTCACACGCATAAGGACACCAGTAATCAGTTCGAAGCGATATATCATCAGCCAGAACCATATGGCTAGTCAGTAAGTAAATAGCTAAGCCAGTGCTTTTAAGAACACAACAACGTGCTCTAGTCATATTTTTCTCATTTCTTATGTATTAATTAATACATAGTTTAGTTAATTACTTGATTAGTGCTCAAGTTTATGACCAGCAGTATTGAATATTTAAATCATTTTGAATGAAGCCACAAAAAACTAACAGCAGCAATTTTATTTACTACGGCTGCTTTAATAGTTTATTGTAACAGGTAAGCTCGGATATGAATGGCTCTTCATTCCTTAAACAAACGCAGCTCACTAATCAGCAGTAATAAATGTTCACTTTATAACTAGCGGTATGTCAACCTACAGTTATTTGTTTAATACCCAACTTCATGTAAATCTATAATCGCAATACTTCACTGAAATTTTGATGATAGGGAAACAGTGCCCACCCTAAAAACAATATTAGCTATTTAAAATATTTTATTTTTTTCATGTATCACTATTAAAATTTACAGCACTTAAGCGTAATATGTGTTTTTGCTTAATATTGGATATATGTGATAATAGTCCCTAATAAGCAACAGGCTGCTTAAATCGAATTAGGCCATACAATGAAGAGAAAAGAAAAACTACTGGAAAGATTAAACGCCATCAGCAAGTCATTAGCATCAAGAACAAATGCGCTTGGGCTTTTAGCATTAGGTTCGGTAGGAGTTGAACTGGGACGGTTGGATGATTACAGTGATCTCGACTTTTTTGTAATTGTTCGGCAGGGCTTTAAGCAGCATTTTATACAAAACCTCGATTGGCTGAGTCTAATTCACCCAATCATCTATTCTTTTCAGAATACTAAAGACGGTCATAAAGTCATGTTTGCGGATGAAATTTATGCTGAGTTTGCAGTATTTGAGCCTTATGAGCTAAATGATATCTGTTACTCTACAGGTCGTATCATTTGGGCGGCTAGTGACTTTCAAACTGAATGGGCACCCCCTAAATGCAGCCCCATTAATAATGAGCTTAAGTCTGAGGAGTGGATAGCTAACGAAATAGTCAGCCTGCTCTACGTAGGTATGTGCCGTCAACTACGAGGTGAAACGTTCGCCGCTTATCATTGTATTCAGATTGAAGCCTTTAATCTACTACTTGAGCTATTCAGCAAGCTGCGGTCCCCTTCTATTAATGCTTATGTTGATATTTATAACAACAGTCGAAGAGTTGAACTGAGATATCCAGAATTTGCAGCACACCTACCACAATTATTAGGAGGAATAGAGAAAAACACTCTTAGCGCGAAATCTATTTTAGAAATCACTAATTCACTTTTTCCAGTTAACAAGTCTATGAAAGATATCATCTCTAACCAATGTTTAGAGGAAAATAACAATGAAAATATGTAGTACGTGATATTATTTTAAATCGACCTATATACAAGGTATACTTTTAATAAATTTAACATACTACTCATGCCTAACATGTTGCATAGTTCTTAATTTATCACATTCTATGCTAATCCTCAGCGTCAATTTATTTAACAAAAAGTACTACCGTATGCTTATTTTATCAAATGAAATGGGTCGTAGTTTAACACCGTTTCAAAACTTACATCCTCCCTATTCTTGACAATCTCTCCCAACTTTTAAGTCAGCTTCATATATCAATACATATAAAAAGTATTGGCTCATCTTTTGCTTATAGCAAAATGTTATATTCATTTGTCGTATTGAGGTTGTAGCCATGAAAAAGTATATATATTTACTCTTACTCATTCTCCTCCCAGGTTATTCCTACTGTAGTCTTTTAGAAGTAGATGATCCACTATGGATTGGTACAAGCTCCCAAGCTCCTTGGCAAATACACTATGAAAAAGGTAAGCTTGCACTTAATGCTCCAGCTAGAATAAGTTTACGTTTTTCCTTTGGTGTAAACCTGTTAAACTCATTTGAAAAGGATAAAGCATCTCTTACATTTAAAATTGCTGATAATATTTTTACCTATAATCCTAAAATAGATATAAATGGTATATATGCACCTGAATCAGATTTTTATTATGACAAAATATATACTATAGATATTTTAAAAACTGGCATAATTGATTTTTCCTTTTATAAGACTTCTCCAGATGGAAACTCATATTATAAAACAAACTTACTTGGTGAATTTGATTTTGTTGAACCTCTACCCACAATTAACCCTAACCAATATGCCTTCGGTGTAGGTATGATGCAATCTGACAACTGGGATGATTCAACTGTTGGATGGATATCAGCTACTCCCTTAACTGTATCTGAACCTATCTCTATTCTATTTTTCTTCCTTCTCATATTCTTTTTATTTAGCAAACAAAAATATAATTGCACAAAACATTAAAGTAGCATTATATAAAAATAGTTGATGATGAGTATATTCACTTAACCACTAGTAGCAGTTTTTATAATAAGTATTAAAATCCACCGGTACAAGCTGAATCCTTGCAGCTTGCAGCGATTACTGTTCCAGCAATAATTGCTGCATCACCAATAATGGCAAACGGCACTGCTCCATACCACAAAAAACCAGTATCAATAGATACCCCATTTATTTTCTGTATTCTTTTTATTCTCAATATAATAGTTTTATTTTTTCCCAAAACTGGCTTAATTGATGTAAAAGCCAAATAATTTTGTTTTGGGTTAGATTTTTTTACCAAATAGATCATAGTTTCAGATACATTTTTTTTAAATTTTTTTATTTGCTGTGAAGCAATCTCTTCAACAGGCAATCGTTGCGACCCTTCTGGGTTTTGACAACCCTCTGAAAAACGTAAATTATCAATTTCATACACTGTAAAAACATCACTTATTATTTTTTGGTTAACATATTTACTTAACTCATCAAAGTGAATTGTATAACTATATTCTTTTGAAGGTTTTCTTCTATCAATCTGAACATCCATACATAAGCTTAAATATTTATCTTCCATTAGATATGCTTTTTTCACGTATGTGATTGCTGGACGATTGTACGAATATTTCCACTTGAAATCTGGTTTTTTAGCTTTATCTAATGTGTACTCAGTTAGCGTACATCCAGCTAATACATTTGCTACCACTAAACACGCAAATAGTCTAAACAGGCTTTTTAAGGTTGGCATCAAAGTATGATTCCTAATTATGAAGTGCAAATAGTATTATTAAAGATACTAATTAATAATCATACTATTAATTATATTGCAGGATCAAATGTAAGCTTTTACTTAGGTACACTCTTTGCTATGAATATATAGTTAAATAAACAACTTAATTAAATACGTCAAACATTAGTTCTAAAATCGATTAATAAATTATTGATTACAATCTGGCAATATATTTTTTAGCTATTAACAATATCAGATAAACTTTGATACAAATAACTTGGATTAAAGTACTTAACTAAATAATTATTATGATTTTTGTGGTCAACTTAACATTTATATGATAGAGTAGCCAATCTTATTATTTTAATTAACCACAAACCATGAACAAAATAAAGTTATTTTATGCTTTTGCTACTTTCATTCTTGTATTACCGATTACAGGGTGTTTAAAAACGACGTTAATCCCACAACAAAATGACACCTACAGCTTAATAGCTACTGATGATACAAAAGATGAGTCACTTAAAGGTGCTTTGGAAAAAGCTGAAGACTACTGTGAGGACAATGGGAAAAGACTGGTTGTACTAAATTATATTATGCCTTCTAAAAATTCTGACATGGCATTTAAAGCTAAGTCTGCTGCTAATACTTTTCTTCCTTTAGGTATAGGCTTTGATACCACTGAGTATCGTCAAGTAAAATTACTTTTTAAGTGCGAATAAGTTACCATGCAATTAAAGAAATATATTATTTTATGCCTATCTATCTTAATGAGTGGATGCTCAACAATAGCAGAGCTTCAACAGGATCTTGTTTCAACGGCTATTGTTGATATATTGCCTATGGAAGACAATAAATATCAACTTGAAGCAAGCGCTTATACTAAGAATGAAGCTCATAAAAAAAGCTTTGCAGATGCTCAAGATATCTGTAATCGTCAAGGTTTAAAGTTCGCAATGGTTAGCATTGATGAGAAGACTGATAAAACGAGCGCTAATCTTACTTCTTTAGCGCGATTAAAAATGATTTTCAAATGCGAAGCTTTTTAGCTGTTTTTGTCTATTTTTTAACCGATCCATCAAGCCATATAACAGCTTATAGCCTTAAACCTTGATTACAAACTGTTGCTTTATTTGCCAATAATTATTAAATAAATTCTTTCACTTAAGGTATTTATTTGCACAAGAAAAAATCGTATTCATTGAATTTGTCAAGCACAAATAATATTTTCTCCATTCATTTGATGAATTTTCACACTTATCCTCAGCCAAAGTGATTCTTAGTTTTTCAAATTCAGCACTTCCTTTTTCATACTTTTCTCTTGATATATATCCATTCTTTAAACTTTTTCTAATATTTTCCTGCATTACATCAAGTGAGTAATTACCATTATCAACAGCTTTCTGGCAATCTAATTCACTAGCATCTCCATAATCTTTCATGATAAGGTTAGCTAATCCCTTTGATAATTTTTGATTTCCATCAGTTTTATCTATTACTTCTTTAACATGTTTATCTTCGTCATCGAAATTTATACTTTCTGCTTTTATACCAATGGGAGCTCTCTCACTGTAATGCGTCACTCCAAATTCATCAACCCATTTATATATTTCTGCAAAAGCATATTTTGTGATTATTAACAAAAAAAATAAAACCATAACACGCATTAATAGCCACCCCATAAAAACCCTTTGTTATGTGTATATTATACATTTATCAGGCTAGTATTTAAACGCATATTTTTCTATAGATATGCTCTTTGACAATTCCTTTTATACCTTTAGTAGTGTATATATAAAATATGGTGGACTGTATTCAAAACCATTTATTTTCACTTTTTTGCAGGTATAGTGAGCCTACGTCGTCAAAAACAAGCAATACCAGAAGCTAGATGATGAACATCGAACTGTTTACCACAAGGATGCGGTAGCCAACCTCCATAAAAAGATTCTCGGCACATGCAAAGGGACTTATGCAGACATAGGAATATACAGTCACCTTTGCCCCCATTATTGGACGATTGTTTGGTTTTTAAAGATTCTTTTTGATAAAGCTATTTACTTTTTCGACAAATATTAGCTCAACCAATTTTTTGTTGAACATAAAATGTACAGATGCATCATTTTAATCTAACACTAACTCATAATATGTACTTTCACATGCAGAGTGATTTACCTGGACTTGTTTAAAACCACATTTTGTTAATAGTTTAATTGAACTCGTATTTTCTTTTTCTACCCCAGCTAATAAGCGTTTTATATGTTTTTCCTTTCTATAGTATCCTATTAAATGAGTTAACAGTTCACTTGCATAACCTTTACCCCAATATTGATCATTCAATAAATAACCTATATTTAGTGTGGAACTAATATCTTTATTAGAATAGAGAAAAAGTAACCCAATTATTTTTTGTTCTTTTTTAAGTTTAATTAAGTATAAATCAGTGGCATTTAGCTGTTTTTCCAACCAATTTACTACTTGTTCTTTTGTTTTAATAAGTTTCCACTCATCTGGAAGGAACTGTAACACTTCAGGACTAAAAAGTTTCACTATATCATTAATAATATAGCTTTCATCAACAATACAAGTCTGATCTACTTGGCTAATAATTAATCTTGGTGTATTCAACAACAATTTGGGGAATGTTTTTTTGGATTTAGTCATAGTAACAACTGCTCAGCTATTGGTTCTCTCGGTCATATCCACAGGTTTTATCAAGCCTGTTCATCTTCTGTGACTTTTTTTCGAAACGATTGTTTTAACTGATATCCCTTCACGGCAGGCCCTGAGATCGCATTAAAACATAAGTTTCCAAGCATAATGAGTAATGCAGTCGTAAGTGCATCTAAAAACCAAGCGATAGGGACACCTACAACGCCCAAATGCTCAGGTATAGTTGCTAGATCTTCAATCGTATACATCCCTGTCAAAGCATGTAAAGTCAGCCCAGCCCAAAAACCAAAACAGAATGGACAATGCCAGGCTTCATACAAGTAAGCCAATGGCTTTGGAAGTCGTTCAATTATCCAATTAAACCAGTTACCCCAATCAGGTAGCTTTTCCCAAATTAGCATATGAAGTGCTAATCCCATTAATGCAAGTGTAATACTCATTGATGAGCCTCCTACTATAAGGTTTACTCTGGACAAAATCGGCTTATTATTTTCTGCCGATAGAGTATTAACTAAAATATAGCTAGTTATAATGGCTCAGTTTTCGTTAAAATCGGCTTATTGTTCGAAAATCAATAAAGAGCCACACTATGCATCCACAACATACAATATGCCTTGAACACCACACCATTGAAAAAATTGGCCCAGAAATACATGGCTCGCAGACTGAAAACATTCTGGTGGTTGTAAAAGCTGGCCACCTAAAAATGCATCACATAGAACTCATTGAATTGACACCCAATATGGGATTACTGATTCCTTCAGGGGCAGCTCACTCAATACTTGAAGGTGAGAATCTTGATATCTGGACAGTTAGCTTTTGCCCAAACTGCCTAAACCTCAATGAAAGCAGTCCACTCATGTAGCCATTTCGACAAGTCAGATTAGGGGCTTTACCCGTTTTTAAAATCAATGATCAGCGTATGTTTTATATGACAATGTTATTGGATGAATTACAAAAGGAGCTGAAGATTACTCAAGTTGATTATACTGACGTTGTTAAGTCGATATTACTTTTAATACTCAATGAGGTTAAAAAAACCATTCCAGAAGACAACGATACTCCTTATAATTCAAACAAAATTGTTAATGCTCTAGATTATATTCAGCATAATTACTTATCACCTATATCCCTCAGAGATGTAGCAGTTGCAACCCATACCAGTCCTTCTCACCTTGCAACACTCTTTAAAAAAAATACTGGTTATTCTATTGGCGAGTGGATTATAAGATGCCGTTTAACTGAATCGTGCTCCCGATTATTACATACCAATACACCAGTCAACCTAATTGTTGAGGAACTTGGATGGAGTGATCCAACTCATTTCATAAGACAATTTAAGAAGGCTTATGGCATTACACCAGCGGCTTGGCGAAGAAAGCACCAAACAAAGCTATAACCTTTTCATAAAATATGAGATTTGATGCTGTATTATTAAAGCTCTAATTGTACTGGTGTGCACACATTTTCTCTTTGATGATTACTATCATTATGCTTTTTCTCTCGAAATCGTTGTTTAATAAAACAATCGATATTGCACCAAATCTCCTCGCCCTCGGTCATAACATCTTTAAAACTCCTTTTTTGAGTAAGACTTATTGTCTTACCACAACCACCACATACAGCCGACCACCCATATATCAGAAGCTCAGAAACAGGCACATATCCCAAAGCGGCATAACGGTCAAACTTAGGCTCTCTGTGTGCGACAAGCTCTTCCACTTTATAACGCATAGCATATTTAGCTATCTGTTTAGCACCTTCTTCATGCTCATGAAAAATAATCTTAAAATATTTCTCTACGCCATCATGATCAGATACAGACCACGCAAACAGACTGGGTGTTTTTTGCAGTGTTTCATTTATCATATTCTTTATGGTCTTTTGAAAATTAGCGGTAAGGGTCTAGTCATACTTTTACACTACTAATCATTACTTAAACACGTCAGTATGTTTACATTTTTATAAAAAATTTTATAACACCTCCATTTAAATATGTGGCACTTAATAAAACTAAAAGACTCAAAAAAAGTACAATAATTTATAGTTTCGCGATAACAACAATTGTCATTAATTTAAAGCCGAAAAAGTAGTTCCCTCGTCCAAAGTGACCACCTTTAGCACTAACTATTTATAAGCACGATTATTTACTTTAATTTCAATACTCCCCTAAGTGGTATATTTATTTTAAGATATTTAATTAGCACAACGTTGTTCTATAACATTAATACTTTTACTTTCTTCATCATCCATAGCTAATTGGTACTTTTGTTTTATATGTTTCCACTGCTTAACATAATCACATTGATAATCCCATTTTGAAGGCATCCAGTTTGCCGGATCTTTATCTCCCTTTTCCCGATTAGCCGAATTTTCTACCGCCAATAAATTTTCAAAATCGTTTGCAAATGTTCTTTTCTGCTCTTTACTCCATACACTCGCGCCGCTTCGAAAAGCTTCTTTAAGTGGTACAATATGATCAATATCTAAATCTCTTGGATTAGTGAATACTAAACCTGTATAAGGACAACGCCAAACACCGTATGTCACTTTACAACCTTTAGCAGACAAACCAGCATTTTCTGCATCACGCAAAAGAATCTCATTTCTGGTATTTTGACAATCTCTATCGTCATCAATCCAATGAGGCCAGTTTTTTCTATCATACTGCTTTGTCATTAAACTAAAACAAGGTTCCCTATGACAATGATACACCCCTGTCGATGTATCCATATGTCCTCCCTTTGCGTCTAGACCACCAGGATGGGCATTGGCATTTATTGTTACTAATAAAGCAACTACCGTAAGGCTCATTTTTTTCATAATTATCATCCATTCAATCAAACGTTTTTATTTTAAGTAAGATAGGGTTGATAAACTATTAAAATCGCCCGACATATATAAAAATATAGATAAATGGTTACATTAAATTAACTTTAAAAATAATCCGCTAATAAAGAAATAAAGCAATTTATCACTTATTTTTTACCCTCTCACAACAAACAAAAAAATAGTGATTTTGTTTTTATGTAAAAACACTAAAATTTAGCTTTTAATATTTTATTTTTAATTTTTTTTGTGCCTACTACAAAACATCATGTTGGTTTTATAACAACCTTAAAAAATATCCCTCATACAATAGCCACTTCGTGAATCATTTTTGTAGGCCATCCACGTCACTAGCGTGATTAAGGTATTTTTTTATTAATCAATATCTACTTAATTAAATGCAACATGTTTACTTAATATTTTATACACACTATGATTCATAATTATCAAAAATCATGTGGACTTTACATAAATGATTAAAATGGTTGGTAATACGGCCATTGGCCCTAAACACAAAGCTTCTTGTCATTGTGGTGCAGTAGTGTTAGAACTGAACCTACCCAATGGTATTGTTGATCCACGACGCTGTAATTGCTCTATATGTCGTAGAAAAGGTGCAATAGTGGCGTCTGTTCCTCTTTCAGACATAAAAATAATAAAAGGTCAAGATAAACTAAAGTTATATCAATTTAATACAAAAACAGCTAAACATTATTTCTGCTCTAACTGTGGTATTTATACTCATCACCAACGCCGGTCAAATCCTGAGCAATATGGATACAATGTAGGCTGTCTAGAAGGTGTCAACCCATTTGAAATAAAACAAGTACCAACGAATGATGGTATTTGCCATCCTGCAGACAGGTAGTCTTATATATACTCAGGATTATACGGCTAATGCCTCTTTTCATAGATACACGCTCAAGGCCTATAAACACTCAATTATCATTTATTTTGATGGCAATGGTAACTGTTTATAGGCAATTCTAATTGGTGTTCATGGATGCTTCATAATACTGTATATATATACAACACCAATAGTTTCAATGGTAAGGCTATGATACAACAGGCAACAACTCCACGCTTTGATCATTCTATAGCAGCCCGCTTTCCACTATTAAAACAACACTTTGTCGAAGAGCGTCTCAACCTACATAACTATGTGGTCAAACACCCTGAAGCAACGTTCATCATTGAAGCTGGTGATGACTATATGCATGCTCATCACATCAAGACTGGCGACTTACTCATTGTTGATCGCTCACTTAAGCCTGCTCATGGTGATATTGTTGTTGCAAGTCACCATAACCAACTCCTTATACGCCAGCTTGTGGTTAAAGAATTGAGTGCATGGTTATGCACAGGAGGCAATACGACCGCCGACCTTGCGGTAAAAGAAGATGGCATCCGTATTTTAGGTGTGGTTACTTTCTCACTAAGTAGTAAACGGGGATAAAAATCCCCCTCCCTACTTACTTGTCAGAATACATCAATCAGACTTCAGTCTGTCCACCCACTTACTCAAAATAAGTTGTTATTTTATACCATTTACACCAAACGTCTGCTAAAAACATCGATCTACAAGCTTTTTATAAAGCAACATACCCTTTTGCTTAAAAAAATAATGTCTTGTTAGCATAAATTAATATTATTTTGCGCTGTAAGTTGGTATTGTGATGACAGATAGATTCACAGTATGGAAAGGATTCAGCTGTTAACTAAAAGAATTAGAACATAAGCTATTCTGAATATATCATACTTACCATTGGTGTAATCCAGGCAGACTTGGTTTCCAAGTGCTTTCTGTTAGTAATCATCTGGCTATCGTCAGAGTAACCAAAGTAAGATAAGCGTCCTTAAACGTTGCTAAAATGATACTTAGGCCATGAATAGTAGAACGCATACCTAAAACTAGCCAGTCTAATGTCGCTAACGCATAGTGTGTGCAATAATGAATAAGCCGAAAGTCGGCTTTCGCTATCGGATAATTTGTGTGTTTGGTTTTCTATAGCGTAATCTCAATCAACACACCAAATACTAGGAAAAAATATGAATCTTTATGTTGGCAATCTGGCTTACAGTGTTACCGAAGATGACTTGAGAGACGCGTTTTCTGAGTTTGGCGAAGTGTCTACAGTAAATCTTATAACTGACAAATTCTCAGGGCAGTCTAAAGGATTTGGTTTTGTTGAAATGCCAGATAACTCTGAGGCAGATGCCGCTATTAAGGCTTTTAATGACAGTATGTTTAAAGGCAGAAATATAAAAGTCAATCAAGCACGTCCCCGTGGAGAGCGTCCTCAACGTAGAGCACGTTACTAACCTCTGCAGGCAGTTTTAGTAAGCACTATTTCTTATAGTGCTTACATACATTCTTCATCCATAGTGATTCAAAACGATACTAAGAATAATCAGTCTTGAAAGAGAACTTAAATAGAAATATCCTTTACTACTATGAGTAATCATTCAAGTTCTTTATATTAATTCAAGCAGCTTTATTTGTGACAATGTGTACTTAGTGCTTTCCAAATATTCAAAAAGTTGTAAAAATCAAAATAATAATTCAAAAAACACTACTTACCGCCTTAACTATTCTTGAGCTATGACGCTAAACAAATCGCTTGTCCATGGTCATGAACTTCTACAAGACAGCGATGTAAGTGCTTAACAGCTTTCTCATAGTCATCTTCACTGACAATAAATCTCATTTCCACCTGTCGCATCGTTTGATGTACAGCTAAAACACTAATCTTTTGCTCAGCTAAAGCATGTACCGCTTTGGCTAACATGCCTGGCACCTGCATATCACTACCCACGACTGATACAATTGCAACTTTTTGCTGGTTAATATGTGCTTCACAAAACCTGTCTTCTAATGCCTGACGTATTCGCTTAACCGTTTTTAAATTAGTGGAAAGATAGTGCGTAATTGTATTTGCATTGGTATCTTTTCCTATTGGATGACTTTTAAAGCGATGAAGTATGGCTAATACTTCTTTATCATAAAAGTCTATATTACCTGCCATATTCTGATCAAAAAGTTCAACGGCATAAATACCTTTACAGCCTGCAATTATCTCAACACAAGGTTTATCACTCACATAATTTCCTGTGATTAACGTACCTGCATGGTCTGGCTCAAAGGTATTTTTGACCCTTAAGGGTATTTCATTTTTTCTCAATCCCTTTGCTGCTTTGGGATGAATAGCCTCCATACCAAGATTAGCTAATTGGTCTGCGACATCATAATTAGTTCTTCCAATAGGTACCGCATTCGTTTCTCCAACCAGCTTGGGATCAGCACTGCTTAGATGGAATTCCTTGTGAATAATTGCTTCTTTAGCTTCTGTTAACACCGCAATTCTGCTAAATGTAATTTCACTGTATCCTCTATCATATGATGACATTAATCCTTTTTCACAATGTGCATAACCCGTAACAATAGCTAACTGTTTACTCAAATCCAATGTATTGAATGCCTGGGTTATTCTATCATCTAACGCCAGATGACAAGGCGATTGCCAACCTGTAAGATCCACAAAACAAGTATCAATACCTTCCTGCTTAAGTAAATGGGTCATATTCCAGGCACTATGTGCCTCTCCAATACTGGCAAGCATCTCCCGGACAGTAGCTAAATGAGTGTCCAACGCAAAATGACCATGACCACATAATCGTTGCAAATCTTTCAAACAACGCTCAGCATCATTTAAACGTTGCCCAATAAATTTATTGGCTTTTTCGAGTAATATTTCATCTGAAAAAAGATTTTTATTTATTGAAAATATACGATCTCTTAAACTTTCCAGTGCATCCTGCCAACTCTCATCTTTGACACCATTCGCAAATAAAGCAAAAACACCTGGTTGTCCAGATTTTTTATATTCTAATAGTTGATCGGTAATACCCCCATAAGCAGAAACAACAAAAATACGCTGATATAAGGTATTACTTTCCGTTGGTTTAAATATGATATTATCCCTAATAGCGGAAAAGTCGTTCATAGACGTCCCGCCAATTTTTTCTACACTATGCATCTTCATTTACTATCCTCATAAATTCCTTTTGAAATAATCCTCAGAATATAACTACGTGTTAACTTCATTTATTTAATCCGCTTTACAAACCTTATATAAACCGAGGACTTACCTGAAGCTGATTTATACCCTTCGCGAATCAATTTTATACCCTTGGTTTGTTGTTGGTGCTCTTAACCAACAGCGCTTTTGTATAGATTAAAACGGCTACTGCCTGCCTTAACAGACAGGGGTAATCCCACTAAAATCCCTTCGTTGTGGGTAAAGTATACCTTTTTAGAAAAGACTCATATAGTTACCTATAGCATGAATACCCTCAGCGAAGGGAACACCGTTTTCAGGTTTGTATAAAACAACTTCTTACAAAAATAACTTATTAAGATGCTACAGCAAGGGGATCAGCTTCTACTTCATATGCACCCTCTTTATTGTGAACTTCGGTCCCATTCAAAGGAGGGTTGAATACGCATGCCATTTTCATCTCTGAAAACGCACGTAGAATATGCTTATCATTTTTGTCCAGAATATAAATAGTACCTGCTTTTATAGGATACTTTTTACCATCATCTACTGTTTCAACTTCACCTTCACCTGAAATACAGTAAACAGACTCCAAATGATTTTTATAATGCATTTGAAAGTCAGCTCCTTCATAAATTGTTGTGATATGAAAGGAAAACCCCATTTTATCATTTTTTAACAATAAGCGAGTGCTGTCCCAGTTTCCGTCAGGCGAAATAATCTTACGACCACAAGTTTCGCTTTCTTGCAATGTTCTTACTATCATTTAATCACCAAATTATTAATTAAATCATGTTGATACTTGATTTGATTAGCTATAGTTCTAAGTTATAACTTTGCGTATCAACTGATCATTATCTACCAAGTTAACAATATTGGAACTGCTTTTTTTACATACCATTGAGAAATACTAACTTGCCAGCTTTTGAGGCTCAAAATAGTCAACCTGACCTGGAATTATTTTTTCCTCAGCACACACATCTTTAATGGCCTGTTCAACAATATTGATGCCTTTTTTCAAGTTAACATCAGTAATGGTAAGCGGGCATAGAAACTTAACTACATGGTCATCTGCGCCACTGGTTTCAATGATCAAACCGTTGCGAAATGCTTTGCGCGTGATTTTATTAGCTAAATCTCCATTAACACAATTGATACCTTGCATCATACCTCGACCGCAAGGTGTAAAATTACCTTCTCCATACTTTGCTACAATTGATTTTAAACTTTTCGAAATATACTCACCTTTTCGTTTAATATCATTAGCAAATTGGTGATCAGCCCAATAATGCTCTATAGCGATTTTTGCTGTAACAAACGCTAAGTTATTCCCACGAAATGTCCCATTATGTTCACCAGGCTTCCAACGATCTAACTCAGGTCTAAATAACACTACGGCAAAAGGTAAACCATAACCACTGAGCGATTTAGATAAAGTTACAATATCAGGTCTGATGCCCGCTTTTTCGAAACTAAAGTAACCCCCTGTCCGTCCACACCCTGTCTGGATATCATCAACGATTAATAATATCTCATGCTTACGGCATACCGCCTCAAGATTACGCAACCATTCCAACGATGCCGCATTAATTCCACCCTCACCTTGTACCGTTTCCACAATGACAGCTGCCGGTTTATCTACGCCACTGCTTGAATCAGATAATACTTTATCCAGATAAGCTGTCGTGTCTATGCCCTCACCTAAATAACCATCATAAGGCATTCGAATACTGCCGTTTAGACTGACACCTGCGGCACCCCGATGGTGAGAATTACCCGTTAATGCTAATGATCCTAAGGTGACGCCATGAAAACCATTTGTGAAAGAAACTATTGTCTCTCGACCCGTCACATTTCTCGCTAATTTTATTGCTGCTTCAACGGCATTAGTTCCTGTCGGTCCTGTAAACTGCATAACATACTCATACCCTCTTGGCTTTAATATTATTTCATTAAATACCTCAAGAAATTCGCCTTTGGCTCGAGTATGCATATCAAGCCCGTGAGTGATGCCATCATTACTGATGTAATGAAGTAAAGCTTCTTTAAAGATGGGATTGTTATGACCATAGTTTAAAGTGCCAGCTCCCGCCAAAAAGTCCAGGTATTTGTTGCCTTCTTCATCATAAAGGAACTCGCCTTTGGCTTTATTAAATATACGCGGAAAAGAACGTGCATAGCTTTGCACTTCAGACTCAATCTCATCAAAAATTTTCACACTATTTCTCCCAATTTATTTAGCTTTATTCCTAAAGCGCTGTATATATTCTAAAGGTGCTCAATCCTTACGCCTTCCCTTAGAAAGGTTAATGACACAATAACGACTAGGTACTCATATAATTTTTATTTTTTACTACCTTTACTAGGCCTTATTTTATAAGCCAATGAAGTCACAAAACTTAGACTTCAAGTTGAGCATTAAATGGACCTATTTGCATTAAGAGCTCTGACTCATGGTTCCCTGCAAAGTGTTTATTGCAATCAAAAAAGTCAGACTTGTTGAATGGCGCTTTTAATTCTTGTGCTAAACGTTCAAATAGAGCCCAGGAAGCTTGGTTTGTCGCGGTAATGGTGGTTTCCAGCCTCTTGACCTGACGATTATGCGTTCTGCCTAATATACTTCTCAACATGCGTAATGCTAAACCAGCACCTCTCGCCTCTTTAGCAACAGCTACTTGCCAGACAAATAGACAATCGGGTCTCTCAGGAAGCACATAGCCTGATATAAAGCCAACAACGTTGCCTTTTTGTTCAGCAACAACTGATGTTGTCGAAAAGTGAGTGCATTGCAACAAGTTACAATACGTAGAGTTAACATCAAGTGGAGGGCATAGACCAATCAGTTCAAAAACAGCAAATCCATCGCTAGGCCTTGGTAGCCGTAGCTTTACATTGTCTGTATCACATTCATACATATCTAATTATTAGAACTCTATATATTTACACGCTAAAAATTCAAACAAATTTACGCCAATAAATCAACCTTATCGATAATTATTGATCATAACTTGTAAAAATTCGCATTTCACACTCAAAAATATATATAGTACACTAAACATATGTTTACGATAATGTCATATATAAAAACTAAAAACTTAGATATCTTACTAGTTTATGGATAAACAGTACTTGTGCTTCAAGCTAAATAACGAACTCTTTGTACATCCAGTAAGCACTGTTAGAGAGGTTATGCCTTATATCGAGCCAACCCCCGTACCAGGTTCACCTGACATCATTGAGGGTGTGTTAAATGTTCGCGGCAATGTTGTGTACATTATCTCTGCTCGAAGGTTGTTCAAATTACCCGAAAACCAACCTACCAAGGACTCATGTATTATCATCTTCGACACTATTTCAAACCAATATGGCATTTCTGTTGATGCTATTGACGAGATAGTCACTCTCAACCAGAGTGAAATGAATACCACCCATGTTGAAGGTGAACTTTCTGAGTCTCAATTTATTAAGGGAACAGTCAAACATGCAAAAGGCCTACTTATACTTGTTGATTTATCTAATCTCGTAGAAATTGAGCGTAATACTCTAAACACTGACTAACATGTACAGTAACAATAAACTTGTGCTTATCCTTCGTTTACAAACTAAATACAGCTAAAAAAATATTATTTTCTTATTATTTAGCGAAGGGATTATTACTTTGGATGAAATAGAAAATCTTGCAGTCGCATTACGTCGAGTTATAAGGGCAAACCACCTACAGTCACACCATTTAGTTAAAACTACAGGGTTAACTACCCCACAAATAGTTTTATTAAGTGCCATTCAAACTAAAGGTGAAGTAACTATTAAAGAATTGGCAAAGGAAATAAGTTTAAGTCAAGCTACAGTAACAACTATTATTGATAGATTAGAGAAAAAAAATCTATTAATACGAAAAAGATCCACGCAGGACAAACGTAAAGTTCATTGTCATCTTACTTCAAAAGGAGTCAGTATTATAGAAATGCCCCCTGCACTATTTCATAAACATTTTATTCACCATTTCAATAATCTAGAGGACTGGGAAAAAAACTTAATTATTTCCGTACTACAGCGAATTGCAAATATGATGGAAAAACAACCTAAAGCACTTAACCGAGGCTAAAAATCTATTTTTTAAGAATTCTATAATCCTGACGTATTCAATTTTACATATCCCTGTATTATCCCTCCATATAAAAGTAGCTTTTAAGCGCCACCAAGCAGATGAATTCATATAGCATTACAAAAAAAAACATTCCATTAATATTCTTTCATTTAATTTAATATTTCCAATCAAAAAATCATCATTAATATAGCTCATAACAATTATTACTATTTTTAATCAAACAATATGCAGTCTTTCAAAGATTTTTTTATTTTATTATCTATTATACTTACTTTATGCACTACAGGTTTCAAGGTCTGTTTCTAAAAAGCAACAGACATCATATGCAGTATATATACCTATAGAATATATCCTAATCATTAATCATATTCGAGATCTAATCGATTATATTATTGTGCTGCTCAAAGATTATAACTGCGTCAACTAAGGATATATCAGGTGATACACAGCAACGTGTGTATCCAACTTAGCTATCACCTACTAATTAATAACCACCCTATTAATAGGCCTATTATTGCTATACCCATAACGAAAGTTTTTTAGCACCGACAACAAACCCCTTGTGCCCTTAAGGGTATCAAAATGATTCGTGAAGGGTATATTTTGTTATGAGTAAGGAGTTATATGTGAACAGAATCACTTCTGTTATTGCTTTGTTAGTTGCCGGACAAGCCTACGCTTCAGATATTGTGTTTCCCAATGATGGGCCCATTATATTTCCAGACGATCCTATTCTTAATCGACTACCTGATAACCAAACAAATGGATTGCCCGTAGTCACTCCTCTGCCATTAAGTATTGATGATATCAATAATACAATGAGTGCCGTCTTCCTCTCTTCATTAAAGGAATCTAAAGCTGTAGCGGAGGAACTGTCTGAAATTGGTAAAAATGAAGGATTTACCGTAAAACTCACAGATGATGGAGAGTTATGGGCAGAAGATAACAAGTGGATGTCAGCAGATGGTACGAAAATTTACCGTCCCGCAATAGCCTTAGAAGGTAGCGATAAAGATGACCTTGCTGCATTCACTACAGCACTTTCTTCCGAAACCCAAACACCAGGTTCTACCGGCTACCTACGTGAAGGCCATCACAGTTTGGGTCAAAAGGAAATGTTTGGTGTCAGATCATCCAATCTTGATAATGCCAAAGTGCTTGCAGAAAGCATTGGCGCCAAAATAGAAAAAACAATATCCGTAATAGACGGAGGTAACTTATTAGTCGGAAAAAAAGAAAATGGCGAACCTTATGCTATTGTTGGACGGGACTCGGTTTTAGCCACAACCTTACTGCATAATACATTAACACCAGAGCGTATTGATGTTGTTAGAGCACGCCTTAAGACAGACAATAGACTTTATTATCCTCCACGTGAGGTCCCCCCATTTGGTATCGTTTATGGACCTGACATTAATGTAGATATCAAACTGCTTGAACTGACTGGTTTTATAAAGAAAGACGCTAATACAACACAAAAGGAAACACAAGCAGAAAACTATAGAACAAGAGTATATTTAACGTTCTCATTTAACGACTTTGATACCATTGATAAAATAGCAAGCGAACTCAACATTCCTGTGGAGCAGTTAAATGAACTCATGCTTTTATTTAATGAAACACACCACACAGACTTTCAGTTTGATTTAAAAGATCCCAACGAGATAAAAAAAGCAGAAGAATTTGTTAAACGCGAGATAGCCAAAATCAAGTTTGTCATGGCTAAAAAACCGCTCTATTCAGCATCTGCGATTCAACAAATCGTCAACAATATGCATTTTGATGTCGTTGAGGTAACGCAAACTATTACTCAGCTGCAAGCAGGTCGTTATCTTAATAAAGATCAATCCCCCCTTTATAAGGAGGAAGCTGCTAAAAAGTTTTTAGCTATGAATGAGCTGACAAAAGATATTATGGCCAAAGAGCTTGGGGTAAAACGAAAGAATCTAGCTGTTGTTGCACAACCGGCATTTCATATCGACATGCATATGCGCCCACTTAATGCAGGTGAAGTCATGTTAAATGACCCACAAACTGTATTAAGCCTTATCAATGTTGTTATGCGTAATACACCTAAAACTGATCCATTCTACCCAGAATTAATTAAAGCGAAGGAAAACCTTCAAAAAGAGTCACGTAAATACCAACCTTTATACAATAAAATCGCAGAGCAATTAGCGGCTATTGGTTTACATGTCAATCGTGCACCCGCTGTATTTCATACAGGAAAACGATATGTTAATTTTATAAATGGAATCGTTGGTCATGGCACTAGTGGTGCTTACTATATCACCAATGCATCCAGCTTTGAGCCATTCAATGAAGCATTTGCCTATTATTTACAAGGTCAAGGTATTACAAAAACTTACTTTGTAGGTAAAGCAGATTCAAAAACTGTTTCTGGTAGAGGAAAAGATGGAGAAAACGTCGCTGAATTTCTATTGAGAAGACAAGGCGGTTTAGACTGTATTACGACACATATCGCGCAATAAAATAATTTTCACTTTTACAATTTACTACCGTATTTATGCGGTAGTAAATTATTAGTGACACGCTAAGATTGAATCCTTTTATGATAAACTCACCTCTACATCACCTTCAACCATTGTTGAACAGGCTAAGACCCAACCTTGCTGTTGTTCATCATCTGTTATTGTTTCAGTCGAGGTTGAGTGAACCTGACCTTGAGCCACTTTACATTTACAAGACCCACATACACCTTGACGACAAGCAGCAATAACAGGAATTCCGCCTTGCTCTAATGCGTCAAGTAATGTCGCCCCCTGAATAACTTCTGTTTTATAGTTAAATGAAGGAACAGCGACAGAAAAAACAATACTTTCCTTTGCACTACTACCTAGCACATTCTCTTTTGAACTAGCTAAGCCGGTATGTGATTCATACTGCTGATTAGGTGTAAAGCTTTCTTGATGGAAGTTTGCAGTGTCAAAACCTGTTTTTTGTACAATGTCTTTTACTGCTTCCATAAAAGCCGTCGGTCCACAAAGAAATATAGTTCGTTGTTGCCAGTCAGCACATAACAAGTCCAGCTTATCTTTATTAATTATTCCAAATAGATACCCAACCAATTCATCATGGTCATTAAATTTATTCTCCAGTAAAAACTGGCAATTGAAATTTGTATTTTTTTCATTTAATACATTAATTTCACTATGATAAATAATATTATCTTTATCTCGTGCACAATGTATAAACTCAATATCAATGGATTGCTTGGATGACAATAAGGTACGTGCCATAGATATTACCGGAGTAATACCACAGCCAGCACTTAACAGTAAAATACGCTTGCCGTATTGGCAGTCATTTAAATTAAACTGTCCAGCAATACCAATAGCATTTAACTGATCACCAGGCTGTAAGTTATCAATCAGCCAATTTGATACTTTCCCTCCCGCTACCCGTTTAATGGTTAATTGCAGGTATTTATCGCCTGGTATAGAGCTGATAGAATAGGCCCTATATTCTTTTTTTCCATCTATTTCAATCTCAACATTGATAAACTGGCCTGGCTTAAATTCAAAGTGTGCTTGATTTTGAGCGATAAACTCAAAGCTAACAGTATCACCTGTTTCCTGCCAACGTTTATTAAGAATTAACGGCGATTGCTCAGGACGCCATACACCACCTGACGCTAATTTTTTGCTCATGACTTTTATCCAAATAATCGGCAGGATAGCCCCAATGCTATGCATTGGGGCTATCCTATAAATTATGCTACTTTTTCTTGCAAAATTGTCTGCATATCTTCAGCCACAGAGCTAATCATGCGTAGGTCAAACTTTTCTTGTAAGACGTTAATTAAGTTATCCGTCAGAAAGGCAGGAGCGGTCGGTCCGGTATAAATTCCTTTAACACCTAGAGCAAGTAAGGTCAGCAAAATAACAATGGCTTTTTGTTCAAACCAGGACAGAACCAGTGTTAATGGCAAGTCATTGATATCGCATTTAAAAGCTTCACCTAAAGCTAATGCCAACTGTATTGCAGAATATGCATCATTACACTGGCCAATATCCAACAGTCGAGGTATACCATTAATTTCGCCAAAAGGCTCTTTATTAAAACGGTATTTACCACAAGCGAGTGTTAAGACCAGCGAATCTTCAGGTGTTTGAGTCGCAAACTCTTTAAAATAATTACGCTCAGCACGACTGCCATCACACCCCCCAACCAAGAAAAAGTGTCGAATATTCCCAGCTTTTACTTGATCAATTACTGCTGGTGCTGCGGCCATTAATGCATTTCGTCCAAAGCCAATGGTAATCAGTTGTTCAATTTCCGTACTGGCAAAACCTGGCAACGCTTGTGCACACGCAATCACTTCAGCAAAGTCGTCACCTTCAATATGTTTTACGCCAGGCCATCCAACAATACTTCTCGTAAATATTCGTCCTGCATATTGTCCAACATTTGGATTTAACAAACAGTTTGACGTCATCACAATCGAACCAGGAAACTGTGCAAATTCCTGTTGCTGGTTTTGCCAGGCACTCCCGTAATTACCCACCAAATGAGAATATTTTTTTAGTTTGGGATAAGCATGGGCGGGTAACATCTCACCATGCGTATAAACATTAATACCTGTCCCTTCTGTTTGCTTAAGTATCAGTTCAAGATCACAAAGATCATGACCTGATACTAAAATGCACTTACCTTGTACGGGTTTTACGTTAACGAGTGTGGGTTCTGGATGACCATAAGTTTCTGTCTCACCATGGTCAAGTAATGCCATGATTTGGTAATTAAGGTGCCCAATCTGCATCGCCGCTTCAAATAAAGCATTTTGATCCGTAGGATCAGTACCCAACCATGCAAAAATTGAGTGGAAAGCGCCAGCAATTTCCTGATCAGTCTGCCCTAAAACGCGAGCATGCTCCATATAAGCAGCAGCACCTTTTACCCCATATAAACACAACAGTCGAAGTCCAATCACATCGTTACTGACATCGCCTTTTCCACGGTTTACTGCAACTTCAGATGCCAATGAAGCTATTTCTGCAGCAAGTTGCTCAACATCATTGGTTGATAGTGGAAATGAAAAAGTCGCGACAGCAGGTAAGTTAGTGATGGTTTTGCCTTGGGCGGCAACAAGTGTCTGCAGCTCATGCTTAAATGTTTGCGCTTGCAGGGCATACTGTACAATGCGGATAGGATCAAAGTTGACATTTGTGAGTGTGGAAAAAAAAGCCTTTGGCACCCAAGCATCAATATCGTGCTTGATAATACCTAAGCCTCGGGCCAACTCAGCCCAGTATGATACGCCTTGTAAGCAATAGACTAAAACATCTTGAAGGTCTGAAACCTCAGCCGTTTTGCCACACATACCCTGGGCAAATGAACAGCCCTTACTGACGGGGGTTTGAATGGTTTGTTCGCATTGGATACAGAACATTTCCAGCTCCTGATTAAACAAGTGATCAGTCAATAATATGAATCACCAGCTTCAGCAGGAGTTGTGCCAACTACACTATCACTTCAATTTGTTATAAAAACCTTATAAAACAAGCTATTATTTCTACGGGGTTGGCATAAATTCAGTAATCAATGTACTTTCTACAACATAGATGATGTTATTAGTACAACAGCTATTTTTTCTTTAATCCCAATTTTTTCCCTAGCTTATGAAAATTCCCCCGATCCATTTGCAGAAAACCCGCAGCCTGATTCCACACACCATGACACTTATCTAATGCATGCCTAATTAAAGCACGCTGATAATCTTCTACCGCTTCACGCATAGGAATAGACTGGGAAGGCAAACTTACAGACGCTTGCTCATCATCATGTTCACCCGTCAATTCCAAGCCTAAATCCTTTATGGTAATCAATGTCTGACCACGTTGAATCACTCGCAGTCCTGCTCGCATCAACGTATGCTCCAGCTCCCGTACATTCCCTGGCCAGTCATAGTTTTCCAAACGCGCAAGTGCTTGTGGATGAATATGGAGACGTTCAACCTTAAATTGCTGCCGAACTTTATCGAGAATATAACCTGCTAATACAGGAATATCGCCTTCCCGCTCACGAAGGGTTGGCACCAGAATGGGAAAAACATGTAAGCGATGAAATAAATCAGAACGGAAGCGGCCTTCTACAACCTCTTGCTCAAGTTGACGATTCGTCGCGGCAATCACACGCACATCAACCAGACGGTTACGATCAGCACCAACCCGTTGCACTTCTCCCTGTTGAATAACACGTAATAATTTTGCTTGGAGTGATAAGGGTAACTCGCCAATTTCATCTAAAAAAATTGTACCACCATCAGCCAGTTCAAATTTACCCGCACGATGGCTCGTTGCCCCCGTAAAAGCGCCTTTCACATGACCAAATAATTCACTTTCTGCAATTGATTCTGGTAGTGCAGCACAGTTGACGTATACCATCGGTTTATCTGCTCTAGCAGAGCCCGCATGTAAAGCATGAGCAACCAGCTCTTTCCCTGTGCCTGTTTCACCTTGTATAAGTACAACAAAGTTAGATTGTGCTACCAATTGAATGTTGTCTCTGAGTCGCTGAATTTGAGGGCTTATACCTACAAGTTCCCCACCTTTACTTCGCGCTTCCTCTATCAGCAACTGGTTTACACTTTGCTGGTGTATATTGGCTTTTTTTAATGCATACATGAGCCTGACATTACGAATAGTTGCGGCAGCTAATGCTGCAAATGTTTCTACCGTAACATCTTCAACCTGATCAAAAGCACCTACATCAATAGCATCCAGTGTAATAATGCCTACCTGTTTTTCTTCCACATACAGTGAGCATCCCATACAGGCATGAACTTCGGTAGAACAATCAGGATCTTTTTTAAATAACCCATCAAATGGATCTGGAAGCCCACAATCCGCCGCAAAACGCACAGGTTTACGACTCTCCATAATTGCTTTTAATCGAGGGTGTGCTGTTGGAGCAAAGCGGCGCCCTAACACTTCTTCTGTTAGTCCATCCGTTGCCACTGGACGCAATAGTCCCTGATCATCAAGAATAAACAAGACACTGGCATCACAAGGTAGTACCTCATTAAGCGCATGAATCAATCGTTGATAATGATGCCCTTCAGGCAGGTGTATATTGAGGTCTAGCGCTATTTGAAGCAGTGCTTGAGCAAGAGCATTGTGCATAAGAGAAGTGGTTTTCATCTTTAAGGAACTCAACTGTTGTATTAATTACAACAAACAACCTGCAAAATTGCCAGAAGCACATTAATAACTTTGCTAAAGGACGCTTGGGTTAGCGCCTGACAAGCCACTATTTTATCTTTTCTTCAATAAAACCATTGGCACGATAATTGAGTGCACACTCTTAACGTCAAAAACAAAGATTAAGCATTAAGGGTTCCATGATTAATATTATTGACCGCCACTATGAAGCTCGTATTCACCCTCTTCTTAGACTGGGTTTTCGGCCTTTTTTCCTGTTAGGTGCACTGTATGCGGTAATTGCGCTTGGCATTTGGCTTTGGGCTTTTCGTTATGGTCAGCCAGGTTGGTTATCCGCTCCAGCATTGTGGTGGCATGCTCATGAAATGCTATTTGGTTTTGCCATGGCGATCGTGGTCGGTTTTTTACTCACCGCTGTACAAAACTGGACGGGTATTCAAGGAACCCGAGAAAAAAGACTGCTATTGCTTATTATACTTTGGTGCTTACCTCGCATTTTATTTTGGCTACCTGTTCCTTTAGGGGTGATTGCAACTCTGGAAACTATTTTTTTGGCCTTTGCCTGCTGGGAAATAGGTTACCGCGTCATTCGCGCTAAACGTTGGCAAAATTTACTTTTTATGCCCATGTTACTCATAGCAATGCTGATGAATCTTGCTAGCTATGCCAGTGTATTAAAGCTTTGGAACATACCTGCGCTGGTTATATGGCAAGCTGTTTTATGGTGGTTTATTTTACTCATATCGATTATGGCTGGTCGTGTTGTGCCTTTTTTTACTGCACGAAAGTTAAACTGTGATAAGCCTCAACCGATTCTTTGGCTAGAATTAACTGCCAACCTGTCATTACTCTGTCTTCTTGTTTTATGTTTTTTTCCTAATCTAAGCCAACCATCAAACCAACCACTGATGTTAATCGCAGGCTTAACACAGCTAATACGCCTCTTACGATGGCAGGGGTATCGTACTGTTAACGAACCACTACTGTGGTCACTCCACCTATTCTATTTATGTATTCCTCTTGGGTTGATCATTAACGGACTGAATCACACTCCATGGACTCAACATACCATGCTTCATATGTTTGCCGTTGGTGGGCTAGGCGGCATGATATTAGCCATGACTCCGCGTGTATCTATGGGGCATACTGGCCGGAATATCTATCAAGGACCCTGCTTTTGGCCTGCTTTTGTATTATTAATTACTGCGACCCTGATCCGTACTATTGGTGTCATTCTATTTCCAACTCATTTGCATATACTCATCACACTGGCTGGAATAGGTTGGATGATGAGTTTTGCGCTGTTCGTCATTATATTTGGCCCCATACTAATCAAACCTAGAGCTGATGGACAACCTGGTTAACCTATCCATCAAATTAACCTGTCCATCAAAGCTACACGCAAACTTATGTGCACCTCTAAAAATACATTTTTTTTGAAGGTGCCCTTATTTATAGCTTTAAAACAGCGTATTTTTAATATTTTTATTAAGTTTTTATGTAACTTAAATGACAACAATTATATCAACAAAAACTGTTTTATTTGATTTAAAAAAAAGTGTAGTGTTATCTTGAGATGTTATTTTCTATAGTCGTAACAATGCGTATATTACCACTGCACCGCGTGTAGGAAGAAAGCTCACTAATCTGTTAGCCTATTCTCTACCCAAATCTTCTGGAAGATGGAAATATACTATAGATTGCGTATCTCTTTAACAAATAGCTTTTGTTGTCTTACAAAGGTAAACACTTAAGGAAAAGGAGCCATTAATGGAACTGTGGATCACCCAAGCAGTGGTAATCGCTGCGTTATCTGTTTGTGTCTTTATAAGCGCAAGCAAATCAAAAGACATGCATATGGCCTTTATTTGGGGATTTAATACCCTGCTTCCTGTATCACTGGTCTACTGCTATTTCGGAGAAGGTGACTTAGCTCACAAAGCATTAATTATGAGCTTTGTTGTGATTTACTTGATACGAATGAATATCGTGTTAACAGCATGGTACGAGAACACGGCTGCCGCCAAGTTAAATGAAATTGTTCCTCCAAAACAATTTGCAGTACTCTCTATTGTACTGGTTAATGTGTTCGGCTGGATCTATTGCTTACCCTTTTTCTGGGCTGCAGATATGCAAGGCCCTTTCACTTACCTAGAATATACCGCAATAGCCGTGTATGTAATTGGCAGTATCTGGCATTTTGGTAGCGATTATCAGAAACGTAAATTCAAACAAAATCCAAGTAACAAAGGCAAGATTATTAATATCGGATTTTGGCGTTACTCTCGTCACCCAAACTATTTTGGGGATTTCTTAATTTTTGTCAGCTTCGGCTTATTGGCAGGTAATTGGTGGGGTGTTGTCGCACCACTCGCTAACCTGATGCAATACCTCAGTGACGCAATTCCCAAAAGTGAAGAAATGGCAGAAAAACGTTATGGTAATGACTGGTTGGAATATAAGAAGAATGTTAAGTGCCTAATTCCTTGGGTCTATTAAATCATTATTCATAGCGTATTGTTTTTAGCTCGGTTTGTCTACACATCCAACAAAGACAATCCGGCTAATGTATCATGAATACATTAGAATAGCTTCGCAGTAGCATAAGAATAAATACAGAAGATAACACGCTAAAAGCAATTCGCTAAGGATAAATAAAGAACGGAAGCAAATACTATGAGTATGGATTTTAGTGAACAGCTTTTATTTACACTACCGCTGTATCTTGGGCCATTGATAATTTTTGCACTAATCGATTTTATTAGAGGTACCCGTGGTTATAGAGTAAATGATACCTTAACGAATGCCACTATCGCTTTGGGAAACTTAGGTTTTACCTTTATATTGGTGGTCGGTATTATTGCCGTCTATAACTACTTATACAGCAATTTTGCTCTATTTGACCTTGATCAGACATCCGGTCTTACCTGGCTAATTGCATTTGTTTTTTATGATTTTTGTTTTTATTGGAATCATAGAGTACATCATGCAATTAGTATTTTTTGGGTGGACCATATTGTTCACCATACAGCAGAAAATTTAAACTTTGGCGTTTCTATTCGTAATAGTTATTTTATGGAAGTTACCATGTGGTTAACATTTATACCCATGGCGCTCTTTGGAATATCCATTGAAGTATTTCTCGCGGTGAGTTACACCCAAATGACATGGGCATTTTTAATACATACCAAGTACTTAAAACACACTCCACGCTTGGATAAAATATTTAATACGCCCTCTTTGCATAGAGTACATCATGCACGAAACACCAAGTATATTGATAAAAATTATGGAGGTATTTTTATCATTTGGGATAGGCTTTTTGGCACATATCAAAGAGAATCTGATAAGTTCCCTGTTACCTATGGTGTGAGAGAATCAATAAACAGTTTTAGCCCTTTGATGATCAACACTCAATACTTAAGGATTATTGTTAAAAAGTTTCGACATAGTAAAACGCTAATTGATAAACTAAAGTCAATTTTTTACTCACCAGGATGGCTACCTGCAGGATTATCCAAAACAGAATGCCTTGGAAAAATAGCGGATATTCCTTCTAAAGATTTCAAGCCTAAAAATCCACCACTTACTGCAACGATAAAACTATCCTGCATGCTTCGGTTTGTAGTGATTTTGGCTGTTTTCTCCTATTTAATGTTGCACTTTTATGATTTACCTTGGCTTCAAACTACAGGACTATCAATTCTTTTCTTTTGGTTATGTCACTACAATGGAATTGTATTTGATGGTGTAAAAGTTACTTGGAAGTCAGAAGCTTTAAGTCAAATTCTAATTGTATTCTCTGGTCTGGCAGGGCTAGGTTACACTCCGACAAACATTGTTTCAGCCGCAATCATCTTTACCTCTTTTATATCATTCGTATGTTATACACTTCATAACTCAAAGCCATCACTATCAAGAAAAAACCGCCTATTAAATTTACTAACAGAGTAAAACCCTTTCATTATTAATAATTAACAACCCACACTGTTGCAAAATACGCTTTTGCAACAGTGATTTTTAAATAGATTCACCAATTAAAACCTCAATAAATAATTATTAATAATTTTCTGATAATCTCCACTCTCAACCAACTCATCAAAGACACGTTGAAACTCATTTATTATTTCATCCGAAGTATTCAAATTAAACCCAAAAAAATCAGGTATAGGGTCGCTAAGTTTAAAAGCCTCAACTATCGTATCAGGGTTAATATTCTCATTTTTAATCAGATAAGAAAGCGTCAAGTCAGTTGATACCAACAAGTCAATTCGATCATTTAGAAGCTTTTTTACATTATAGGTTGTAGTGGAATCGCTTATTATTTGAATATTTTTTTTAAATCCTTGTGTTAACAAGTATCTTTCAGAGGCATAACCTCTTACAGTACCTATTCGAAACTGCATTGCATCCGCAAGCCTATAAAGCACAATATCACGCCTTGAAGTAAGTCGATACATCTTTATTTGTGTATTATACAGTGGCCCAACCCACTTAAATAATGGTTCTCGTTCAGATGTGCGAGATATTGCCATGATAACCGTATTTGGCCTGGAAAGCGTATAATTATAAGCTCGCTTCCAAGGCATTACCCTGTACTCAATAATCAACTCTGTTTTTTGAATAATTGCCGATAAAACATCTATTGAAATTCCTTTAAGAATACCCTCTTCCACATACTGAAAAGGAGGAAAAGGTGATGCTACGGCTATTAATGAGTCATCTTTAACCTGTCCAAAAGCTTTATTTACCACCAATGAGCCTACTAATAGTACTAGATATAGCAAAATGTTATTAGCTCTCATTGAAATGTAACTCTCTATCATAGGAAACCATGGTTTAAATAGCCATTCTTTTTATTCTAGCAGCCTCCCCAGTTTATCTGGGCAGTTTATTAGTCTAACTTGCTAATCCCCATAGAACCCGGTATAAGAATAAAAACATATATTATAGGAGACAGTTTTGGTAGGACCAGACCCTAAAGATAAAGAACCCATGAAGGGATTTCCCCAAGTAGGCTTTCTAAAAAACTTTATTACGCGCGAAAATATCGTTGTCGGTGATTATACTTATTATGATGACCCCGAAGGCCCAAGCCGTTTTGAAAATAATGTCTTATACCATTTTCCTTTTATCGGTGATAAGTTAATCATTGGTAAGTTTTGCGCTATAGCAAAAGATGTTAAATTCATTATGAATGGTGCAAACCATAAGATATCAGGCTTCTCTACCTATCCTTTCCAGATCTTCGGACAAGGTTGGGAAAAAGTTATGCCTAATCCAGGTGAGTTACCCTTTAAAGGAGACACCATAGTGGGTAATGATGTTTGGATTGGTTATGAATCAACGATTATGCCTGGTGTAACAATTGGCAATGGTGCCATTATTGCCAGTAAGTCAGTCGTCACCAAAGATGTACCTGATTATTGTATTGTTGGGGGAAATCCAGCACAAATAATTAAATACCGCTTTGATCAAAACACCATTGAACAACTACTGAATATTGCTTGGTGGAACTGGTCAGCAGAAAAAATTACTCAACACTTACCCTCTGTTGTTGGCTGTGATTTAGAGGCATTAAAGCATGCAAACACTGATTAATATACCCACATCGAAGGTATAGTTTATTCATTGAAACTTAAGCGTAAATATGATCAAACCTTATACACTATCAAATATTGAATCAGTACTGAGTATTTGGCTTGAAGCATCTATTCAGTCTCATACATTTATTGATCGCTCCTTCTGGGAGTCAAAAATAAATGATATGCGCGATATTTATATCCCTCAATCTGAAACCCACGTCTTTTACTTAGCGAGTGAAATTGTGGGTTTTATTTCCCTTCACCAAACAACATTAGCTGCTCTGTTTATTTCACCCAAACATCAAGGAAAAGGTTTTGGTACACAGCTACTTGATAAAGCAAAATCACTGCGGAATGAACTACAACTAGCCGTATATAAAGATAATCATAAAAGCACACGTTTCTACCAACAGAATGGATTTCAATCTTTATATGAGCAAATTGATGAGCATACAGGTTTTCCAGAAATTATTATGTCGTGGAACAACAATAAAGTGCAAGCAGATACATAAACACTAAACAGCGAGGCTAGCCTGATATGTTAAGGCTAGCAACAGCAACTCGACTGTAATTAAAGTAAAAGTAGTCAGTATTCAGATACTGATGTGCTCTCACCACTATATTCACCGCCACTACAACCACCCCTTCCGCTTGAAATACCAATAGGGCGCTATGCCAGAAAGGACCATTAATCCTAGTGCCCAAGGATATCCTAAAAACCACTTAAGCTCCGGCATAAACTCAAAGTTCATACCATAAATACTGGCGATCATTGTTGGAGGTAAAAATACGACAGCAGCAATAGAAAACGTTTTAATGATCTGGTTCTGTTCAATATTTATAAACCCTTGTGTCGAATCCATTAAGAAATTTATTTTATCAAACAAAAATGAGGTATGAGACATCAATGTCTCAACGTCATGCATTATCTCCCAACAGCGCTGCTGCAACTCAGGATACTGGCGTAAATGACGCTGTAAAAATGAAATTGAACGTTGTGTATCCATCAAGCACAAACGTATTTTACCATTACTGTCCTCTAATTTAGCTAATTTATCGATAGCATCTTCAAGATCAGCATCATTATCTTCCAGAACCAAGTGACTCACTTCTTCCAAATCGGTATGAATATCCTCTAATGCATCAGCCAAGTGTTCTACTTTTTGCTCAAATAACGAAATCATCACTGACTGATGGGATTCTTCTTCTACTGGAGTACGACGAGCCCGCATTCGAAACAAGCGAAAATCAGCGAGTTCATCATCTCTCACAGTAATAAGGCGATTAGCTTGTAATATAAATGCAACAGCTGCTGTTTTATGGCGTCCTTCAGTTTGAGTCAAAAACAACGAGTGTACATGGATACCTGCAGCATCAACGAAATACCGAGCAGAAGCTTCGATTTCTTCAACTTCGTCCGACTCTGGTAACTCAGTACGTAGTAATTGTTCAAGCTGAAGGCGCTCCTCTTCCTCCGGCTCTTGTGCATCAATCCAACATGCTTTAGTTAACAGTTCATCACTTGAAAACTGTTCAGCATCCATTTCCATGATTCTTGCACGACTAAATTCGAACCATCTTAACATGAAGACAACCTCCCTAAACAAACTAAGAATACAGCAAGATCCACAACGTTATAGCTATTGCCACGACAAATCTCGTGTATAAAATGATTCGTGTTGAGTATATGTTATACTCACTGAAACCTTACAAAGATATCAGCACAGACCGCAATAATAGCCTGATTAATCACCCTTATAATTACGGGTACCATAAGAAGTAACCATACACATCCTATGAATCAAACATCGCATTTAGAAAAAATCAGAACCAAAGAAGAACTCATCACAACTCTTGAGACAGGTGCTAATATCAAATACTTGTTTTTCTGGGGACATCAAAAACCAACATCTCGCGTCAATAAAAGCTGTTTAAGCCAGTGGTTTAATGCCTCCTTTACCATAGATGGCATACACTATCTCAGCGCAGAACACTATATGATGGCTGAAAAAGCGAGATTATTTAACGATCCAAAATGTCAGGAAAAAATTCTGGCCACAAGCCATCCAGGAGAAGCAAAACGCTTAGGGCGAAAAATTGTCGGCTTTGATGAAAAAGTTTGGCGTGATAACCGCTTTGATATTGTGACAAATGGAAATCTTGCAAAATTTAGCCAAAACCCAGAGCTACAACATTACTTGCTAAGCACTCAAGCCAGAGTTCTCGTTGAAGCAAGCCCTGTTGACCGCATTTGGGGTATAGGTTTAGCAGCAGACCACCCTGATGCGACTGATCCAACACAATGGCAAGGCGATAATCTACTAGGCTTTGCGCTCATGGCTGTACGACAGCATTTGCTAGAAGCACACTCTCAATAAGCTAGAGACATCATCAGAGACAAAGACTCTCCTATACTGGACATGCGAGCACAACTACCATGAAATAATTTCTAGCACATTCATTACCAAAATTATTTCTTTGAATAGCACAAGATCAGAATCAAAACCACATGGTAAAATGCAACTGCTGAAAATCAATCCCATCATTATCACCATTCACGCCGCCATTTGAGTAGTGAATATAGCGATAGCCAAGTTCAATTGATTGTTGCTTACCAAATAACAACCCAATACCCATTCTGTCTTCTAACTGAAAGTGTGTACCAAGATCAACGGGAGAGCTGCTTTCAGCTACAATTTCATCATGGGTAACAAGACTAGGACCAATTCCAACTTCAAAGAAAGGTGCAACCCAACCACCAAAAGGCTTTCTGGGTTTAATTCTAAATACAGGGCTAAACGACATACCAGCAGTTGAACCATTCCCTCTTAAAGAGAGTGAATCTGTGTGATTTAGTTCATTTTCCCAATAAAAAAAGCTTAAATCAAAATAACCTGATAGTAGCCAGCTACTATTTTTAATCCAATCCTGGTTCCAGTCCCATAATACAGCAAACCGATAACTGTGCATATTTGCTTCAGAGTTTGACTCAGGTCCACCTCCAATTGTTATACCATCAACAGCTATAACCTTATCCGCAAAACTGTTTGCATATACATGTGATACAACAACACAGCCTACAATGAATAACCCAACATGCTTGAGTATAAGTACCATCCTTGCTTCACCTTATCATTTTGTTCTGTAAATTCTTTATTCGTCAAAGGTATATATAGTTATAGCGCACTCATTGCACATATGTGTTATATTTTTTTAGACATGACTAATTGGTTATAAAAGGCAGGAAAAGTTATTACCCATGATAGGTTAGCGACGAAATACTTTAATTATTAAAGGGCACCTCTAAAGTATTTTCATCGCTAATCACAAAGCTACACTATTAATTACACACTACAGAATCTAACATCCACTCATTAGTCGTTCCATCTGTATTGTATTTACATAACCCTTTGGCAAACAATGCTTGTAGGTGATAGCCAAAACTTGTTGCTTCAATTAAGTTTAATGGGAACTGCTGGTTATTCTGTTGTCGACCATATCGTTTTAATTCAGCAAGCATTTGTTCTAACTTATAATCAGTTTGTGTTTCAATAAACGTTTGATCTTTTTCTTTTAAGTTAACTTTTTGTAAGCCATCTCGACCAGGAACAAGCACATTTAAATAAGCAGGATCATACTTACCATCATACATTTTAATCGGTTGGCTCAATTCAGCAGAAGATAAGAAAGTCATTGCATACTTATAATCCGTCACTGAAAAAGGTTGATTATCAAACCCTCTTACAACTTCAATTGTTCTAGGTAATACATCATGTAAAGCTCGCATTACGGCTTGCTCTTCATTAGTTACCAAACTATTCAACGCTGTCGTTGGAAATTCTTTTCCTGTAAAACGAGGATAAGACTCTTTAATCATGCCAATAAAAAACTTAACCGTTTCCTTACGTGCTATTGAGTGTGCCTGCTCTTCACTGAAATGACCGGATAATAATAATGACTGTTTCTTTCCATTATAAAAGCTAACCAGCGTTTGAGTTATTGTATAGACGGGAGCGTTTGAAATATTTTTGGGGTTTCCTCCCTGTAAGATACGCTCTCCATCTTGATAATCAAATATTGTACTGAGATCCAACCTACCGTTTTCCACATTTTGTTGCGTTTTCCCATTCCACTGAAATAAATCATGTGAGGCTAATCCCATCACCCCAACATCCAACACACGAATAGCATCCCTGGCATATGTAGCACCTACGCAACACAGCAAACCTACAAATAAGACAATCCGTTTCATAACAAATCCTTGCGATGATAGTGAAGCGCTGTAGTGTAAGCCAAAACACCACAGATAACAATAATCATTCTCATTTAAAGATTTGCATAATCACTCAAACAAGTTCATCCGAATGTTTATCTCTTCCTTGTGGAATAATTTTCAACTGTAAATATTTACTCATAGCGTAAGATTTTTTATCCATTTCCTTACCCTATGGGGAAACATTTAACGGTACATTATCTTCCCTTCTTCTTTTCATCGTTTTTCGTAGTATTAATGAGAAAACACCTATCGTAAGGCAAGGAAACCATACCCACACAATCTCAGATAAAATAACTTGCAACCCTCGCGCAGTAAAAAAGTTTTTAATACCAATAGGAGATACCTCTATTGGACGCCAAGGCAAAAAATAGCGATGAGTAGATTCAGGCCATAAAAAGGCAATTCCTAACCCTCCGTTAGTTAAACTATCCAATACACCATGGGAAGCCATTGATAGTGAAACAATAAAAAAGGCCCATATGGGATCACTCTTCAACGGCTTATAGCAAACACTGGCCAATAACCCTACAAATACTGCCGCTAAAAGAGAATGACTAAATCCTCTATGTCCAAACGATGATGCATAAGGAATTCCCAGCTTAAATGCAATAACATCTGCATCGGGTAATATTGCAGCTAAGCATGCAACAATCAATAACGGGGTAGATACCTTTGCTTTACCAATACCCATGCGTAATACCAGTGGAACAGCCACATGCGTGATGATTGTTGCCATACTATAAAACCCACTCCATTTTGCACTCAGAATACCGCACTTAAAATATGCTAAAACAATCACATACTACAAGATAAATGCATTTTTTTAATACTTCATAGTAGGATTACATCACAATTTTAAATGCACCTAAAAGGGTTAACCATAAATTGGTGCACCAAAAAATTACACGTTTTTCGAGAAATAGTCTATAATAGCAACCTAAACTCAAACATTTTCTAATAATTTGTTACTTTGTTATACAATTTAGTAATTCCCCTCTTTATTTTTCTTAAAAAAACAAAACTTTTTAGCATATAAAAATAAAAATCGTATTCCCTTAGACTATTAGAAATATTTTTAAAATATCACCTTCACATTATTTTAACCATAGAAAACAACAAGTTATAGTTAATATTTTACAAGAAAACCCATGTATTTCAATATGACTATTTATTTTCACAACCAATAACCACAAAAAAAATTAGAAGTCAGGTAAACATAAACTCACTTTTCTACTACAGTATAAGTGGATTGAGCCTACCTCAATCATTCTTTAACAATAAACACATCAAATGGTTTATTGGAAATAACACTAACAATTGAAGCAGAGAAGTTTCTATGGAATTGAATCGCCTGTAGCTAATTTCAAACTTCAGGCCTTATAAAATCTATCGCAAACATTATATTCCCCTAGTGCCAATTAGTAGGGATCATACCATCATAAAACAGGGATAGAAGATGAAAAGAACTTATTTAAAGCCACTTGCGTTCGTTATTTCTAATATCGTTGCAATGAGTTCTCTCTCCGTAATAGCTGCCGATCTTGTCCAAGTTGATGCAGATAACCTTAACCTGAATACTGCAAATACACTTTCTAGCTTATCCTCTACAAGTTCTGGCTCACAATTTAAAGTCGTTAAATCGATTAAACTTCCCAGCGGCGAAATAAAACAAAAACTTGTGCAGCATTATAATAATGTTCCCGTATGGGGCGTATCCGTTAGTGCCAATCGTTCAACCATGGGTATTTACAGTAACACTGCTGGCAGTATGTTAAATAATATTGCGAGTGATATTGTTAATACTACGCCGCTATTATCAAAAACTGATGCAATCGAACGCGCTAAACAATCCTCACTCATCGCCAATGATACTCGTAACGAGCAGGCTAAACTTTATATAAAGCAAGCTCAAGACGGTAAAGCCAAACTGGTTTACCTAGTAAACTACGTCATTGAAGGAGAAAATATTAGCCGTCCTTTCTTTTTTATTGATGCAGAAAGTGGAGCCATACTTGACCAATGGGAAGGTATAAACCATCAAGATGCACAAGGCCCTGGCGGCAACCAGAAAACAGGTCAATACTATTATGGCAAAGACTATGGTCCATTAATTGTTGACAATGACTGTCGGATGGACAGCCCTAACGTTGTAACAAAAGATATGAAACACCGAACCTCTGGTGGAGATGTCTACCAATTCACCTGCCCAGAAAATACCTATAAAGAAATTAATGGTGCTTTTTCTCCCTTAAACGACGCGCACTACTTTGGTAATGTTGTATTTAATATGTACAATGATTGGTTTAATACTGCACCATTAACATTCAAGTTAACAATGCGTGTTCACTACGGCAATAACTATCAAAATGCATTTTGGGATGGCAGCCAAATGACATTTGGTGATGGTGGTAGTACGTTCTATCCGCTAGTCAGTTTGGATGTTGCTGCCCATGAAGTAAGCCATGGCTTCACCGAGCAAAACTCTGGTTTGGTTTACCGTAACCAACCTGGTGGTATTAACGAGGCGTTTTCAGATATCGCGGGTGAAGCAGCAGAATATTTTATGCAAGGCCATAATGACTGGCTAGTGGGAGCGCAAATATTCAAAAGCTCAGGAGCACTTCGCTATTTTGAAAAACCTTCAAAAGATGGCCGCTCGATAGATCATGCCAGTGATTACTATAGTGGACTTGATGTTCACTACAGCTCAGGTGTATATAATCGCGCTTTCTATCTGCTCGCAAATACTGACGGTTGGGATACCAAGAAAGCATTTGCTGCTTTTGTGCTTGCCAACCAGGTTTATTGGAATGCCAACTCTGATTACGATGATGCCGCTTGTGGTGTTAGAAAAGCAGTTAAAGACTTAAAGTATAATGAACAGGACGTTGTAACGGCATTTAACACAGTAGGCGTCAAGGCCTGTGATAGCGGTCCTGGTCCTGGTGATGATGACGACGAGCTGGAAAATGGTAAACCTGTTAGTAATATCTCAGATAAATCTGGGGGAGAAAAACACTACTTCATTAATGTTCCAAGTGGCGCAGGTACTTTAAATGTTGTAATTAGTGGTGGATCTGGAGATGCAGACTTGTATGTTAACTTTGGTTCAAAACCAACAACATCTAAGTTTGAGTGCCGTCCCTACCGTTATGGTAACAGTGAAACCTGTACCTTTGGTGCACCTAAAGAAGGAAAATACTATATCATGCTTAGAGGCTACACTAGCTACTCTGGTGTAACACTAAAAGCATCTTATTAATATTATTTAATAAGTCGTCATAGTATACCTCAGCGAAGCGTATAAAAAGGGTATGTAAAGATTACACTCTTTGCATACCCTAGTTACATAATCCCCTTCACTTTGAACGCAATACTACTCCGACTTTTGAAAAAGCTGTGCCATATACAAAATCCTATCCCTAGGCGAAATTGTTCTCATTGCTCGTATACACTCGATTTCGTATTCATTTAAGGGAGTACCGTCCAAAGAACTAATATATCTGACATCCCTTTTCGTTTCTTCAGGCTGATTTGACTCTTCACCTTCTAAATAAAAATCAAACTTCTCTGCTGTTTTGTTATTTCGCTTTTCGACAGGAGTTTTCAACACATTGGTTGGTGTTTTGTTTTGTTCTTTTTCATTGGAGTCAGCAGAGGATATTAACATGGTACGTCTCTTTCTATACCTAAGGAAAACAGTGAAAACATGAATTGCATGATCAAGAGAATTTTAAGCAGATCTCAATTAAATCCAAACTACTCATTATCAATAGGCGCAACTTGTCACAATTTAAATTAGATGCAAATCCAATTTATACAAAAAAAGCAATCAAAAAAGGAGTGATATACTCACAACGAAGGGTATAGACACCTAAAAGGCATCTATACCTGTGTAGGTATTAGCAGAGCGGCAAGCATGCCTACAATGTAGGCGGCTTATTAACCATAATGATACTTTGTATTCCTTTCAGCCTCATCAAGTAAACTATCCCAGTAAGCCAAATGCGCTTTTACACTGTCATGCATGACCTCTAGCAATGACAGTCGATTATCTTCGTCAAGATAGTGTGAGATCAGTGGTTCCATAAGCTTTTGGAAGATATGGTAACCCTCATTTTCATAATGTTCCGCTTGCTCTAAAGAGATGCTTAGCCCAAATTGTCGCTTAAAATTACTTAACAATAATTGATCTCTGTGCACAGCAGTCAACTCAAGTACAGCCAAAGAGGCAACAGCTTCAGGAAAAGTTCGATTCTCGACAGCAAAGTGCTGCATAAACCAACGGGTATAGCGCAGCGTCGAAAAACTTATCTCATGATGAGTCCCTTGTATTTTAGTAGGAATATCCAAATAACTTAAACAATGTTCCGCAATGTCACTTTTAGAGCCAAATATTAAATGCTGAAGTTGGCTTACTAAGACTTTTAAGGAAGGTTGACTTAATGTATTTTCCTTACACCCACTTTTAGCCACCGCCACGGCATACCACGTATGTCGTTGATTTAACCAGTATTTAAATTGCGTTAATACATGACTTAATACTTTTTGGGATATAGCGCCCTGCTCTAAAATGACAAAAAAACGATTTCGCACGAGCGACTTACGAATAAAGGTTTGATTATTATTAAGAAAATACGCTGTCAGATCCATGACAATTACCTTTTATATTTTTTGATGCTTGCATCCTGAGCATAGCATTCCCCTTTACGAATCACCTAGATGGACATTAATCCTCTATGTATTCCATTACAGCTCATACCCCTGCATTACAATTGCTTGTAAAGTAACCATTAGCAGTGGAGTTACACCTCAGTATCAGTGTATTAACGATCAAGTCATGCTTCCAAACTTGTCGTGTACACCCTTCAGGGTGGATTTATCGTCCACTCATACTTAAAACACTTATTCTCCTCATGCTAAGAATAACCATATCCTTCATTATGGTTATATAATTATAGCCTTTATAGACAATTTTTAATGAATCATCTTCACGCTATCTACTCTAACGCAACCAATACCCTCTCGCAAAATTCTCATGAGACCAGTTTACGGTAAACTATTCACCGTTTTTTGCCAACGATAGGAAGTGTTATGGATCTATCTTCTGTGCAGCCCGTTTTAAATTGGCTAAATGAACACCCCCAATGGATAGGCATCAGTATTCTTCTGGTTGCGTTTATCGAGTCATTGGCTATTGTCGGAATTATTGTACCTGGCGTTGTCCTGTTGTTCGGTATCGCTGTACTCGCAGGAACCGGGGTTTTATCACTCACTGAAACATTTGTCTGGGCTGGCGCAGGTGCTATTTTAGGAGATGGTATTAGTTATTATCTTGGACGGCACTATCACCAAAAAATAAAGCGTATCTGGCCTTTTTCTAGATACCCGACATGGTTTGAAAATGGAGAACGTTTTTTTAAACAACATGGAGGGAAAAGTATTGCTATTGGCCGCTTTGTAGGTCCTATTCGACCCGTTATTCCCATGGTTGCAGGCATGTTGGACATGCCTGCAAGCCGTTTTTTTACAATCAACTGCTGCTCTGCTATTGCCTGGGCTCCCGTTTACACCCTACCAGGTTATCTCGTAGGGGCATCTACCCAGCTTGCCATAGATATTCCTAGCGGACTATTGTGGGGAGTTGTTGGATTATTTTGTAGTATTGCTATCTTAACCTGGCTACTTAATTGGTTTTGTCAGCGGTACTTACCCACACTTTCACGTTACCGCTTACTTGCTGAACGGTATAGTGATCGTCGTTGGTGGCGTACACTTCAGTCTCAGCGGCCACATGTTCACTACGCTTTCCCCATTAATCCTTGCTGGTTATTGTTATTATCGCTAACGAGTTGGCTACTGCTATTTTTTGTCATACCAGACAGTATTTGGACTACTGCTAATCAATGGGTCAGTATAGTCCTTACCCCTTTAGAACATCCCTTATTAAAACCCATTTTCACAGCAGTTGGATTACTTTCCGAGTGGCAGCATATCAGTATTGTCTCATTGTTGACGGTTGGCTGGATGTGGCATCAACGCTACAGAGGACATGCTCTAGTACTGCTAATCAGCATTTCGGCTGTTAGCATATGGCCTTTACTCCATCATGGGATGCAGCTTTCCCTTAGCCAAGATCATATAACAGAAATCATTAGCCACCATACCTTACTCAGTAGTTTACTTTATAGCCAAATTGCCGCACTGATAGCTTATGAACGCCCCGTTAAACAACAGTGGTGGATTTTATACATTGGTTTATTACCCAGCCTACTGGCAGCATTAAGTTTAACCACACTCAATTTAGTTAGTTTTAGTGCTGCTATTTCAGGTTTTTTACTAGGACTGGTGTTATGTTGCCTTTGTAGAGTTGCGATTTCCCCCCTTGACCGTAATCCTATTCATAGTACAAGTAGCCTTTTTATATTACTGGGATTGCTATTAGTGGTAGGTGGCTTGTATATCCATATTCAGCTAAATACTGTTATTTAACAGGCTTTAATTTTAGAAGGAAGAAATACGATGGCAGTATGATTTTATGCAGAGTGCTGCATATCATTGAGTAAACCTTTTAGCTTTTCCAACCGCGTTAAGGGGTTAGATATTTCCAGCATGGATTGTTTTTTCTCTTCTGAGAACGGCATGTAAGCAGCCAAATGGTTGCTTACTACCATAGCATCACCATAGTTCACATCCAGTTCTAAGTCCTGTAACAAGGGGTGCTGAACCAGAGCCTTTAGCAAGTCGACTAGCCCAAACCACTCATCAGGTACCGAAATATGGGGTTCTTCTGGCAGTAATTGAGACTCGGACATCAAAAATCCTTTTTCGCTTTTCCAGTGATCCAAAATGCTAAATTTTCCCTCCCCGGTAATGGTAATTCCCAATAATCCATTAGGTAACTGAAAAAAATCGCTAATTTTAGCGAGTGTGCCAACATGCTCAATATGCTTAACATCAAACTCACTACCCTCAGCAACCAAGATCACCCCAAACCCTTGGTCATGTTTCATGCAATAACTGATCATATCCAAGTAGCGAGGCTCAAAGATCTGTAACTGCATCTTACACTTTGGGAATAACACTGCCCGTAACGGGAACAGCGGTATATTCACCATAGACAACTCCAAAATGTCTTACGCGATGAACTGCTTTTTCATCACACACTTTGCCTAAAATTATAGGTGCAGTCCTAACATCACTGCCAATACTCAGATAAACGGTTTAATGAAAAACCTCTGCCCTCAGACATACTGTCTATACTGAATGGGTTATAATTCATAATCATTTACACTTATGCAGTTTGCAGTAGAACAACATCGCGATGTTATAGCCCGATTTTTGCAGTCTCCTGCATACCTATCTATTGTCGATCAAACATCCCGCTCAAACTGTTTTAACTCACCACAATGGTTAACACCGTGGTTATATCAGAGCGATGTACAACCCCTTTTAGTGACCGCTAAAGCTGAGAGCGAATTACTGGGCTGCTTAGTTCTGGCACTTCATCCACTGCATCGCTGGGGTGTTTCTTTCCAAGGTCTCCAGTGGCTAGGATACCCCTACACTGATCGTGTCGTTATTCCTCATAATAGTAACTACCCAAATATTATTGAAGAATTGATAACATACACAGCTCAACTGACACATGTGAGCTGGGATTTATTAGAGTTAAATGAGCTTGACTTAAATAGTCAGGAAACCACTACCCATCAGACTCAGTTTCCTCATGTCAGCATAGAGCCTCGCTGCCAAGTACCTGTTACCGACCTAACAACATACGTAATTCCCAGTAAGTGCCGTAGAGAAATAAAGCGTCGTAATAAACAGTTAGCTGAGCAAGGAAATCCTCAATACCGGTTACTTCAACCCGATATGGCAGGTATGCAAATACTTTTGACTGAGTATGCTATTGTTGAGCAGCAAAGTTGGAAGGGACAACAAGGACTGGCGGTGCTTGGTGACTCATCACTAAATCAAGCCATCTGTCAGCTTGCCCATACCGAAAATGTTATTTGTAGTGAGTTACGTTTAAACGAACAAGTGATTGCTTACCGATTAGGTTTTATTTTTAACCAGCACTACTTTGACTACAACATTGCCTATCTTCCCAAGTATGCCCACTATGCCCCTGGCCGCAGTACATTGTACTACCTCATTGAACATGGCTCATCCCTTGGTATTCAACTGGTTGATGCATCACGCGTAGGCATGCAATCACAACACTTGCTTTTTGAAAGCCACTCACACCTACAACAGCATTCTCGTTTACGTCTTTACAATCAAACGCCAACCGGTCAATGGTTAAGGTGGTGGGAAGCAGGAAAATCTTACTGGGGCTTAATTAAACGTTTTCGCCGATACCGATCTGCAAGTGCTTTAAACTTTGGCTCTTTATAGTGCACATGTTTTACCTGATAAATACAGCCTAAATAACAATGCACTTTAGTCATTTTACCGCACTCATCAAACCCCACATGAAAATGCAATTTTAATGACGGTACATTCACACTATCGATGGTACAAATTGAGTAATGATAGCCCTGCAATTGCATGTTATGCCAAGCATAAAGCTGAATATCTAAAGCAATACCACTGCCACGTAAAGGCTGAGCAACCTCCCCCGCAAATTGATAAAATGCTTGCTCCTCCACAATAAATTCACAGTGATATTGGTCATGGTCGAAGTAGCTTTGAGGACTTACCCAAAAAATAGCCACAACATCCTCTTCCACCTGACCAATTGTTCCAAGCAAACCTTTTTTTAACAACTTTTGGTAAACGGGAATATGCTGTTCAAAATAACGTTTGCAATTGGGTAAATCGGCCTCTGTTAAAAATTTTACTTGCCACCGGTTTCGTCCCGTTGTGGGCGGGAGTGGTTGTGTTAAGTCCAGGCGTAACCAAACAAGCTCTGTCGTTTGCCAAAAATACTTATGATAAATACGACATATAAGGCCAAATAAACCTTGTGCTTGCCAAATCTTTTTAATTTTTTGCAGCCAGTTACTCTCTTTACTCATAAATTATTGACTGATTTCTATAGCAAAAATACTTTTGTTTGGGATTGTCCAGTTTAAATGTAACTCCTTCCCCACTTTATGTGTTTGCTTAGAGATTTGAGGCTGTAAGTCGCTGGCTAATAGTGTTTTCTCTACTGATAACGAGTGTTTTTGCCATTGCTTTGGCAAAGCAACCATAATATCGAGTTTTTGTTGACGATCACCTTTGTTCACCCCAAGCACATGGATAACTTTAGATGTTGTCGATGCCAGAACATCAACCTCAAAAAGGCTCGATTCCGTGGCTAAAACCTTACCTTGTAAGTGCACCTGAATAAATTTCATCGCATGCCCCACAGGCTTTAAATGCCAGTTGCCTGCAGCATCTAACCTCATCAGACCCTTTCTGTAAGCACCTTCATCAGCCGCCTTAAACCAGTTAATCATGGTTAAATCACCATGCTGTGCAGCATTAACCACAACAGAAACCCACCATAGTGCGGCAAAGAATGTATCTTGTTCATAAGGACTGAGATGCAAACCACTGGAAATATTGGTTTGATCAATCAATAACGTTTTTCTCAGCGCCCCTTCTGCACTCCGCCCAACTAACGAAGCTGCAGCGGCTACAGCTTGTTGATAACTTCGTGTTGCCCGTAAATCTCTGATTAGCCATTGATGCCATGTCAAAGCATGTACATCATCCCCTAATAACGGTAATAATTGTTTTGCCCAGGTAATCCCCCTTCGTGAACTGGCTTGGCTTCGATTAGGGCCATTTAACCAACCAGCACTAGCAGGTATTGCTACTTTAACCTGTTCCCGTACATTTTCAGGCAATTCCTTTAAACCACTCACCACTTGCTTTGCATAGTTAACAAATGCCATAAAAGAAGGATAATTAAGATTAGGCTCATCCGCTAAAACCAAATAATGTTGACCTGATTTGGAATATTGTTGCCAATTAGGTAAATAAGAGCGAAGAACTGTTGTAATATGCTTACTATCAACCAGTACAGCACGGCGACCTGTCTCTGCAAGTAGAGTAAGATCATGAATGATGCCTTGCTGGTAATAAGTATCCCGGAATGAACGATCAGCAACTATTTTTTCTTTTAATACATCAACATACGTATAATATGTTGCGGATTTAACCTGCATTGTTTTCAGTAATGATAAAGCCTGAGACGGCGGATCTAAGAATGGCAACGACGTACCTACCCATGGTACAGGCCCTAATTTCTTTAATCCAACCTTTATTTCTCCCTTGCCTGCAAGAAGCTTTGGCACAAATAAATCTTCAGGTCTTAACGCAAATACGTTTTCAGTTGTGTCCAGCCAAAAAGCAACTTTTCCTTCTCCCTGAAAAACCAAACGCCAAACTTGCTTTTTAGTCGATTTCTCAATAGGTACGATATTATTCTGCCAATATTTATTTATATCAAAAGTAGATAGTGAAAGCTGAATGCCTCTGTTTGAATGATTCAATGGACTCACCTTGAACGCTTTTACCCCCCCATGATATTTACCACCTAAATTGACTGTTTGCCCTGCAGGCACACTAAAATAAAGCGAGGCATTTGCTGGCACTTCGGCGGTAAAGTGGTGCTTAACAGGTTGATAAACAACTTTGAGCATTGCAGCATGTTCAAGTCGATATCGTCGGTAACTATAACCTGGCACCTCAAGACGATAAGGGCCTTTCTCTGGTTTCAGCAGCCATTCCTTCGTTCCTGAAAACTGATCAGGATTAATCACCAGCTCATCAATTAGATTACCTTCAGCATCTTGCAAAAAAATATGTTCTTCATGCGCAGAAGACTGCCAGGCTGGTTGCCAGCTTAATTTCACCAAAGACTGTTCTGTTTTACTTGCGGTAATAGAAGAGGTATCAATGTACCAGACACCATCACGTATCCATTGCCACTGCATTCCATTCACTGCACAGGTAAACCATGCAGCAAAAAAACAAGTTATTTTGAAATAATTCATATAAATTATTTTAAAAAGAAAGCATCATTTGCTTATTTTCTACGTTTTGTTATCCACTCTTTAATCCATCCCCCAACTTTCTGCCAGTCATCTTGTTGTAGCCAACATACTAAAGTCCAGTGTAATGGATGAGTCTGCCGATATAACCTGAATAATAAAACCGCTGCTAATAAATAGGCTACAGAAGAACTTATCGCCGCACCGACTAAGCCAAGCTCAGGGATAAGTAATAGATTAGCGATTAAATTCACCGCACAAGCACAAGCAGCAACAATTGATACAGCACCAGGTCGATTTTTACCTAATAAATCTAAACGTATAATTGAACAAAAGCTTAAACCAATAATACCAGGTAACAGAAAAACCATTGGTTCATAAGCTGAAGAATACGCGTGGCCAAATAGCAACACAATCAACCAATAACCAAATAATACCAATGCTAGTGCACCAAAAAGCATAATAGTATTTGTTAAACGTAGCGCCAGTGGCGTTACATCTTTATTACGAGCGGCATCAGGTCCCATAAAAAAAGAAAGCAGTGGCGTCGTAAGTGCCTCAGGCATTACCAACATCAGTTCAGCCGCCGAAGAGGCCATGGCATAATAACCCAAAGGTTCTGCCCCCAATAACAAACCCACCAAAAGAAAGTCCTGCCTAAGCAGCAAAAAACGGAATACTCCTTCAAAATGGCCCCGTGCACCATAGCCAATTAATTTTCGGTGGGCTTTTTTATTAAACAACGGCCAGTGACCTGGAGCATGTCGTTTCAATAACAGGATAATCAACAGAATTAGTACTATCCATGTTACCAAACCCGAAAGCACTGCCGCATTAAATGGTGTAATCGGTAACAGCCACCAAGCCAATAAAAAAATAATCAGAGGAATAAGCGACTCAAGGATGCGTAACTTATTTAACTTAGTCACTTCATTAAGGGCGTTCAATACTTTGTATAACCCATCAACCCATAGGAATAGTACAACTAACACCACCATGACAAATGTATATCCTTGTAGTACAGTCCGCTCTCCCTGCCAGAAATTGACTACCCCCAAGATAACCATCGCAAATGAGGCGAACAGCAGGCCAAATAAAATTGAAAAAGCAGTCAAGCTACCCAGCATGGCTTTTAAGGGCAGTGAACGGTGGGAAACATGATAAGCCAGTGCAGTACTGTATCCACAATTACCAGCAGCAAAAGTTATTTCAACAACACTATTCAGTAAAGCGAAAATACCCCGGTCAAATGGCCCAAGAATACGTGCAATCAGCGCCACCCTTAGTACTCGAACAATAATCGACACCACCTTAGCAATAAAGCTCTGACTGATCTCATCTAAGAGTTGCTTTCGTGTCCGCTGCTTCATTCAATCAGCCATACCCATTAAGGAGCCTATGCACAATGGTTAAGTGCCAACTTTAATAAGCGATAGCCAAGTAATTCTGGCCTGGCCACCATGGTATAGTGCAAATTAATGCGGGGTAAAAAGTAAGGATCTGTTGCGTGATAAACCCAGCCAGGTTTAGTTGTAACCGCGCCCTGATACCCACATTTATTTAGTATAGGTGGGAGTTCCTGACAAATATGTCCATAGGGATAGCAAAAGTAACGACTTGTAACGTTTACGTGATGTTTAATCGTTACTAAAGATTCACTCAACTGACTTATCTTCTGTTCAGCCGTCAACAAGGGAAGACTTTTATGGTCCAACCCATGACTTCCCATCATGACCCCTTCCTTTGATAAAATGTCTACTTGCTGCCAGTTTAATGTATGTTGCAGATTCGGTAGCTGAGCTGCAATCGCATTGGCTAGCTCAATTAACTGCTCAGGTGATAAGTAAGTGGGTAACTGAGTTATTCGCATTTGCCAGGACAACTGGTTAAATTGACTTAAATTCGTCGCCCCCACACCTTGACTTGATAACCACTGACTTACCCATTGTTGAGCGAGCCTATCATCGTAATTAGCTAAATCAAAAATAGACTGCCACCAAAACAGTCGTCGTGTATTGATCAGCGCTGTGGATAAAAATAATGTCAAAGGGATATTACGGGCTTTTAATGGTGGCCAAGCATATTCATAGGTATCCCACCAGCCATCATCAAAGGTTATTACCGCCAGTCTTTTTTTATATTTTAAATCATCAGCTCCTGAAGCCAACCTTTTATTCTGTAAATCTTGCAACTCATCCAATGAGACAAACTCAAATAGATCTTGCATAACATCCAGCCACTTAAGCCAATATTCAGCGGCTATTACAGTGCCTGGATCATAATATCCCTGTAATTGACTTAGTGGTAAAACACGATGTCCTGTAAAAATTAATGCTCCGTCATAAGGCATAGTGAACATACGCAAAGGTGTTCTCAGCGCAAAATAACCTAGGGCTTGCTTTATGTATCGATTGGGAAATGTCCAATTAGCCATTCTAAATTTATTTCACTTGTCGTCCCGCATCTGGCGTCCACTGCAGAACTCTATGACCACTGACAAATAAAATACATGCCCAGCTCATGGCTACTAATTGCTGAATAAGAAATGCGATAAAAATACAGGGCTTTGGCCAATGAAATCCTGGTAATAAAAGCACCAGTACCATGATCAGATAACCCATTAGCTGAATAATAAAAAATGCCTTAAATAGCCATCCGTATGTTAATAACATTAGATTTAAGGGTAATAATAAAAGGATAAACAACGGTAATATTCGACGTAATATTTTATGACTTAATAAGGCCCAAGCAAGTTTCAGTTGATGTATATTCAACAGTGACCTTCTGGCCCACAGGCTTTGCAAACCACGCAAAGTAATGCGTACTCGACGCTGGAACTGTTGTCTTGGCTTTGAAGTGCTATGGTCTTCAACAATGGCATGAGGGGTCCAGACTAATTGATAGCCTGCCACTAACGCTGCAGTACTAATAAAAAAATCATCCGTTACACCTGCAGGCACAGGCTGCCACAACCTTTTGCGGATAGCAAGCAGAGCTCCGTCCAGGTTAATGAGACAACCCGCTTTATCTTCTTGTTGTCGAAGCCAGCCTTCAAAAAGACGATAATAACGATCCCCCCAACTTGTCCCTTGCTGATGCACCGCAGGAAACTCCAGTTTACCACCTACAGCACCCACCTTTTCGTTAAGAAAAGGCACTAATAATGCTTGTAATGTTCCTTGTTGCCAAAGATTATCCGCATCAGTTAACACCAATAAGTCCCCACAAGATAATTCAACGGCTGTGTTTAATGCAGCCGCTTTTCCTTGTCGAGAAAGAGTGATTAATTTTATTCTCGGATCATTCAAATAGTTAATCACTTCAGCCGTGTTATCCGTTGAACCATCATCCGCAATAACAATTTCAAAAATATATTCAACCGCACTTTGAGTGAGAATACTCTGTATTTTAGTTCTTAAATACTGGGCTTCATTATGTGCCGGAATAATCACAGAAACACGCCCCACCTCGTGTATATCAACATCATCATCTTTTTTTGGAGACTTTACATTTACAAAGTGGGCCATTAGCCATACACACAGTGGGTAACCTACATAGGTATAGGCAACCAATAGAATAATTAACCCAAACAACCCCATCAACATGTATTCTGAGGCCTACACCAAAACCAAATAACAGCAATCCCTGCCACCAAAAAACGAAGGCTATAAAGCACTGTTAGTTGTACAATCAATTCGAATTTTAAATAAGCACTTGGCAACCGTAGGCTTAAGAATAAACTGGGCACAAACAACAAAGGCAGTAGTATTACGACCCAAAAGTTCCAATACAAAGCTACCAGTACCAAAACAAAAAACATCCAGTGCAATAATGCCATGAGAGGAAAACGCACCAGTCGCCATGGCCAACCATACTTATAGATCAAATCCCTGTGACTACTTTGTCGCCAGAACTCCTTTCTTAGCCAACTATAAAAACTTTGCTCATAACCCCAATGAAGCAATTTAGGATGAGGTATTGAAAGCACACTCGCACCCTGCCCACGCAAACGTCGAATAAGGTCTTTGTCTTCTCCAGTAATCAGCCCGTTATCAAAACCATCCACTTGCTCAAAAACTTCGCGTGACACTATCAAGTTACGCCCCGGAAGTGTATCCACAGAGGTCACTTGCCCTCGTCGTGTTAACACCCTTAGCGCCCAAGCTTTGGCATACCAAGGTGCACTCTCAGGCGCGATATCCACAAACGCAAAGGCCTGTGCAAAACCTTCTTCTATAACGCCATCCACAAAACTAAACCAGTCACCAGGCACTTCTATATCCGCATCAACAAAAACCAACCAATCGCCTGTTGCGCCCACTGCACCTTCATTACGAAGTTGGCCTATGGTCAATTGTTTTTTTTCTAGAACCTTAATGCCTTGTTGTTGAACCAGTTTTACACTTTCATCTGTAGAACCATTATCTACAACAATTAACTTACACTCTTTTCGTCCTTGAATTGCATCTAACATCGCACTTAAACAACACGGAATATTCTTAGCTTCATTAAACATAGGCATGATAATGCTATAACGATGCTTCATGACGTGTCTCTTCAGTCAAAGCATTGCTTTGTTTTTCACAATAGCGACGTGCAACTTCAGCAATAGCAAGCATACACCAGAAATACTTATGATTAGGCGCGCTCAAAAAGAGCAGAAAAATACATAACGCCAAAAATGCCAGCCCTAAATGAGTCACACTGGATGCTAATGATAACCGTTGTTTCTGAAGAGCCATCATTCTTACTTGCCAATAACTGACTAACCCACGCCAGGCCAACCAGCAAAATAACAAACTCACTGCAACTCCACTCTCCACAGCAAGCTCCAAATAAGTATTATGTGCACGTCTAAACAATTCTGGTTCTCTGCGACTTAGTGAAAATGCACTGGCATATCCTGAATAAGCATAGTTCACAGGAAAAGAACCTGGACCTGTTCCAGTCCATGGATTATTTTTAATCGACTGCCAACCCACAACTAAATAGGATGCACGTCGCCCTAATGAGCGATCATCAAATGATTTGATACCTTTTTGTAAGGATAACAGTGAAAATAAGCGCTGCTTATAATCTTCTGGTATTGAAACGTGTACAACAGGTAAAGCAACTGCTAATGACAGCAATACCCAACCTAAATGCCGTGCTCGAAGCATATGAAAATAATCTCGATAATGCCATAAAGCAAAACCAACAACGATCAGTAAAACCAATGCACCCGAACGTGAATATGTTTTCATAAACGTAAGTGACAAAACGATTAAAACACCCGCCCAAAATAGACTTACTAGCCAGTGACGCTGATGAAGAACTAAATATCCCACCATCGCAATAGCCACACTGATTAACAATGCAAAATAATTAGGATCTTTTAATAAGCCTATGGCACGATTATTACTCGTATAAGTCTGATATAACGCAATTAATGCTGTCATAGCCACAGCAAACACTAATGTTGACATTAACACCTTAAAACGAAGTTCTTCAGCCAACAAAAGTGTTAACACAAAAACAGCAATCGCCGTTAACATTTGGCGAAAACTGTTGAGAGAAAGCTCAAAATAATCAGAGTGCAACACACTAATCGTATAAAGGAGTAAAAATAATGCCAAAGGACGCCACAATGATGAGCGTAAACGTTCTATAGGCATTTGTCTTAGAATAAGTTGACAGGCAACAATCAATAATAAAGCTACACCTAATACTTTAGCGCCTGTAAAAAACCGTGTCTCCTCAAAAATGCCTTCAAAAGGTACTAAAAAAATTAAACCTAAAAGCCCCCATGCCGGATGTTGATATAAAAGAATTATACCTACACAACTTAAAGCAATAAATGGTGCAAGCCAAGCATAAGGTGTTAACATTAATGCCACGCACGTAATAAAAATAATGCTACTAAAACATCTAAAAAGCAGCATCATTAACCACCCAAAGTAGATTTAAGGGTGCCTTTAGATAAGTTGCTGATAACATGTGTTTAACCTCTCCCGACTTTGACTATTAAGCAGCCTAACCTTAGCCTGCGCATTCTGTATTATTTTTTCACGTAACTTATCCTCGTGTAATAAACGATGCATTGCATCAGCAAAGCAATTTATATCATTTGGTGGAATTAATAGCCCTGTTTGTTCATGCTCAATTAAATCCACTAATCCACCTACAGAAAAAGCAATGACAGGCACACCGATAGCCATTGCTTCCAATGCACAAAGAGGTGTACCTTCGTTTCTAGATGTTATTAGTAAAATATTTATACGTTGCAGCCAATGCTTAATTTCTGACTGATACCCTACCCACTTAACTTGCCATTTATCATTTTGCTCAATTACTTTAACCAGTTTTTGCTGAAATGGGCCATCGCCAATAATTACAGCATTTACCGGAGTATCCTGTGGATAACATTGCAGAAAGCAGTGGTAAACTTTCAAAAATAAATCGGGACCTTTTTCAACACTTAGTCTTCCGACAAATGCAAACATATAATAACTTTCACTATCTATAACATTTTCAGCAATATTCTCACACAGTGCTTTGTTCATAATATCCACACTATTGGGAATAATGGTGATTTTATCGCTATGAACGCCTCCTGCTAAATAAATATCGGCAATTTCATTAGCTACACATATCACTTTATAAACTTTTTTAAATCGACAACATTGTATATTTAGCCATTGATAACAGAGCATCTTAACACTTCGTCGCGTAAACCCATGCTGAATCATAATGATAGGTATTGACAACTTATATGAGACAAATAAAGCAACCCACAACTCTTTATAGCCATGACAGTTAATTGCTGTTATATTTTTGTTTATCAATAACTGGCGGCTATACTTAACCAGTGTTAATAATGATAGCTTATGTCCTACAACACCATAGACAGATGTATTTTCTGTTTCCATTTCCTGAACAAGTAAATCTAAGGTTTTATGATCTGAACATAAGCACAAAATGTAATGATGATACTCTGTTAACCAACGACAATACTGAACCAAAACATGCTCAGCACCATAGTAACCACTACTACTTATTATATGTAATAACGCCTTTCCTAATGATTTGTCATTATTATTTATTTTTGACGCCTTCATGTTGCTGACCTAGATTTTTTCCTCATTCTCCCAATAAAACTGGCTACCCCATGCTCAAATTGGGAAGGCTCTTTCCTTTTAGAGACGTCATCTAATGTAGCAAAAACTGGAATATTTAGATATTTCTCGACATGGCTTGGTTGTTTAAATGTATGGTCAAAAAATTCACGAAGATAGCCAATTGCAAGTGCCAAGAGAAATCCTGTCATAGCACCTATTGGTAAAATTATTTTTAGTTGTGGAAAAGCTGGCTCAGCGGGAATAAATGGCCTGCTTAAGATTCTTGCATTAGATAATCTAACATTATCAACTAACTGCATCATACGTTTTTCTTCAAATTGCTGGCTATAAGAAAAAAAAGCTTCATTCATCGCTTTTATTTCTGTTTCTACCTGTTCAATCCGAGAAGCGACTTTTCGTAAATCATCAATACGCGTTTCATATTGTTTTAGGCGCTGCTGCTTTGCTGTAATTGTTTCCTCAAGTACAGCTAACTCCATTTGACGTTGTTGTATACGATTAGTAAATAATTTTAATAATGCATTACGCTCCCTTGCCAAACGAGCACTAATACGCTTAATTTTCAAACTGTCAGCCTTGAATGACATAGAAGCATTAGAGTACTCACCTACTAGTTTCGAAACCTCTTCCAACTGTAATCTAATTTCTTTATCATCATAAGCCACAGAACCAGCAGTTTCTGTAAATGTATAAGGAAATGTATATTCTGTTAATTGGCTTGTACTTTTCAAATGCTGTAAATGTAACGTTAAATACTCAACCCAGCGTTGTTTTTCTAAATGAGTATCTAGATAGTCATATAAACTTTCCTGCTCATCATCATAACTGGCAAGTACCTGAATAAGTTCTTGTTCCGGATTTGCAGCTTGGTACTTTGTTAGCAAATCCAATTTCATCTTTTCCAGCTCTGCATAACGCTCTCGATAATGATCGCGCTTTTTTTTGAACAAATCATAGGGCAATTCTGCAGACTGTAACTGATCCCTAGTTAATAGATAGTTATTAAGTAGACTATTTACTAATATAACGCCTTGCTCGGGGTTTACTGAAATGAAAGTGACATTAATAACATTAGAACCAGGAACAGGTTCAATAGTTAAATTTTCTAGTACATCTGTAGTAAGCTTATCTATTTCCAGATGTTGAATATCTTTCTCTTTCACTCCCAGCAACTGACTCATAGGCTGAATAATGTACTGTTGTAATGGCTTTATAATATAATTTTCAAAAACGATACCTAACCATGTTGCAGCCTCGAGTGAGGCTAACGATAGCTTTCCTGCTTGGTACAACTCACTCACGGTGGTTCTAATCAACCCTGTAGATCGAAGGATGTTACTCTCTGTTTCCATATCAATCACAGTAAGTGGTACAAATTTATCAGTATCCCCTGTTAACACTGTATCAGCATCTGACTGTGATAATTTTTTTGATAAAACTAATACCTCACCCGTTAATTCATAATGATCTTCAACAATAACAGGTACTAATATACTAATACTCACAAATAAAATAAAAACTCTTTTTATTAACTGTTGATTGGCAAAAAATATTCGCAAAAACTCATGCAAATAATTTTCAGAAGTTTCTTTTCTAGACTTTTCAATCATTAGTTTTCCTTGCTATCAACGCGGTAGCTAAATGAAAAACCAATACCATTAAACAAAATAACGTCACTCAATGTCCGTGTAATATTTGCAGTTTCAGCCAGTCGTGTTTTAGGAATAAAAACAATATCATCTGGCATCAAATAAGTAATAGCCGCTTTCCCTGTACGTATAGACTCACGTATATCATATACTCGGGCCATCATTTCATTTTGCTCACGACGCAGTGTTAACACAGAACCAAGTTCCGCATCAGTAGACGCACCACCTGCAAGCGCAATTAACGATAAAATAGAAATAGGTTTTTGAATAGGAAATGCTCCAGGCTGTCTTACTTCACCAAACACAAAAACTTTACTTGACTGAGTCCGTTTAAGTAACAAATCAACCTGTAATGCTGTATTTAACCGACCATAGCGTTCATTAAGTGTTTTTCTTAAATTATTAACTGTTTTATGTTTAACATCGATATCACCAATAAGGGGAAAAGAGGCTCTAAGATCACCTCGAACCAAAATCTCTCGACTGAGTCCATAAGTAGGATGATATAAGTTTTGCTTAAGCTCTTTGATATTAGTTTGGTATTTGGGCACCGTAATATAAAGCAGCGGATCAATCAGAATCTCTTTGTATAAATCAGCTAAACGTCCTTTTAACTGTTCTACCGTTAGCCCCACAACTTTCACATCACCAATATAAGGTAACGAAATAAAACCATCGGGCCTCACTCTATGACTTTCATTAAATTCAGGTGCCGTAATGAATTTTATATCGAGTTGGTCATGCGTTGCTATTCGATAAATACCTTTCGAATTAATGTCAAAATGATAAATAATATCAAGTACATCTTCAGGTTGTAACTCATGTTTATCTAACAGGCGTTGATCAGGAATATGCTGCCCCGTCTTCCCAAATAATTCTGCAGGCATCTTGAAGGATTTTATTGTGGGTTGTAAAAAACAACCACTCATTAAAAATAAATTGCAAAGAAGAAATATTTTACAAAGACCTACTTTGCTATAACATCCCAATGCGAACTTAGTACATTGTTGATTTTTTTTGATAGCTGGAGATTTTAGATTAAAGCAAGTCATAGACCCACTTGGGCATATAATATTTACGCTGATTTAAGACAGCGCCAAATACATTAGCCCCTCCTTGCTGTAACCGGTCGACGGCTGCTTGAGCTACTTCCCATCGTGTTTTTTCTGCTTGAAGAACCAAAGCGACTCCGTCAAACTGTGCAGCCATCGTCACGACTTCTGGAGAGGAAAATACAGGTGGGCCATCAAACAATATATATTTATATAATTTTGCTAACGCCTTCAACAAATTTTTAATATGCTGTCGCTCAAGTGGCTGTTGAAATGGATAGTCGTGACCAAATGGTAAAAAGTCATAACTCATCCCTTTTGGCTCTTTAAAAATAAATGGATTAATATCAGGTATTTCTTTAGCATATACTAAATTATAAAAACCTTTCTGAGGACAAGAAAGAAACTGATGAGTTAAACTGGTAAGGCCCTGATGCCCATCTATTACCAAAATACCATGAGAAATGTGTCGAGCAATTGCATTAGCGATTGTGGCAATACTAGATGAACAACCCGCTTTGGAATGTGGTGCAGTAAAGAAAAGCGATGCTTGGTCTCTTTCCATCAGTGAGCTTGTAAAACTCAGGTGACAGGGAATTGTTAGCATTTTTAGACTTCCCCCACTCTTCCCTGTAACAAACTAGATCCCTATACTAACTAGCCCCTTTTCCTTCTAAAACCCGGATAGGTGTTAGCAATAATATTTTTAAATCAAATAAAAAGCTTTGATTTTCAATATACTGTAAATCTAACTGTACTCGCTCTTCAAAGCTAAGTTGACTTCGCCCACTTATTTGCCATAGCCCCGTCATTCCTGGATAAACGGCTAGCCGAACCAGCCCCTGGTCTGGATAGTTTTGAGCTGAGAATGAAGTCGGTCTAGGCCCAACTAAACGCATATCCCCTTTAATAATGTTAAATAGATTAGGTAACTCATCCAAGCTAAACCGTCTTAGCCACTCACCTAAAGGAGTTACTCGAGGATCTCTATCGATTTTAAAATCCACTGCGTGCTTTCCGTGCTTATTTAAGTGAAAAAAATGTCTTTTAAGATCCTCCGCATCAGGAACCATGCTTCTAAACTTAATCATTTTAAAGCGTCTACCTTTATAACCCGTTCTTTCTTGGATAAAAAATACAGGTCCATAACTCGTATATTTAATACCTAATGCAATAAATAAGAACAATGGCAATAAAATGATAAGGATTAAGCAAGCAACAATCGAACTCCAGACCTGATTGCTCTTTGATAATGCCCATGCAGACTTTGGCTCAACGGTTTCCATTTCTTGAGCGTAAACCCAACGAGCAGCAGACTCAATTTTTGATCTTAACTCAACGTCCTTACGCCTATCATCCTGAACAGGTCTATAAAGAACATATCCCCCATATTCACCTGTTGATTTTGATATAAGTTTATTTAGTAATAAACGTTCAATTACCCGATGTAATTTCACGCATACAACTCCCTCATACTACTCAATGATGTTAGAGTCCCTTAAACAACGTACTACCAATCCGTATTACAAACTAAACCTATATTAATATGAACATTATAATACCAAACAAATACAATGAGAAATATATTCACTCCTATCGATAGATTAAACCCTTATAAGTAAGTATATAATAGTACAGCCACCTAAGTATAAGACATACTATCCACGTAGCCATCCACACAATAAATATCCATTTCTGACAATAGATGACTTACATAAATTAAAACCCATACAGGTTATATTAATACCAAATCACTTAACAAATCTCGGCCATTAAAAAAACATGACTACAAAAACTAAATATTACTATTTTTCATATCAGCAAAAATAACTGGTTATATTTTAAATAACTTACCGCCGTCACATTAAATACTTTGCTAGAATCTACTTTTCTTAGAGCGAGATAAGAACAGTAACAATTATAGTCAACTAAATTACAACAAAAAGGTTCCTTGCTAGACTAATTTTATCAAACAGTCAAGAATCTAGATTATCATATTTTATCGACACGCCACCATGTTAAATCATCCATTTAACTTAAACTTTCATAAAGAATTACACTCAAGGCATATTCAATTATGAATATCTACTTTACGGCACTAATTAGTTAATTCTTTACGCAATTAAATCTAATTTCTTATCATGATTTGATTGGAGTATAGAGCAAGAGAACCACCAACATATTAATATTATATGACCGAACAAACAAAAGAACCTTACAATGTAACACAACCCCATCCATAGATAAGAGTCCATATTAAAAAAATATTATGCTGACCATTAGCTAATCGTTTGGTTGTCTAGTCGTTCTATGTATTGACCCAGCCAATTCATTGCTTTTATTCTATCTTCAGTCCAGGGCTGAGCAAAGTTAATACGAAAACAATGTTTATATTGACTTGTTTGCACGGAAAATAGCTCTCCAGGTGTTATTAAAATACCTTGCTGTTTTGCCTTAAAATAAATCTCTGTGGCATTTATATGCTTTGGTAGCTCTATCCATAAAACAAAACCACCTGTTGGAGAAGAAACTTTTATATTTTTGGGAAAGTGTTTTTTTACTAAACTAACTGCCTGAAAGTATCGTTGCTGATAAATTAAGATTGCATGCTGTATATGCTTTTGGTACTTGTCTTGAGATAAATATTCAGCAACGGTTAATTGGTTCAAGTACGGAGGGGTAATACCCATTAACGAATGCTGATAAATAACCCTATCAGCATGTTTTCCCATAACCATCCACCCTACTTTGAGCTGAGGGCTAATGGTTTTTGACACAGTACCACAATACCAAACCATCCCCTTTTTATCTAACGCTTTGACTGGCTCAGGTCGAGGCTGCTCAAAACTTAAATCAGCAAAAGCATCATCTTCTATAAGTGGTATATTTTTTTCTTCAATGAGTGTTAATAATTGTTGTTTACTCTCCTTTGACATTGATTCCCCTAAAGGATTACCAACGGTAGGACTAACAATCACAGCCTTAACAGACCATTCACTTAATGTTTTTTGTAGTAAAGGAATATCAATACCTGAAAATGAATGTGTTGGAATTTCTACTACTTTTAACTGTAGTACTTCCATTAACTGTAAAATACGATAGTAAGCAGGTGTTGCAATAGCAACAACATCGCCAGGTCGAGTGAATGTTTTCAAGCACAACATCATTGCACTTTGACAACCCGTTGTTATTAAAATATTTTCTATACTGGCTAAAATACCTAACCTAGTTAGTCGATAAGCAAGTTGTTGTCTTAATTTTAGTGAGCCGATTAGTTCTGAGTTGATTGATAGTATTAAGTGATTATCACGAAGTATCCGTAACATATTCTGCTTAATTTCTTTATTGGCAGCTATATCTTCAGCAGGTTGTGCTGTACTAAACTGAAGAAAGTTTTCTTTTGTGGCATTAGCCATTAAATCAACAATTAATGTTGATCCTGTAACCCACTCCGGAGAGATTGGTTTCTGTTCCTCCAATTGCATTTGAAGTGTAATCAAGTCACTGCTTACATAGTATCCAGATTTATGACGAGCCTCGATCAATCCTTTATCTTCTACAAGTTGATATGCACGTAGGACTGTCGAAATACTCATATTCATTTGCTGCGCTAATACACGAACTGAAGGCAAACGCTGGCCAGCGGTAAATACACCTGAATGTATTTGTTTACATATCTGTTGAGCTAACGATAAATACAGCAATTGTTTCATGGCCGCACGATAGTACCTATTAAATTAAGTGATCGCCACTTAAGTTGGTTAATCTGTTACGTTCAATAACAGCCGATCTGTATCTATTTATACCATTACTTTTTCTTTACTATAACTTACGAGTTTGATCGTTACTCGAGATACTTAGCCTAGGGCCAGTTAAGAGAGGTAAAACATGTCAGTGATAGATTTTAGGAGTGATACCGTTACAACACCCACAACAAAAATGCGCTCAGCCATGGCTGAAGCTATTGTGGGTGATGATGTTTATGGTGATGATCCAACAGTCAACCAATTACAAAAGCTTGCAGCCGATCTATTAGGCTTCGAAGCAGCACTCTTCGTCCCCTCAGGCACCCAGGGTAATCTCATCGCTATAATGGCTCACTGTCAACGCGGTGATGAATATATCGTGGGTCAAAATGCCCATACTTACAAATTTGAAGGCGGCGGCGCAGCTATTGTCGGCAGCATTCAGCCTCAACCTATAATGGAAGGTGAAAACGGTACTCTTCCCTTGGATAGCATTGAGTCTGTAATCAAGCCGATAGATCCTCACTTCGCACGAACACGCTTGCTTTGTCTTGAAAATACCCACTCGGGAAGAGTTTTACCTCAAAGCTATATCGCAGAGGCAACAGCTTTAGCCAGAAAACATGGCTTAAACTGTCACTTGGATGGAGCGCGCGTTTTTAATGCTGCAGTAAAGCAAAAGCTCAATGTAAAAGAAATTTGTCAACACTTTGACTCTATTTCCGTTTGTTTATCAAAAGGGCTGGCTGCCCCTGTAGGTTCTGTCATTGCAGGCACAGCAGATTTCATTAATACAGCTCGTCGCTGGAGAAAGGTTGTTGGTGGAGGGATGCGCCAAGCCGGCATACTTGCTGCTGCAGGCATTATCGCATTAACTGAGCAGGTTAATCGATTAACTGAGGATCATGACAATGCTAAATACCTAGCTGATGAACTTAACAAACTAGATGCTTTTTCTGTTGATATGACTAAAGTACAAACCAATATGGTTTTCGCTCACTTGCAACAGGAATCGACAACAGCGCTTGCAGCTTATTTAAAACAGCATGATATTCTTATCAGTCAATCTAACCCAATTCGTTTTGTAACACACAAAGATGTCACTACTCACTCAGTAAACACGCTAATAAAACACATTAGATCGTATTTATTGAATGCTTAAATTTAATTCATAAACATTTAAAATTAGGACAAACGACTTTCCAGCTTTTCGCGAATCAATTTAGGTGTATTATCCATTACATATAAATTGGTTCGCAAGATTTATAAATACAGTTTAATCTACTACTGAAACACAGCATACATACCCAATACGCACAAAAGACAGGAGTAATATTAAAAAGAAAAAGTCCGATAAACTACAGAAATATTTAATAGCAATCTCTACTCTTCATATTCAAGTGATGCCTTAAATACTCCAAATTCTTCAGGAATATCGACATACCATCGATCAGCATACATCTGCAAACGTAGCGTTTTAAATACATTAAAATGAATTAATTTACCTTTGCCTTTGACTTGTGCTTCAACTTTAAAAATTGCATAAGCCAAGTCTGGCTGCGGAAATAGTATCCCCTCCAGTTTAGGGGTTATTGATTGTGTAGGAAAGTTATCAATAACATTTCCTCCCAACACTAGCGCTGAAAGTTTAGCAAAAAACTTCTTACTATCCATCGCTCTTAAGGCACTTTCATTACCAAACTCTTGCCCAAAAAGCTGTTTTGCCAAATAAGCATCATGCGCAAGCAACTCGGTTAAAAAGTAATTACGCTGTTGTTCAAGTGCTTGCGGCTGATGATAACTGGCAGCCTGTAAATAATCCTTATGAATGTACGCATCCATATAAGCATTAATAACCTGCTCAGCATCTGTTGTTAATACAGCTTCTTTTTCACCAGCCCAAACGGCTGATAAATTCAGCAGTAGAACAGCCCCAAAAAACCATGAAACATATTTTATAATTGGCATACTTGCAAAATAATCCCTACAAATGATGTTCATTTTTAATGTCATACTATCATAAAAAAATCATCCAATTTGGAACTATATCTGCAAGTTGATGTGACAAAAATCGCACATAATTTGCCTGCCTATAGTATTAAACGTATGTGTGAACAATCACAACTAAATACGCTACTTATTCCACTCTATTTGAAGAGATGCTTTTCAGCCAGGGTATGCATGATAATGCTATACACAGTGATACAAGCCACCTTATAGATCAAGATCACTGAATTATAGACGCTCAGTTAAAAAAGTAGTGTGCGTAAATATACCCACAGTGACGGTATTTTAGGGTAATAGTATTGACCAGAAAACGTTACCATGTCTTCTAATTTTGTGGTGTTTTATGGAAATGCACTAAGAAAACTGCTCCCCCCAACGTGGAAGCAATTGCTGCTCGATTCCTAACTGATTAAGTATTCTTGCAACAATAAAATCAACCAAATCACTGACATGCTCTGGCTGATGATAAAAGCCCGGAGAAGCAGGTAAAATCACCCCCCCCATGTTGGTTATTTTCAGCATATTTTCTAAATGTATTGCAGAGTAAGGTGACTCTCTTGGCACTACAATTAACTTTCGACGTTCTTTAAGTGCAACATCCGCAGCTCGCTCAATAAGGTTATTACATGCTCCCGTTGCAATCGCTGATAATGTACCCGTGCTGCAAGGACAAATAACCATCGCACTGGGCGCACCAGAACCAGATGCCACAGGCGCCATCCACTGTTCACGCCCAAATACATGGAGTAATGAAGGATCGATAGCAAAGCGTTTAACCAGCTCAGCTTCAAGCTCTGCAGGTCGAGCAGGTAACTGCCATGTTGTTTCTGTAGCAATAACGACATGTGCAGCTTTTGACACCATGAGATACACTTGATGCCCATTGCTTAAAAGTACTTCAAGAAGCCTTAAACCATATTGAGCTCCAGATGCACCTGTTATCGCTAATGTCACCCGCATGAACTATTACCTTTAAATAAAACGACATCATATACTTTTTATGAGTATAACTATAACAAGTTGCGTATTTAAACCTGGCAGGCAGCTTCTCTCTTATGATGCACTGTTTTGCGATAACGCTTTTGTCAGCTGTTGATAAATTCCACCGAAACCGCCGTTACTCATAAGCAGTACATGTGTCTTAGTTGAAGCACGCTCAAGTTCAAGCAAACGGTGTAAAACATACTCCACAATTGCCGTTACATCATCAAACTTTGAAGACATAACCTCACTTTTCTGCATGACATCGTCCAGTGACCATTTCAAGCCTTCAGGCTCAAACCAAACAACCTCATCTGCAGCCTTCACACAAGCCGCTAATTGCTCTGTATGAATGCCCATTTTCATGGTGTTAGAACGTGGCTCAAGAATAGCAATAATATGGTCATCATTTACCGCTTTACGTAATCCCTCTAAGGTTGTCGTAATAGCCGTCGGGTGATGGGCAAAATCATCATAAACTGTCACGCGCTCATCTTCATAGATACACTCCATCCGCCGTTTTACATTGACAAACTTCGCCAGTGCTTCACAAGCCAGGGCAGGAACCACGCCGACATGTCGTGCGGCGGCAATTGCGGCAAGCGCATTTTCAACATTGTGCTGCCCTGTTAGTGCCCAGCTGACTTCACCAACAGGTGCTCCTTGATGGATTACGCTAAAACAACGCCCTGCTGCATCCTGTAATTGCGCTTGCCACTCTCTACCGATGGTTTGTGTCTCACTCCAACAACCCTGTGTCATTACTTGTTCCAATGCAGGACAGCTTGCAGGGTAAATAATAAGCCCATCACCAGGCACAGTTCTCACTAAATGGTGAAACTGTCGTTGGATATCTTCTAGTGAAGAAAAAATATCTGCATGGTCAAATTCTAAATTATTTAAGATCAATGTCCGCGGATGATAATGAACAAATTTTGACCGCTTATCAAAGAAAGCCGAGTCGTATTCATCTGCTTCAACCACAAAGAAAGGTGTCTCGCCTAAACGCGCAGAAACGCCAAAATTTTCTGGCACCCCCCCAATCAAAAAGCCAGGAGACATTCCTGCATACTCCAAAATCCACGCTAACATACTGCTCGTGCTAGTTTTCCCATGAGTACCAGCAACACCCAATACCCACTTATCTTGAAGTACATAATCTGCTAACCATTGAGGGCCTGAGGTGTAGGGAATTTGCTCATTTAAAACATACTCCACTGCCGCATTCCCACGAGAGATTGCATTGCCAATAACAACGAGATCTGGCCTTGGCTCTAAGTGAGCTGATTCAAAACCTGACTGAATTGTTATTCCTGACTGCTCAAGCTGGGTACTCATTGGTGGATAGACATTAGCATCAGAGCCAGTCACTTTATGGCCCATTGCTTTCGCCAAAAGCGCCAAACTCCCCATAAATGTTCCACAAATGCCTAATATATGTATATGCATTTCACTCTCAACTTAATACTCAGGAAACAACTCATCACCACTCAACATGGTTATCCTACCCTTATTAGCAGATGACGAGTAGTTTTCACTTCTGAAATAAACACATGAAGAGAAGGGGTGTTCGACATTAGCCAACGTTTGATGAAAGAGTCAATTTTGTCGGCTTGACTCAATTTTTCCTTCGAGCGGAACACACCGCCAACAGCCCCCCTCAAAAAAGTTCTTGCTGGCCTTTACGGCCTGTTATACAACATTGTGCCCAACAATAAACTAAACAGGTTTAGCAAACTATAAAACCTTTAGCAAAAGGAACATTTATCTAAGCTAATGACACTCCAGCAGCAAAAATATCAGTAACCTGACAGAAAAGCTTAAGCGTTAAGCAAAATAAACATAACTCTCTTTAAATGGTCATCTCAGTGCCAAAGAATGACTTAAATTAAAAAATAAATTACCTTTATTCACTAACTCATTTATATGAAAAATAGACATTCAACAAACCAATTTACATGAACATTAACGATTATTTTATTTTTGAATACAGCCTCATAATTAAAAAGCGAAATAGATTCACAAAGGGTAAATGCTTCCAATTTATCAATAAAACCTTATAGTCAGCATCCAGTTTTTATTAATTGTCTACAAACAAGGTAAACCGCCATCACTTTATCGACAATAATTAATGCACTAGGTTTCTTAACCAAAATTTTATTTTGCATAATATTGCACCATGCAAAACATTTCGTTTTCATTTATTATTCGCCGCACAACAATATAAACCCTTACTCTTAACTAAGCGACTTATGCTAATTTTGAGTTACACAGACAAAATTATATTTATGCTACTGTCAGGTGTACTGTCTAACAATTATGTATATCTGTTTACAGCAAGGTATCGAGAAATAGAGCATTGTAGTAAACACTATGGCAAAAGCGATAATCGTATGTCTGTAGAAAGGGTAACAAACACTGTCAATTACCAAAAAGTTACAAGGAGAAGGAACGCCCTCAGTTTTCCTTTCCCCTTCATTACTGTTTGTTATGAGCAGTGAAGAACATCCACAAAGACTGAACCAACACTTCTGGAGTAACCTTGCATGGCAAAGAGAAATGCCTTTTATGCCCAGTCGGGCGGAGTTACAGCAGTCATCAATGCTACTGCATGCGCTGTAATTCAAACTGCTCGTCAGTATCCTGATTTATTTGACAAGGTTTACGCTGGCCATAACGGAATTTTAGGTGCTCTCAAAGAGGAACTCATCGATACGACCTTAGAAACAGATCGAACAATTGCGGCATTAAAACATACGCCAGGAGGCGCATTTGGGTCATGCCGTTATAAACTTAGAGATCTTGAGACAAGTAAGGCTGAGTATGAGCGTTTAATTGAAATTTTCTATGCACACAATATTGGTTACTTTTTTTACAATGGTGGTGGTGATTCTCAAGATACCGCTTATAAAATATCTCAAATGAGTGAGAAGATGGGTTACCCCATTACATGTATTGGGATTCCCAAAACCATTGATAATGACTTACCACTCACTGACAACTGTCCTGGCTTTGGCTCAGTAGCAAAGTATGTAGCCATTTCTACTCAAGAAGCGGCGTTAGACATTATCTCGATGTGTGAAACATCTACTAAAGTCTTTATTTTGGAAGTGATGGGACGCCATGCTGGTTGGATTGCTGCTGCTGCAGGACTTGCTAGCTACCAAGATGGTGATCCACCCCACATTATCTTGTTTCCTGAAATAGCTTTCAATAAAGAACGCTTTTTGACGCGTGTTAAAGAAGTTGTTCAAAAGCAAGGGTATTGCGTTATTGTTGCATCAGAAGGTACCTGCTACGAGGGTGGACGGATGCTTCATGCCACAACAGAGCAAGACGCATTCGGCCATTTACAGCTAGGAGGTGTAGCACCAATCCTTGCCAAAATGATTAAACATGAGCTGGGTTATAAGTATCACTATGCAGTAGCAGACTACTTACAACGGTCAGCACGTCATATCGCATCTAAAACTGACGTTGAACAAGCTTATGCCGTGGGTAAAGCTGCTGTTGAGTTTGCTGTAGCAGGTAAGAATGCAGTTATGCCAACCATCGTAAGACAACCTGGAACACCTTACCAGTGGACTATTGGCGAAGCGCCACTGGCAGAGGTAGCCAACCAGGAAAAACTAATGCCAAGAAGTTTTATCACAGATGATGGCTACCATATTACTCAAGAAGCCAAAACATACCTTGAACCACTCATTCAAGGTGAAGACTACCCTCCCTACTACAATGGTATGCCTGTCTACACCGACCTGAAACACACCTTTGTACCGAAAAAATTGTCTCGCTTATTCAAAGTCTAGGGTTCATTGCCTAACCTTGTTGCTTAATAAAAAACCCCTTAATAGGGGTTTTTATTCACTCTATGCTATAAAATTCGGTTAAACCAACAAAAATCATCCTTAAGGACGTGCAGCAATATGGTTGGAAAACTGGTAAGTAATCGTTTTTCCACCTAACCGATAGTATTGAAAAGGTGGCCAAATATTTAACTTTTCCTGACTTTTTAAAGTAAATGAAAGGTCACTGTTGACTTTAATTTGATAAGACAGTTTTTGTTTACTTTCTTTTTCTTGAGAGATTTGTTGCTCAGGCTCAGATACTTTATTATGAATCAATACAGGAAGTTGTAATGATAAAATTTGTGTGTATTTGATTATTTCTGGCTGATAAGCACAATAGCGCCGGATTTTATCCGCAACTAATGAACTTAAAGGAATAGTAAGTAATTTATTATCCTCTACGTTTATTGATTGTTGTTGAGCAAGGTACGAATAGTGATTTAATAACAATTGCTCACTGATATGGCATAAATAACGCTGCGAGTTCATGGTCTGTCCCGCTGAAAAAAGGCAAAATTTACGTTGCTCCTCCATATCTTCCAACAATGCATAATGCTTGACAGGGGCTGCCTTTACAATGTGAGCGGCCTCACTAAAAAAAAGTCCTAGTCCTCTATATACATTTTCAGTATAGAAATTACACAATTGGATATTAGTATCACTATACGCCTGTACTGAAATGATCAGGCTACAAAACAACCAAATCAATTTATGTTTAAATTGAAACTGTTTACGCAGGAATGGGCAAAGCTGCATAGCCATAACAAGTTCATCATTATTATGCTTATTGAGTCCTATGCAACCCTACCACAGCTCGAGCATCTCACATACTAGTGATGTAAGCTGCTACCGCCTTAATCTCTTGATCTGTTAACTGGGTTACAATTCCTGGCATAGGAGAATCCACATTACGTTTCTGGCCACTTTTGAAGTAATGCAGCGTTTTCACAATATACTCCTCTGGTTGACCCGCGAGTCGAGGAAGATTCTCTTTACCCAAACCATCCTTGCCATGACAAGTATAGCATATGCGAGAAAACACCGTTTTTCCTTCAGCTACAAGTTCTGGGTGTTCAGTAGTCCGAGGGGTTACCGTTAAACTAGCAAAATACAAGGCAAGATTAACCTTTTCACTATCTGACAAACTTGCAGCCAACCGTTCCATGACATAATTTTTACGTTGCTTTTTCGCAAATTGCTCAAACTGATTAACCAAATACTCTGGATTTTGTGCTGCCAAATTTGGAATATAATTTTTTACACTATTACCATCTTTACCATGACAATAGCCACACAAAATAGCGCGTTCTTGACCACTTTTAACCGTTTGAGCGTGATGCGGCTTATCATCAATTCGTTCTTTTAATAACTCAAGCACACCCTTCTCTATCGCTGCAGCACTCCCGGATGACATCCACAGCATACTCCAAATAACGACGATAAAACGCATATTTATTCCCCTGCTACATGCTACTTATACTTCTAAAAATTCAAACAGCAGCTCTACTACAACTATTTCCACATTAAGCAATGAAATAGATTGTTTTTGGCGATAATTTGTAAAGAAGAACATTCATACATTATGTCAGTCAATTTATAACCAACTTTATAAACTAAAATATCACGCCTTATGTATATAAAATTCAGCTGTAACAAATCGAGCTACTTAACTTTTGCATACCCGCAAAAGCGCTATACAACATTTTTATTTCTTAAGAACGTTATTATAAATATAATTATACAGCTTTAAAGACATATTTAATAATTATAAGCAAAGTTCAGCTTAATGAGATCAAGCCTATTTTATGGTCGCACTTCCTTTCAAAACAAACCTCTTAAATATCAGCATCTGAATTTCCATTAATAAAAGCCAATCAATTAAAAAGAGATTTAAAAATTAGGAATACGCCTTTTAAAGCAAAACCAAATCAACTATCACTGTTATTTAATCTAAACAAGATATAGTTAAAGACATGTCTAAAGTTTCATAACTCACAGTGTGGATTAATTTATAGCAAAAGGAACTTTTAAAATGCAACCCAACCTGACCCATATAGCGCTTCATGTTGCAGACCTTCAAGCATGCATAAGGTTTTACCAAACGTATTGTCAACTCAACATTATTCACGAACGACATGCATCGAAGGATATCGTATGGATGGCAGAGAAAGGTCGAGAGCAAGAACTTATATTAGTCATAATGTCTGATGGCCCCAAACGCAACGCAACTGATCAAGGTTATGGTCACTTGGGCTTTGCTGTCGAAAGTAAGGCTAAGGTAGACCAACTAGCTAAACAAGCAGAAGAGGATGGTATCTTAATTTGGTCTCCACGAGAAGAACCTTACCCTGTTGGGTACTATTGTGGAATTATTGATCCCAACGGTAACTTTATTGAGTTCAGCTATGGACAGCCACTAGGCCCAGGAGCAAAGTCAGCTGATGAAGAAAGGAGCTATAATACCTTCAACCCATCAAGTTAAATGAGCTAAAGGTATAAAGGTGAGCAATAGAGTCGTAAGAGTTGATTGGCGTTACAAGCCTTTAATGAGCAACTGTTTGACTTAACTCTCGCATACTCTCAGTATCTGACAGCTCATCACACACCAGGCGAACATCAAAACTCACGGCATGCAAGTTAAGGATGAGGTCATAAATAAATAGCACCACAGAAATAAGTACACTAATAATACTGCAACCAAAAAATACAAAGATCCACGCGGTCGTTGAAATGTGGAAAAAGTGCAAAATAAACAAGCAGATAATAATCAAGCAGGCAAAAAGGGTGCTAAAAGAGAGAGCAACCATCGATGAGCGTAATAACAAGCAACGCCGATAAAGGATAGCCAACTGTTTTCTGGGGTTACAAATAGTTTCGTTACCTTGCTTGATGGCTAAGACTAATGTGCGAGTCCTATCTATCGCACGACCCAAACGATTGGTGAGGGTTAAGAGAATTAACCCTACTCCTGAAATTAATACAATAGGAGAAATAATTGCACTTAATAATGATGAGATTTCAGTAAGTTCACTCATTGCTGACTACAAATCTATTTAGACGTTAAAACCTGGAAACTCCGTATACTGGCCATTATATGCTACTCAGCTCAGTCTATACTGACAGATATCAACCTGTTAAAGCGATAACGCAATACTACGGTAACTACCTAGTAACATTAAGTGAGTGTTTCTTACATAGAGTGCAGCAATGAAAACTGCGCATAACAAAGTTTATGACAAACTAGGCAGCCAATACCTAAGAGGTTGTATTCAGTTACACTTTGACACAGATATTGAAAGCTTATTTCGACATCACTACGATGCAACAAACCGTTTTGTAAAACTCTTCACCACCCACATTGTTTTATTAGTAGCTATTTATTACATCACGCAATTCATTACTTTCCCTGGTAGCCGACTGGCAGTCATACTATTAAGTGCATTACTCGTTTTGAGTGTTATTTTAGCCTCTGCAGGAATACTCGTTCAGCGACTTCACATCCTTTCTCGTGTGTCACTTTTTATTTTCAATTTACTATTTTTATTGACTATTCCATTACTTTCTAAAATGACTACATCTTCGAGTATTAGCCAACACTTTATTTTCTTTTTTATTTTGCTTTATACCTATATATTCTCAGGCCTAATTTGGCGAGACTGCATTGCCATTTCACTGATTGTCTTAGCATGCGTATTATCGTTTAATCCTGAAAGAACCATCATTTTTATACAGTCTGATTATTTTATTTTCTTTTTATTCTCAATCGTATTCTGTGTTGGAGCTGGTTATTATAAAGAGTTTCAAAACAGACAATTCTTTTTAATTGAAGAGTTGCTAAGTCAACAAGCAGAGACTGACCCTCTAACAGGCATCCCCAATCGCCGAACGCTTAACCACCACCTTGTAAAACTCTGGAAACAAGCTTGCCGAGAAAAGAAAAACCTAGCGCTGATTTTAGTTGATATTGACTACTTTAAGCTTTTTAACGATTACTATGGGCATATCGCAGGAGATCATGCCTTAAAACGAATTGCCATCGAATTAACCCACCACGCCCGAAGACCTTTGGACCTTGTCGCACGTTATGGTGGGGAAGAGTTCGCACTCCTGCTTTATGATATTGATGCGAATGCATTATCAGAACATAGTAACAAAATTGTAACTAGCATTGCTGCTTTGGAAATACCTCATGAAGCCTCAAAAATTACTAAAAAACTTACCATTAGTTGCGGCTCCAGACTACTCTACGCAAGACCCAATCTTAGCGTAAGAAAGCTACTTGCTGACGCAGATCAAGCGCTTTATTCGGCCAAAGCCCATGGTCGGAATCAGGCCGTCATCTTTGGCCTTAGCTACAAAGAAAACCTGTAATAGACAGTTTTTCGCTGATTATCAACTACCCAACATTAATCTGATCGCTCAATCAAATCACAGAGTAAGTCAATCTGCATCTCATTAAATACAGGTATACCCGCTTTTTTTAACACAGTTACAGTTATACCCAAGCCATCAATCAGTCGACCAGAAAAGCTACCGTCATAAATCTGTAAATTACCACAAGATGGGCTATTACTTTTCAACAATGCAGCCATCACATTGTTTTGCAAGGCTATTTCCAGGGCTCTGTTTGCTCCACGCTGAAAAGCATCAGTAACATCACTACCTCCTTTAGTGATTACCTTTTGATCAAAAAAGCCACCAACACTTTTGATAATCTCAGCGGGTTCCCTCGGTATAGGTAACCCGCCAATAACTTCTGGACAAACAGGTACAAGGTAGCCTTGTTGCTGAAAATAGCGAATCTTCCTGTCCTTAAACGAAATACTTTTCCCATCATATCTGACCGGCTCACCTAACAAACAAGCACTTATTAAGATTTTTTTAGATGATGACTTCATTACTTCTCATAAAAAACGAGTTTGCCCTAAGCCTTTATACATTTTTTTCGCTACAACATCGAGACTTTACCTTACCATGATAATCGCTTAGTGCTTTCTAATTTCATCACATGACTTGCGAATATTTCCAATATGCCGGAGGCAAAGTCCATATTTTACAGCTAGCTCTCGACGTGATGCCCCTTTTTCAGTATCAGATACAATCGCTTGATTTCGTAACTGGCGAAAAAAATGGTCTTTTTTTGGAATTTCTAAGGTTGTTCCTGAAAATCGCTCGGATAATGCATTTACAGCATACTCATCTAAAAAAGACTGTAGAACTGAGCGATCAGGATTTTTTGCAATATATAACGGTCTTCCTCCATATTTTAATGTCAGAATGAATGTTTGCTTTATTCCAATACAATCAACCAATTCCTGTAAGGTTAATGGAAGTTTATCTACCTTGATTAAACTAAAGTCAATCCCTTGCATTGTTTTCTCCTGATTGTTTTTCAGGAACTAAGCTAATGTGTTAGCTGATAATCAGTTAATATGGAAAAAAATCCCTAGAAATGAATTTGTGTCAAGCAGAGATTATCTTCAATGTACCAGCTTCAAAGGATTGCATTTGCTATACAAGTCTCAAGTATTATAAATTTCTTTTACAGTGCGACCAGACTAGACCACGAAAACCAAGTAGTCCTTATTTTTTATAAAAACATCTACTGCTCTAGTATATGATGGCTTAAACACTAGAAATTACAGCATATGACTTCTCACTATGTAAAAGTCAATTAAGGCTAACTTTATTAGTAGGTAGTGAAACGATGTAAAACTACAACATATTTATCAGTAGTTACAATTAACGACATATACCGCACAAGACGTGTATATTTATGTTATTTTTTGTATATTTTAAGCACAATGGTGAAGCAAATATTTTGTAATTGAAATGCCAGCATAGGAAATGTTTCCAGCTTACCTTGCTTGTATTCCTGCTATACCATTTGTGTATGTTTACTGTTATTTCCTTATCAGTATGTCTTTAAATTCGTACCAAACTTTCAGGGTTATCGTACATTCTGCAAACACAGCAAACAACGAGCAGTATGAGTAAACATTAAGCATCACAAACATAAACCATAGTGCAATCATAAAAGTTTGATCTGTTGACAGATAAGCATAAAGATTAGGCTAATAATGACTAATCGTGTTCAACTTAATATATGCCAGTTGTCGTATATAATTTATCTATATAATTAGACGAATACACTCTGAATACTTTCTTTATAATTGAACGAATTTGATACTCATTGAAAATCTGGAATCACTGGACTATTACCCTGAACAAACCAAATAAGTACAACTTAGACTCCACCATAGTTTGCATGAAGGGTTAAGGTTAGTGAAGAATATTATATTAGTAGAGAAGACTGAGCAGATAATAATGAAGAAACAGGCTAGCTATGCCAGCCTATCGTAAAATGTATTTCCAAATACATGCACAATTACATCACATATGTTAAAACAATCTCCTGTGATTTAATTGTGCAATCAAACTCATTCAAACGCTGCTAGTAAGTATTTGATGCGAAAACTTAAAATGGAATATCATCATCAAAATCATCAAAATTGTCCATAGCAGGTGCAGTGTTTTGTGAAGGTTGAGCTTGATTATTGGGTGCTTGATGCCCTCCCATTGGTTGAGGTTGAGCATACTGCTGGCCCACAGGAGGCTGATTGTTAAAGTTTTGTTGTGGTTGCTGACTAGGCATATTTTGTTGTGGTGCCATATTTTGCTGCCGATTAAAGCCTTGGTTAGGTGCACCAGGGCCATCTTGTCGGCTATCTAACATTTGCATTTGGCCGCTAATATCAACAACAATTTCCGTTGTATAGCGATCACTGCCATCCTGAGCTTGCCACTTACGAGTCTGTAGCTTACCTTCCAAATAAACCTTAGAGCCTTTTCTTAAATATTGGCCTGCCACTTCAGCCAACTTACCGAACATGACAACTCTATGCCATTCAGTCCGCTCTTGAGGCTGTCCTGTTTGCTTGTCTTTCCACTGTTCACTGGTAGCAATACTTAAATTAGTAACTGCATTACCATTGGGCATATAACGTACTTCCGGATCAGCACCCAGGTTACCGATCAGGATGACTTTATTCACTCCACGCATGAGTTTCTCCTAACGATTAAGCCTTAAGTTCAAATGCTTGTAGGGCCTGCATATCCAGCCGGGTACGATCGACTTTAAGATAAGCGGATTGCTCTTCAACAATCACCACAACTTCTTGCACACCATGAATAGCAGACAGTGCTGCAGATACATCAGCTACAGATTGATCATTCACAGGCTTCAAGTTAACCATTAACGTTGTAACATAAGGTGGCGTCGTCATACTCCAACTAATGACCCACCAAATGACAGCACCTATTGCAGCCATACTAATGACACCAGTAAAGCCATAGTGCTGATAGACTAAACCACCGGCAATACCACCAAGTGCAGCACCTAAAAACTGACAAGTAGAATAGATACCTATTGCAGTACCTTTACTTCCAGCAGGTGCCAATTTACTCACCATTGAAGGCAATGATGCCTCCAACCAATTAAATGCCATGAAAAATAAGAAAATACTAAGCATTAATCCAGCAAAGTGCTCACTGCTCCATAACATGCTTACTAAGCTAACAATTAGTAAACACAAGGCGCCTAAAAATACAGGTTTTAATTTTCTTTTTTTCTCAGCCAAAATGATAAAAGGCAACATAGCAAAAAAAGAACTTAGCAACGTAATAAGATAAACCCACCAATGCTGCTCCCTCGGTAAACCTGCAAGTCGCTCTAATGCTAAAGGTAATGCGACAAATACAGCCATTAAAACAAAATGCAACACAAAGATGCCTAAATCTAATCTTAGCAAATCTGTATTAGCCAACACTTGGCGGATTTCACTTATCACAGGATAAGTATCTCGATGTTGCCTCTGTCGAACAGGTGTTGGTACTCGCCAAACGAGTATCATCGCGAGCAATGCCAGTAGGCCATTTGTGCCAAATAACCCTGTCAATCCCCACCAATGAGTGACCAGCGGACCAGCAACCATAGCGATACAAAATGACATACCGATACTCATGCCAATCATCGCCATTGCTTTTGTACGCTGCTCTTCTCTAGTGAGATCAGACACTAATGCCATAATGGCACTTGCAACTGCTCCAGCACCTTGTAATGCTCGCCCAAGGATTACCCCGTATACTGACTCAGAGCTTGCGGCCACAAGACTTCCCAGCATCAATAGTAATAACCCTATATAGATAATGGGCTTCCGTCCTACATGGTCAGATAAAAAACCAAAAGGAATTTGAAGTATTGCCTGGGTGATACCATAGGCACCCATTGCTAGTCCCAGCAACGCGGGTGTCGCTCCAATGAGCTGATCACCATAAACTGTTAAAACTGGCAAAATCATAAACAGGCCCAGCATGCGCATGGCAAAAACACCTGCTAGGGAAAAAGTGACCTTTCGCTCAGTTTTATTCATGACAGATGAACTCATCCATCCCCTCTTTAACCATACAAGAAAAACTGTATATATTAACAGGTAATCCAGTATAATCATTCATTTTGTTATACCAGTTTACTCAGCGCGCATTGTACAACTGTTCGCTGCCATAAGCATGTAACAAATGACATTGCTGGATAATTCTAGTCTGAGCAACTTAGTCATCACTTCAGCCATAAAACTGGGAATGTTTACAGTGGATAAAATTAGCGTACGCGGTGCACGGACTCATAATTTAAAAAATATCAATATTGATATCCCTCGCGACAAGCTCATCGTTATTACTGGACTATCAGGTTCAGGTAAGTCTTCTCTTGCATTTGACACTCTTTATGCAGAAGGACAGCGTCGTTACGTCGAATCTTTATCCACTTACGCCCGTCAGTTTTTATCTATGATGGAAAAGCCTGATGTTGACCATATTGAAGGGCTCTCACCTGCCATTTCTATAGAGCAAAAATCAACATCTCATAACCCTCGATCAACAGTGGGCACCATTACTGAAATATACGACTATTTACGTCTCCTCTTTGCCAGAGCGGGTACACCTCGCTGTCCCACTCATGATTTACCCTTAGAAGCGCAAACAATCAGCCAGATGGTAGACCAAGTGTTATCTCTGCCAGAAGGTACAAAATTAATGCTGCTTGCCCCTATCGTACAAAACCGTAAAGGGGAGCATTTGCATGTACTGAATGATCTAAAATCTCAAGGTTTTGTCCGTGCCAGAATTAACGGCATTGTGACTGATCTAGATGATGTGCCCAAACTTACTAAAACTAAAAAACATACCATTGAAGTGGTCGTTGACCGCTTTAAAGTCAGAGCAGATTTAAAACTTCGTCTTGCAGAATCATTTGAAACTGCAATTCAGTTAACCGAAGGAATAGCCGTCATCTGCGACATGGATGAAAAACTTGAGGATATTATTTTCTCCGCACGTTTTGCTTGCCCCCACTGTGGACATAGTATCAGCGAACTGGAACCTCGCATGTTCTCATTCAATAATCCAGCGGGTGCATGCGATACCTGCGACGGGTTAGGGGTAAAACAATATTTTGATGAAGACAGAATTATTGTCTCCCCTGACTTAACCTTAGGAGAAGGTGCCATTCGAGGATGGGATCGACGGACCGTATATTACTTTCAGTTACTCTCTTCCCTTGCAGACCACTACAAATTTGATATTGATACGCCTTTTCAAAAGCTCAGCAAAAAGCACCGCAACCTCATACTTCATGGCAGCGGTGATGAAGTCATTAAGTTCACCTATGTTAATGACCGGGGAGATAAAATTCATCGTGCTCATCGTTTTGAAGGGATTATTCCCAACATGGAGCGACGCTATCGAGACACTGACTCACAAAGCGTTCGTGATGAGCTCTCCAAGTTTCTTAGTGTTCAGCCCTGTCCAGGCTGTCATGGATCACGATTAAAACGCAACTCTCGTTATGTCTTTATTGAAGAGCATAATTTACCAGCCCTAACAGCATTACCAGTAGAACAATCTTTAAACTACTTTGAACATCTCACTATACCTGGTCAAAAAGGAGAAGTTGCAGCCAAGATTCTTAAAGAAATTCGTGAACGATTACAATTTTTAGTTAATGTTGGCCTTAACTACTTAACTCTTGATCGTAGTGCAGACTCTCTATCAGGAGGGGAAGCTCAACGTATCCGTCTTGCTAGTCAAATTGGTGCAGGCTTAGTGGGTGTAATGTACATTTTAGACGAGCCATCAATCGGTCTACATCAAAGAGATAATGAACGCCTCCTTAATACATTGATACGTCTTCGAGACTTAGGAAATACTGTTATTGTCGTTGAGCATGATGAAGATGCTATTCGTCATGCTGACTTTGTCATTGATATTGGTCCTGGCGCAGGAATTCATGGTGGTGAAATTGTTGCTCAAGGTGCTCCTAAACAAATTATACGTAATAAAAAATCCCTGACAGGCCAGTATCTTTCTGGTCAAAAGTATATTGAAATCCCAGAAGAACGCGTTTTTGCAGATTTAAATTACACAGTAAAACTTTCTGGGGCTACAGGAAATAACCTTAAAAACGTCAATCTAACTATTCCCCTTGGCCTTATGACATGCATAACAGGTGTATCAGGTTCAGGTAAATCAACGCTTATTAATAATACACTTTATCCTATTGTTGCAACCGAGCTTAATGGTGCTACTACATTAAAACCAGAACCTTATAAACGCATAACCGGCCTTAAGCATTTAGATAAATGCATCGATATAGACCAAAGCCCAATTGGTAGAACCCCACGCTCAAACCCTGCAACCTACACAGGTATCTTCACAGGTATTAGAGAGCTATTTGCAGGTACACAAGAGGCTCGATCAAGAGGTTATAAAGTTGGCCGCTTCAGTTTCAATGTCAAAGGAGGACGCTGTGAAGCCTGCCAAGGTGATGGTGTCATAAAAGTTGAAATGCATTTTTTACCTGATATTTATGTCCCTTGTGAAGTATGTAAAGGTAAACGCTATAACCGCGAGACCTTGGAGATAAAATATAAAGGTAAAAATATCCATGAAGTACTGGAAATGACTGTCGAAGAAGCGCTTGATTTTTTCAGTGCAATTCCCGCAATTAATCGCAAACTTCAAACATTAATTGATGTAGGTTTGTCTTATATTCATCTGGGACAAAATGCCACGACCTTATCTGGTGGGGAAGCCCAGCGAGTTAAACTTTCTAAAGAACTTTCTAAAAGAGATACAGGAAGAACCTTATACATTCTGGATGAGCCAACTACTGGACTGCATTTCCACGACATTAAGCACCTACTTGAAGTATTACACCGCTTGCGTGATCAAGGTAACACCATAGTTATTATTGAACATAATTTGGATGTCATAAAAACTGCAGACTGGATTATTGACCTAGGCCCAGAAGGAGGGGATGGTGGTGGAGAAATTATCGCAACGGGCACTCCTGAAGAAATAGCTAATGTTAAAAACTCTCACACTGGGCACTTTCTATCTGCACAGCTAGCAAAATAAATACTCCATTTTTTACTTGTCTTTAGGGTATTCCCCCTAACTTAGCCAAAAGCTGGGGGAGGGGAACTCATAATCCAATTGCCCCTAAACAGAAATAGAACTAGTCATTTCCTCTTCCATATACAGTATCTACATATCAATAAATCACTATAATTTAAAAACACACTCGTAGATAACTACAGGAAAGGATAATGCCTTACAAAACAATATCGGACATCATGATTAGGGATGTGATTAGTTGTACCGAAAAAGACTCTTTGGATGTACCTAACCGTCTAATGGCAGAGCATAGTATTCGCCACATTCCTGTTATCTCTAGTGAAAATGGTGACTTCCTTGGTGTTATCACTCAAAAACACTTACTTAAAGAAGCTTTTCAGCAAGCAAAGCTTTTTGGATCAGTTGATATGTGGACATTTGGTAGAGGAGTCACTGTAAAGTCAGCTTATTCTAAAGATGTAGAAACCGTTCAACCTGAACTCCCATTATCAGAAGCTGGAAAATACTTTCTAGAAACAAAATACGGCTGCTTACCAGTTGTTGATCAAGGCAAGCTTATAGGCCTTGTTACATCAGTAGATTTCGTCAGAATTGCTGTTGAACTTCTTACAGAACAAGAAAAAGAAGGGAAAAGCTAATACAGAGAAAACAGGAAAGCCAAAGCTTAAAAAAACTAAGCCGGGCTAAAAACCCGGCTCAATCGTGCTTACTCTTCATCAGCTGCTTCGACCTGAACTTCAGGACGATCAACCAACTCAACGTAAGCCATAGGTGCTTGGTCACCATGACGGAAACCGCACTTCAAAATGCGAATATAACCACCTGGACGCTCAGCAAAACGAGGACCCAATTCGGCAAACAATTTACCGACAGTAGCTTTACTACGTAGACGATCAAACGCCAAACGACGGTTAGCTACAGAGTCTTCTTTAGCCAAAGTAATCAATGGCTCTGCAACACGACGCAACTCTTTTGCCTTAGGCAATGTAGTCTTGATAATTTCGTGCTCTACCAAAGAACAGGTCATGTTTTGAAACATGGCTTTGCGGTGAGAGCTATTACGATTTAGCTTTCTACCACTCTTTCGATGACGCATAACTCAATTCCTTACCAAACTTGCTTTGCTTGGCTATTCAGTGACGTTAGGCAGAAACCTTATCGTCATTTTTTAAGCTAGCGGGAGGCCAGTTATCGAGACGCATGCCAAGAGACAAACCTCGAGAAGCCAGTACGTCTTTGATTTCTGTGAGCGATTTTTTACCCAAGTTAGGGGTTTTCAACAGCTCAACTTCCGTACGCTGGATCAAGTCACCTATGTAGTAAATGTTTTCAGCTTTCAGGCAGTTTGCACTGCGAACTGTTAGCTCAAGGTCATCTACTGGACGCAATAATATCGGATCAATTTCTTCTTCAATTTCTTCTGGTTCAGGCTCTTTGTCTCCCTCTAAGTCAACAAAGACTGCCAGTTGCTGTTGAAGAATCGTTGCAGCACGACGAATTGCTTCCTCTGGATCCAGAGTACCGTCAGTTTCTAAATCAAGTACCAACTTATCTAAGTCTGTACGTTGCTCAACACGAGCGCTTTCGACAACGTAGGACACTCGAAAAACGGGGCTATAGGTGGCATCAAGCTGAAGTCTACCAATAGAGCGACTTTCATCATCATCACTGATTCGTGCATCAGCAGGTTCATAGCCGCGGCCACGACGGACCTTAAGCTTCATATTTAACGAACCCGCATCGCTCAAATGAGCAATCACATGATCAGGATTAACCACTTCGATATCATGATCTAGCTGAATATCTGCTGCAGTTACAACACCCAGACCTTGCTTTGAAAGACTCAGTACTGCTTCATCACGACCATGCATCTTGATAGCAACACCTTTTAGGTTTAGCAGGATTTCAATAACATCCTCCTGCACACCTTCGATGGCACTATACTCGTGTAAAACGCCCTCTATTTCCGCCTCAACAATAGCGCACCCTGGCATCGATGAGAGTAATATACGACGTAACGCATTTCCCAAAGTATGCCCAAAGCCACGTTCTAGCGGCTCCAGAGTAACCTTTGCACGAGTTGCGCTGTTTTCCTGAACGTCTATGTGACGTGGTGTGAGAAAGTCTGTTACCGAACTCTGCATGGAAGTAATACCCTACTTGATGCCATTGTCTATCCTTTACTTGGAGTAAAGCTCTACAATGAGGTTTTCATTGATGTCTGCAGAGAGCTCACTCCGTTCAGGCCGAGCCTTGAATACCCCTTCTTTCTTCTTGGTATCCACCTCAACCCACTCAACCAAGCCACGCTGACTTGCAAGTTCTAGAGCGGCATTAATCCGCAGTTGGTTCTTGGCTTTTTCACGGATAGCGACTACATCACCCGGCTTAATCTGATAAGACGGAATATTAACTGCCTTACCATTTACCATGACAGCCTTATGGCTGACCAACTGGCGAGCTTCTGCACGAGTGGAACCAAAACCCATACGATAAACGATATTATCTAGGCGACATTCCAGAAGCTGTAGCAGGTTAACACCTGTTGCCCCTTTTATACGGTCAGCATTTTTATAGTAGTTGCGGAATTGCTTTTCTAGCAAACCGTACATACGACGTACTTTTTGCTTTTCACGCAACTGAAGACCGTAGTCGGATAAACGACCTCGACGTTGTCCGTGTTGCCCTGGAGCGGTTTCTGCACGACACTTGGAGTCGTGAGGCCGCACGCCGCTTTTCAGGAAAAGGTCTGTGCCTTCTCGACGAGACAGCTTACACTTAGGACCTAAATATCTAGCCATTTTTTCTCGTCTCCTGCCTTATACACGACGCTTCTTAGGTGGACGACAACCATTGTGGGGAATAGGAGTCACATCCACAATGTTAGTAACCTTGTAGCCACATGCATTTAATGCACGGACTGCAGATTCACGTCCTGGACCAGGGCCTTTAACACAGACATCAAGATTCTTCAGACCGTATTCAGCAGCAGCTTGGCCAGCTCTCTCTGCTGCAACCTGTGCAGCAAAAGGTGTGCTTTTACGTGAACCGCGGAAGCCTGAACCTCCAGCAGTTGCCCATGCCAAGGTGTTGCCTTGACGATCGGTAATGGTCACGATCGTATTGTTAAAAGACGCGTGGATATGGGCTACCCCATCAACCACCGTCTTTTTTACTTTCTTACGTGAACGAGTACCTGGCTTTGCCATATCAGATATGTCCTGTCTATGCTATACCTGCTGCAGCTAAGAAACTTTTCTTAGAAGCAGATACTTACTTACGAATAGGTTTACGAGGACCTTTACGAGTGCGGGCGTTTGTTTTAGTACGCTGGCCACGCACGGGTAAACTACGGCGGTGGCGTAAACCACGGTAGCAACCCAGATCCATTAACCTTTTAATATTCATATTGATTTCACGGCGCAAGTCACCTTCTGTAGTGTGCTCAGCAACTTTTGTCCGTAAAACCTCTATTTGGTCTTCGCTCAGATCTTTAACTTTACTCACTGGATCAATACCAGCATCAGCAAGAATTTTCTGAGCTGTTGGTCTGCCTATACCAAAGATATAGGTCAGGGAGATAACAGCATGTTTGTTATCTGGAATATTGACGCCTGCAATACGGGCCATTCAATCTACTCCAATCCCATCGAGCACTATGCTCTTTATCAAACGAAATACACCATCCGCGAAAGGCGCAACAGCATACCGTTTGCTGATCAATAAATCAACCGCCCAGCTAATTAATTAGCTGGGCGGCTAACTTATAAAAGCTGGTATTCCTTAGCCCTGACGCTGTTTATGGCGCGGTTCAGCACTGCAAATTACCCTTACTGCACCTTTACGGCGGATAATTTTACAGTTACGGCATATCTTTTTTACAGATGCACGTACTTTCATAGCTTTCTCCAAATCAACCGGCAGAGTTAACGCAACAGTCCACCGCTGCCAAAACCCTTAAGATTTGATTTTTTCATTAACGACTCATATTGATGCGACATAAGATGTGACTGTACTTGAGACATAAAGTCCATCACCACAACCACAACAATCAACAGTGACGTTCCTCCAAGATAGAATGGTACATTCCAAGCAACATTCAAAAACTGGGGAAGTAAGCACACTGCCGTCATGTACAATGCACCAAACATCGTTAAGCGTGTTAACACGCCATCAATGTAGCGTGCAGATTGTTCTCCAGGCCGTATACCAGGAATATACGCTCCTGACCGCTTCAAGTTATCAGACACTTCCTTTGGATTAAAAACAAGCGCTGTATAAAAGAAACAGAAGAATATAATCCCAGCTGAAAACAGAATAATATTTAAAGGTTGCCCAGGACTAATCGCATGAGCAAAATCCTGTAACCAGCTGAAAGCCCAGCTTTCCTCACCCGCAGCATCTGCAGAACCAGTACCAAACCACTGAGCTATAGATGCAGGAAACAGCAAAATACTACTAGCAAAAATTGCTGGAATAACACCAGCCATATTTACCTTTAATGGAAGATGACTTGACTGTGCTGCAAAAACTTTTCGGCCATGCTGGCGTTTAGCATAGTTAACCGTAATTCTCCGTTGACCACGCTCTACAAACACCACAAAACCAATTACAACAACAGCAATCAAGGCAACAAGCAATAACACCAAGACTTCCAAATTACCCTGCCGGGCTGACTCAAAGGCCTGCCCTATTGCTCTAGGTAATCCAGCAACAATACCTGAAAATATTAGGATTGAAATACCGTTACCAATCCCCCTCTCAGTAACCTGTTCACCAAGCCACATTAAGAAGACTGAACCAGTAACAAAGGTTGTTACTGCAGTAAAATAAAACCCAATATCTGTAGTATAGGTAACACCTTGATTAGCTAGACTAACAGTGATACCAAAACCTTGAATGGTTGCAAGTAAAACTGTGCCATAGCGAGTGTACTGACTAATCTTACGTCGACCAGCCTCACCTTCTTTTTTAAGCTGTTCCAGTTGAGGACTAACTACAGTCAACAACTGCATAATGATGGAAGCTGAAATATACGGCATGATGCCTAGAGCTAACACAGACATGCGCTCCAAGGCACCACCTGAGAACATATTAAAAAGGCTAAGGATAGTACCCTCGTTTTGACTGAACATTTGCGCTAACGTATCAGGGTTTATTCCTGGTACAGGAATATGCGCCCCAATGCGGTACACAATGATCGCCAATAATACAAAGCGGAGCCTTGCCCAAAGCTCGGTCAAACCACTTTGCGTTCCACCAGGGAGTGATCCTTGTTTAGCCATTTAGTCCTCGACTTTACCACCAGCTGCTTCAATTGCGGCGCGAGCACCTTTAGTCATAGCTAAACCTTTAACAGTCTTCGCTGTGGTGATCTCGCCAGAAAGAATAACTTTAACACGTTTTACATTGGCACTGATGATATTTGCTGCACGTAATGCTTGCAAATCAATTACTTCAGCATCAACTTTAACAAGTTCGTTTAAACGAACTTCTGCCGTGTACAAAGCCTTACGGGAAGTAAAGCCAAATTTGGGCAGTCGGCGCTGTAATGGCTGCTGACCGCCTTCAAATCCAGGTTTAACCGTACCACCTGAACGGGACTTCAAACCTTTGTGGCCACGGCCACCAGTTTTGCCCAAACCACTACCAATACCACGACCAACGCGCTTACCGGATTTGCGGCTGCCAGGTGCGGGCTTTAGAGAATTCAGATGCATGATTATTCTCCTTCCACTCGTACCAAGTAAGATACTTTGTTAATCATGCCGCGTACGGAAGGTGTGTCTTCAACGTCAACGGTGTGACCAATGCGTCGCAAGCCTAGTCCAGAAACACAGGCTTTATGACTGGCAAGGCGACCGTTCGTACTACGGACAAGCGTCACTTTAATACGTTTAGCTTCTGCCATTGTCTTATCCCAGAATGTCCTCAACAGACTTACCACGCTTGGCTGCAACATCATCCGGAGAGCGCATATCACGCAAACCATTAAAGGTTGCTTGCACCACGTTCACAGGATTTGTAGAGCCATAACATTTTGCCAATACGTTTTGTACGCCTGCAACTTCAAGTACTGCACGCATTGCACCACCAGCAATAACACCAGTACCTTCAGAGGCTGGCTGCATGAATACTTTAGAAGCACCATGCCTTGCTTTTACTGGATACTGTAATGTAGTGCCATCCAGATCTACTTGAATCATGTTACGACGTGCAGCTTCCATCGCTTTTTGAATAGCGATTGGCACTTCACGTGCTTTACCACGTCCAAAGCCGACCTTACCTTTACCATCGCCGACCACTGTCAACGCGGTAAAGCCAAAGATACGACCACCTTTGACTACCTTTGCGACGCGGTTAACCTGAACCAACTTTTCAATGTAACCTTCGTCGCTCTTACGATCGTTGTTAGCCATGCGTCTACCCTTAGAATTCCAACCCAGCTTCGCGTGCAGCGTCAGCTAACGCCTTGACACGACCATGGTATTTAAAACCAGAGCGATCGAACGCCACCTTAGTTATACCTGCAGCTTTAGCACGCTCGGCAACTAATGCACCGACCTTTTTCGCTGCTTCAACATTACTTGTAGTGGTACTGCGAAGGTCTTTATCTAGAGTTGACGCAGAGACCAGTACTTTATCCCCTTCTGGAGAAATCACTTGCGCATACATATGCTGCCCAGAGCGATGTATACATAAGCGAGTTGCCTTGAGCTCACGCATTTTTAGGCGAGCTTGAAGGGCGCGACGGAGTCTTGATTGTTTCTTTACGCTCATATCAATGCCCTACCTTACTTCTTCTTCGCTTCTTTACGGTGAACACGTTCATCCGCATAACGAATACCTTTACCTTTATAAGGCTCAGGGCGACGGAAGTCGCGAATTTCTGCGGCAACTTGTCCAACCAGCTGTTTATCGATCCCTTTGAGAACAATTTCCGTTTGCGAAGGAGTTTCTGCTTGAACACCTTCTGGCAATTGATAATCAACAGGATGTGAGAAGCCAAGTGTCAGGTTTAGGGATTTGCCTTTGGCTTGAGCACGATAACCAACACCAATCAGCTGTAACTTTTTCTCAAAACCATTGCTGACACCAGTAACCATATTAGCTACTAGCGCACGAGTAGTACCTGCCATTGCACGAGAGTGCTTTGCTCCATCACGGGCTGCAAAGGTTAAACTGCCATCCGCCTGATTAACTTCTACACTGTGATGAAGGTTCATATCCAAAGAGCCTTTGGAACCTTTAACAGTGATGTGGCGATTATCCAGCTTAACTTCTACACCGTTAGGGATAACAACAGGGTTTTTAGCGACTCGAGACATCTTAACCCTCCCTTAAAATACGGTGCAGAGAATTTCACCGCCAATACCAGCAGCGCGAGCAGCACGATCAGTCATCACACCTTTATTAGTGGAGACAATCGCTACACCCAAGCCACCATTAATTTTTGGCAGTGCATCTTTACCAGTGTAGGCACGCAAGCCTGGACGGCTTACACGCTTAAGCTCTTCAATAACAGGCTTGCCATTGAAGTACTTCAGCTCAATGCTCAGTACAGGCTTGGCTTCACCTTCAACCGCATAACCAGTGATATAACCTTCGTCTTTCAATACTTTGGCAACAGCCATTTTTATTTTGGACGATGGCATACTGACAGAAGCTTTTTCTGCCATTTGGGCATTACGGATACGAGTCAGCATATCTGCCAACGGGTCCTGCATACTCATGTCTAAACGTCTCCTCGAATTAAACTACGCACTACCAGCTTGCTTTAACCAAACCAGGAACATCACCACGCATTGCAGCTTCACGTAACTTAATCCGGCTTAAACCAAATTTGCGATAGTAGCCATGTGGGCGACCGGTGACACGACAGCGGTTACGAACACGAATGGGACTAGCATTACGTGGCAACTTTTGCAGCGCCATTTGTGCTTCCCACTTTTGCTCTTCCGTTGCGTTCACATCAGCCAAAACCGCTTTAATCTTGGCACGCTTTTCAGCGTACTTGGCTACTGTACGGATGCGCTTTAATTCGCGCTGTTTCATTGATACTTTTGCCATAACCCCGCCCTATTAACCTTTAAACGGGAAGTTAAACGCTTTAAGTAAAGCGCGCCCTTCTTCGTCGGTCTTAGCAGTGGTGGTCAGCGTAATATCCAGACCACGCAAGGTGTCAATTTTATCGTACTCAATTTCTGGAAAGATAATTTGCTCTTTAACACCCATGCTGTAGTTACCACGACCATCAAATGACTTAGGGCTTAAACCACGGAAGTCACGAACGCGAGGTAATGCAACAGATACTAAGCGATCCAGAAACTCATACATTCTTTGCTTACGCAGGGTAACCTTTACACCAATAGGCCAACCCTGACGAATTTTAAATCCAGCAACAGATTTACGTGCTTTTGTGACAACTGGCTTTTGACCAGAAATCTTGACCATATCTGCAACTGCATTGTCGATGACTTTTTTGTCACCTACCGCTTCACCAACACCCATATTCAAGGTAATTTTGGTGATCTTTGGTACTTCATGGACATTCTTGTACCCAAACTGCTCTAGAAGCTGGGGTACAATTTCACTCTTGTACTTTTCGTGTAATCTAGCCATTGTTCAACCTATCCTGCCTTAGGCATTTACAGGCTTGCCAGTAGATTTGAAGATACGGCGTTTTTCTTTGCCTTCACCTTCAAAGCCCACCCGATCAGCCTTGTTGGTCTCTGAATTAAAGATCGCAACATTAGAAACGTGAATCGCCGCTTCTTTCTCGACAATACCGCCGGGACGATTCAGCATTGGGTTTGGCTTTGTATGGCGCTTGACCATATTAATACCAGAAACAATCAACTTGTTATCTGGCTTAACGGTCATTACCTTGCCGCGCTTACCTTTATCTTTACCGGCAATTACGATGACTTCATCACCACTTCTGATCTTACGCATCGCTGGGCCCCTCCTTATAGCACTTCAGGTGCTAAAGAAATAATTTTCATAAACTGCTCAGAGCGCAGCTCACGAGTTACAGGCCCAAAAATACGAGTACCAATTGGCTGCTGCTGATTATTCAGCAAAACTGCTGCATTGCCATCGAAACGAATCAATGAGCCATCTTGACGACGCACACCCTTTTTAGTGCGCACAACAACAGCGTTCATCACCTGGCCCTTTTTGACCTTGCCACGAGGAATTGCTTCCTTGACAGTCACTTTGATGATGTCACCGATATTGGCATAACGGCGGTGAGAACCACCTAAAACCTTGATACACATTACCCGACGTGCACCGCTGTTATCAGCCACATCGAGCATGGTTTGTGCCTGAATCATGTGCTTTCTCCAACCTCATGTTTTACGCTAGGCGTTGAGGCTAATTGAATTAAACCTGTGTTGCCCGCTCATCAATAGAAATCAGAGAAAACGCCTTAGTCTTAGACAAAGGTCTGACTTCTTTGATGGTTACCAAATCACCAATTTGACACTCATTGTTAGGGTCATGAGCATGCAACTTCGTTGAGCGTTTTTGGTACTTCCCATAAATTGGATGCTTTACCTGACGCTCAATCATTACAGTGATGGTTTTATCCATCTTGTTGCTCACAACCCGACCGCTCAGGGTACGGCCTTTACTTTCTTGCTCAGCCATTGCTCTTACCTACCTGCTCAGTTAGCACTGTTTTAACCCGTGCGATGTCGCGACGAACCTGTTTCAGCAGATGGGTCTGCGTTAGCTGGCCAACAGCCTTTTGCATACGGTAGTTGAACTGGTCACGCAACAGTGAGTGAAGCTGTTCACGCAGCTCCTCGGGTGATTTCTCACGTAGCTCTTGTACTTTCATTACATCACCGTCCGCTTAACGAAAGTTGTTTCAACGGGTAGCTTAGCAGCCGCTAATGCGAAAGCCTCACGTGCCAGTTCTTCAGAAACACCTTCCATCTCGTAAAGAACACGACCAGGTTGAATCTGGCAGACCCAGTATTCAACACTACCCTTACCTTTACCCTGGCGCACCTCCAGTGGTTTTTGAGTGATTGGTTTGTCTGGGAAAATACGGATCCAGATTTTACCACCACGCTTGATGTGACGAGTCATGGCACGACGTGCAGCCTCAATTTGGCGTGCAGTAATGCGACCACGACCAGTCGCTTTTAAAGCATATTCACCGAAGCTTACTTTTGAGCCTCGAAGAGCTAACCCACGATTGCGGCCCTTCTGTTGCTTCCTAAACTTCGTACGCTTTGGTTGCAGCATCGAAGTACCCCTTATTTAGCAGCTTTTTTCTTAGCGGGTTTACTAGCTGGCTTCTCGTCTTCACGTTGGCCACCAATAACCTCGCCTTTGAAAATCCAAACTTTAACGCCCAATACACCATATGTGGTGTGTGCTTCGTAAGTTGCATAATCAATATCTGCACGAAGCGTATGCAGTGGTACACGACCTTCTCGATACCATTCAGTACGTGCGATTTCTGCACCACCCAGGCGACCGCTGATTTGAATCTTGATGCCTTTTGCGCCAAGACGCATTGCATTCTGCACCGCACGCTTCATAGCACGACGGAACATCACGCGACGCTCAAGCTGGTTAGCAACACTTTGTGCTACCAACATTGCATCAAGCTCAGGCTTGCGAATTTCTTCAATGTTGATATGAACAGGAATGCCCATCGCACCAGAAACTTCCTGGCGCAGTTTTTCAACATCTTCACCTTTTTTACCAATCACAATGCCTGGACGAGCGGTATGGATGGTAATACGAGCACTCTGCGCTGGACGCTGAATTTCGACGCGGCTAACAGAGGCATTTTTCAGCTTCTTTTGAATACGTGCACGAACTTGCAAATCAGTGATTAGCTTGTCCGAGTATTCTGTTCCTTCGGCATACCATACAGAAGTATGGTCTTTTACGATGCCTAAACGAATCCCAGTTGGATGTACTTTTTGACCCATGACTGACCCCTATTTCTCAGCAACTTTAACCGTGATATGGCAAGTCCGCTTCAATATGCGGTCAGCACGGCCTTTAGCACGTGGGCGAATTCGTTTGAGTGTAGTTCCTTCGTCTACAAAAACTGTAGAAACTTTCAGCTCATCGATATCCGCACCTTCATTGTGCTCAGCGTTGGCAACTGCCGACTCAAGCACTTTCTTAAATAGCATTGCTGCCTTTTTAGGACTGAAGGCCAAAATATTAAGCGCTTCATCTACCGATTTTCCGCGAATCTGGTCAGCAACCAAACGGGCTTTTTGGGCAGATATGTTAGCGCCTTTATGCTTAGCAGCTACTTCCATCTTAATAACCCCTTACCTACGCTTGGCTTTCTTATCTGCTGCATGACCACGATAAGTGCGAGTGGCAGCAAATTCGCCGAGTTTATGTCCAACCATGTCTTCTGTAACAAAGACAGGTACATGCTGACGACCATTATGTACCGCAACGGTTAAACCCACCATTTGCGGAATAATCATCGAGCGACGTGACCATGTTTTAATTGGACGCTTGTCACCTTTCTCTACAGCGTCCTCAACCTTCTTCAATAAATGAAGGTCTACAAATGGACCTTTTTTTAATGAACGTGGCACGGTGTCGTATCCTCTTTAGCTAACCTGTTTAACCGCGACGACGCACAATAAGCTTGTCAGTACGCTTATTACTACGAGTTTTGCGGCCCTTAGTGGGTAGACCCCATGGAGAAACTGGATGACGACCACCAGAGGTACGGCCTTCACCACCACCATGAGGGTGATCAACAGGGTTCATCGCAACACCGCGAACTGTTGGACGAATACCACGCCAACGCTTGGCACCCGCTTTACCCAAAGAACGCAGGTTGTGCTCACTGTTGGATACTTCACCTAATGTGGCACGGCAGTCAGCAAGAATTTTACGCATTTCGCCAGAGCGAAGACGTACAGTTACATAGCTACCTTCACGAGCCACAAGCTGTACAGACGCTCCAGCACTACGAGCAATCTGCGCACCTTTGCCAGGCTTCATTTCAATACAGTGAATAACACTACCTACAGGAATATTCCGTAGCGGTAAGGTGTTACCTGCTTTGATCGGAGCATCAGCACCAGAAATAACCTGATCACCTTGTTTCAGACCTTTTGGTGCAATGATGTAACGGCGTTCACCGTCAATATATTTCACAAGCGCAATATAAGCAGTACGGTTAGGATCGTACTCTAAACGCTCAACAACTCCTGGAATGCCATCCTTATTGCGACGGAAGTCGACCATACGGTAGTGATGCTTGTGGCCACCACCACGATGACGGGTAGTAATACGGCCATTATTATTACGGCCACCCGTTTTACTTTTCTTTTCTACCAAAGGAGCGTAAGGCGCACCTTTGTGCAAATTAGGATTGACTACGTTTACAACAAAGCGACGGCCAGGAGAAGTAGGTTTACATTTTTGAATCGGCATACCTTACACTCCCCTTACTCAGCGTCAACAAAGTCAATTTCTTGACCTTGCTCCAGACGAACATATGCTTTCTTCCAGTCAGAACGCTTACCTAAGCCATGAATAGTGCGCTTAGTTTTACCTTTCGTATTAAGCGTCTGAATCGACTTGACCTTCACGTCAAACAGCGTTTCTACTGCTTTTTTGACTTCACGCTTGGTCGCGTCTTTTGCCACACGGAAAACATACTGACCATTATTTTCCGCTAAGACAGTTGCCTTTTCGGAAATGTGTGGACCAAGCAGTACCTTAAATACTCTTTCCTGGTTCATCCCAGCATCTCCTCGAATTTCTTCAGCGCAGCAACTGTTACGACAACCTTTTCATAGGCAATCATGCTGACTGGATTTGCAGCCATCGCATCGCTGACATCCACATGAGGAATGTTGCGTGCAGCCAGATACAAGTTTTGATCCACTTCTTCAGTTACGATCAATACATTGCCAGCATTCAGTTCTTTTAGCTTGGCTACCAATTCTTTGGTTTTTGGCGCTGAAACTTTAAAGTCTTCTACAACAACCAAACGTTCTTGACGAACAAGTTCTGAAAGAATAGAACGCATCGCCGCACGATACATTTTCTTGTTCAGTTTCTGTTCGTGATTTTGTGGTTTAGCAGCAAATGCTACTCCACCAGAACGCCAAATTGGGCTGCGAATTGTACCAGCACGCGCACGTCCAGTACCTTTCTGACGCCATGGCTTGCGACCACCGCCACTTACTTCAGAGCGAGTTTTTTGCGCACGAGTACCCTGACGAGCACCTGCCAAATACGCAACAACTGCCTGATGCACTAATGTTTCGTTAAATTCAGCTGCAAAAGTATGATCTGAAACTTGAATCGTACCTGCACCTGTTACATTTAAATCCATGAGTTCAACCCCCCTCAGGCACCAGTTTTGACTGCTGGTCGAACAATAACCTGAGCACCGGTAGCACCAGGAACTGCACCTTTAATTAGAAGCAGGTTGCGCTCAGCATCAACTCGAACAACCTCTAAAGACTGTACTGTCACACGGCGATGTCCCATATGACCAGCCATCTTTTTGCCTTTGAACACGCGACCAGGTGTTTGACACTGACCGATTGAACCAGGCGCACGGTGAGATAATGAGTTACCGTGGGTTGCATCTTGAGTCGCAAAGTTCCAGCGTTTTACTGTTCCAGCAAAACCTTTACCTTTGGACTGTCCAGTTACATCAACTTTCTGTCCTGCCTGAAAAAGATCAACCTTGATTTGGTCACCAACATTGATTTCTTCATTTCCAGCGCGGAATTCCCAAAGACCTACACCAGCTTCAACACCAGCTTTTGCAAACAGGCCTTTTTCAGCACGATTCAAGCCGCGACCAGGGCGCTTACGCTCACGCTTACTTCCAGTAGTAACCTGAATAGCAGAGTAACCATCAGTATCTACTGTTTTAACCTGTGTGACGCGGTTAGGATCAACCTCAATTACCGTGACAGGCACAGAGGCACCATCTTCGGTAAAAATGCGCGTCATGCCACATTTCTTTCCGACTAAACCAATAGTCATGATTAAACCTCTCATGTGTACGGGGCTATTACCCACTATGGCCACCCATTTCAGAGCGTTACACTAAGTTGCGCACCCAGTGGAATGTACACCCGATGTTTCGTGGTTAACCCAGACTGATTTGAACTTCTACACCAGCAGCCAAATCTAGCTTCATTAGCGCATCAACAGTCTTATCAGTTGGTTCAACGATATCTAAAAGTCGCTTGTGGGTGCGAATTTCATATTGGTCACGCGCGTCTTTATTCACGTGAGGAGAAATGAGCACAGTAAAGCGCTCTTTTTTCGTAGGCAATGGAATTGGACCACGCACCTGGGCCCCAGTACGCTTTGCTGTTTCAACAATTTCCTGGGTGGAGACATCTATCAGGCGGTGATCAAACGCTTTCAAACGAATACGGATTTGCTGACTTTGCATTTGATCAAAACTCCAGAATAAAGAACTACACTAGACACACGATGTTGTCATAGCAAAAGGAGGCAAAATTCTACTTTCGCAACATCACTCTGTCAAGCATGCACAATAAGAGGCCCCACCCTTGGCGGAGCCTCTTATAGATTTTTTACTGTTAAAAATAAGTGTTGTTATTCGATAATCTTAGCAACAACACCAGCGCCAACAGTACGGCCACCTTCACGGATCGCAAAGCGTAGACCTTCTTCCATCGCAATTGGCGCAATCAATGTTACTTTCATCTGCACGTTGTCGCCTGGCATTACCATCTCAACACCTTCTGGCAACTCACATGCACCTGTCACATCAGTAGTACGGAAGTAGAACTGAGGACGGTAACCTTTGAAGAATGGGGTGTGACGTCCACCTTCTTCTTTACTCAGCACGTAAACTTCTGATTCAAACTTAGTGTGTGGCGTAATAGAGCCCGGGATAGCCAATACTTGACCACGTTCAACGTCATCACGCTTAGTACCACGCAACAAGGCACCAACGTTCTCACCTGCACGACCTTCGTCAAGCAGCTTACGGAACATTTCTACACCTGTTACTGTGGTCTTGGTGGTGTCACGCAGACCAATGATTTCTACTTCGTCACCCACTTTAACAATACCACGCTCAACACGGCCTGTTACCACAGTACCACGACCAGAAATTGAGAATACGTCCTCGATTGGCATCAAGAAAGGCTGATCAATGGCACGCTCTGGCTGTGGGATGTACTCATCCAATGTTTCTACTAGCTTAACAACCGCAGAAACACCCATTTCGTTGTCGTCTTTGCCTTCTAATGCCATCAACGCAGAACCAGTAATGATTGGCGTGTCGTCTCCTGGGAACTCATATTCGTTCAACAGTTCACGCACGTCCATTTCAACCAGCTCTAATAGCTCTTCATCGTCAACCATATCTGCTTTGTTTAGGAATACGACGATGTAAGGAACGCCCACCTGACGAGACAACAGGATGTGCTCACGCGTTTGAGGCATGGGGCCGTCTGCTGCAGAACAAACCAGGATTGCTCCATCCATTTGCGCCGCACCAGTGATCATGTTTTTAACGTAGTCAGCGTGCCCTGGGCAATCTACGTGTGCATAGTGACGATTTGGAGAGTCATACTCAACGTGTGCAGTTGAGATAGTGATACCACGCTCACGCTCTTCAGGTGCGTTATCAATTTGGTCAAACGCTTTAACTTCACCACCCCAAGTTTCCGCACAAACGCGAGTCAGGGCTGCTGTCAATGTAGTTTTACCGTGGTCAACGTGACCAATTGTACCTACGTTAACGTGTGGCTTATTACGTTCAAACTTAGCTTTAGCCATTGTGAGTTATACCTTCTTATCAGAATTAGATTGATTAACCTTTGCTCTTAATTACTGCCTCAGCAACACTGGTAGGTGCTTCAGCGTATTTTTCGAACTCCATGGAGTAGGTTGCACGACCCTGTGTCGCAGAGCGAAGGTCTGTAGCGTAACCAAACATTTCTCCCAGAGGTACTTCCGCACGAATCACCTTACCTGAAGATGAGTCATCCATCCCTTGAACCAAACCACGACGACGGTTCAAGTCACCCATAACATCACCCATATAATCTTCAGGTGTTACCACTTCAACCTTCATAATCGGTTCAAGTAGTGCAGGCTGTGCTTGAGGAGCATATTTTTTCAGCGCCTGAGAAGCAGCGATTTTAAACGCCATCTCACTGGAGTCAACGTCATGATAAGAGCCATCATATAGGCGAGCTTTCAGGTTAAGCAGCGGATAACCGGCAATGACACCGTTTTTCATCTGCTCATCAATCCCTTTTTGCACAGCTGGGATGTATTCTTTTGGAATAACACCACCAACGATTTCGTTGACAAACTCCAAACCTTCTTGCTCAGAAGGTGAAAACTCAATCACTACGTGTCCATATTGACCGCGACCACCAGACTGACGAGCAAACTTGTGATCAGCATTAACAGAGCCACGTAACGCTTCGCGATAAGCAACCTGAGGTTTACCAATGTTCGCCTCAACGTTGAATTCACGTCTCATCCGGTCAACGATAATATCCAGATGTAACTCACCCATACCGGAAATGATTGTTTGGCCAGACTCTTCATCTGTTTCAACACGGAAAGATGGATCTTCCTGAGCAAGCTTACCTAAAGCAATACCCATTTTTTCTTGGTCAGCTTTAGACTTAGGCTCAACAGCCACAGAAATTACAGGATCAGGGAATTCCATTCTTTCCAAAGTGATAATGTTATCTTGAGCACAAAGTGTGTCACCTGTAGTAACATCCTTCATACCGATCAATGCAGCAATATCACCCGCTAGTACTTCTTTAATTTCCTGACGGTTATTTGAGTGCATCTGCACCATCCGGCCAACACGTTCTTTTTTACGTTTGACTGGATTAAAAACTGAGTCACCAGAAGAAAGTGTGCCAGAGTAAACACGCACGAACGTCAATGTACCTACAAAGGGGTCTGTTGCGATCTTGAATGCCAATGCAGCAAAAGGTGCATTATCATCAGCTTCACGCGTTTCTACTGTTTCATCATCATCAAGTGTACCTTCAATAGCCTTAACTTCTGTAGGCGAAGGCAGGTACTCAATAACAGCGTCCAGTACAGCTTGAACACCTTTGTTCTTAAATGCTGAACCACAAGTAACCAGAACAATCTCATTATCCAGTGTACGCTGACGAAGACCTTTCTTGATGTCCTCAACGGAAAGATCACCTTCTTCAAGGTATTTTTCCATCAACTCTTCAGATGCTTCAGCAGCGCTTTCAAGCATTTTTTCGCGCCACTCTGCAGCAACATCTTGCAAGTCTGCAGGGATATCTTCTAACTGGTAAGTCATGCCTTGATCTGCTTCATTCCACATAATGGCTTTCATAAGAAGCAAATCAACAACACCTTTAAATTCGTCTTCTGCACCAATATTGATTTGAATTGGTACAGCGTTAGCGCCTAGACGATCTTTAAGCTGATCAACAACCATAAAGAAGTCAGCGCCCGCACGGTCCATCTTATTTACGAAGACCATACGTGGTACATGATATTTATTCGCTTGACGCCATACTGTTTCAGTTTGTGGTTGAACACCAGACGAACCACAAAGCACTACTACAGCACCATCAAGTACGCGCAAAGAACGCTCTACCTCGATTGTGAAGTCAACGTGTCCTGGAGTGTCAATGATGTTAATGCGGTGCTCACTAAACTGCTTGTTCATCCCCTGCCAAAAACAGGTTGTTGCAGCTGAAGTAATAGTAATACCGCGCTCCTGCTCCTGCGCCATCCAGTCCATGGTCGCAGCGCCATCATGCACTTCACCAATCTTATGAGAGAGACCTGTATAAAACAGAACTCGTTCAGTAGTCGTCGTTTTACCTGCGTCTACGTGCGCACAAATACCGATATTACGGTAGCGACTAATAGGGGTTTTTCGAGCCACGACACTATCCTCTGATCATTAGAAACGGTAGTGGGAGAACGCTTTGTTGGCTTCAGCCATACGATGCACGTCTTCACGTTTCTTAACTGCAGAACCTTTTCCGTCAACAGCATCTAAGATTTCACCAGCCAAGCGCAAAGCCATAGATTTTTCACCACGCTTACGTGACGCATCTACTAACCAACGCATTGCTAACGCAGTCCGGCGAGAAGGACGTACTTCAACGGGTACTTGATAGGTAGCACCACCAACCCGACGAGATTTAACCTCGACCACTGGAGCAACTTGCTCAAGTGCTTTTTCAAACAAATCTAAAGGCTCTGAGCCTTTAGTGCGCTCTTCAACTTTGTCCAGAGCACCATAAACAATTCTTTCTGCAACAGATTTTTTACCACTAACCATTACATGGTTAATAAACTTAGCCAAAGTCTGACTTTTGTACTTTGGATCTGGTAAAACTTCTCGCTTTGCGACTACACGTCTTCTTGGCATGATAAGCCCTCAATAGGTCTTCAGGGTGAACCTAAGAAACTAAGATCCACAGTTTTTACTGTTTATACTGTCAGAAAATAGCACTTAGCCTTACTCTTACCGATAAGCAACTTTGCTCAAAGAACGAAATTGTTCTGTGAGTCTACATCCGTTATTTAGGACGCTTAGTACCGTATTTAGAACGGCCCTGCTTACGATCATTAACACCTTGGGTATCCAAGCTGCCACGTACAGTGTGATAACGCACACCTGGCAAGTCTTTTACCCGTCCACCACGGATTAACACAACACTGTGCTCTTGCAAGTTATGACCTTCACCACCAATGTAGGAAGTCACTTCAAATCCGTTGGTCAATCTAACACGACATACTTTACGAAGCGCTGAGTTAGGCTTCTTAGGAGTGGTCGTATAAACACGTGTACAAACGCCACGACGCTGAGGACAACCCTGTAGCGCAGGTACGTCACTTTTAGCGACTTTGCGTTTGCGAGGCTTACGAACCAACTGGTTAATAGTAGCCATGGATGCAAACTCCAATTACTAACTAATGGATAATAAAGAGCCAAAAAAAAGCAGGTGAAAAACCCGCCTTTTTAAGGACGCGAAATTGTAAAAGTCAAGTAGGTGCGAGTCAAGTGACAGCTCACAAAGGAGCTGTCACTTTGTCGCATATCCGTAACAGGTGATTAAGAGTTACCTGAGTTCAATGCTTCACTCAAGGCTTGTTCTACATCACTCGCGCTGACTTTACTTGTTGTGGATGCTTTGGCTAAAGCTTGATCACGTTTACGCTTACGCTCACTATGATAAGCTAGTCCAGTACCCGCAGGAATCAATCGACCTACCACAACATTTTCTTTCAGGCCTCTTAAGTGATCCTGCTTACCAGTTACTGCAGCTTCAGTCAGAACCCTAGTAGTTTCCTGGAAAGACGCTGCTGAAATAAAGGACTCAGTTGCCAATGAAGCTTTAGTTATACCCAGCAGTACACGTTCGTACTTAGCTGGAAACTTATTCTCAGTTGCAAGCGTTTCGTTAACTTCCTGCACATGAGTAAACTCTAACTGCTCACCTTTGATCAGATCAGAGTCTCCAGCATCCGCTACTTCAACTTTTCTCAACATTTGCCGCAGAATGGTTTCAATGTGCTTATCATTGATTTTTACACCTTGTAAACGGTAAACGTCTTGAATTTCATTGACGATATACTTAGCCAGAGCACTCACACCTTGCAGACGAAGGATATCGTGTGGGTTTGCAGGACCGTCGGCAATCACCTCACCACGAGCCACTTGCTCACCTTCAAACACGTTAAGCTGACGCCATTTTGGAATAAGCTCTTCATGATTATCACTACCATCAGGTGGAGAAATAACCAAACGCTTTTTACCCTTGGTTTCTTTACCGAAACTAATCGTTCCGCTAATTTCAGCCAAGATTGCTGATTCTTTTGGTTTCCGCGCCTCAAACAAGTCTGCAACGCGAGGCAAACCACCCGTGATATCTTTGTTACCTGAGCTGGCTTGTGGAATCCGCGCAATAACATCCCCAATCTCTACTTTTGCATTATCGGTTAAATTCAATAGTGCACTTGCAGGCAGGAAGTACTGAACAGGCATGTCAGAGTTAGGGAACTTAATCTCATTACCAGACTCATCAAGGAGCATTACAGCAGGTCGGATATCTTTACCTGCTGTTGGACGATCTTTAGGATCAATAACCTCAATATTAGAAAGCCCTGTTAGCTCATCTGTCTGGCGCTTAATGGTAATGCCGTCTTCCATTCCAGAGAATGATACAGTTCCACCCACCTCAGTGATAATTGGGTGAGTATGTGGATCCCATTTAGCAACAATCTGACCAGGTTCAATATCACTGCCATCTTTCACAGAAAGCATTGCACCATAAGGTAGTTTGTAGCGCTCACGCTCACGACCAAATTCATCAGCAACAGCCAATTCACCAGAGCGAGATACAGCAACTAAAGTGCCATCTGTCCGTTCTACTGACTTCAGGTTATGCAGTCTGATTTTACCTTTGTTTTTGACTTGAACACTGTCAGTTGCAGAGGTTCGAGATGCCGCACCACCGATGTGGAAAGTACGCATCGTCAACTGTGTACCTGGCTCACCAATTGACTGTGCAGCAATAACACCAACTGCCTCGCCCACATTGACCAAATGACCACGGCCAAGATCACGGCCATAACATTTGCTACACACACCATAGCGTGTTTCACAAGTGATTGGTGATCGAACAATAACTTCGTCAACGTTTAAGTTTTCAAGGCGTTCAACCCAGCGCTCATCAATAAGTGTTCCTGCTGGAACGGCAATATCACTGGTTGTTCCCGGGCGAATCACATCTCGTGCAACAACCCGTCCAAGAATACGCTCACCAAGAGGCTCAACAACATCACCGCCTTCAATATGGGGCGCCATATGCAAACCTTCTTCAGTGCCACAATCAACCCCAGTCACCACCAAGTCTTGTGCCACATCTACCAAGCGACGTGTTAAGTAACCTGAGTTTGCCGTTTTTAATGCTGTATCCGCTAACCCCTTACGCGCACCGTGCGTAGAAATAAAGTACTGTAATACGTCTAATCCTTCACGGAAGTTTGCTGTAATAGGCGTTTCAATAATCGAGCCATCTGGCTTAGCCATCAAGCCCCGCATACCTGCAAGCTGACGTATCTGTGCAGCACTACCCCGAGCGCCAGAGTCTGCCATCATATACACTGAGTTAAATGATGGTTGACCAACTTCTTTACCTTCTCGGTCAACAACCAAATCAGTACCCAAGCTTTCCATCATTTTCTTGGCTACTAACTCATTGGCACGCGACCAAATATCAATCACTTTGTTGTATTTCTCACCTTGAGTTACCAAACCAGAAGCAAATTGATTTTCAATTTCTTCTACTTCACGGTTTGCGGCCTCAATAATATCCACCTTCTCTTTTGGTATCTCGAAGTCATTTACGCCGATAGAGCTTCCAGAAATTGTGGCAAAGTGAAAACCGGTATACATCAGCTGGTCAGCAAAAATAACGGTTTCTTTCAAACCCACATTGCGATAACACGTATTAATCAGTCGAGAAATCGCCTTCTTAACCATCGCCTGGTTAACCAGCTCAAAAGGAATCCCTTTTGGACAAACATCAAATAAAAGTGCACGACCAACAGTTGTATCGGCGATTAAGGTTCTGCTGGTTTCATTACCATCATGATCCTTATTCACTTCACTGATACGGACTTTAACTCGAGCATGCAAATCTACTTTCCCTGCACGGTAAGCACGGTGCACTTCACGGATATCGGCAAATGCCATGCCTTCACCAGGAACGTTGATTGCGTCACGGGTCATATAATAAAGACCAAGAACCACGTCCTGAGAAGGAACAATAATAGGCTCTCCATTTGCCGGTGCTAGAATATTGTTGGTGGACATCATTAACGCACGCGCTTCAAGCTGTGCTTCAAGCGTCAACGGTACGTGAACGGCCATCTGGTCACCGTCAAAGTCCGCGTTGTAAGCCGCACAGACTAACGGGTGTAACTGAATTGCTTTACCTTCAATCAATACCGGTTCAAATGCTTGGATACCCAAACGGTGCAAGGTCGGTGCACGGTTCAGTAGCACAGGATGCTCACGAATGACTTCCGCAAGAATATCCCAAACTTCTGCCGTCTCACGCTCGACCATTTTTTTCGCAGCTTTAATAGTTGTTGCCAAGCCACGGTGTTCAAGCTTGCCAAAAATGAATGGCTTGAATAACTCAAGTGCCATTTTTTTAGGCAATCCACACTGGTGTAAGCGTAGCGTAGGACCAACCACAATTACTGAACGACCAGAGTAGTCAACCCGCTTACCTAGCAAGTTCTGACGGAAACGACCCTGCTTACCTTTGATCATGTCAGCCAGGGACTTCAAAGGCCGTTTGTTTGAGCCAGTAATCGCTCGACCACGACGACCATTATCTAACAGTGCATCTACAGCCTCTTGAAGCATACGCTTCTCGTTACGCACAATAATATCCGGCGCACTCAAGTCAAGTAGACGCTTCAAACGGTTATTACGGTTGATCACTCGACGATAAAGGTCATTCAGATCAGATGTAGCAAAACGACCACCATCCAAAGGTACCAATGGACGTAAATCAGGTGGCAATACAGGTAATACATCCAAGATCATCCACTCAGGGTTATTTCCTGAATGGTAGAAAGCTTCCATCAGCTTCAAACGTTTGGTGAGCTTTTTAATCTTAGTTTCAGAGTTTGTATTTGGAATTTCCTCACGTAGCTGGCCAATCTCTGTTTCAAGGTCAATTTCTTTCAAAATTGCCTGGATAGCCTCAGCACCCATACGTGCATCAAAGTCATCACCAAACTCTTCAAGTGCTTCGTAGTATTCTTCATCATTAAGCAACTGACCTTTATCCAGCGTTGTCATACCTGGATCGATCACAACATAAGACTCAAAGTAAAGCACACGCTCAATATCACGCAGAGTCATATCAAGCATTAAGCCAATACGGGAAGGTAGTGACTTAAGGAACCAAATATGTGCAACTGGGCTAGCCAGCTCAATATGCCCCATGCGCTCACGGCGTACTTTTGCCAGTGCTACTTCAACGCCACACTTTTCACAAATTACACCACGGTGCTTTAAGCGCTTGTACTTTCCACATAAGCACTCATAATCTTTAACTGGGCCAAAGATTTTTGCACAAAATAAACCATCACGTTCGGGCTTGAAGGTACGGTAGTTAATCGTTTCTGGTTTCTTGACTTCACCGTATGACCATGAGCGAATCATCTCTGGTGATGACAAGCCGATACGAATGGAATCAAATTCTTCAGATTGCCCTTGTTTGAGAAGGTTAAGTAAGTCTTTCAAGGTCCTCTCTCCTCGCTGAGGGAGGCAAAGCCTCCCATAGCTATAAGCCAGCTAACGTTATTCGCTTTCCAGTTCGATATCGATGCCCAATGAACGGATTTCTTTAATCAGTACATTGAACGACTCGGGCATACCAGCTTCCATTCGGTGATCACCGTCAACAATGTTCTTATACATCTTCGTCCTACCTGCTACGTCATCAGACTTCACAGTAAGCATTTCCTGAAGGGTATAAGCAGCACCATATGCTTCAAGTGCCCAGACCTCCATTTCTCCAAAGCGCTGACCACCAAACTGAGCTTTACCACCCAGTGGCTGTTGTGTAACAAGGCTATAAGAACCAGTTGAACGAGCATGCATCTTGTCATCAACCAAGTGATTCAGTTTCAACATGTACATATAGCCAACAGTTACTGGCCGATCAAACAGGTCACCTGTCCGCCCATCACTAAGCCTCATTTGACCTGATTCAGGCATATCAGCTAGCCGGAGCAATGCCTTGATTTCTTTCTCTTTAGCACCATCAAAAACTGGAGTTGCCATTGGCACACCTTTTTCAAGGTTTTTAGCCAACTCAATGACTTCCTCATCAGTTAATGAATTAAGATCTTCATAACGGCCTTCTCCAGTGCCATTGTAAACTTGATCCAGAAACTCTCGTATTTCAGCAATGGAGCGTTGTGCCTCCAGCATACGATTAATTTTTTCACCAAGACCTTTGGCAGCTAGACCAAGGTGAGTTTCCAGAATCTGACCTACGTTCATCCGCGAAGGTACACCTAGAGGGTTAAGTACGATATCAACGGGCGTGCCGTTTTCATCGTAAGGCATATCTTCTACAGGCATGATGACGGAGATAACCCCTTTGTTACCATGACGTCCAGCCATTTTATCGCCAGGCTGTATACGACGTTTAATCGCCAAATACACCTTAACAATTTTCAGGACACCTGGTGCAAGGTCGTCACCACTTTGCAGCTTTTTCTTTTTGTCTTCAAAGCGTTGATCTAACTGCTCACGACGCTCTAGCAATTGCTTTTGGGCCGCTTCAAGTTGCTCATTAAGGGCATCATCAGCCATGCGCAACTTAAACCAATTCTTGTGCTCAAGCTCGTCAAGGTAAGCATCTGAAATTATGTCACCTTTTTTCAAGTTTGGACCACCTTCAGCGGCTTGCCCAACCAGCGCTACACGCAACCGCTCAAAGGTTGCCTGCTCAACAATACGAAACTCTTCATTCAAGTCTTTGCGGACTTCATCAAGCTGAGCTTTTTCGATAGAGATAGCACGCTGGTCTTTTTCAACACCATCACGGGTAAAGACCTGAACATCAATAACAGTACCTTTAACACTGGTAGGTACTCTCAGTGATGTGTCTTTTACATCAGATGCTTTCTCACCAAAAATTGCACGCAATAGTTTTTCTTCTGGCGTTAATTGAGTTTCACCTTTAGGTGTTACTTTACCAACAAGAATGTCACCACTGCCTACTTCAGCACCCACATAAACAATTCCAGACTCGTCTAACTTAGAGAGTGCACCTTCACCCACATTAGGAATATCAGAAGTAATTTCTTCTGGACCTAACTTAGTATCACGTGCTACACAGGTCAGTTCTTGAATATGAATAGTGGTAAAACGGTCTTCTTGAACCACACGTTCAGAGATAAGAATGGAATCCTCAAAGTTGTAACCATTCCAAGGCATGAACGCGACACGCATGTTTTGACCCAGTGCCAACTCACCCATATCAACTGAGGGTCCATCAGCCAAAACATCACCACGGTTTACAACATCGCCCGTTTTCACTAAAGGCTGCTGATTAATACAGGTATTCTGGTTAGAACGTGTGTACTTAGTCAGGTTGTAAATTTCAACACCTGCTTCACCTGTGATAATTTCATCCTGATTAACACGAATCACGATACGACCCGCATCAACAGACTCAATTACCCCACCACGACGCGCAATCACACAAACACCCGAGTCACTGGCAACATTGCGCTCCATACCAGTACCCACGAGTGGCTTTTCAGCACGTAGCGTAGGCACAGCCTGGCGTTGCATGTTCGATCCCATCAATGCCCGGTTAGCATCGTCATGCTCCAAGAATGGAATCAAAGAAGCCGCTGCTGACACTACCTGACGAGGAGAAACGTCCATATAGTTAACATTTTCAGGAGGCATCAAGGTAAACTCATTACGATGCCGCACGTTAACGAGCGCATCTGTCAAACGCATCTCTTCATCAACTTCAGCGTTAGCCTGTGCTACGACATATTCACCTTCTTCGATGGCTGATAAATATTCAATTTCATCAGTAACTATACCATCGACAACTTTCCGGTAAGGACTCTCAAGGAAACCATAAGCATTGGTTCGCGCATAGGTTGCCAATGAGTTGATCAAACCAATGTTTGGACCTTCAGGTGTTTCGATAGGACACACACGTCCATAATGAGTCGGGTGTACGTCACGAACCTCAAACCCAGCACGTTCACGAGTAAGACCACCAGGGCCTAACGCAGAAACACGACGCTTGTGAGTAACCTCAGACAAGGGGTTATTCTGGTCCATGAACTGCGACAACTGACTAGAACCAAAAAATTCTTTGATCGCAGCCGCAACAGGTTTTGCGTTAATTAGGTCCTGAGGCATTAAACCTTCTGACTCAGCCATGCTTAAGCGTTCTTTTACTGCACGCTCAACACGTACCAAACCTACACGGAACTGGTTCTCAGCCATCTCGCCTACACTTCGAATACGACGGTTACCAAGATGATCAATATCATCCACTTCACCTTTACCGTTTCGAATAGAGACTAACAATCCCATAACATCAATGATGTCATTGTTATCAAGAACACCGGGACCTTCATCAACACCGCGACCTAAGCGACGGTTGAACTTCATTCGACCTACAGCAGATAAGTCATAACGCTCTGCTGAGAAAAAGAGATTTTCAAAAAGTGCTTCAGCTGCTTCTTTAGTAGGTGGCTCACCAGGACGCATCATCCGATAAATTTCAACTAATGCCTCTAACTGGCTGTTAGTACTATCAGCTTTCAATGTATCCGAGATATAAGGACCACTATCCAGCTCATTGATATAAAGAGCTTCAACTACCTTAATGTTGTTATTGACGGCTTTTTCAATAATGTCTGCAGTAATTTCAACATTACATGGCGCAACAATTTCACCCGTTGCAGGATTGACCAAGTCTTTAGCGATAACTTTGCCAATTAAAAATTCCAGTGGTGCTTCAAGGTGTTTAATATTGGCTTTTTGCAGTTGGCGAATATGCTTAGCAGTAATACGTCGACCACTTTCAACTATGACATTACCTTCAGTATCTTTAATATCGAAGGTTGCTGCCTCACCACGTAGACGATCAGCAATTAGTTCAAACGTGATACCTTGTTCTGACATATGAAACGTTGTCGTTTCAAAAAACATGTCCAGAATTTGCTCAGCAGTATAGCCAAGTGCACGCAGCAATATTGTTGCAGGTAACTTACGACGACGGTCTATACGAACATACAACAGGTCTTTTGGATCAAACTCAAAATCAAGCCATGAACCACGATAAGGAATAACTCTCGCAGAATAGAGGTATTTTCCAGAAGAGTGTGTTTTACCTTTATCATGGTCAAAAAAGACGCCAGGAGAACGGTGTAGCTGAGAAACAATAACTCGCTCAGTTCCATTAATTACAAACGTACCGTTATCCGTCATTAATGGGATTTCTCCCATATAGACTTCTTGCTCTTTAATATCTTTTATTGCTTTGTTGGCTGAATCTTTATCATAAATAATCAACCGAACTTTAACTCTTAAAGGTACTGCATAGGTTATACCTCTAAGCTGACACTCTTTAACATCAAATGCCGGCTCTCCCAGTTTATAACTGACGTATTCCAATGCAGCATTGCCAGAATAACTGACAATAGGAAAGACTGATTTGAACGCGGCATGCAAGCCATAGTCTTTGCGGCTTTCCCTTTCTCCCGATTGCAAAAACTTGCGATAGGAATCCAACTGGATTGCTAGGAGATAGGGTATATCCATTACATGCGGCAGCTTGCCGAAATCCTTGCGGATACGTTTTTTCTCAGTAAACGAGTATGCCATTAGCGTTCCCCAGCTTGGTCACCTGCTAATCATTGCGGCCTAACAAGCATTATTAGCGCCACTGTGTTGATCAAGAACAAGGTATTGCTCTTATAATAAATACCCGACGCGGTATATAACCTGCCCTAAATGGACCATCAAATTTTCATATCACAACGGAAAAAGGCCGGTGCCCGGAGGCACCAGCCATAAGCACTAATTAATATTAGGCTTGCTTTGGTGCAAAATCCTGCAGAATTACTTAACTTCCACAGTGGCACCAGCTTCTTCCAGCTCTTTCTTAGCTGCTTCAGCTTCTTCTTTAGATACACCTTCTTTCAATGGAGAAGGAGCACCGTCAACTAGTGCTTTAGCTTCTTTCAGGCCAAGACCAGTTAAGCCACGTACTACTTTGATTACGTTAACTTTCTTATCACCAGCACCAGCCAGAATCACGTCAAATTCAGTCTTCTCTTCTGCAGCTTCAGCAGCAGCTGGGCCAGCAGCAATAGCTACAGGTGCAGCAGCAGCAGAAACACCAAATTTTTCTTCCATTGCTTCAACAAGCTCAACAACTTCCATTACGCTCATTTCAGCAATTGCATTCAAAATATCGTCTTTAGACAGAGCCATGACTCTTATCTCCTGTAAACTGTGTAAAAACTTTTACTACGTAAGCGATAAACCAACAATAAATTAAGCAGCTTCTTGCTTCTGATCGCGAACAGCTGCAATAACGCGAGTAACGCGTGTTGGGATATCGTTTAAAGCACGTGCCAGCTTGGTCACAGGTGCAATTGTTACGCGAGCAAGCATAGCCAATGCTTCTTCGCGGGTTGGCATCTTCGCCAACACATCAATTTGATCTGCACCTAGTAGCTTGCCACCAATGGACAGCGCTTTTACTTCCAACTGTTTGTTTTCTTTAGCAAAATCTTTGATCAAACGTGCTGCTGCACCTGGATCTTCTTTAGAGAATGCTAAAATAGTTGGTCCTGTCAGAGCCTCTGTCAGACACTCAAAATCAGTACCAACAACTGCACGACGAACAAGCGTGTTACGAACAACGCGAAGATAAACCTTACCTTCACGAGCCTGCTTGCGCAGCGCAGTTAACTGACTAACCGTAAGACCACGATAGTCAGCAATCACAGCGGATAAAGCGCTTCCGGCAGCCTCGTTGACCTCAGCGACAATCGCTTTCTTGTCTTCGAGTCTTAATGCCATCGGCTTTACTCCTGGGTATAACCGTAATGTGGTTTAAAACCACCGAGATACAGAAGTATCTCATGAAATATACGGTGAAGGGCTCTAGATAAGAGGTCTAGAAACAACACCATCTACGTAGGAAGATTAAGTCAGCAAAATGCTGACCCCTACGGTCTTTGACAGCCCCTGCCTCACTGAAAAGAGCTGGCAAGAGCCCCAAAGTTGGGTATTAGATGTTTAGTGATGCCATATCAATAGCTATACCTGGCCCCATAGTGGTAGACAGGGTAACCTTGCGCATATAAACACCTTTTGAAGATGAAGGCTTAGCCTTTTTAAGGTCTACCAACAGTGCTTCAATGTTCTGCTTAACAGCTTCTGGTGCAAAACCAACTTTACCAACACCACAATGAATGATGCCGTTTTTGTCAGTACGGTAACGCACCTGACCAGCCTTAGCATTTTTTACAGCTTCTGCAACATTAGGAGTTACAGTGCCAACTTTTGGGTTGGGCATCAAACCACGAGGCCCAAGAATCTGACCTAATTGGCCTACAACGCGCATTGCATCAGGAGAAGCAATAACAACGTCGAAATTAAGATTTCCAGCTTTTACTTCTTCAGCCAGATCTTCCATGCCAACAAGATCAGCACCAGCTTCTTTCGCAGCATCTGCATTTGCCCCTTGAGTAAATACCGCTACACGAACGTCTTTACCAGTTCCATTAGGAAGTACAGTGGAGCCACGAACAACCTGATCTGATTTACGTGGGTCAACACCTAAGTTAACTGCCACGTCAAAAGATTCACAAAACTTAACTGTAGAAATTTCAGCCAGTAATTTTGCAGCATCTTCAATAGGATATGCTTTATTGGCTTCAACCTTTTCTGCGATCATCTTCAGTCGCTTAGTCATTTTAGCCATTTACACACCCTCCACATTCAAGCCCATACTACGAGCACTTCCAGCTATGGTACGTACAGCAGCATCTAAATCAGCTGCTGTTAAGTCAGGCTCTTTCTGCTTAGCAATATCTTCCAATTGCTCACGAGTCACAGTGCCTACTTTTTCAGTATTAGGACGACTGCTACCTTTTTTCAGCTTAAGTGCTTTTCTCAGTAGTACAGATGCAGGTGGAGTTTTAGTTTCAAACGTAAAACTACGGTCACTATAAACAGTGATAACAACTGGTGTAGGCAACCCGGGTTCCATACCTTGCGTTTTAGCATTAAACGCTTTACAGAACTCCATAATATTCACACCTTGCTGACCCAGAGCAGGACCAACAGGTGGACTTGGATTTGCTTGACCTGCAGGAATTTGCAGTTTTACATATGCTTGGACTTTTTTAGCCATTACACTACCTCAGTTGGGTTAAACGCCTTTCGGCTCCCCTGTTTGAACAGCTTTTATAGACGTAACAACCCCTCACCGCAACAGCAGTGAGGGGAAGCTACTAAAATTCAACTAACCTTTTTCTACTTGGGTGAATTCTAATTCAACCGGTGTAGAACGACCAAAAATTAATACAGCAACTTGTAAACGGTTTTTCTCGTAGTTAACTTCTTCAACCACACCATTAAAGTCACTAAATGGACCATCAATAACACGGACGACTTCACCTGGTTCAAATAAGGTTTTTGGTTTGGGCTTATCAGAACCATCTTGTACTCGGCGAAGGATAGCGTCAGCTTCTCGTTTAGTGATTGGTGCAGGCTTATCTGCAGTTCCGCCGATAAAACCCATCACCCGTGGTGTATCCTTAATAAGGTGCCAAGTGTCGTCATTCATTTCCATTTCTACTAATACGTAGCCAGGAAAAAATTTACGTTCACTTTTTCGTTTTTGCCCACCACGAATTTCAACGACTTCTTCAGTCGGTACTAAAACCTCACCAAACTGATCTTGCATTTCATGCAGCTCAATACGCTCTTTGATAGACCGCATCACCTGCTTTTCAAAGCCGGAATAGGCATGAACCACATACCAACGCTTCGCCATGTTATGTTACCCAATCAAACTATTTACTATCCAGCTTAGCAAGGAGTCAAGTCCCCACAAAAATAGCCCTACTAATAAAACAGCAGCAACTACGATAAGTGTCGTTTGTGTGGTTTCCTGACGAGTTGGCCAAACTACTTTTCTTATTTCAGCCTTTGCATCTTTCAATAACGTCCAGAAGCGGCTGCCTTTTTCCGTACTGAATGCAACAAAACCTGCAAATAGAGCCAGCACCAATAGGCCTAAAACCCTATACAACAAGAATTGTTCATAGTACTTTGCAAAGTAGTGATTGCCGTAGACGCCAACTCCGACAACAATAACAACCAGACACCACTTCAGACCATCCAAGGTCTTAGTAGAACCTGACTGATTGCTGTTATCGCTTTCAGCTTTGGAACTCATAGAAGTAAGCGCCTCATCAAGCTTGCGGGAAACTTTAAATGGCAGGCCAGGAGGGAGTCGAACCCCCAACCCCCGGTTTTGGAGACCGGTGCTCTACCAATTGAACTACTGGCCTGTATCTGTAGTGCAGAGCCGCACATTATGCAGCTCACACCTTAATTTGTAAAGCGGTTTACTCGATAATCTTAGCAACAACACCAGCGCCAACAGTACGGCCACCTTCACGGATCGCAAAGCGTAGACCTTCTTCCATCGCAATTGGCGCAATCAATGTTACTTTCATCTGCACGTTGTCGCCTGGCATTACCATCTCAACACCTTCTGGCAACTCACATGCACCTGTCACATCAGTAGTACGGAAGTAGAACTGAGGACGGTAACCTTTGAAGAATGGGGTGTGACGTCCACCTTCTTCTTTACTCAGCACGTAAACTTCTGATTCAAACTTAGTGTGTGGCGTAATAGAGCCCGGGATAGCCAATACTTGACCACGTTCAACGTCATCACGCTTAGTACCACGCAACAAGGCACCAACGTTCTCACCTGCACGACCTTCGTCAAGCAGCTTACGGAACATTTCTACACCTGTTACTGTGGTCTTGGTGGTGTCACGCAGACCAATGATTTCTACTTCGTCACCCACTTTAACAATACCACGCTCAACACGGCCTGTTACCACAGTACCACGACCAGAAATTGAGAATACGTCCTCGATTGGCATCAAGAAAGGCTGATCAATGGCACGCTCTGGCTGTGGGATGTACTCATCCAATGTTTCTACTAGCTTAACAACCGCAGAAACACCCATTTCGTTGTCGTCTTTGCCTTCTAATGCCATCAACGCAGAACCAGTAATGATTGGCGTGTCGTCTCCTGGGAACTCATATTCGTTCAACAGTTCACGCACTTCCATTTCAACCAGCTCTAATAGCTCTTCATCGTCAACCATATCTGCTTTGTTTAGGAATACGACGATGTAAGGAACGCCCACCTGACGAGACAACAGGATGTGCTCACGCGTTTGAGGCATGGGGCCGTCTGCTGCAGAACAAACCAGGATTGCTCCATCCATTTGCGCCGCACCAGTGATCATGTTTTTAACGTAGTCAGCGTGCCCTGGGCAATCTACGTGTGCATAGTGACGATTTGGAGAGTCATACTCAACGTGTGCAGTTGAGATAGTGATACCACGCTCACGCTCTTCAGGTGCGTTATCAATTTGGTCAAACGCTTTAACTTCACCACCCCAAGTTTCCGCACAAACGCGAGTCAGGGCTGCTGTCAATGTAGTTTTACCGTGGTCAACGTGGCCAATAGTACCCACGTTAACGTGCGGCTTATTACGCTCAAACTTAGCTTTAGCCATCGAGACCATCTCCTACCAGACGAAGATCTACAACACAAATAAGGGTAGAACTATGTTCCACCCTCTTCTCTTTAAACTGGAGCTCATAACCGGATTTGAACCGGTGACCTCTTCCTTACCAAGGAAGTGCTCTACCGACTGAGCTATATGAGCAACCTGAAAAATATGGAGCGGGCGGCGGGAATCGAACCCGCATCATCAGCTTGGAAGGCTGAGGTAATAGCCATTATACGACGCCCGCACATTACCACTTAAACAATCATAGTGAAAAATTTGGTGGTGGGGGAAGGATTTGAACCTTCGAAGCTCGCGCGTCAGATTTACAGTCTGATCCCTTTGACCACTCGGGAACCCCACCAAAAGAGGAACGATTGATTTTAGGCTTGGTGCCGGCACTAGGAGTCGAACCCAGGACCTACTGATTACAAGTCAGTTGCTCTACCAACTGAGCTATACCGGCTCTCCCTCAATCGCGGGCGCAATTCTAAGGGATATTTATATAAGATGCAATGGGTTTACAACGATTTCTTCTTTTTTCTATGTAATGATATTTTTTTGCGATCTCGACCCAGATTTTATCACCCACTAGATCAGCTTGGTCTGGTGCAAAAATAAGCCAAATTTCGTCTTTAAAACGCTCAACTCGCTTAACTTTTACATTATACCCAGCTTGAGCAATGTTCTTTTGCAGCTTATCTGCCGATGTTTTCTTAGTGAATAAACCAAGTGAGATGCCATTTTTCAGCTCACCATCATTAATTATATAACTATCAATATTTTGCTCTTGCAGCTCTTTTAATTTTCGTAACGCGTATTTTCTTGATGGTTGTGAAGGAATATAAACCCAGTAATCAGGCTCTGTTTCAATATGCTGTTTTTCAACATCTGGCTGAACACCTAATGCAAAAAAACGCTGCTGAACCTCTTTAAAAGGAGCAATTTCAGTAAAAGGTCCAAGCCCTATACAAAACCGTTCAGGCTCATGGGGTGTTTTTTGAGGAACAGTAACAGTCGTATTATTTTGATCTAGTTTTTCAAGCTTTGTTGGATTCACTTCTGTTAGTAACTGAATCCCTTTTCCTTCAGAAAAAGCTTCCACTATCTCTGGTTCAACTTGAACAGGGTTTCTATGATTTCCTTGATACCAAAAATACCCATACAAAAAACCATTTGCTAATAATAGGGTTAAAAAAATCCAGCGCATTCTCAGTCCTGTTTATGGAAAGCCAGAGCAAGACCTTCAAATATTAAATCTTGCTTAATTTCTGCATCAATGGTTGCCAATGCTTTAACATACTCAGCATCCCCCCCAGCTAGAATAACCCTATCAACATGTAAACTTTGATCTGCTATCAAAGACCTCAACATGCTTACCACAAGTCTTCGAATGCCATTATTCACAGCTTGAGTTGTTGACCGTCCTAATGTCATCTCATTTAACTCATTACTGGTGAATCGCACTTGTCCAGTATTTTTAACAAGCGATTCATGTAACAAGCGAAAACCTGGAATAATATAGCCTCCCTCATGAGTCCCTTTTTTATTCACAATATCAATTGTTATTGCAGTACCAAGACTAATTAATAGTATAACTTCATCTGGGAATTGAGTTTGAATAGCCAGCATACTTAGCCAGCGATCAATTCCAAGAGAGTTTTCATCCTGATAAGCAATTTTCAACCCAGCAAATTCCTTTTTTACCTTTGCAACTCTCAGTTCGCAGCCACATGCATTGACAATTATTTCAATTAATTTTTTCTTACGCTCTTCACTCCAAACACACGCCAGTTGAATTTCATCAATACTTTCTGCTTTATCTCGCAGATAACTGATAAATGAATCCTCTGAGTCAAAAGCATCGCAGTGAATAACTTGACTGTTTTGCAGTACCCGTAATTTTATGCGTGAGTTGCCCGCGTCAAGCTGCCATATATTAGCCATAAGATTCTATTCTTCTACGCAAAGAAACTTCACCACCTTTATATACCACCAAGCCGTCTGCAGTAAGCACTTTAATCCCCCCTGATACATCAACGCCTTTCGCTACACCAGGTATATTTTGCTGTCCATGGATAATATTTACTGGCTGCTCGAAAAAAGCATCATAGTTTTGCCAGTCATTCAGAAAATAACCAAAGCCTTCTTGCTGAAATATAGTTAACATCTCACTTAATTTACCTATTAATACAGCAGCAAGTTTGTTTCGAGTGACTTTGTTTGGGGTATACTGGCTAACTGCAGCTATAGATTGGTTAATCTCTTTTTCTGCCTCACTTGTCGTAGGCAAATCAATGTTTATACCTATCCCAATAATTACTTGGCATTCTCCTGCTGGATCCCCCATCACCTCCAATAAGACGCCCGCAGCTTTTTTTCCTGCTAAAAGCACATCATTTGGCCATTTAAGTGCTAGCTGCTGTACACCTAATTGCTCAAGTCCTTTTACAACAGTTAGTCCCACCGCCAAACTAAGTCCTTCCAATCCAGCAATGCCATTATAAAACGTCCATAATGTAGAAAAGTACAAGTTATTTCCAAGAGGACTAACCCAAGTTCTACCTCTACGACCACGCCCAAGACTTTGGTGTTCAGTAAAACAAAAATAATTTTTTTTAATACCAGAGCGCGCTTTACTCATAGCGACATCATTTGATGAAGGTATCGTGACAAAAAAATCCATTTCTAAACTATCAGCAAAACCTGATCTTAACTCTTTAGTAATTTTTTGTTTTTCAAGTAACTCAACGCCTTTCTGTACCCTATATCCTTTACCTGGTACAGAATCTAAACGCAGCCCCAAAGACTGTAGGCTTTTTAGCTTTTTCCATACAGCAGCACGAGTCACTCCTAAGCTTTTTCCTAAAGCTTCTCCAGAGTGAAATTTGCCATCACTTAATATTTCTAAAAGAGCCTTCATGTCACAAGTCTAAATAGAGAGGGAATATATAAAGGAAAGTGTACAAGAATAAGTTAGGAGGGAGTTGTAAGGCAACAAAAGACAAACAAAGATGAGAAGGATAGAGATAAAATTCAAAGTAGGAAAAGTAGCCATTAAAAACTTATCTTCTAAACTAGTACCTTTACTACTAAGCAAAATCCCTAAAGTAAAAAGCCCCGGCACAACAGTACCAGGGCTTCCAATAAGCGCTTGACGATGTCCTACTCTCACATGGCGAAACGCCACACTACCATCGGCGCTGAGCAGTTTCAC